>NZ_DS981427.1:1818-2784 GCF_000154845.1 Phocaeicola coprocola DSM 17136 | reverse complement strand
GTATCGTGTCAAGGTTTCTGGCGGACCTTGCACTATTCCGCCTGATGAAGTCCTGCCTCAGGTTGCGGTCAAGGTCCCAGTGCATGCTTTCTATTGCCCAATGCATTCTGGCTATTGTACTCAGCCGCCTGGCACTTCCGTGAAAACTGGAGACATAGAACCTCCTCTCGGAAGATTTCTGACCATCAGATTTTCTCTCCGTTGCAGTCCGTATTTCGACAACCGTCAGATTTCCATTCCACTTTTTCCTGTCCGTAATCAGGTCATTTCCACGAAAGATACGGCATACTCTGGTCTCTATTCTGCCATGTTCAAGAAAAGGGCCTTCCGAATATACATCCACAGGCTCTGCAAGTTCGACATTGTCCTCAACCCCATATCGCAGAGTTCTCTGGTTTGCCTTCAGCTCGATAAGGAAATCACCGCCTTTTTCCCGGATTTTATCTATGATGGCTTTCTGGAAGGACATGGCGTCTGCCGTAACTATGCATCCTGACACATCCACCTTGTCCAACAGTTTGGGTACGGAAGTTATCTCGTTGCTTTTTTCTTCACACATGTCCGTGGCAAGGGTGAAACCTCCTTCAAGGGAATAGGCGGATACGATGTCGGGGGTGCGTCCGTTTTCAAGTACCGTCCCTCTCATTGCCTTGCCGTCAATACAGAGGATGTCTCCGGCACAACCGACAAGCTCATCATGGAAGGTGGAGGTAAATTCAGACATCCGCTCAGACATGGCTTCATCATCAATATGTTTGAATATACGGCAGAGCGTAGTTCAGAAGGCACACCGTCCAACAAAATTCCTAAAGAGCGGAAGCGTTTCAGATTACGCTCGCCGAATCTGATTATATCCGGTCTTGTCATACACTTGCCCAGCCGTCCGAGTATTACAGGAGAGATATCTTCCAGCTTGTATTTGTAGTTCCCTTGTCTGTCCTGCGGTATCCGGCACTGATTTCACAA
>NZ_DS981427.1:0-1718 GCF_000154845.1 Phocaeicola coprocola DSM 17136 | reverse complement strand
AGAGAGTTTGCACCATCCGATTGACTGAAAACGGTGATGCTTCAACACAAATATCACTGTCAACCGTCTCGTCTGCTCCATCCTGCTGATAGCAATGTAGTATATCAACCATACAACGCCTTTTCTCTTCTGAAAGGAGAAGCCATAGAAGATACGGATGATGATGACGACAACGAACTAACGGAAGAAGTCGCCTTGCATGATAATCCGAATTTGCCCCACGATTACTTTGACATGATTATCATAGATGAGTGCCACCGCTCTATCTATGGAAACTGGCGCAAGGTACTCGAATACTTTGACACGGCAAAACTAGTGGGACTGACGGCAACCCCTATTCCAGAAACAATAGCATTCTTCAATAACAATCGTATCGTCAACTATACTTTGGAAAAGAGTATTGTGGACGGTGTAAATGTGGATTGCCGTGTATATCGCATCAAGACAGAAGCTACCGAAAACGGTGGAGCTATATTGGAAGGAGAAAAAGTAAAAGAGGAGACTCGCTATACAGGAGAGATAAAAACAATCAGCAACAAAGAGACAAAGACCTACACCAATAAAGAACTGAACCGAAGCATTATCAACCCGGCACAAATCAAACTAATACTCTCCACTTATCGTGATGCGGTCTATACCGAGATGTTCAACGACCCACAGCGTGAACCAAATATGGACTATCTGCCCAAGACTTTGATATTTGCTCTCAACGAAGCCCATGCCACCAACATAGTGCAGATAGCGAAAGAAGTGTTTGGACGTACTGATGACCGTTTCGTTCAGAAAATCACTTATTCGGCAGGAGATAGCAATGAACTGATACGACAATTCCGAAACGATAAGGATTTCTGTATTGCCGTGACTTGCACATTGGTTGCAACAGGTACGGACGTAAAACCGCTGGAGGTGGTGATGTTTATGCGTGATGTAGAGTCCCAATCTCTTTATGTTCAGATGAAAGGTCGTGGCGTGCGTACCATCGGAGATGAGCAGCTACGCAATGTTACTCCAAATGCCTTTAGCAAGGATTGCTTTTACTTGGTGGATGCTGTGGGTGTTACAGAACACGAAAAGACTGTCCCTACAGCAACTGATGAGCCTACGACAAAGACCATTACCCTCAAAGAATTATTGGAACGGATTAGTCATGGTTATATCCCCGATGAATATCTGAAACGGCTTGCAGCAACACTTGCCCGAATCTATAACAGAGCTGATAATTCTCAACGAAAAGAGTTTGAGAACTTGGCTCACGGTGATATGAAGGAATTGTCGGCAAGAATCTACACTGCGCTTGAAAACGACACACTTCCTCCTTTTATAAATGCAAATGAACCCAATAGCGAACGCAAAGGATTGGTTTCTCCACTTGCAAATCATGCGGATGCCAGAAGATATTTGCTTATCCTTGCTGCCGGATTTGTCAATACATTGATGCCGGGCGAGGACACGCTTATCTCAAAAGGTTTCTCCGTAGAAGAAGCAAAAAGTACGACGGAGGCATTCGAGGAGTTCTGCAAAGAACATAGTGACGAGATAGAAGCTTTACGCATTATATATAATAATGAAGGAGAGCCAATCACTTATTCAATGTTGAAGGACTTGGAGAATAAACTCAAAATGGCGAATAACCATTTTACGTCCAAACAACTTTGGAACTCCTATGCCATAGTCAATCCAGCGGTTGTAAGACGTCCACAAATCCACCACAGGCGAGC
>NZ_DS981428.1:100061-101435 GCF_000154845.1 Phocaeicola coprocola DSM 17136 | reverse complement strand
TGGTATTCCAATGGGATTGACACATATTGACGGCATTGTAAGTGCTCCTCCTTCTATTGAGCCGATTTTCTTTAAATTCCAATGGGAACATATATTTACTAAAGAAATGGTAATAGTAGTGTTTACTTTCTTGTTTGTAGATATGTTTGATACAATCGGTACACTGGTGGGAGTAACTACTAAGGCTGGTATGGTGACAAAAGAAGGAAAGATTCCTCACTTGAAACAAGCATTTTTGGTAGATGCTGTTGGTACAACGGTAGGTGCTATGTTGGGAACCAGTACAATTACTACTTTTGTGGAAAGTGCTTCAGGAGTAGGTGAGGGTGGACGTAGCGGTCTGACAGCTTTT
Organism: Phocaeicola coprocola DSM 17136; assembly: GCF_000154845.1. Taxonomy (GTDB): domain Bacteria; phylum Bacteroidota; class Bacteroidia; order Bacteroidales; family Bacteroidaceae; genus Phocaeicola; species Phocaeicola coprocola. The sequence goes on along the minus strand of NZ_DS981428.1, from coordinate 101,083 downwards.
GTTACAGCTGTTTGTTTCTTGCTTGCTTTGTTTCTTGCTCCTTTCTTCCTGGCTGTTCCGGGGGCTGCTACTGCTCCGGTACTGATTCTGGTAGGATTGATGATGATGTCTTCTATCAAGAAAGTTGATCTTACTGAGTATTCGGAGGCTATACCTGCATTTATATGTATTATCTTTATGCCTTTGGCTTATAGTATTTCTGATGGTATTGTATTGGGAATGATAAGCTATGTGCTGATAAATTTATTATGCGGAAATTATAAGAAATTGACTCCGGCTATGTATATTTTGTCGGTTATCTTTGTCTTTAAGTTCTTTATGTAGAATCTAGTTTCTCTCTGTTTTAAGGGAGAGATAGCTTTGATAGATTAATATAAAAAGCATGTGAAATAAAAGTCTTCAGGCTTTGTTTCACATGCTTTTTTGATAGTATGCTCGGCATGAGTATTAGCTAACGGGTGCAAGTCCCCAATGAGCCCTAATAGCGGGAATCATACAGCCAATAGCAAGGGTGTCCATCGTGAGGTGGAATCTGAAAGAAGCTGGCGGCAAACATCTGGTCTGACGAACAGAAACTTCATATAAGGCATAAAAACCGTGGGTAAGGTTGCTATCCAAACCAAAGCCCTATAGCTATTCGGAACGGTTAATGTAGATGAAGCAGACATAAGATTGAAAGTTAATACCCTTATCCGAGGAGGTCTCACGGACGCATGAAAATAGAAAAAATCGAAATCAGCGGAGTAAAGCTTGCCGTGAGAAGTCAGCAGAAGTCATAGTAGCAAACGAGCCGATAGGTTTGCGAAGGACTGAACCTAATAATTAAACGATAGTAATTGAAACATACCTAATGAAAGAACGAATGCAGAAAACATTATCCGAAGTTAATGACTGCCCTCAAAGAGATAGGTCGGAAACCGAATGGTATGAGGGAGTGCAGACTTTCATGTGGATATGTGAAGACAACATCGTGGAAGTACCATTTCGACAAGGAACACCATTTTTGAGCTAATCCTGAGTCC
>NZ_DS981428.1:0-99961 GCF_000154845.1 Phocaeicola coprocola DSM 17136 | reverse complement strand
CCCCAAAGAACAATGGCAAGATGCGTCTTATTAGGAATCCCCCACTTGTAGACGTTTGTGCACAAGCATAACAGGTCTGAGTCCTATATATGAGAACAATTCTCAGAGAAGTTATGGCTTCCGTCCGAGAAGAGGTTGTCATGACGCGTGAGAGGAGCCCAAGAGATAATCAATACAGGCTACACGTACGTTGTAGACCTTGACCTTGAACGCTTCTTCGATACCGTGAACCATAGCAAACTCATAGAAATTCTCAGCCGTACTATTAAAGACGGCAGAGTTGTCAGTCTGATACACAAATATCTCCGAAGCGGTGTAATGAACAAAGGTCTGTTCGAAGTGAGCGAGGAAGGAACTCCCCAAGGAGGACCACTAAGTCCATTGTTAAGTAATATTATGCTCAATGAGCTGGACAAGGAACTCGAACGCAGAGGACTTCCTTTTGTGCGGTATGCCGATGACTCGATGATATTCTGTAAGTCCAAAAGGGCAGCAAGAAGAGTCAAAGAGTCCATAACCCGATTTATAGAGGGAACTCTATACCTTAAAGTCAACAAGGAAAAGACTGTAGTATCGTATGTTCGAGGAGTGAAGTATCTCGGTTATTCCTTTTATGTAATGAAAGGCAAATATCGCCTTACAGTACACCCTAAATCCAAAGCAAAGATGAAATTGAGCCTCAAAGAGCTGACTAATCGTAGCAATGGATGGGGATACGTCAAGAGGAAACAGAAGCTGAAAGATTACATACGTGGGTGGATTGGATACTATCACCTTGCCGATATGAAACGCTTTCTTCTTGACACAGATGAGTGGTTAAGACGTAGAATACGTATGTGTATATGGAAAGCTTGGAAGAAACCCAAGACCAAGGTGGCAAACCTCATTAAATGCGGTATAGAAAAATATAAGGCATGTGAATGGGGAAACACTCGCAAAGGTTATTGGCGTATCGCTGACAGTCCTATATTGAAAGTGGCGATAAATAATGATAGCCTGCGAAAAGCAGGATATCCTACCTTAATGGGCTCGTATCTCGAATGGTACCCAAAATAGGAACCGCCGTATGCCGAACGGCACGTACGGTGGTGTGAGAGGTCGGTGAACATGAAAATAGGAGATAAACACCTATGATTAATGTTTACCTCCTACTCGATTGAAATGCAAAATTGTCTATTAACTTTCCATCATTACTTCTAAGGCAAACTTACCTCGGATACACTCAGTGAAACACTAGCTCTGTGTCTCGAACGGGTGTAATTTAATGGTATTATTGTTATTTGTTTTCGATAAACATATTGAATAAGCTGATTCTAAGTATTATTTTTATGGATAAGCTCCCTTATTAAAGTTGTTGTTTAATTTTATGTATATCAATAAGTTATTGATGATTTGAAAAGTATTATCGGACAACATGTATTATTTTATGTTACTAGTCCCGATTCGGTCGGAGATGGATTTGAAAGAATTGTACCGAATCGGGACTATTTTTCTATTTTAAATGTGCAGTTCACCAGGAATAAATGTTTGCTTTATGCCAGATGTTGTTCAATGTATTGCATGATTTCCTGTGTTGAGTCAGGATGAAACCAGGCTATTTCTGTATCACGCTTAAACCATGTTACCTGTTTACGTGAATAGATGCGTGAGTTCTGTTTTATTTTTTCGATAGCGAAAGGTAACTCCCACTCTCCGTCGAAATATTTAAATAATTCTTTATATCCTACGGTATTCAGTGAATTCAGGTTGAGGTACGGATATACTTTTCGTGCTTCTTCCAGTAATCCTTCTTCCATCATCATGTCTACTCGACGGTTAATACGATCGTATAGTTCTTCCCTGTCGCGTTTTAATCCGATTTTTAATATGTTGAAAGGACGCTCCTTACATGTACGTGTACGGAAAGATGTATATGTTTTTCCTGTCATATAGCATATTTCAAGTGCATGTATTACGCGTTTGGGATTCTTCAAGTCAACAATATTGTAATATTCAGGATCAAGAAGCTTTAACTCTGCACATAAACGTTCCAATCCCTCCTGTTCGTAACGTTCCAGCATTAACTGACGTGTATCATTGTCTACGGTAGGAATGTCGTCAATACCTTTGCATACGGCATCGACATACATCATTGATCCTCCTGTAAGTACTACTACGCTTTTTTCTTGGAATAATTCATTAAGCTTTTTCAGTACTTCACTTTCGTATTGTGCCGCACTATAGTAATCTGTCAGTTGCAGAGTTCCTACAAAATAATGTGGAACACGTGCTAACTGGTCGGGGGTAGGGGCTGCCGTCCCTATTTTCAGGTCGGCATAAAGCTGTCGTGAATCAGCTGAAATAATAGAGGTATGATATGCTTCGGCAATAGATAGACTTAAATCTGTTTTACCTATACCTGTAGGACCTATCAGTACAATGAGTGTTGGTTTATTCATATATTCTTTTAAAGCAACTAAAAAAGGAGGAATAATCTCGTATCCGTTATTTGTCTTTCGAGATTTTCCTCCTTTTCGCGTAGATGAAAATAACAATTACAATATCTGTTAATTAATATTTGTCTTCATCGTAAGGATTGCTTCCTCCTTCCATATCAAAGCCTTCCGGATCGAAGTCTTCCATATCGAAATCTTGGTCACCATAGAAGTTCTCATCTAAATCGAGAGCAGTGTTTGTATTCATTTGCTCATCAAAATCAATGGTTTGTTTAGGTGGATTTCCTTCTTTGCGTGAGCAAGTTGCATGTTGTAAATCCTTTCCTGTAATAATTTCGGAAAGCTCTATAAAGAAAACACGTTCAGCAAGCGGATCGAATACATAAAGTAATTTCTGTTTTTCGTCTTCCAACAGTTCACTTAATGGAGTTTCCTTCATAACGAAAGTATCTTCTTCAGAGCTTCCATTACCCATATCTTCTAAAGTAATTTCAATTTCTTTTTCCCAGTCATCATCGCAGATGAAAAAAGAAGTCATCTGATCATCTTTATAACCGGTACATTTTAATATAGCTTCGTGTAAATCGTAAAAAGAAGCTTCTGAGTCGATTTTTATCTCTCTCAAGAAATCATCGACTTCATCGGATATGATTCTGAATTTATATACCATTGTTCTTTCCTGTTTAATATTCGTTGATGTTGTAAAGATATAAAATTTTCTTTATCGGATAATTCCTCTTTCCGAATTTTCAATAAAAGAAACGATATATTCAATTTCCGGAGTCATAGTAATCTCTTCACGAATTTGCTGCAAAGCATCACTAACATTTTTTCCGCTGTTGTAAATAATGCGATATGTATTGTGGATGTTTTCAATTAATTCGTTTGAAAATCCTCTACGGCGTAATCCGATAATGTTAATTCCACTATATGCAATCGGTTCGCGACCGGCAATGATATAAGGAGGAATATCTTTACTGAAACGGCATCCTCCCTGAATCATAACATAACCTCCTACCCGGCAGAACTGATGCATCAAAACATTGGCACTGACAATTGCATTATCATCGATGATAACTTCGCCTGCCATTTTTGTAGAGTTTCCTATAATACATCCGCTTCCGACAATTGTATCGTGAGCAACATGTACTCCTTCCATCAGCAGATTATTGTTGCCTACTATTGTTTTTCCTTTTGCAGCTGTTCCTCTGTTTATTGTTACATTCTCACGGATGGTATTATTGTCACCGATTTCTGCGGTTGTTTCCTCTCCACGAAACTTTAAATCTTGTGGAATCGCTCCGATGACTGCTCCTGGGAAAATGCGATTATTATTTCCAATACGTGAACCATATAAAATGTTTACGTTGGGCATAATTGTATTATTGTCGCCTATCACTACATTCTTGTCAATAAATACAAAGGGACCTATTTCGACATTTTCTCCTATTTTAGCTTCTGGATGTATGTATGCTAATGGGCTAATCATATTTTTTATAAGAAGTATTAAGTATTAAGAGTATAAATTGCAGGGATGAAGAATTCAGTCTAAATGTATTAGATAGAATTCTTCATCCTTGTTTATGTATCGTTTTTATTTGTTTTTCACTATTTGTGCCATGAATTCAGCTTCGCAGACAATTTTTTCGCCAACAAAGATATAGCCTTTCATAGTAGAAATTCCTCGGCGGATAGGTGCCATTAATTCTACACGGAATATTAACGTGTCACCCGGAACAACTTTCTGCCGGAACTTAACATTGTCTATTTTCAAGAAATAAGTAGAATATTTTTCCGGATCATCCAAAGAGTTCAATACCAGCAATCCTCCGACTTGTGCCATTGCTTCTATTTGAAGCACACCAGGCATGACCGGTTCGTTAGGGAAATGGCCAACGAAGAACGGTTCGTTGGATGTTACATTTTTTATACCAACGATATGGTTTGCTCCAATGGCAATAACTTTATCTACTAATTGGAATGGATAACGGTGAGGAAGTAATTCGCGAATGCGGTTTACATCCATGATTGGTGCTTCGTTGCAATTATATACAGGTGCTTGAATTTCATGCAAACGAATTTCCTTGCGTATCTGACGGGCAAACTTGTTATTGATTGTATGTCCCGGACGGGTAGCAATGATTCGTCCTTTAATAGGTTTTCCAATTAATGCCAAGTCACCGATAATATCAAGAAGCTTATGACGTGCAGGTTCGTTAGGCCATACCAATGGAATATGGTTGATATATCCCAATTGGCTTGCATCCATATGAGGTACTCCCATTACATCTGCCAGCTTATCGAAGTTCTCTTGTGTCATTTGCTTTTCGTAAATGACAATCGCATTATCCAGATCGCCTCCTTTAATCAGACCAGCATTAAGCAATGGTTCGATTTCTCGAACAAAAACAAAAGTACGTGCCGATGCTACTTCTGCTGGAAAATCTTCCATATTCTCTAAAGTAGCATATTGGTTGGTAAGTATTTTTGAGTCGTATGAAATTAGTGTGTTGACACTAAATTTATCATCTGGAAGTACGGTAATGGATGAACCGGTAGCTTCATCACGGAACTCAATCTTAGACTTGATTATATAAAAATCTTTCGGCGCATTTTGTTCTTCAATGCCAACTCGTTTGATACATTCTACATATGCTTTGGCACTTCCGTCCAGAATTGGAAATTCCGGACCGTTAACCTGAATCAAGCAATTGTCTATGCCAGCTGCATAAAGTGTGGCCATGGCATGTTCTACGGTACTTACTTTTACCCCGTTTTTCACCAAGACTGTACCGCGGGTTGTATCAACTACATTTTCAGCTACTGCATCAATGATGGGCTGATCATCTAGATCTATTCGCTGAATTTTATACCCGTGATGTTCTGGGGCAGGATTGAATGTAACTGTCAGTTTGACTCCTGTGTGAAGCCCTTTGCCATTCAGTGAAAAGCTGCCTTTTAAAGTTTGTTGTTTCAACATGGGTTTATTTATTAAGTTGTTTTTTTAGTTCTTCAATTTCCTTTTGTAATCGGTTTAGTTCAGTGTACATCTCTGGGAGTTTCTTGAATATTGCAGATGAGCGAGCAAATTGCTTCGGTTCAATAGCTGGATATCCCATTAAAGTACTTCCAGATTTTGTGTTACCCGGTATTCCAGACTGTGCTCCAACGTTTACATGGTCACCTACTTTTATGTGTCCGGCAACTCCAACTTGTCCTCCGAACATACACCATTCTCCTATTTTTGCAGATCCGGCAACTCCAACTTGTGATGCCATCACGGTATGGCTGCCGACTTCTACATTATGTGCTAATTGGATTAAATTGTCGAGCTTTGCTCCTTTATGTACAACTGTTGCTCCCATCGTAGCACGGTCTACACATGTATTAGCTCCAATTTCTACATTATCTTCGATGATAGTGATACCTATTTGGGGGATTTTTTCATAACCTTCAGGTGATGGTGCAAAACCAAATCCGTCAGCTCCGATAACCGCCCCGGCATGTATAATGCAATTGTTCCCTACGCGACAGTCATGATATACTGTTACTTGAGGATATAAAATAGAGTTTTCTCCAACTCGGGCATGTGCTCCAACTGTTACTTGCGGATGTATATAGGTATTATCTCCAATTTCAGCTCCGTCTTCTATACAAGCAAAAGGACCTATATAAACATTCTGGCCAATTTTTGCACTAGGTGAAATTGAAGCCAATGGATCGATGCCAGTTTTTTTCGGTTTGCTCATTTCATATAAGGTCATCAGCTTTGCCAGACTTTCGTAGGCATTCTCTACTTTAATCAGAGTTGCTTTTACCTCATGTTCAGGTGTGAAATCTTTATTGACCAATACAATGGACGATTGAGTCTCATATATGAAATGCGTATATTTAGGATTTGATAAGAAAGATAATGCACCTGGGATACCTTCTTCTATTTTAGCAAAAGTGTGTACAGTGGCATTTTCATCTCCCACAATTGTTCCTTGGATATATTCTGCAATTTGCTTGGCTGAAAACTCCATAATTGATGTTTTTGTTCTTTTTTTACTTTAATAGTTTGAGTTTTGGAATGTCTTTAAAACTACATCCACGTTGTTAATTATGCAAATTACGTATTTTTTTTTTATATATCCGTGTAAAATGTAAATTATTTATCTGTATCCTATCGGAAAAGTGTTCTTTTTCTCTGATTTATAAAATAAAATACTGCCTTCCATGTATAAAAACGGAAGACAGTATTTTAGATTGATTTAACAAATTCTCCTGATTTAGTAGCAGGAAGTTATTCTTTGGGAAAGATCTTATTATAAGATAGCTTTCAGTAATTCACTCATTTGTTGCTGTACTTTATGAGCCTCTTCTCCTGCTACTTTTGCAAAGTTTTCAGTTTTATCTGCATAGATAATAGCTCGGCTGGAGTTGACAATCAGACCACATTCTTTGGTCATTCCGTACTTGCATACTTCTTCGAGTGAGCCTCCTTGTGCACCGATTCCCGGAACCAATAAAAAATGATTAGGAACAATCTTACGAATATCTTCGAACATACGTCCTTGAGTGGCTCCAACAACATACATCATGTTTTGATCATTAGCCCATTCTTGAGATTTACGAAGAACCTTTTCGAAAAGACGTTCACCTTCCGGATCGGCAGTCAACTGAAAATCGTGTGAACCTTTGTTGGATGTAAGTGCAAGCAAAATAACCCATTTACCTTCATAAGTGAGGAATGGAGTCACGCTGTCTTCTCCCATGTAAGGAGCTACAGTTACAGAATCAATGTTAAGCTCTTCGAAGAATGTGCGAGCATACATGGCAGAAGTATTACCTATATCTCCTCGTTTTGCATCAGCAATGATGAACTGGTCAGGATAATTTTTCTTAATGTATTCTACAGTCTTTTCGAATGCGATCCATCCTTTTACTCCCATACTTTCATAGAAAGCCAGATTGGGTTTATAAGCAATACAGTAAGGAGCTGTAGCATCAATAATAGCTTTGTTGAAAGAGAAAATAGGATCTTCCTCTTTTAACAGATGTTCTGGTATCTTTTTGATATCAGTGTCCAGTCCTACACACAAAAAAGATTTTTTGTTTTTAATGTTTTCGAATAATTGCTGTTTGTTCATATCTATAGGGTTTTAAATTATTTGCTGAATAAATAACCGTTTATACTCACTTGTGTATGTTTTTTGTTGTTTTCTGTGGTATTCTCAACCAAAAATTCGGTGAGGTAAAATATTTTTCTATTTGAGTTGCATTTCAATTCAGCCGGAGGCATTTCTCCATATTTATATTGGTTAAGCTTCTCAAGGGTCTGGTAGCTTATGTACACAGTGTCGTTCTCTTGTTGTAACGGTATGGCCAATATTTGTTTTTCGCATTCGTCATTAGTTGAAACGTAGTATTGGTTCACGTATTGTAATTTATCATATCCGTCAGGGATGTTTATAAAAGCTTCTGAGGCTGACTTTCCAGAATAGGAAGTCGTACCTTGAGTCTCTCCTTCATTTTTGAACTCTGTACGGAGCATATATAATGAAACGTTTTCGTCAATCCATTGTGCTATGCTTTCTTTACCAAACCATTCGTAAAGATAAATAATTTTTTCGTTAATAGATTGTGCTTTTGCAGAAGAAAAATTCTTTAGCCATTGGGTGTACTCTTCATGAGAAAAAGGAAGTTTTTTCTGTTGAGTATTCTGAATCTCCTTATTAATTTCGTTTTGAATGGTTTTTTGTGTGATACTTGAGTAATTGACCGGTAGAATTGAAGTCAACAGAAAAATTATAGAAAAAGAAACAGGAATCCAATTGATTCTTTTGGCCTTAATCAAAATCAGAGTTATGCATACAAAGTAGCACCAGACGTTGAGTGTGATTAAATACAGGCGGTTGATTGTCACTCCATAATCATTAAATCGCCGGATAATGCCTATAGTCATTAAGCAAAGCAGAGGCAATACAAATGCAGGAAGCCAGCGGGCTATTAATTCATCCATGCGCTTGCCATGTGCCATTCGAGTTGGATATAATCCGAATTCAATGGCAATACATCCAGTCATTAATGCAATGACCAGCCATGAAACCCATCCGATCGGAAGTTCCCAACTGGCTAGAATACGTAGCGCATAAATGTAAAGTACAATCAGATATCCTCCCGTAAGAGGAAGGAATAAATAATGAATTACATTATTTAAGAATGAATGTAATAAAGGGAATGTGTTATGTTTCTCTTGTCTGGAAGGTAATAGTCCCAGGAATAATAACAGAGGCAAACATACATTACATATGATAACGATATATAAATAATATCGGGTATCAATGTCTATGTTGAATAGTTTATGCAATGACAATACCAAAAGACTGATTCCGCAGCTCATCACACATCCTATCAAATTGGCTGTAATGCATGATGTAATACTTGATACTGCGAAATTCCAGCTCGGTATATCATTTTTCTCTTTTAGAAAAGAGAGGAAAAAGATGGAAAGCCCTATGGCCCAAAGTCCTGCTCCATGAGCAATTCCTATTTCAGTGAAAGACTTCTCATAAGAATAGGAGTATAAATAAAATGCATCGGCTATCAGGAGTGCATGTGCTCCTGTTTGAATAATACTCTTCTTTATCAAACTTTTGATTTCCTCACACCATAAATGCAGGGAAAGAGAAAGTAAGGTTCCTACCGATAGGTAGTATCCTAGTATCCAGTAAAGTTTCTTGTTCTCTGGCTGATCAGCTGCTACTAAATAACAGAGATAACAGGTTAAAGATAAAATAAAGAATAAAGTAATGGGAAAACGCTTCAGATTAATCTGGAGCGCCCCATTGAAGGTCTGAATTGTTTTTTGTAACCAGTGCCTTAGCATTTTAGTGAAAAATCAGCTATTACAACTCACTTTCTTTCAATCGTTCTGCATTCTCTGCAACAATCAGATGGTCGATACAATCTTGGATATCTCCATCCATGAAAGCTGCCAGATTGTATATCGTATAATTGATACGGTGATCGGTTATACGTCCTTGTGGATAATTGTATGTGCGGATTTTAGCAGAACGGTCTCCTGTGCTGACCATTGTTTTACGTTTAGATGCAATGTCGTCGATATACTTTTGATGCTCTTTATCATAGATGAAAGTGCGCAAACGTGATAAGGCACGTTCCTTATTCTTAGGCTGGTCGCGGGTTTCTGTACACTCGATAAGAATTTCCTCCACAACACCGGTATTAGGATTTTTCCAATTATAGCGTAAGCGGACTCCTGATTCTACCTTGTTTACATTCTGACCACCAGCACCGCCGCTTCGGAATGTATCCCATTTTATTTCGCCTTCATTGATTTCTACATCGAACGGCTCTGCTTCGGGTAGTACAGCTACAGAAGCGGCTGATGTATGAACACGTCCCTGAGTTTCAGTAGCCGGTACACGCTGTACACGATGTACTCCTGATTCATATTTAAGAGTTCCGTAAACTTTATCTCCTGTTACCGAACAAATAATTTCCTTAAAACCTCCGGCAGCTCCTTCGTTTGCACTAGATACTTCCAGTTTCCAGCCTTTCGATTCGCAATATTTTGAGTACATACGGAATAAGTCCCCTGCGAAAATAGCGGCTTCATCTCCTCCTGTACCACCTCGTATTTCCAGAATAGCATTGCGATCATCTTGCGGATCAGCTGGAACCAGCAGAAGCTTAATCTCTTCTTCCAGTTGTGGAAGACGAGCTTCGCAAGCAGCTGCTTCTTCGCGAGCCATTTCTTTCATTTCAGGATCGTTCTCAGCCATCATCATTTTAGCCTCTTCTAATCCGTTGAGGCACTGCAGATACTCCTTGCGTGCCTGCATAAGATCTCCCAGTTCTTTATATTCTTTCGTCAGCTTTACATATCGTTTCTGGTCAGATATAACGTTCGGGTCGGTAATCAGGGTTGATACCTCTTCGAAGCGAGCTACTAATCCATCCAATTTTTCTAATATGGTATTGTTTTCTGCCATATTCCAAAGAGTGTTAGTTTATTAATTCTCTAATATATAATGTTGTTATTTTGCAAAACAAAAGCTTACCATAGTCTGCCATAAAATAATTGTTCCTGAATGAAATAGTCATCGAATAGATATTTTTGTTAAGATGGCTATTGTAGAACTTTATTATTTATGACTATGGTAAGCTTTCTTATTAGTTAGTATTTGAATTCTCCAAATTCACTATGGATAATCAGCTCTTTATGATCGCTTTCTTCAATACGTCCGATTATCTGAGCATCGATGTTGAATGATTTGCTGATTTCGATAACCTGCTCAGCATGTTCCGGTGACAAATAAACTTCCAGACGGTGTCCCATATTGAATACCTTATACATTTCATCCCAGTCGGTTCCACTTTGTTCTTTGATAGTGCGGAACAATGGAGGTACAGGGAAGAGATTGTCTTTGATTACGCGACAATTGTCTCCAACGAAATGCAATACTTTAGTTTGTGCACCACCTGAGCAGTGAACCATACCATGAATTTGCGGACGAAGAGCATTCAGCAATTTTTTAACAACAGGCGCATAAGTACGGGTAGGAGAGAGAACCAGCTTTCCTGCATCCAGCGGAGAGCCTTCTACTGCATCTGTCAATTTCAAGTTGCCGCTGTAAACCAATTCTTCTGGAACTGCCTTGTCGTAGCTTTCCGGATACTTCTCTGCAAGGTATTTAGAGAAAACATCATGACGTGCACTTGTCAGGCCATTGCTACCCATACCGCCGTTATATTCTTTTTCATAAGTAGCCTGTCCGTACGAAGCCAGACCTACGATAACGTCTCCCGGACGGATATTTGCATTGTCAATTACATCAGCACGTTTCATGCGGCATGTCACTGTACTGTCGACAATAATAGTACGAACCAAGTCACCAACATCGGCAGTTTCACCTCCTGTTGCATAAACACCTACTCCCATTTCTCTCAATTCGGCAAGCAATTCGTCTGTTCCGTTGATGATAGCCGAAATCACTTCACCCGGAACCAGCAGTTTATTACGTCCGATAGTTGACGATACCAAGATATTGTCTACAGCTCCGACACACAACAAGTCGTCGATATTCATAATCAAGGCATCCTGTGCAATTCCTTTCCAAACAGACAAGTCACCAGTTTCTTTCCAGTATAAATAAGCCAAAGACGACTTAGTACCGGCTCCGTCAGCATGCATGATATTGCAATACTCCGGATCACCACCTAGAATATCAGGAATAATTTTACAAAAAGCCTTAGGGAAAATACCTTTGTCAATGTTTTTAATGGCGTTATGCACATCTTCTTTCGATGCGGAAACACCGCGCTGCATGTATCGTTGATTGCTCATGAGATATTATTTGTTTGTTTTTGTTCAATTGAATGTGCAAAAGTACGGATTATTTTGCTTATGTCCTATCGTTTTTCTTGTTTTGTTACGTAGCTTGTCGTGAATGGCTGATTCATTTCCAGAGGCTGGCTTTCATTTCCATACCTGTCTACAGCTGTAACTGCCCAATATATCCGTTCTTGCCATGGAACTTCGGGACAGAAGATATACTGCGTAGAGTCTGTTCTTATTTCAATCAGGTTTGATGCCTGTGTGATATCTATCGGATAAGTATTCGAAGCATATATACGATAATATACCGGAACCGAGGAATTATCGGTAGATGCTTTCCAGCTTAACTTTACTCCTTTATCCAACGGGATAAAGACGGGATTTGCCGGAACGGAAGGAGCTATGCTGTCTATCCATGTCATAGCAGGAATGGCAGCAGGTTGTGTGTAGAAATGCTCTTTCAGTTCATCGAACACTCCTTTTGTATTGTCAACCAAAAAACGATTGCGGAAGTAAGCCTGTCCGTCAAGTTTTATATTACGCAAAAAAGAGATTTGCCGTACCACTTCATCAAGCCGCCAGTTTTGTTCTTTGGGGTGGAGAAAATAAATACCTAACCCAGGGACAATCCATCGTCCGTTTTTATTTTCCTGCCAGTCGAGAGCAAACGGATAAAAATGATTTCCCTGAAAATACATCATCGGGAATAAAGCATCGTGTATTCCTTCTTTCAGCCATTGAAGTGCATCTTGGTAAACGACTTCATAGGCATTCCATCCCCTTGAGGGATAGCGTTTGGTATCGTTGTATTTTCCAACAGGAGAACTGCTTACCTTTACCCAGGGCTTTAGCGATTTTGTTTCTGTATAAATACGCCGCACAATGCGGGTGATATTATTTCTGCGCCATTGCTGTAAAGATTCTTTTTTGCCATATTTACGATACGTACTCTGGTCGGGAAAGTCTGATGCCCGTTCCGGGTATCGGATATAGTCGAGATGAATACCGTCTATATCGTAGCGGGAAACAATTTCGCGCACAATACTTGCAAGATAATTATCTGTTTGAGGGTTTCCCGGGTCCAGATACCATGTCCCTTTATATAGCTTGCAGATGGAGGGCTGTTTTCGTGTTACAGATTTTTTACCTAAAAGCTTAACCTGTCGGGTATTTCCTATAGGGATGGTTACAATCCATGCATGCAGTTCCATACCTCTGCGGTGACATTCTTCTATGGCAAATTTCAGTGGATCGTAGTTGGGATTTCCTCCTTCGTGTCCGGTTAAGGATTCTGTAAACTGTTCTATGGCAGATGGATAAATGACATCTCCACGCAAACGGGTCTGAAACAATACGGTGTTGAAGTTTGCACGTTTCAGTGCATCGAGTGTCTTACATAATTCTTGTTTCTGAAGTTCGATAGTTTTGGCTGATGTTGCTTTATGCGAAGGCCAGTCCAGTCCGCCCAATGTGGTGAGCCAGGTTGCCCGTATTTCATATTTGGGTTGAGCATATCCGGACAGGGGAATAATGAACCCCAAAATAACAATGTAAATAGTTATAAGTCTGTTGTACATAATTTCGTTTTTTAGTTTTGCAAAGATAGCAATATGTTCTTTTAAATTATTACTTTTGCGCTCACTTAAATACTTTTTATTATGATAACTTTTAGTATAGCTTTAATTCTGTTAGTAGTCGGTTATTGGATTTACGGAGGTTATGTCAATAAACTGTTTGCTCCCGATCCCAACCGTAAGACTCCGGCACTGACTATGACCGACGGGGTAGACTTTATACCTCTTCCTACATGGAAAATATTTATGATCCAGTTTTTGAATATTGCAGGTCTCGGACCAATTTTCGGTGCTATTATGGGAGCGCAGTTTGGTACAGCCTCTTATCTTTGGATTGTTTTCGGAACTATATTTGCAGGCGCGGTACATGATTTCCTGGCCGGAACTCTGTCACTTCGAAATTCGGGCGAAAGTCTGCCACAGATTATAGGACGATATTTGGGAAGCGGAACCCGAAAGGTAGCCTGTGTCTTTACAGTTCTGTTGATGATATTGGTTGGAGCTGTGTTTGTTTCAGGACCGGCGGAATTATTGGCTGGTATGACTCCCGCCTCTCTTGATGTTTATTTTTGGGTTGTCGTGATATTCCTATATTATATATTGGCAACGATGATGCCGATTGATAAGATTATCGGTAAGATTTATCCTTTGTTTGCCTTTGCTTTGCTTTTCATGGCTGTAGGAATTTTGGTTATGCTGTATGTAAAAAGTCCGGATTTGCCTGAAATGTGGAATGGGTTTGGAACAAAATATGAACGGAATCCTATTTTCCCGATGATGTTTATTTCCATTGCCTGTGGAGCCATTAGTGGTTTTCATGCTACGCAATCTCCATTGATGGCACGATGCATCACTAATGAAAAGCATTGTCGTCCGATTTTTTATGGAGCAATGGTGACCGAAGGTATTGTTGCTTTGATTTGGGCTGCTGCGGCCACTTATTTTTTCCATGAAAACGGTATTGTAGATGAAGCAACTGGAGTTGCCTATTCGGGAGCGAAGGTAGCTACTGATATTTCGAAGGACTGGCTGGGAACCTTCGGGGGTATTTTGGCTATACTTGGTATTGTAGCTGCACCGATTACCAGTGGAGATACAGCATTACGTTCTGCACGTCTGATTGTTGCTGATTTCTTTCATGTAGAGCAACGCAGTATTCGTCGTCGTTTGCTTATCTGTATACCTATATTCCTTGTGACTATTGCATTGCTGTTGTACAGCTTTGGCGATGCAGAGGGTTTTAAGATTATATGGCGATATTTTGCCTGGTGCAATCAGGCTTTGTCTGTTTTCACACTGTGGGCAATTACTGTATGGCTGGTACATGAAAAGAAAAACTATTGGGTAACGCTTATTCCTGCTCTTTTCATGACGGCAGTATGTTCTACCTATATATTAATAGCTCCAGAAGGACTTGCCTTATCTGAAAGTATATCTTATCCTCTCGGTGCTGTTTGTGTGCTGATTGCAATAATCTGGTTTGCTGTCTGGTATAAAAAGGAGAAAAAACGTATTTAATTTTTTACTATATCCTTTGGTCAAAGGATAGCAGAGTCTTGCTGCTACTGATTAAGGATGATATGTCATCTCATATAGTCAGTTGCGGCAAGACTTTTTTCTTTATATCGGCAAGGCTTTTCTGACAGAGCTGGTGAATTGCTAAAAAGCCGTGGCAAAATATTTTTTCATGGCGTTTTTTTGTTACTTTTGCGACAATCAATTCTTAAAATATATTTATGGTGAAGAAATTATTATTTGTATTTATTTTACTGATAAGTTGTATCAATGCACATGCTCAGTTCGAAGAAGGAAAATGGTATCTGAATACTTCTCTTACCGGACTGGATCTCTCGCATAGCAAATACGAAGGAACTAACTTTGGTTTTCAGGTTGGTAGCGGAGCTTTTGTTGTCGACAACCTGATGGTGCTGGTTAATTTCAAGGGAGAGTATGTAGAACACGGTATGGATGAAACAAGTGTGGGAGCCGGAGCAAGATATTACTTGTCTAACTGTGGCCTGTATGGTGGATTAGGCCTGGCTTATAAACATTTGTCGAATAGTGTAAATCGTAAAGATCTTGTCTGTCTGACTCCAGAGCTGGGGTATGCATTTTTCCTGAATGGAACGATTACCGTAGAGCCGGCTGTATATTATGACTTGAGTTTTTCGAACTGTTCGGAATACAGTAAGCTTGGTTTTAAGATAGGATTTGGTTTTTATTTCTGATTATATATCTAAATAGTGATGAAAAAAGTATTCATGTCACTCGCCTTGCTCGTTGGAGTTTCGGGGAGTGTATTTGCACAGAAAAAAGGGTTTGATTATAAGTTTTATGGTCAGGTACGTACAGATTTGTTCTATAACACCCGGTCTAATTCGGAAACTGTAGACGGATTGTTTTATATGTACCCGCTGGATGAAAATCTGGATCCGAACGGACACGATCTGAATGGAGTTGGTAATGGTAATTTTTATACGTTATATACTCGTCTGGGGGTAGATGTTACAGGCCCGATGTTAGGTAAAGCCAAGACCTCGGCTAAGGTAGAAGTTGATTTCCGTGGTTCGGGTACTACTTATTCGTTGTTCCGTATTCGTCATGTCTACTTTAATCTGGATTGGGGCAAATCAGCGCTGCTGGTAGGACAGACCTGGCATCCGTTGTATGGTGATGTTGCTCCTGAAATATTGAATTTGAATATGGGTGCACCTTACCAACCGTTTAGCCGTGCTCCTCAGATTCGCTATCGTTTTACTTCTAATAATTTTATGCTTACTGCTGCTGCTATCTGGCAGTCGCAGTACTTGTCAGTTGGTCCTAAAACCAATAAACCGGGAGAAACCTCTACCCAGAAAAGCCAGGAATTCATGAAAAAGAGCTGTGTTCCTGAATTTTATTTGGGGGTAGATTATAAACGTCCGGGACTGATAGCCGGAGCTGGATTGCATGTAAGTTCTATTACTCCTCGTACCCAATCGGAAACTGAAGACGCGGTTTATTTCGTAAATGAACGTGTAACAGGTATCTCCGGAGAGGCTCATGTGAAGTATACAAAGGAGAACTGGCTGGTATCCGCCAAAACTGTACTGGGAACTAATCTGACTCAGACAAGTACTGTGGGAGGATATGGAATAACCAGTATCGATGAGGTGACGGGAAAACAGCAGTACTCCCCGTTGCGTACATCTTCTACATGGGTGAATGTGGCTTATGGAAAGAAATGGCGTCCGGCTTTGTTCTTTGGTTATCTGAAAAATCTGGGTGCAACCAAAGAAGTTCCTTATGGTGCATTAGGAACAGGAACAACGCTCGACCAGTTGTTTACCGGTACAGCTGAACTTACTTATAATATTCCCCACTGGAAATTCGGGGCGGAGTATTCACTCTGTAATGCCTGGTATGGCGATGAATTTGATGCGAAAGCAAAAGCAATAAACTCTCATTCTATACTCAATCATCGTATAGTGCTGGTAGCTCTGTTTCAGTTTTAAAAAAAGAACGTGAATTTTTATATAAAACGTCCTGATGTTTTTGAAAAAAATTGCTCAATTTTTTTAGAAACATCAGGATGTTTTTTTATTCGTTGGTTTTTGTGATAAGCTATAATCTATGTGTCTGTTATGGTGAATTGTGGACCTTTTGTACGCCATTTATTAAATATTATCCATTTGAATGATATTGCATATTAAGTGTATTGTATTCCATTAGAAAAAAAACTTGTTTAGCTTAATTTGGTTTTCGTTGAATTTATCAAATTATTAAGTACTATGAAAATTGATTTATTTGGATTGCCAACAAAAACAATAGTTTTTTTATTGGGTTTTGCTACATGTAATATGGGATGTAGTGATGAAGTGGTAATAAAAGAAGATGTTTATGTGAAAGACACAGAGGGAGTTTTTCCTGATTATGGTGAAGTCTTAGCATTTCCTGGTGCTGAAGGGTATGGACGTAAGACAGCAGGAGGACGTGGAGGTGAAGTGTATCATGTTACTAATTTAAATGATTCTGGAGAAGGCTCACTGAGGGATGCTGTAAGTAAGCCTAATCGTATTATTATTTTTGATGTTTCGGGTATTGTAAGATTAGAATCAGCTTTGGTTATTAATCAGCATAATTTGACGATTGCAGCTCAAACAGCTCCAGGAGATGGTATTGTTCTTTATGGGGATCGTGTATCTTTTTCAGGTGCAAAAAACCTTATTTGTAGATATCTTCGTATACGTATGGGAATGAATGGACCGAAGGGAAAGGATGCTGCAGGATTGGCTGATGGAACTGATATGATTTTTGATCATTTGTCTGTTACATGGGGACGAGATGAAAATTTTTCGATAAATGCTGGTGGTAAGGCAGATAATATTACCATTCAAAATTCAATTATAGGACAGGGGTTACAAAATCATTCTTGTGGAGGGCTTATTCAAACAGATGTAGATCATGGCATAACACTTTATCGTAATCTTTATATTGATAATAAGACCCGTAATCCTAAAGTAAAAGGATTAAATCAATTTGTAAATAATGTTGTATATAATTGGGGGAATGGAGCTGCCTATAATATGGGAGGAGATTCAGAAGGAGAGTCTGAAACAACCATAGAAGATAATTATTTTATTGTAGGATTGTGCAATAATTGGATGAATGTAAGAAATGAAGAGACTCAAGAAATAGAATTAAAAAATATTCCTGTGACTCCGACCCCTCCTTTTATAGGGGCAAATAGAGATTATAGGGCATATTTTAAAGGTAATTATTATGATTATAATAAGGATGGTGTTTTAAATGGTATAGAATTGACTGAAAATAATTATCCGGAGTTTTGTGAAAAAGAAACTTTTGATGAGGAAACAGGTAAATATTCTGGAATGCCGACTTTTTTATCTACTCCATCCATAAAACATAATTCCATATTAGGACAGACTTCTGCGGAAGAAGCCTATAAATGGATTGTAAAGTATGTAGGAGCTTGTCTTCCTGTGCGTGATGAAGTTGATGCCTATTTGATTGATGAATTAACTTCATTGGGTATAAAAGGCACAATAATTCAAGATGAGAGAGATAAAAAGCAATACCCATTGGGAGGACCAGGAAAAATTATGGAAGGTGAAAAAGCTCCAGATACTGATGGTGATGGCATGCCTGATTCTTTTGAGGAACAATATGGATTGGATAAAAATGACCCTACAGATGCTTCTATGATTGCAAATAATGGCTATACCAATATTGAAAATTATATTTTTACACTAGATGCTCAGATAAAATAAATTTATACAGAAATGAAAACATATATAAAATATTGTGCGTTTATAATGGCTGCTTTTTGCAGTTGCACAGAAGATAAGACTATAGTTGAGGAAATAATTCATAAGCAACCGGTTGCTTTTTCTTTTAATCAAGCTGTTGAAAAAGAATTACAGATTGATTTTAAGGCTGGGGATTTAATAGGAGTAAATGAACAAACTTGTACTATGTTAGCGAATGGGCAAATTAGTTTATATGAAATACCTGCAACTGCTGATTATATTGTTTACCATCCGTATGATGCTAAATTCTCAGAAAAAAATATTGAATTTAATATACCTGAACAGCAAGAGTTTGAAGAGAAAGGGGTTAATCCTGCTTCATTTCCTCTTTATGCTATTACTAATAATGAAGGTTTTGACAATTTAGTAATGAATCCTGTTTGTGGTAGTTTAAAAGTGACCGTACCGGCAGCTGATGAAGGCTTTACTTCGGTAACCTCTGTTACGATAAAAAGTAAAGAAGATGTGTTGGTTAATGATTTAGTTGTGAATCCTTCAACTAATGAAATTGTACAGAAAGGGGAAGGTTTCCATTCAGTAACTTTAAAAGGTAATATAGATTTGACTGAAGGTAAAGATTTATATTTTGTACTTCCATCTATAACTTTTAGTGAAGATCTTGAAATTGTTTTTCATTCAGTTAAAGGAGAAGGAACTGCGATTGTAAATGTAAAAGGTAAATCGATAGAAAAGGGAAAGATACTTTCTATATCTGTTGGAGCAATAAACTGGTTAGCCACCTCTAATTATTATGGAAAATCTAATTCCATTATTGTAGCTCCAGGTACGAGAACTGTTACAGTAGATTGTACACCATATTATACAACAGATATAAATTATTCTTATGAAAATATTCTGGCTGATAATGATAAGTTGCCTTTGTCTGCTAAATTATTATGGAATGATGTTTCAACAAATTTTGTTACAAAGGTAACATTAGCCGATGATAGAAAATCATTTCTTGTTGATTTAAATGGAGAATGTGGAAATGCTGTAGTTGCTATTTATGATAATATAAATCCAGATGCAGAAGAAGCGAATGTTCTTTGGTCTTTCCATATATGGGTAACAGAAATAAATGAACATAATTTAGGTACTAATATAAAAGGAAATAATTATATAGTTTTAGATCGTAATTTGGGTGCTGTATGTACTATACCAGGAGATACTAGATCTATTGGACTATTGTATCAATGGGGGCGTAAAGATCCATTTGTAAGTACTTCTGAATTTGGAATGAATACGAAATCAGTGTTATATAATCAGGATGGGGTTGTAAAAGAGAGTTCTCAAAAGTCGGATAATAGTAAAGGAACAATAGAATATGCTATAAAAAATCCGATGACTTACATTGTTGATGGAAATTCAAAAAGTAATACTTCTCAGTTGCCCTATCAGTATGCATACGATTGGATGCAATATGCAGATGATGCTCTCTGGGGAAATCCTTATGGGTATGAATTTCCTGATGCTTCTCTTTTAAAGAAATCTATTTATGATCCTTGTCCAGAAGGGTATATGGTTGCTCCCCGTGACACTTGGATGACTGCTGACAGTGAGAAACTTATATTTGATGATAATGGAAGTTGGGATGTTGCAAATTTGGGCTATTTATTAATTTATAATGGGCAAACAATGTGGTATCCTGTAACAGGAGTACGTAGTGCTAGAGGAGGAGGATTAACTGCTTGTAATGAATATGGTTGTTGCCTGTTTAGTTCTCCAGATGGAAATAAAAATGCAAAGGCTCCTTTTATAAAAATAATGAAAAGTGGAGTTGAAAAAAGTGCGGATAGAAGGGCAAATGCTTATCCTGTACGTTGTGTGAGAATTATAAAATAAAAAAACATCCTGACTTCTATAATAATTTTATATAGAAGTCAGGATGTTTTTTTATGTCTGTGAACCTGTTTCCATGTAAACGTACTATTTTATATGGAAAGATATACATTCAGCCTGTATATTTGCGTCTGTACTATTTGAATAATGAACAACTATTAAAAACACGATGAAGAAAAAATTCTATTGTCTATGTATGGGGATGTTACTGGGTATATCTTCGGTTGAGGCTAAAGTGACACTTCCTTCCATTATTTCCGACAATATGGTTCTGCAGGCACAGACCAAAGTCTGTATATGGGGTAAGGCTACTCCAGGTGAAAACATTTCGGTTGCACCTTCCTGGAATGAAAAAAGCATTAGCACTACGGCTGGAAAAGACGGACGCTGGAGGGTATATATATCTACACCCAAAGCGTCAGACAATCACTCCCTGACAGTTAAAGGAGAAAATGTCATTACTATACGTAATGTATTGATCGGTGAAGTCTGGCTTTGTACAGGACAGTCTAACATGGAGTTTCCCGTAGCCCATGACCCGAAGGTGAAGTGGAAAACCGGTATGCTGGGTGAAGCGGAAGTAATGAAAGATGCAGATTATCCCGAAATACGTTTGTTTCATGTAGAGCATCAGCTGGCCCACGAAAAAGAACAGGATGACTGTACTGGTAAATGGGTTGTCTGTTCTCCCGAAAATATACGTGACTTTTCGGCTGTAGGGTTTGTATTTGGAAAGAAACTGCATAACGAACTGGGAGTTCCTGTCGGGTTGATTCAGTCTACATGGGGAGGTACACATGCTGAATCGTGGACTTCTATGGAAGTAATGAAAGATGATACTTTATATAGTGATGTCCTTCAGCAGTTTGCTTTGAAAAATGTGAAACGTAATAAAGACTATTGTAAAGTACCTTCTACGCTTTGGAACGGAATGATAGCTCCTATTGCCGGATATACGGTAAGAGGAAACATCTGGTATCAGGGAGAATCTAATTCTATTCGCGCTGAAAAGTATCAGCAGGTTTTCACCAATATGATAAATTCCTGGCGTGAACGGTGGGGGCAATCAGACATGCCTTTCTATTTTATGCAGATAGCTCCTCATTACAGACAGCCGGCCGAGATTCGCGAAGCACAGTTGAAGACCTGGCGTGAGAGCGGACTGAAAAATGTTGGAATGGCGGTTGTGGTAGATGCTGCCGATTCTACGGATATTCATCCGCGTAACAAACGTGTGGCAGGCGAGCGGCTGGCTGCATGGGCATTGGCAAAGCAGTATGGGAAAAACGTGGTCTATTCGGGACCTGTGTATAAAAAGATGAAGATTGATGGGAGCAGAGTGATATTGAGCTTTGATTATACGGAAGGTGGCTTGAAAACCCTTGATGGAGGTGATGTAAAAGGCTTTTTCATATCCGGAGAAGATGAGCGTTTTTATCCGGCACAGGCTGTTATAAAAGGAAATAAGCTGGAGCTTACTTCAGACAAAGTAATGCATCCCGTTGCAGTGAGATATGGTTGGGGAACTTTCTTCCGGGTAAATCTTTGTAACGGAGCAGGTATACCTGCAGTTCCTTTCCGTACAGATTGCTTTGCTCCTGAAAAGGCTTCGCGGAAGTTTGCCGATTCAGAGATGCGCCGTTTCCCTCAGGCATGGCAGCTGGATCATGGTAAACGTCTTTTCTTCGGGTATGCTCAGGGGGTAGGATGCTGTGCGATGCTTGACATGTGGAAAGCTACTGGTGATAAACGCTACTTCGATTATGTAGAAGAGTGGGGGGATACGATAATCAACGATAAAGGAGAAATATATAAGTATGATATGGCTACTTATAATCTCGATTTTATCAATCCGGGAAAAGTTTTATTCGATCTTTATCGTGAAACACATGATGTTAAGTATAAGAAAGCGATGGACGTGTTGGTTAAGCAACTCGAACATCACCCTCGTACTTTAAAAGGTGGATTTTGGCATAAACTTGTCTATCAGCATCAGATGTGGCTGGATGGTTTGTATATGGCCTCTCCTTTTCTGGCTCAATACGGTGCGGAGTTCAATCGTCCGGATTTAATAGATGAGGCGGTGAAACAGTTCAGACTTTGTCATGAGTATACGTATGACGCTCGGACCGGATTGTATTATCATGCCTGGGATGAAAGTAAATCTCAACGTTGGGCTAATCCGGAAACGGGACATTCGCCTAATTTCTGGGGACGCAGCATTGGCTGGTGGTTTATGGCTCTTGTGGATGCTCTCGATTATATTCCTGAGAATCATCCGGGGCGGGCAGATATGATCGGTTGGATTCAGGGACTTGCTGAAACGCTTCCAAAGTATCAGGACAAGAATGGCTTGTGGTATCAGGTTATTGATCAGCCCAAACGGGAAGGCAATTTTCCAGAAGCTTCTGTAACGAGCCAGTGTATGTATGCATATGCCAAGGCGGTAAATAAGGGATACATTGACAAGAAGTATCGGGCGGTTGCAGAAAAGGCTTTTAAAGGATTGAATGATAAATTGATGCGTGAAAATGCGGATGGTACTTTAACCTTGACTCGCTGCTGTCAGGTAGGAGGTTTGGGAGGTAATCCTTACCGTGACGGAAGTTTTGAATATTATATAGGAGAAAAAATGCGTGATAACGACGCAAAGGCAACCGGTCCTTATATCATGGGATGTTTGCAATTAGGATATTAAAAGAATGAGTGAAAAATGAAAAAAGTATTTGTATTTTTATCTTGTATGTGGCTGGCTGTGAATGTGTTGTTGGCAGAGGAGCCATATAAATATGAGTATCTTTATAAAGATTTACCGTTTGAGATGCCTCGTGTTAAGGCTCCGGTTTTTCCGGATAATGAGGTTAACCTGAAAGATTTTGGGGCTGTTGGCGACGGTATGCATCTTTGTACTGAAGCATTTGCCAAGGCTATTGATGCTTTGGATAAAAAAGGAGGTGGAAAATTAACAGTTCCGGCTGGTGTATGGTTTACTGGTCCGATTGTTTTGAAAAGCAACATCAATTTGCATATAGAAAAAGGAGCTATTGTTTTGTTTTCTCCAGATGTCGATTTATATCCGTTGGTAGAAACGGTATTCGAAGGTTTGGATACCCGACGCTGCCAGTCGCCGATATCGGGTCGTAATCTGGTGAATGTAGCCATAACAGGTCAAGGAGCGATTGATGGGAACGGTCATTACTGGCGTCCTTTAAAGAAACAGAAAGTAACAGAGGGGCAATGGAAAGCGGCTACTTCCCGGGGAGGAGTATATAAGCGTCCCGATTACTGGTTCCCTTATCCTGAAACATTGAAAGGAGATACTATCAGTAACATGAATGTACCTCAGAATCTGAAGACAGAAGAAGAGTGGCAAAGTGTACGCCATTTCCTTCGTCCAGTGATGGTTAGCTTCATAGAATGTAAAAATGTATGGCTGGAGGGAGTAGTTTTTCAGAATTCCCCGGCATGGAATCTTCATCCGCTTATGTGCGAGAATGTTTTGATTGAGAATGTAGAAGTACGTAATCCGAGCTACGCTCAGAATGGCGATGGACTTGATTTGGAATCATGTAAAAATGCTTTAATCGTAAATTCTTCGTTTGATGTGGGTGATGACGGTATTTGTCTGAAGAGCGGGAAAGATGAAGACGGACGTCGTCGTGCTCGTGCTTGTGAGAATGTAATAGTGGACGGATGTACGGTATACAAAGGACATGGAGGTTTTGTAGTAGGAAGCGAGATGAGTGGAGGTGTACGTAACATCTCTGTCAACAACTGTCAGTTTTTAGGCACAGACGTTGGACTTCGTTTCAAGAGCAAGCGAGGTCGCGGTGGAGTTGTAGAGAATATATGGATCCGTAATATTTCGATGATTGATATTCCGACCGAACCAGTAACCTTTAATCTTTATTATGGAGGCAAATCGGCTGTTGAAGTTCTGGAAAGCGGTGAAGTAGTTCCTGTAAAAGTTGCTCCAATGCCGGTAGATGAAACAACTCCCTGTTTCCGGAATATCCATATTGAACATCTGACCTGTTCAAATGCACGCCGGGCTATGTATTTTAATGGAATACCCGAGATGCCTATAGATGGTATTACATTGAAACATATACGTATCAGTGCAAAGAACGATGCTGAATTTTATTATTGCAAGAATATTCATAAAGAAGATGTAAAGATAGAATTGTTGGTAAAATAGAGATAATATTAAATCTTGTTTTCGAGCCTGAAGATGCCGTGAGGCATTTTCAGGCTTTTTCTTTTGAAAGATCTATAGTTTGTTGATTTTTATCTTGTTTGTTTACTAATTTTTACATGTGAATAGATTAAGGACCTATTTCTTAAGTCCAAATGTATTATGTGAAATAGGATAAATTCGTTTTTATACTTGGTTTCATGTTGTTATGTAGATATTATATTGAATATTAGTTACATGTACAGTTTTATAGGTAAACGTACAATTTTATATGCATAAATTATGTGGATTTCATAGCTTTGTAATGTAAAAAAAATCAATTAATAATTAATTTATGTATTACTAATCAACTATGAGAAGCGTACAAAAAAATCTCTACTTATTAATTATTTTGTTAATAAGTTTTCCTTTGAATGTTCTTGCTCAGAACAAAACAATTACTGGTACAGTAAGGGATGTGAATGATGTAGTCATCGGAGCTTCTGTAACAATAAAAGGACAATCTTCTGTTGGTACTATTACGGATATGGATGGAAATTACACACTGTCTGTTCCGGCATCGGCGAAAGAACTGACTTTCTCTTATATTGGTTACGAGACACAAACTGTAGCAATAAAGGGACGTACACAGATTAATGTGACATTGAAAGAAAGCAGTCAAATGTTGGAAGAAGTTGTTGCAATTGGTTATGCTAAAGTTAAACGTAAAGATTTGACCGGCTCTTCTGTTTCAGTTGGTGCGAATGATTTGAAGATGTCACCTGTTAGTACGGCTGCGCAAGCTTTAGCTGGTAAAGCTGCGGGTGTGAATATTGTTCAGCAGAGTGGAGCTCCAGGTTCTGAAATTAATATTACAGTTCGTGGTGGAACATCTATAACTCAAGGAACACAACCTTTATATATTGTTGATGGTTTCCAGATGGAAAATGGTTTGCAGAATGTCGATATTAATGATATCGAAAGCATTGATGTTATGAAAGATGCTTCTGCAACGGCTATTTATGGAGCACGCGGTTCTAACGGTGTTATTTTGATTACTACTAAATCTGGTAAATCTGGCAAGACTGAGGTTTCTTACAATGGTTTCGTAAGCTTTGATCATCTTGGCAAAAAATTAGATCTGCTGGGAGTTGAGGATTATGTGAAATATCAGTATGAATTCCAGTTATTGAGAAGCAATCAGAGCAGCTTTGCTAATTTGTTTGGCGGCAATATTAATGATGCTGATTTTTATACTGGAGCATATAGTCGTATTCATGATAATTATGGAAGTCGTGAAGGCATTGACTGGCAGGATGAAGTTTTTGGCTCTACTGGTATTACACAAAATCATAATGTTAATATCACTGGTGGTACTGAAAAAACAAAATACATGATTAGCTATAATTATACAGATGAAAATGGTATTATGGCAAAGCATGGTTATCAGAAAAATAGTATTCGTGCTAAAGTGAATCATGAATTATGGAAGGGAGTTCGTTTTGATTTTTCTTCTAGCCTTCAGATGACTAAAGTTGAAGGTGGAGGTAGTTTGGGTGGTAAACTGAAGCAAACTATTTTGCAGCCGGTTACAGGTGGTGTACAGTTTACTAACGAACAGATGCTTAGCCAAGATTTGTCAGAAGCATATTCTGATATGCCAGGAGCAGATAATTATGATATTAATAACCCTTTGCTGGATAATGAAGCAATTGATCAGGAAAAATACACTCGTTTTGCTACTGTAAATGCTGGTATCGAAATTGATATCATAAAGAATTTGACTTGGCGTACTGCAGCCAGCTATATGTGGCAGCAGGTGCGGGAAGATTATTGGGATAATGGTTCTACTCGTCAGGCTGATGCTAATCAGAGTCCTTATGGTTACGGCTATCGTAATAATGATGAAAAATATTCATGGCAGGTAACTAATACATTAAACTATGCCTTCGACTTAGATGACCATGCTCATGATTTTAATATATTGTTAGGTCAGGAAACTTGGTATACAGAATCAATGAATTTGGATAATGAGTACCGTAAATTTACAGATGGTAATTTTGGACTGAATGATGTGAGCATGGGTGAACCTTATACATGGAAGTCTGGTAAGAGTCGTGAAGGTTTGGTATCTGTATTTGGTCGTCTTTCTTATAACTTTAAGGAACGTTATTTGTTTACTGGAACATTACGTGCTGATGGCTCTTCCAAATTCGCAAAAGGAAATCAGTGGGGAATTTTCCCTTCTGCATCTGCTGCATGGCGTATTTCTGAAGAAGCTTTCTTAGAAGATGTTGATTTTCTGGATAACTTGAAGCTTCGTGTTGGTTATGGTACAGCTGGTAATAATAATATCGATAATAACATGTATGCTACAAGCTATGGATCTGGACATTATGGTATTAATGGAAGTGATTACATTACTTATGTACCGGGATCTACACTTGGTAATTCTAACTTGAAATGGGAAAAAACAACAACTACAAATGTTGGTTTGGATATATCGGTATTGGGAAGCCGCGTAAATCTGTCAGTTGATTTCTATAATAATGAATCTTCAAATCTTTTGATTAAGAATAAGATTCCAACTTCAACAGGATATAGTGACCAGTATCAGAATATTGGTGCTATCCGTAACCGTGGTGTAGAATTGGTATTGAATACAACTAATATTCGTACGAAAGATTTTACTTGGAATACTGATTTTAATATCGCTTTCAACCGTTCTAAAGTACTTGAACTTTACGGTAATAAAGAAACTAATTACTTTATCCAAGATTATGAAAGTCGCATGGGATACAAGATAGAAGTTGGTAAACCATTGGGACAGTTCTATGGATTAGTATATGATGGAATTTATACAACAGATGATTTTGTTCAACAGCCAGATGGAACCTATATGTTAAAAGACGGCGTTCCATCATTGAAAGGATTTGATCGTTCACAAGTAAAACCTGGTGATGCTAAGTATGTTCCACAAACAGGTGAAGTAGATGAAAATGGAAATCCTGTATGGTCTACAAACGACCGTACTGTGATAGGTAGCGCTGCACCTAAGTTTACTGGTGGTATGAATAATACATTCAGATACAAAGGTTTTGATTTATCTGTATTTATGAATTTCTCATTTGGTAATGATGTCTTCAATATGAGTACTCAGCGCTTTATCGGTCCTTATTTGTCAAATCAGAACTCTTTGGCGATAATGAATAATCGTTTCACATTGATTGATCCGGCTACCGGTAAAGAAGCTACTGATTTGGTGCGTTTGGCTGAATTGAATCCTGGACAATACGGTGATGACATTATGTGGAATATTTCTCAGAATAATAAAACAGCTATCAGTGATCATAGCAGTTATTATATTGAGGATGGTTCTTACTTACGTTTTAGTACGATTACTTTAGGTTATACATTCCCTAAAGCTTGGATTCAGAATTTGAAATTAAATAATGCAAGAGTTTATTGCACACTGAATAATATTGCTACAATTACAGGATATAGCGGTTATGATCCTGAAGTTTCTGCTGAAGGTGGTGCATTGACTCCGGGTATTGATAATTCTTCTTATCCACGTTCTAAGAGCTGGGTTGTTGGCGTAAATTTAACATTCTAATAGCATTTTATAAATATGAAAAAGATAATAAATATTGTAGGCGTATCGGCACTATTATTTACATGCGCTTCGTGTCAAGACTGGTTGGATATGCCTTCAGAATCAAAGGCTGATAGTTCTTCTGTTTTCGAAACAGTTGGTCGTGCAGAAATGGCCGTTGTTGGTGCATATCCTAATATTCATACTCAGGAACTGGGATATCAGTTGTTGGAAGGTACAGATGAGGCTAGTTCTTCGGAAACAAACTCCAAATACAATGTTTCTAATTATGACTATACTTCGACTTCTTCTATGTTGAGTTCTACCTATACAAACATGTATAAGGCTATTGAATATGTGAATGTCTGCATAAAGAATATTCCTTCGATGAAAGTTGCTGAGAGTGAGCAGAAAAAATTAAATTCTTTATTGGGAGAAGCTTTGGCTATTCGTGCATATGCATATTGGAATATTGTACGTTTTTATGGTGATGTTCCGTATACTGATATTCCAACATCCGATTTGACTACTTTCTCTTCTTCTCGTGTAAGCCGTGATACAATTTACGATCATTGTGTCAGAGATTTGCAACAAGCTATCGATTTACTACCTTGGCAAAGTGAAGGAATGGTTTCAACTCCTGAACGTTTTACAAAGAATTCTGCTTATGGTATTTTAGCTCGTGTTGCTTTGTATGCTGCTGGATATTCTTTGCGCTGGGATTTGAGTACTGTTCCGTATAATGCTTCTACAGTTCGCATTGCACAACGTGAAGATAAAGCTCGTATCCATGAATTGTATCAAATAGCAGCAGATGCATGTAAAGCTGTTATTACTCAAAAAGAAAATGGACTTTTGGATAATTATGATGAGGTCTTTCGTGATTTGTGTACGAAACAGTACAATGAAGAAACCATGTTGGAATATGGATGGTATGGAGCAAATTCTTCGGATGTTCGTACTGGTTATGTAAATGGTATTCCGACGAATGGTTCTGGAGGTACGTTTGGTAAAGGCGGTGCACAAATGATAACAATGCCTACATTCTATTTTGAATTTGATGAAGGTGACCAGCGTCGCGATGTTTCAATCTGTAATTATGGTTTGTACACAGACGGTACATATCAGATGAATACATATATAGGATCAGGAGTTGGTAAATACCGCATTAACTGGTGTAAGAGCAGAGGTACTTCCGACAGTCGTCGTGATATAAACTTCCCGCTGTTGCGTTATTCTGATGTGTTGTTGATGTATGCGGAAGCTTTAAACGAGTTAAATAATGGTCCTACATCGGATGCTATTGATGCGTTTAAGCAGGTACGTATGCGTGCTTTTAAATATGATGAAAGTAAGATAGGAACAATACCATCTGATTATGAAGGATTTAAAAATGCAATAATTCAGGAACGCAAATTGGAACTTTCTCATGAGTCTCTTCGTAAAACAGATTTGACACGTTGGGGTATCTTATATGAACATCTTACTGCCGAAAAAGAAAAATTGTATCAGTTGGCAAATAGAGAAGGTAAATATGCTAATGTAGATGTATATCGTGCTTACAAAGGTGGTACGGCAGTTTATCAGGACCCGACTATTGCATTGCCATATATTTCAATTAAAGAAAGTGATTTTGTAACTATGGGACTAACTGCTGATGAAATAGCTAAACTGAATATTTTGAATGATAATGTAAATGGAGGTTTCTTGGAAAAAGAATTTTACGAAGATGAAGCAGGTAATGTTTATTTCTCTGAAAATTCAGCTCCAGCTGGAACTAAGTTGACTCCAGTTACTTATACTATCTTGAATATGTTTGGCTGCCATACTATTAAGAGCAAAGGTGGTTTGTATGTTGATTCTAGTGAGTATGAAGATAATACATTTATAACCAGAATGTTCTATGGATTACAGAAAAATATGGTTGAAATATTACCCTTCAGTACAACAAGTATTATTGATGTGAATCCTGGATTGGCAGGTCAGCAGCATCCATGTTATTAATCTTGTAAAATAAGAAATGAAAAGGCAGGATTGGAGATATATCCCTAATCTTGCCTTTTTTAATATTGTTTCTGATTAGCTATATGTTTATAGATATGTTTTTTAAAAGAATTGGGTTTCTATACATTCTGTTGGGGATGTTTAGCTATGTTCAAGCACAGCACCTGGCTTTCCCCGAAGCAGAAGGTTATGGAAAATATACGGTAGGAGGAAGAGGTGGAAAAGTGATAAAAGTCACTAATCTGAACGATTCCGGTAAGGGAGGTTTTCGGGAAGCCGTAGAGCAGAGCGGGGCTAGAATTGTTGTTTTCGATGTAGATGGTACGATTGAATTGAAAACTCCTCTACGTATCAATCATGATAGTATTACGATTGCCGGTCAGACCGCACCGGGAGATGGGATTTGTCTAAAAGATAATCCTTTAATTGTGAATGCAAGCGAAGTAATCATACGCTATATTCGTGTCAGGGTAGGTGATAAATATAAAACTGACGCTGACGGTATAGGTGGAGGACGTTACGGACAGCATCATGTTATTCTGGATCATCTGACCTCTAGTTGGTCGATTGATGAATGTTTGTCGATTTATAAGACTAAGAACCTGACGGTACAGTGGTGCATGATTAACCAGAGTCTTACATGTTCTGTTCATACCAAAGGATGTCATGGCTTTGGAGGTATATGGGGTGGCTATAAAGCGACATTTCATCACAATTTATTGGCAAATCATTCTAGTCGTAATCCGAGATTTTCATCGGTTGATAGCACGAAAATGGTAGATTTCCGTAATAATGTTGTCTTTAACTGGGGATTTAAGGCGGCTTATGGAGGCGGACGTTATGGTGAAATTAATATGGTAGCCAACTATTATAAACCAGGGCCTGGTACTCAATGTCCTTATAAACTGTTGGATGTAGCTGAAGACGGTACAGGAAAATATTATATAAGTGGTAATATATTAGAAGAGAATGTAGCAGTTTCTCAAGACAACAGAAAAGGTGTTTTTGGCAAAGATTCGCTTGCTTGTCTGGTTAGTCTTCCTTTTGCATACGAGACTATTCAGGAGGATACACCTCAGGAAGCATATCGTAGAGTATTGGAACAAGCTGGTTGCAGCCTGGTACGTGACAATTATGACAGCGAAATAGTGAGTCAGATAAAACGAGGTATTTCATTATATGGAAAGAATGGCTTTATTGACACACCCGCTCAAGCAGGAGGCTGGCCTGAATTGAGAAAAGGTACTCCTCTACAGGATAGTGATGGCGACGGTATGCCTGATAAGTGGGAAAAAGAGCATAAATTAAATCCGCAGGATGCTGGTGATGCTTCATCTTTTACGATTTGCAAATATTACACTAATATTGAACTGTATATTAATGGCTTGGTGAAATACTAACTAATCTGAATGGATTTTTTATTTAAATGAGTATGATATTCGTGCATTTGTATATTTTTCTAGTAGAATGTACATTATTCTATGTAGGATTTTGTTTAGATGTTTTATATTCGCAATGTACATAAATATGCTATTATTCAAGGTTCTACATTAATTTAAAGAAATAAAATTAAGAATACATGAAAAAACTGATTTATTCACTTGCTGCCCTGACTTTAGCGGCGTGCAGCGCTGAAAAACAAGAACCTATCGACCGTCCTGCGCTGGTTACTCGCAATAATCCCTCTGTGACGGCAGTAGATTCACTGGCATCTTTGTCTGTTGGTAATGGAGAGTTTGCTTTTACAACGGATATTACCGGACTACAAACATTTCCCGACGTATATAAAAATGGTGTACCTTTAGGAACACAGAGTCAGTGGGGCTGGCATAGTTTTGCTAACCCTGATGGATATAAGCCGGAGGATGCCTGGAGAGAATACGATTTTGGCCGTGGACATAAGGAGATATATTCTTGTCAATTTAAAGAAGAAGGACGTCAACGTGAGGCATCCAATTGGCTTCGTGTTAATCCTCATCGTTTGCATTTGGGAATTGTGGGATTGGAACTGGAAGAGGGTGTTACGGCTTCTCAGTTGCAGAATATCCAGCATAAACTGGATATGTGGAATGGAGAGGTGAGCAGTAGTTTCAGTATTTCGGACGTTCCGTACTATGTGCAGACTGTTTGTCATCCGGAATATGATATGATTGCTGCCCGTGTTTCATCTCAGTTACACCCTGGAATAAAATTCCATTTCCCTTATCCTACAGGTGGACATTGTGATGATGCGTGTAACTGGAATGCAAACGATAAACATACTACTACTCTTGTCAGTCAAGACGAGCAGTCGGCAGTACTGAAGCGTGAACTTGATGCTACAACTTACTATGTAACTATCCGTTGGGAAGGAAAAGCTACATTGGCAGAGAAGAGTAAAAACTATTTTGTATTGACACCTGCTGATACTGTTCTGGCCTTTACTTGTCAGTTTACTCCGGAGGAATCCAAGACTCCTGCTGTTACA
Source organism: Phocaeicola coprocola DSM 17136 (assembly GCF_000154845.1). Classification (GTDB taxonomy): domain Bacteria; phylum Bacteroidota; class Bacteroidia; order Bacteroidales; family Bacteroidaceae; genus Phocaeicola; species Phocaeicola coprocola. The sequence goes on along the minus strand of NZ_DS981428.1, from coordinate 67,218 downwards.
TTTGCTGAAGCGGAGAAGGCTTCGTCCGAATATTGGAATAACTTCTGGAATAAAGGTGGGGTAGCTGATTTCTCTCTCTGTACCGATCCTAGAGCAAAAGAACTGGAGCGTCGTGTTGTTTTGAGTCAATACCTGCTTGCAATTCAGTGTGCAGGTTCTACTCCTCCACAAGAAACAGGGCTTACTTATAATTCTTGGTTTGGCAAGTTCCATATGGAAATGATTTGGTGGCATCAGGCACAATTCGCTTTATGGGGACATCCTGAACTGCTCGACCGTACATTGGCATGGTATCATCAGGCTGAGCCGGTTGCCCGTGAAATAGCACAACGTCAAGGATTCGAAGGAATACGTTGGATGAAGATGACAGATCCTAGCGGAATGGAAGCACCTTCCAATGTCGGAAGCTTCCTTATCTGGCAGCAGCCACATTTGATTTATCTGGCAGAGCTTCTGTATCGTGCCAATCCATCGGATGAACTGATTAAGAAATACAATGATCTGATTCAGAAGACAGCCGAGTTCATGTATTCGTTTGCTGTTTACGATAAGGAACACGACCGCTATATTCTGAAAGGAGCTATTCCTGCACAAGAAACATTGCGTGCTGCCGATACGGTAAATCCTCCGTTTGAATTGTCATACTGGTTGTTCGGTATGCAGACTGCACAGACCTGGCGCGAACGTGCCGGTATGGAGCGTGTGCCTGAATGGGATACACTGATAGAAAAGCTTTCTCCTCTTGCTTACAATGAAGATAAGTTGTATCTGGCCGCCGAAACAGCTGTCGATACATATAAGGATATCCGTTTTACATCCGATCATATGGCTGTGCTTGGAGCAGTAGGTATTTTGCCGATGAATAAGCTGGTCAATCCTGAATATATGAAGAATACGCTGAACTGGGTATGGGATAACTGGAACTGGAACAAGACATGGGGATGGGACTATCCGATGACTGCCATGGATGCTGCTCGTCTGGGTGAACCTGAGAAGGCTGTAGGGGCTTTGCTCATGGATAAGCGTACCAATACTTATTTGGTAAACGGACATAACTATCAGGACGGACGTCTGCGTGTATATTTGCCAGGCAATGGTGGATTGCTTACTGCGGTAGCGATGATGTGTGCCGGTTGGGATGGTTCTGAAGGTGTAAATCCGGGATTTCCGAAAGATGGTAAATGGAATGTGCGTTGGGAAGGTCTGAAGCCACTTCCATGATAAATTGAATATGTTTAGAGAATACGGATTAACTGGAAGTATTCAAGAGTATATGACTTCTGGTTAATCTGTATTTTTTTAGAATGAATAAAGCTATTTGAAAAATGAATAAAAGAAACTTGTTTTCGTTTGTGTGGCTGTTGGCACTGGGAACTGTTTCCTTACCGGCACAAACCAAACAGGCTAAAAAGATCGGCGACTTTATCGAGTCGACTTCTTACAATGAGCATAAACGAGGGGCTGAGCGTACGCTTCAGTATTATCCCGAGGGGGACGATTTTGTGTGTATAAACGGGAAGAACCGGTTTACCAGAGCGTTGTACGGAAGCTGGTCGCCTTTTCGTCTTGAAACAAGCGACCGTCCGGTTTTTGCTGCATACGATAAGCGTAACAGCAAGCATATTCGTTTCCTTCTGCAAGGCAGGGGACTGTCAGTCGCTCTCGATTCAATTGAATTTTGTGAAGCCAGATATACTGCCGGCCGACGTACGTATCTACTGAAAGATGCGGCTTTAGGAAAAGGAACGCTCTCTGTGTCCGTATTGGCTTTTCCGGATGCTGACGGAGCTGTCTGGAAATTCTCAGCGAAAGATTTGGCGGAGGATATGGTTTTGCGTTGTTTTATCTCTGAAATCCGGGCGAAGAAACTGAGTCGTAACGGTGATATGGGAGCCGATCCTCCTGGATGTTTCGAAGCCCCCGAAAAGCCTCAAAAGCAGAGAGAGTACGATTTACCGTTGACAGATGAGGCTTATCTGGTTTTGGAAAATCTGGATTTGAAGCTTGTTCCGCTTGATGAGGGAAGACGTTTGTATCAGAAAGCTGAGGATGCTCGAAAGGCACTGGCTTCGCGTATCCGTTTTACTACTCCCGATCCTTATTTCAATACGCTGGGCGGAGCACTGGCTGTTGCTGCCGATGGTATTTGGGACGGGCAGGTCTGGCTTCATGGAGCGGTAGGATGGCGCATGCCGCTAAGCGGATGGCGTGCTGCTTATACGGGAGATGCTTTGGGATGGCACGACCGTGCCCGTAAGCATTTCGATGCTTATGCTGCCAGTCAGGTGACCGATGTACCCAATACGATTCCGCATCCGACACAGGATTCTGCTTTGCATCTGGCACGTTCTGTCAAAAAATGGGGAACTCCTCAGTATAGTAACGGATATATTTGTCGTAATCCACGTCGAAACAATCAGATGCATCACTATGACATGAACTTATGTTATATCGATGAACTGTTGTGGCATTTCAACTGGACAGGTGATTTGGATTATGCCCGCCAGATGTGGCCGGTCATAACTCGTCATCTTGCCTGGGAGAAACTGAATTATGACCCCGACAATGACGGCTTGTATGATGCGTATGCCTGTATCTGGGCGAGCGATGCCTTGTATTATAACAGTGGAGCAGTGACGCATTCGTCTGCCTATAACTATCGTGCCAATAAGATGGTTGCGGAAATAGCCCGTAAGATAGGGGAGAATCCGGAACCGTATCAGAAAGAGGCTGACCGTATTCTGGCTGCAATGAATAAATGTTTATGGTTGTCTGATAAAGGTCATTGGGCGGAATATCAGGATTTCATGGGACACAAGCGTTTGCATGAGAGTGCGGGAGTCTGGACGATTTATCATGCGTTGGACAGCGAAACGGCTAATCCGTTTCAGGCTTATCAGGCAACACGGTATGTCGATACGCAGATTCCTCATATTCCGGTTGAAGGAAAGGGACTGAAGGATGAAGGTTATGCTACAATCTCTACCACCAACTGGCTGCCTTATTCGTGGAGTATCAACAATGTAGCCTTTGCCGAAGTGATGCATACGGCTCTTGCTTATTTTCAGGCAGGTCGTTCTGATGAGGGATATAAACTATTGAAAAGCTCTGTTCTCGATGGCATGTATCTGGGCGACAGTCCCGGAAACTTCGGGCAGATTAGTTTTTACGATGCTGCCCGTGGGGAATGTTACCGTGATTTTGGCGATCCTGTAGGAGTTGCTTCACGTGTTATGATTCAGGGAGTGTATGGTATTTTGCCCGATTTGATGAACGACAGGCTGGGTATCCGTCCGGGATTCCCGTCCGACTGGAAGAAAGCATCGCTTGCAACGCCGGATGTGACCTATCATTTCTCAAGAGAAAAAGATGCAGATACTTATCAAATTACCCAGCGTTTCGGTAAACCATTAGAAATCGGACTTCGGATAAAGGCTGTTCGCGAGAAAGTGGCTTCGGTTGAAGTGAACGGAAAGAAAGCGGACTGGAGTTTGGTTGATGCAGCAAGTGGCAGTCCGGAATTACTCGTGGTAGCTTCCGAAACGGAAAATGCCGAAATAACTATTCGTTGGAAAGGAAAGCCTTTGCAGACACTTGTTGCCGGAGAACTGAACGTTGATGCCGGTGGACAGATTTCACTTCGCGCGCCTCAGGGAATCCAACTGTGTGAAATTTACGATCCGCAGGGTGTTTCAGCATCTACAACGATTGAAGGAAACAGTTACAGCACAAACATAAATAAGGGGGTAGAAGGACATCATACTTTCTTTGTCCGTACCCGACAAGGAGATATGGACTGGTGGCAACTGGTAAATGTCTTTATCCAGTCTCCTTATGTTGCAGCGAGAGAGGATTTCTCGGAGGTGAATACATCTGCCTGTCGCATGATTGATATGGATAAATACTTGAACGATTCGGTTACATCTATTTTCCGTGAACAATATTTCTCTCCGCGTTCTCCGTATACTACCTTGCAGCTTCCTGTGCAGGGTATAGGGGAGTGGTGTCATCCGCTGCTGAGCGCTTCGATTGACGACAGTGGATTGCGGAATCTGGTTCGTGACAACCGGTTTAATACTTCGCTGGGTGTTCCGTTCCGCCTGATGAAAGAAGGGAATAATATTGCATTTACTTCTTTGTGGGACAATTATCCAGACAGTATTTGTATTCCGCTTGCAGGAAAAGCGTCGCATGCGTATTTGTTGCTTGCCGGAAGTACCAATCATATGCAGTGTCACATTGCAAATGGGGTGCTGAAAGTGCGTTATACCGACGGTACGTATACCGAACTGACTCTGACTAATCCGGATAACTGGTGTCCGATAGAACAGGATTTTTATGTAGATGGAAAAGCATTTACAGTGCCTGAACCTCGTCCGTATCGCTTACATCTGAGAACCGGAAAAGTAAGTCGTGACCTGGGAAAAGAGTTAGGTATAACGGGCGTGTACGGTCGTGAGATAGAAGGCGGAGCAGGAGTCCTGCTGGATATGTCGCTCGATCCGGAAAAAACGCTTGAATCGCTTACCCTTGAAACTCTTGCCAATGACGTAGTTATCGGGCTGATGGGAGTTACTTTACAACGATAGAAAGAGAATCTGCCCATAAGTGGATAAAAACATCAGCATGTTTATGTGAAAACATGCTGATGTTTTTTTTATTTCTGTACAAAAATGCCGGAAGTTTGTACAAATGTTTTTTATGTGTTGTACAAATTCCGGCTGAAATTTGAGCATATTTTAAAAGAAACTTGCTGAAGCCTTTTTGTTCCTTGCTGAACGTTGAGTTTTACTATCCGGTAAAACGGCTTTTACTCCTTGTAACTTACTGGTATTAAGCGTATATTCCCGTTAAGACCGGAAGACATTGTATCCCAGTTTTTGTAGTCGCCTTTTACGTAGTTCAGCTTTGCCATATTGATATCCTTAAAGATACGCCATTCTATATGCTTGCGATCCATATCAGCGATACGGTTGGCTGGCAGATTGGTTACTTCGACTTCTATCCGGTTCTTTCCTGGTTTTAGCCATTTTCCGACCTTTAACCGGAATGGAACTGCCCAGACTATGCCAGCATCGTTTCCATTAATACGTACACGCGCACTCTCGCGTACGTCACCTAAATCCAGTATCCAGTCGTCAGCTTCCATGGAAGGCATGTTTATTTCGATGGAGTAGCGGCCGGTTCCCATATTGATTTTAGCTTCCGGTTGTTCCAGTTCTGTCCATGATGTGGGAGAGTCTATGTCAAACTGACCGTTTATAGCTGGTATGCTTTCTACGAATTCCAGTTTCCATCCGTGGTCTAGACTCAGGCTGTATGTCTGTTCTTCGGGATAATTCCACGCTGGTTCTTCGTCCAGTGACTTGTCGAATGTCTGAATGATGAGGCTTTCCCCCGATTTCAGTTGCAGACGGACCTGCAATTTCCCGTTTTCTATCCGGCTTTGTGCCTTGCCTCTTTCTCCGTTCATCGGATTGAAGAACATGGCAGTCGTTTCGGGAACATTCAGTGTAACCCATTCGTCTATATCTTTGTTTTGCAGACACGAAACAAAATAATGATGCCCTTCGGGATTCGAGCGGCGGATAAACTGAAGTCCACATCGTGTTTTCAACTCTTCTGAGGCTGTTCCCGTCTGTGCCAGTACCTGCTGATAGTCGGAACCGACAATGATGCGTCCTTTTCCGAGTATGAATGTCTGTGTATGTGTAAAGGAATCGACGTCAGGAAGTTGTCCGGTGATGTTTATGAAAGCGGCGCGGTTTTGTTTCAGACGATTGTATCCCGGAGTATCTTCGGGATATTGTTCTACAAAAATCACGGTTGCACCCTGACGAGCCAGTTCTACCAGTTTCTTGAGTGTGGCGGCAGGCATTAGTCGGGCGGCAGGAACAATGAGTGCTTTATAGTGCGTGCCTCCGCTGGTGACGAGCTGATTGTCTGCACAACGTGTCGTCTTGATGAAAGCATCAGAGATATAGTCTACATCATATCCTCCGGCAATAATTGTCTGGATGGTCTTGATAAACTTCGGGGCGTACCGGTCCATTTTATGGATGTCGAACGAAACAAGTCGTCCCGGAAGTTCGTCCCATAAATCGTATATGGGCAGATAAACCAGAAAATCATTATCGGGTTGTCCCATTTGCAGAAAAGACTGGCAGCGGGTTATGTATTCAAAAAATGCAGGTGCGTCACGCCAGATACTATTGGTAGGCGACATATTGATGCTTGCGTAGAACAACCATCCAGGCCATGCCACATCTTGTGGCGAATATGGTGTCCCGTGAAAGAACATGTGATTGACTCCCGATACGAACATCAGGTCCATATCCGGTTTACACTGTGAGAGAGAAGTACGGAAATGTTCCGTCAGCCAGGTAAATGTTTCCGAAGAAGTATAAGGCTTGCCGGCTATGTGTGCAGCCGAGGACGCATATTTCAGCATCGAAATATCCGAAAAATTCGGTCGGGTGAGGGAGTCTTTGCGCAGCCCTTTGATGTGAAAGTCTGTCAGACCGAATCCTTCACATTCAGGAATGTCGACCGAAGCATACGTATCTATCAGATTGGCCGGAGAACCATGTGCCTGATTGCGAGTTGTGCTACCGTGTTTGTGAGCCCATTTTGTCCATTGGGTCGTAAAATTGTCTATCAGCATTTCACTGACAGTTTCACGATAATCGGACACGATACGGCGAGTTGCTTCCGGACGTGAAGCATCCAGAAACTCAGGAAAGTGCTCTTCGAGTTTATAGCCCCTGCGGCGTTCGAATTCTTCCAGCAGGTGAGGAGTCCAGTCTGCCTTATACACTTCGTATGAATCATTAAAGAATGTACGCGGATAGGTTGCTTTGTTCTGTTTGAAAGCGCGGTCGAATTTGGTGAAATATTCTTTTACAGCCTCCGGATTCATGTGGTCCATTACATAACCTTCTCCGCCAGGAGCAGCACGTTTTACTTTTTGAAGCGTTTTGCCTACGAACAAAGCAATCAGTTTCCATTCACCTTTCGGAGCATTCCATTCGAGCTTGCCGTTTTTTACTTTCGATGTCAGGTTCAGACATGTTCCGTCTTCAGCATAAGCCATCAGTCTACTTAATTGGGCAAATTCACGTTGCTTTTGTTCCTTGGGAGATGTAATCTCTATTTGTTGTTCTATCTTCTTACCCCCCGTTACAGTATATTGCTCGAATATAGCTCGGGTAGCCGCGTGTTCCAATGTGATTTCCGGTCCTCCGAATGGCCATCCCGTTCCGGTATTCATATCGATGTCGATGCCGTTCTTCTGTGCTTCGTCTTGGGTGTATTGGTACATTTCCATCCATCGGGATGACAAAAACGGGATATCTCGCTGTTCGTTTCCCTTTACACCATAGATAGGCGTTATTTCCAGACTGCCTATTCCGGCTGTACCGTATTTGTGAAGATTGTATGCAAGTCCCTTTTGATCGACTGCACTTCCCATCCACCACCATCGGCTTCCCGGTCGTGCTTCAGGCTTTATTTCGGGCCAGTTTTGTGCTTGTACAGTACTTCCTAATAGCAATAGAGCTGTCAGTATGTCTTTCTTTTTCATTGGTATTTTATGATTGGTTTGTCTTGATGAAACAAAATTAAGGGCTTTGTTGATATAATTCAATGTACAAAAGTACATATTCCTAGAATATTGTATAAACCGTACCTAAGATGTGTGATTCTGTTTGCTATGTTTTATCTTTCTTGTAATTTTGTGCTTAGTTAATTGCATCAAGAAACATTTGTTTTTATACTGTATGAAAAACCAAAAGATTTGGATACTATGCTGGTTGGGCTGTTTGTTGTTGTCGTCATTTTCGGCGAAGGCTGCAATCGAACTTCGCAGCGAACGACTGACTACTGCTGATGGACTTGCAAACAATTCTGTGCGTTATATTTATCAAGATAGTAAAGGGTTTATCTGGATGGCCACACTGAATGGCTTGAATCGTTATGACGGTAATTCTCTTATCACCTTTCGTCCTCAGAAATCGAAAAAGATTTCTCTGGCAGACCATCGGGTGAAGGTGCTGGAAGAGGATCAGAATGGTTTTTTGTGGATTACAACGACAGCCGATTTAATCAGCTGTTATGATTTAAGGCATGACTGTTTTGTCGATTTTACCGGTTGCGGAGAATATCAGGATCATTATCGTGGCTTTTTTATAACAGAAGAAGCTGTGTGGCTATGGGGAGCTTCTCACGGATGTCGCCGTGTGACCTATCAGGATGGTCGTTTCACTTCTACATCATTTACCGTACAAAATGGCTCTTTGAAGAGCAACAATGTTCATTTTATCCGTCAGCACGGAGATAGAGTATGGATAGGAACACAGCAAGGTGTTTATTATTGGAAAGATAACAAGCTGGTGGCGGTAGATGAATCTCATTCGTATTGGAAGGCTATGTTTTACGAGGATAATCTTGTTTTTGTGACATCAGAAGGTGATTTGTTTTACTTTCAGACAGACGGAAAACTGAAATCTTTGGGAAGCCTTCCTCGTAAAACAAAAAAATGGGCGATGACCGGACTTTTTCGGATTGGTCAGAAACAGTATATCTTGACCTCAGAAGGTACGCTGTGTCTGGATATGAAGACTTTTAAGGTTGAGTCTGCTCCGGCATACTATAATATTCCTGAAGGACAGGTTAAAAAAGATGATAAAGGAGATTATTGGGTATATAACCGTACTGGTAATTTGTATTATATAAAATCGGATACAGGAGAAAAGAAAGTGTTCTCGGTAATGCCTTATGACAAGCTTGGATTCATTGATAAGGAACGATATTACATTGTGCACGACAGCCGAGGGATTATCTGGATTTCTACATATGGCAACGGACTGTTTGCTTATGATCCGGCTACGGAAAGCATACAGCATTTTACATCCGATTCGGGTATCTCTTCTCTATTGGCTTCCAATTATCTGCAATGTCTGATGGAAGACCGGTCGGGAAGTGTCTGGGTAAGTTCTGAATTTGCGGGTATATCTAAGTTGAGTGTATTGAATGAAGGCGCATCACGTGTGTATCCCGAAAAAGATTCTATGGCCGACCGCTCGAATACGGTGCGTATGATTGCTTCTACTTCTGATGGAGATATCTGGGTAGGTACACGTAGTGGCGGTTTATATATTTATGATGCAAAGCTGGAGATTCAGAAAAAGAAATTTCATCATGATATAAATACTTATGCTGTTTGTGAAGACAATGAAGGGAATCTGTGGATTGCTACCCGTGGTGAAGGCGTATGGATTGGAGATGTAAAATATCGGTATGATAAATTGAATGATAAGTCGCTTTCATCGGATAATGTCTTTTGTATGTTGAAAGACCGTAAAGGTCGTATGTGGATAGGTACGTTCGGTGGAGGTTTGAATCTGGCTGTTCCTGCGCAGGATGGAAAGTATGAGTTCCGCCATTTCTTTACTCGTACTAACGGACAGCGGGAAACCCGTACGTTGTGTGAGGACAGCAACGGATGGATATGGGTCGGATCAAGTGAAGGTATATTTGTCTTTGATCCGGATAAACTTATTGCAGATCCGGAAGCCTATAAACATTATTCGTTGGAAAGTGGTGATTTGCAAAGTAATGATATCCGTGCGATAATACGTGACCGGAAAGGACATATGTGGCTGGCTGAGTCGGGAGCTGGATTTGGTATGTCTGTTGTCGGTCATAATTACGATAAGCTGGAGTTTACTCATTATACTTCACAAGATGGGCTGGTAAGCAGTATGGTACAGGCCCTAATTGAAGATGATAAGGGGATGATATGGGTTTCTACTGAATATGGCTTGTCTTGTTTTAATCCGGAAACTGTTACATTCGAAAATTATCTTTTTTCCGATTATATATTGGGTAATGTATATAGTGAAAACAGTGTTCTGAAGCTGCAAGACGGACGTCTGGCATTGGGTACAGGACAAGGTATTGTTATTGTAGACCCAAAGCATGTTTCGGTGAAAGATACTCCTATGCAAGTTACTTTTACGGATTTGAAACTGAATGGTATATCAGTCATTCCGGGAGATAAGGATTCTCCATTGGAAGCTTCATTGGCTTATGCAGAGTCTGTCCGGTTGAATTATGACCAAAATTCGTTTGTGATTGAATTTTCTACATTCAACTATTCAGATGCTGGATTGTCGAAGTTTGCTTACAAACTGGAAGGATATGACGATACTTGGAGTGCTCCTTCTTCTTTGAATTTTGCAGCTTACAAGAATCTGCCTCCAGGATCCTATCATCTTCATGTAAAGGCAAGGAATACAGCTGGTACATGGTCGGATGAGTCTGTCTTGAAAATCATAGTTGTTCCTCCATTCTGGAAAACGACATGGGCAATGCTGATTTATGTGCTATTGAGTATAGCTGTTTTATATGCGGCTTATCGAATAATATCGAAGATGAATACTCTACGTAATAAAATTAAGGTAGAAGAACAGCTGACAGAGTATAAACTGATGTTTTTTACCAATATATCGCATGAGTTCCGTACACCTCTGACTCTGATACAGGGGGCTTTGGAACGTATTCATCGTGCCAAGAAAATCCCTGCTGATATGGTAGGAGCTGTCCGTGTAATGGATAAAAGTACACAACGCATGCTGCGGCTTATTAATCAGTTGCTTGAGTTCCGCAAAATGCAGAATAACAAGTTAAGTTTATCGCTTGAAGAAACAGATGTGATAGCATTTCTGCGTGAAATTTATCTGATTTTCAAGGATGCTGCTGAGTCGAAAAATATGGAGTATGTGTTTTCTCCTTCTGTGTCAACGTATAAAATGTTTATCGATAAAAGTAATATTGATAAAGTAGCCTATAATTTATTGTCGAATGCATTTAAATACACTCCTTCTAATAAGAGAATTGAATTTAGTGTATCTGTTGACGAAGCGAATCATAAACTGATAATGAAAGTAATCGATACGGGAGTAGGTATTCCCGTAGAAAAGCGTGGAGAGCTGTTCAAACGTTTTATGCAGAGCAGTTTTTCAAGCAGCAGTATGGGGGTAGGTTTACACCTTACCCATGAACTGGTACAAGTACACAAAGGTACGATATCATATGCAGAAAATCCAGGTGGCGGTTCTGTGTTTACAGTTGTGCTTCCAACAGATGCTTCCGTATATGAGGGTAAGGATTTTCTTATACCTGACAATGCTTTGCTGAAAGAAGAGATAGAAGCTGAAAAAGCACACCAGGCAGAGGATAGTTGGGAGGTATCGGAAGATGAGAAAAACGAAAAGAACACCTCAACGGAGCCACTTAATAAGCGTAAGATTTTGATTGTAGAAGATGATAATGATGTACGTGAGTTTTTGAAAGAGGAGCTAAGCCCTTATTTTGAAGTGGTAGCAGAATCTGACGGAACTTCCGGACTGGAACGTGCGAAAGTTTATGATGCGGATTTGATAATAAGTGACGTTTTAATGCCCGGATGTTCAGGGTTTGAACTGACGCGTAAATTGAAAAATGATTTTAATACCAGTCATATACCTATTATTTTACTGACAGCTCTTAATTCTCAGGAAAAACATCTGGAAGGTGTTGAGGCTGGAGCCGATGCATATATAACGAAACCTTTCAGTAGCAGTCTGTTGCGCGCCCGGGTATTTAAACTGATAGAACAGCGCGACCGCTTGCGGGAAAAGTTCTCAAAAGATCCTCATGCTGTACGTCCGGCTATTTGTACAACAGACCGTGATAAGGAGTTTGCCGATAAATTGGCTGAAACTTTAGGAGAGCATTTGTCGGATCCGGATTTTACAATTGATGAATTTACTTCAATTATGGGACTTGGCCGAACTGTCTTTTATCGTAAGGTAAAAGGTGTGACAGGATATTCGCCGAATGAATACATACGAGTTATGCGTATGAAAAAAGCGGTTGAACTCTTGGCTGAAGGTAAATATACAGTTGCAGAAGTGACTTATCAGATAGGAATGAATGATCCGTTCTATTTCAGTAAGTGCTTTAAAGCTCAGTTTGGAGTACCTCCGTCATCTTATTTGAGAGGGGAGAAAGAGAAATAGTTTATTCTATCACTTTTTCTAGTATTAAGCTAAATTATTAAAACTGGAAAAGACTCTTTGGAGATGAGGCTCAAAATAAAAAACAGAGATAAGTTTACTTACAATCTATAAGCCGCAACATAAAAAATCTCCTGCCTTTAGTCCTATAATTGTAATAAATAAGGGTTAAAGCAGGAGTTTTTTATTGCGAAGTTTTAATCTATAAGATTTTTACTTTTGTACTTCATTTTGAGCCTCTTTTATAGAATGACGATTATCAACTTATTTCAATTTATAAATTTCGCTTCCAGCCAGAAGGAAACAACCTGTTCCAAAATCATCAAAATCAGGCTTGCTGTCGTAAGTTACGGGCTGTCCGTCTTTAGGCTCCTTTCCTGTTCCTTGTACATAACCTAAGAACCCATCAGGATGAACAGCGTCTTTCACCATTGCATTCCAGGCTTTGAGTACTATTGGCAGATATTCGTCGCGATCAAGCAATCCGTTGCGTATTCCCCATGCCATTCCATATACAAATAAAGAAGTTCCTGTCAGCTCTTTTCCGCCGAAGTGATTAGGATCGTGTAAGCTTACATTCCAGAATCCGTCTTCACGCTGGCAAGCTTTGATAGCCTTGCTCATAGTCAGAAAGTCGTTTATATAATCTTGGCGGTGAACTTCATTGGCAGGAATTTCATCGAGTACGCGGACTAGGGCAGCGTATACCCAACCGTTTCCACGGCTCCAATAACAGTCTTCTCCGTTAGGTTCTTTGTAAGGAGGGTCGAAGTCCTGATCTCTCCACCATAATCCGTCCTTTTGATTGAACATGCCATGTTCTCCATGCTGGTTGCGTGTGTATTCGTACATCTGCCACATCTTGTCGAAATACTTCTGCTCTCCGGTCAGTTTACCCATTTTGGCGAAACCAGGCATACCCATTTGTATGGCATCTATCCACCACCACTCATTGATTTGTGGAGTGTTGACCAACATGTTGAGGTTGGATTTTACATTTAGCAGGATTTCCGGTTTAGGGCAGAGGTTGTACATGTCGATATATACTTGTCCGCAGGCATAATTGTCGGCATGTCGGGTTGTTGTTCCTCTCCACATCCCCCACTTATGAAAATCCCCCCATTGATAAGCATATGCGTAATATTCAGTATCCGGATAAATGGAGTAAAGAGCCAGCAGTCCCTCGTAGTACACAGTGCGTGTCCAGATATTGCTGGGCCGCATCTTTCCTTTGACAAAACTGGGTAGTGTGCAGTCCGGATTATTCTTCATATAATGTTTGTTCACTTTGATTAAAGTGTTCAGAGTTTCTTTCTGGTCGGGCAAATTTTGTGCATGCAGAATATTTGTCCCTCCCAAAGCGAAAACTAAAGCTGCAATAAATAATTTTTTCATGGCCTTTGCTTGTTAGTTATTGTAATATAAGTTTGTTGACAAAAATAGTTGTCTGTCTTTATATATAGAATGGAAAATCATACAATAGTCTTTGATTTTATTCATTTAGCTCGTTTTAGGGTAAAAATGTATGAATTTATCAGGATAATGTATGATTTTCTATTTTGAGGTTATAGGCTTTTCTCTATTTTTGCCAATGTGAAAAGTAAAGATAATTTGTTTTATAAAAAATATACTATGAATAAAGTGTGGACAAGATGTGTTGTTTCTATTGCTTTAGCTTTGTTCGTTTTGCAGGCTTCAGCAAAAGAAGTTTTCCCGGACGGAACTCCTATACCCGACTGGTTTCGTCAGACAGAAATCGTTAAGTTGGAAGATTTAGGAAAAAGCTATCGTATTACAGATTATGGAGTATTGAATGACAGCACAATCATACAGACTCAGCAGATACAGGCCGTGATTGATAAAGCTTCTCAGGAAGGGGGAGGGGTGATTTATATTCCTCAGGGAACTTTTTTGAGTGGATCATTATTTTTTAAACCTAATACCCATCTTTATATAGAGAAAGAAGGAACACTGAAAGGTAGTGATGATATCAGCGATTTTGCAGTCATTGATACACGTATGGAAGGACAGAATCTGAAGTATTTTGCAGCGCTGGTCAATGCTATTGGTGTGGACGGATTTACGATTTCAGGAGAGGGACGTATAAACGGTAATGGTCTGCGTTACTGGAAGTCTTTCTGGTTGCGTCGTCAGGTGAATCCTAAGTGTACGAATCTGGAAGAACTGCGTCCTCGTTTAGTTCATATTGCCGATTCGAAAGATGTTCAGTTGTCTGGTGTTCGTCTGGAGAATTCTCCATTTTGGACTACCCATTTGTATCGTTGTGAAAATGTACAATTGTTGAATCTCCATATTTTTGCACCTCATTTCCCTGTAAAAGCTCCCAGTTCTGATGCTATCGACATTGATGTATGTACCAATGTCTTGGTGAAAAATTGCTATATGTCTGTCAATGATGATGCGGTTGCACTGAAGGGTGGAAAAGGTCCTTGGGCAGATCAAGATAAAGAAAATAATGGGGCTAACCGCAATATTATTATTGAAGATTGTGTATATGGTCTTTGCCATAGTGCGCTGACTTGTGGCAGTGAGTCAATACATAATCATAATATAATCCTTCGCCGTTGTCGGCTGGATAATGCGAAACGGTTGTTGTGGCTGAAAATGCGTCCCGATACACCGCAGAATTATGAATATATTACCGTAGAAGAGATTACGGGAACTGTTTCCAGTTTCTTGTTTGCAAAGCCATGGAAGCAGTTTTTCGACCTGAAAGGGCGTAAGGATACACCATACTCCTATTCTAGTCATGTGACAATGCAGAATATCACAATGGAATGTGATGTCTTGTTTGATGTGACCAAGGCGGACGATCAATATAAATTGTCTGATTTTACTTTTAAGAATTTGGATCTGAAGGTGAAAAAGAATGCGAAAATAGAAGTTGACTGTGTTGATAATTTTGTATTGGAAAATGTTAAAGTTAATGACAATATAATCAGGAAACAGGTTTTAGATTTTAAATAGGTATTAGTATTTTAAGGTTTAATTTTTTACTTTCTTCGGGCAGATTTCAGGCAGTCTGTCCGATTTTTTTGTTTCCCGACAAAGCTTTTTGCTGATATATATGGCTGTGTGTTTTGTGAAATTTGTACGAATTATCAGTGTGTTCATGGTTATAGTAAAGGATTTCTTTGGAAATATAAGGACGAATCATTCTTAAAAACTTGATTCATTCAAAAAATATGCTGTTGTTTTATGTATTTTTTGTACAAAAGGAACAGACATTCGTACAAATTTTTCGAAAAGAAGGTGATGTTTTTCCTGACTTTTCAAGATGTTTTTTGGGAAATACGACCAGCTGTGATGTTGAATTTCAATCAGATTGAGTGAGAAATTTGCAGTCTTCGATGAATAAAAGGGAGAAAAACAAAAAACCGACTCTCATAATGAGAATCGGTTTTCTGTATGTAAGGAATAATAGATTCAGTATTACAAGTTAACGCGTTTTTCCTGAATTCTAGCTTTCTTACCAGTAAGAGCACGCAAGTAGTACAATTTAGCACGACGTACTTTACCAACTTTGTTGACAGTAATGCTGTCGATAGCCGGAGATTCCAGAGGGAAGATACGTTCTACACCTACAGTTCCTGACATCTTACGTACAGTGAAACGTTTCTTTTCACCGTGACCTGAGATTTTGATAACAACACCGCGATACAACTGAACGCGTTCCTTGCTACCTTCAACGATACGGTATGCTACTGTAATTGTATCACCAGCTTTGAATGAAGGATGCTGTTTGCCAGTAGCAAATGCTTCTTCTGCAATTTTAATTAAATCCATTTTTTCTTTTTAAATTAAATTGTTTATCGTTACAACGTAACATATCAAGTAACTCTTCTTGACAGCGATTACGCGAAAGCGGTGCAAAGTAAGTAATTTTCTGTGATATAGGCAAATCTTTTTCGTGTATTTTAATACGAAATCTTGTGTTGCTTGGCTTTTTTCCCTATATTTGAACACTAAATATGAATAATTTTGTATGAAAAAGCATGTATTTTATACTCTCTTGGCAGGTTCTTTTATATTTACGGCCTGCAACTCCAGTTATTCTTTAGTATCGGTAGAAGGAGGAAGAGTACCCATTACCAGTGTTTATGACGAACAGCAGGATCAGGCTGCATGGAGAATTTTGCAACCTTATCGGGCTAAAATAGATAGTTTGATGACTCCAGTAATCGGACATTCTGCCCGTAAGCTCGAAGCGTATCGTCCGGAGTCGCCTTTGTCGAACCTGATGGCAGATATTCTTTGCGAGGGAGCAAAGAGTAAATTGGGAATAAGTGTTGACGTTGGGGTTATGAATGTAGGTGGTATCCGTAATATTCTTAATGAAGGAGATATTACATTCGGTTCTATTTATGAAATCAGTCCTTTCCA
Organism: Phocaeicola coprocola DSM 17136; assembly: GCF_000154845.1. Lineage (GTDB taxonomy): Bacteria > Bacteroidota > Bacteroidia > Bacteroidales > Bacteroidaceae > Phocaeicola > Phocaeicola coprocola. Next base: position 50,755 of record NZ_DS981428.1, on the reverse strand, counting down.
GAATGCTCTTTCTGTTGTTGTATTAAAAGGTGAAGATTTGTTGGAACTCTTTCAACAGATTGCGGCCGTACATGGTGAAGGCTTGAGCGGGGCCCGACTGGTTATCTCGAAAGACGGACGTCTGCTACGTGCGGAGGTAGGTGGAAAGCCTGTTGATCCGGCAAAAGAATATCGGGTAGCTACGATTGACTATCTGGCTGAAGGAAATGATCGTATGGAGGCTTTTAAGAAAGCAACATCGAGAACTGAACCACAGGATGCTGTGTTGCGTGATTTGTTTATCGATTATGTAAAGCAGTGTGAGGCCAAAGGTGTTTTTGTAAACGCTGAGATAGAGGGACGTATTGTAGAACAATGATAAAGAAACTGATATGAAAAGAATATATTTCGTTTTATGGGTCTGCCTCTTTGCAGGAGTATTGTTTGCCCAGTCTACCAAAGAATTGTATTTGTTCCATACAAATGATATGCACAGCCGTGTAGAACCTTTCCCGGAGGATTTTCAGGATACGATGCTGGCTGATAAGGCTGGACTTTTACGCCGTGCAACTTTTATCAAGCAGCAACGCAAAATACATGAGGATTTGCTGTTGTTCGATTCAGGAGATTTTTCGCAGGGTACTCCTTATTATAATATGTTTAAAGGGGAAGTGGAAATAAAGCTGATGAACGAAATGGGCTATGATGCAGGAACCATCGGCAATCATGAGTTCGATTTCGGGCTGGATAATATGGCAAGGTTGTTTAAAATGGCGAATTATCCGATAGTATGTGCAAATTATGACGTGACGGGCACTGTGCTCGAAGGACTGGTTAAAGAATACACTATCATTCAGCGTAACGGCATAAAGATTGGAGTTTTTGGTTTGGGAGCGCAACTGGAAGGATTGGTTGCTTCCGAATGTTATGGGAATGTAAAGTTTGAAGATCCGGTTTCGGAGGCTCAGCGTGTCACGGATTTGCTGAAAAATCAGGAACATTGCGATTTGGTGATTTGTCTTTCTCATCTGGGATGGGAGGGAGAACCTTATTCCGATATTGAACTGATAGAAAATACGCGTGATATTGATGTCGTATTGGGTGGACATTCTCATTCGTATTTTGATGCGCCGAAGTATTATAAGAATTTAGACGGAATAGAGGTTCCTGTACAGCAGATGGGAAAGAACGGAGCCTTTGTTGGACAGATGATTTTGAAACTTCAGAAGAATTGATTGTTAGAAAACACTTGCTTGTATAAAGATAAAATTTACGGCAAAGGTTTATAAAAATAAAGAAAAGATTATGAATAGACGTGTTACGGGATTATTGGTTTGTATATCGTTATGGATAGGTGCATATGCTTCGTCTGTAAGAATATTGGAGCAGGCAGATGATTCTGTGGCGTGTCGCCGTTGGGTTGACGGGCAGCTTGCCCGAATGACATTGAAGCAGAAAATCGGTCAGTTGTTTATTCATACGGTTGCACCGATAACCATACAGAAGAATAAAGATAACATAGAAAGAGCTGTTAAAGAGTATGGAGTCGGAGGCTTGCTTTTCTCCAAAGGAGAACTGAAGAAGCAGGTGCAGCTTACCAATCAGGCTCAGCAGTGGGCAGATATACCTTTGATGATTACATTCGATGGTGAGTGGGGATTGGGCATGCGTCTGGAAGATACTCCGGAGTTTCCCCGAAATAGAGTATTGGGATGTGTGCAGAATGATACATTAATATACCAGTACGGACGTGAGGTTGCAAGGCAGTTGCGTGAAATAGGTGTGCATGTAAATTTTGCTCCTGTAGCCGATGTTGATAATAATCCCAATAATCCGGTTATCAATGTCCGCTCTTTCGGAAGTGATCCGAAAGTGGTAGCCGATAAGGTTGTAGCTTATTCTCGCGGGCTGGAAGACGGGGGAGTAATGGCGGTATGTAAACATTTTCCGGGACATGGTGATACGGATACGGATTCTCATCATGTGTTGCCGGTGCTTGATTTTGACCGTACCCGTTTGGATAGCGTAGAGTTATATCCTTTCAAAAAGGCAGTCGAAGCAGGAGTCGGAGGCGTAATGATTGGTCATTTGCATGTCTCGGAACTTGATGAGAAACCAGCCTCGATATCTTCGGAGGTCATTACTTCGTTATTGCGTAAAGAACTGCACTTTTCGGGACTGGTGTTTACAGATGCACTGGAGATGAAAGGTATTTCAAAAAATGCCGATGATCTTTGTGTACAGGCCTTGATGGCTGGAAACTATATGTTACTGGTTCCAAGAAACTTGAAAAAGAGTCTTGAAAGTGTAATGCGTGCCGTAAAAAGCGGCAAGCTTACAGAAGATGTCATTACGGAAAAATGCCGGAAAGTGCTTACTTATAAATATGCCTTAGGCTTGAGTCATAAGCAACAGGTAGCGGCCGAAGGAATTGAAAACCGTATTTGCTCTGCTAAAAGCGACAGTCTGATGATTGCTTTGGAGAAGGCTGCTGTTACAGTTCTAAAAGATTCTGTAGATGTGTTGCCTCTCGATCTGTCTTTATCTGAAAATATCCTGTTGAGTTTATCCTCTTCATTGTCGGAAGCATATCCTTTTTATAAAGAGTTGAAAGAATCGGTTTCGCTGAGTTGGTTGCATGGCAATGCTGATTCTCTGCAACAAATTCAGGAACGTGTAGCTCCAGCTCATCAGGTTATTGTAGCTGTTCACCAAACAAAAGATTTGTCTGCTTTTCTTCCTTTTTTAGAAAAGGTGGCGGCCGATAAACCTCTTGTCGTTGTTTGTTTTGCGTCGCAAAAAGTTTTGCAGGAGATGTCTTCTGTATTGAAGAAGGCTTCGGCTGTGATCTTGGCACATACAGATAAAGCCGAAATTCAACGTTATGTAGCAGATGTTATGACTGGGCAGGATCTTGTTGATGGCCGTCTTTCTGTTGATATGAACGGTTTATGGAAAAGCGGCACAGGTCTTACTATCGATCCGGATAAACCTCGTTCTTACAGTCCTGAAGAGCTGGGCATGGATTCTAAGATTCTTCTGGCTATCGATACCATTGCAGAAGAAGGTATTCGCCAGCAAGCATATCCGGGATGTCATGTACTGATAACCAAAGGTGGTTATCCTGTCTATAATAAATGTTTCGGTACATTGACTTATGATGGAAAAGAAGAAGTGAAAGAGCATACAATATACGATCTGGCTTCACTCTCTAAGGCTGCGGGAACTTTGCTGGCAATAATGAAATTATACGATGAAGGTAAATTCGGCTTGACGGATAAAGTCAGCATTTATTTGCCGGAATTGAGAAAAACGAATAAGCAAAATATAACCATACAGGATTTGCTGTTTCATGAGTCGGGACTTCCTTCGTATCTTCCATTCTATGAGGAGGCTATTGACCTGAAAACGTGCAAAGGAGGATTGTTCCGTAAGAAACCTGATGCGGGACATAAATTGCAGATTGCTTCGAATTTATATGCATGTACCGATTTCTCTTTTAAAAAAGAATGGATGTCTTCTACTCCTTCTGAAATCTATTCATTGCAACTTGCTGACAGCATGTATCTGAATAAGGAATATCAACGCGTCGTTATGCAACAAATCATTAATGCACCGCTGAAGGGACATTCATATCGGTATAGTTGCTTGAACTTTATGCTGCTGAAAGAGGTTGTTGAGAGAATTTCGAAAGTACCTATGGATGTATATCTGGACAGTGTTTTCTTTAAACCTATGGGGCTGAAGCATACTGCATACAATCCGTTGAAACGTTTCCCTAAAGAGGAAATTGCCCCTAGTGCGAAGATTGATTTCCTGCGTGGCGGTCCGTTGCAGGGCTATGTTCATGATGAGGCTGCTGCATTTGTGGGAGGTGTATCGGGTAATGCAGGACTTTTTTCTACAACACATGATCTTGCTGTGATTTTCCAGATGTTGCTTGATCGGGGTATATGTGGTGACCGTCGTTATCTGAGCCGTGCTACTTGCGGTTTGTTTATGGGTATGAAAGCCAAAAGCAGTCGTCGGGGATTGGGTTTTGATAAACCTGATATTGAGAGTGATGATAATAGTCCTTGTGCTCCTGAAGCTCCTGCCTCTGTTTTTGGGCATACTGGGTTTACCGGAACTTGTGTCTGGGTTGATCCGGATAATGAATTGGTGTTTGTCTTTTTGAGTAATCGTACTTATCCTGTTGTATTTGGTCATGATAACTTGATGAAGCTGGATATTCGTTCTCGTATTCAACAAGCAATGTATCAATCTATAATGTATTAATACTATTTAGACATAATACAAATTAGGGAAATATTGTAATGTAGATATTACAAATCTCACCAAAAAGATTACCTTTGCATCATCAAATTAGTACTAATAATAATTTAACTTTTACTACAATGGCTTACGTAATTAGTGACGATTGTATCGCTTGCGGTACTTGTATCGATGAATGCCCAGTTGGCGCAATCTCTGAAGGTGATAAGTATTCTATCAACCCGGATATGTGTACAGAATGTGGAACATGCGCAGATGTATGTCCTTCTGAAGCAATCCACCAGGGATAATCGAATCGTCTTATGACAAAATTCATAATAGGTCATCTTTAAAAAGATGGCCTATTTTTTTATATTTTTCCTTGTTTTCAGATTCTTTTCAGTTTTGTTCCTTTATTTTGTACTGTAACAATAAAATGATTTCTTATGATAAAGCCCCGATTATTATTTGGAGTATGTATGGTTGCAGGTACATTACTTTTTGCATCATGTAGTAACGATGAAAATAATCCTTTGCCCGATGGTACTTCGGGAGAGGTTCCTGCTCTAGTCTTGGATGAGTTTAATAGCTTATTTCCTGGTGCTACCAATGTTGTTTGGAGTACTAAGGGAGAATATGCTGTAGCCAGTTTCTATTGGGATGGCTCTCGTGCAGATAATGTCGTTCGTAACCATACTGCTTGGTTTGCATTGGCAAATGGAGTATGGGGTATGACAGAGAAAGAGATCAGATTTGCAGATTTACCGGAGGCTGTGAAAAATGCTTTTGGAGCAAGTGAGTATGGACAGGCTCCGTGGCGTGCGGATGATGAAGTTGATGTGCTGAAAAGAAACGGTGACTCTGAAATCTTATATGTTATTGATGTCGAAAAAAATGAAGGAGGAAAAGAAACGGATGTTGATTTGTATTACACGGCAGAAGGTGTTCTGGTAAAAGAAGTCATTGATGCGGAAGATGAAAAGGATTATCAGGATTATTTGCCGCAGACACCTTCAGGAACAGTGGAAAGCTGGTTGAAAGAAAAATATCCGGATGCCAGGATTATAGATGTGGATAATGAAGATGGAGGAACAGAAGTAGAGTTTATTTCCGGTAATATGAAGCATGAGGCTTTCTTCGATCGTTCTCAAAACTGGGTGTATACCAAGACTGAGTATCGATTCAGAAATATAGATGAGGTAACCGATATTCCTTCTCAAGTTCTCGCTGCCTTAAAAGCAACTCCCGAATATCTGGAAGCTGGATGGGTAGAAGATGCTGAAAAGTATGAAACAGAGAAAGCAGGAACCTTTTATTGCTTTGAACTGGAGAATCGTTTCGACGATGATGTGAAAGTATATATAGGTAGTGATGGAACTGTTTTACAGGGGTGTCCTGGTTTTGGAGGAGAAAGCTCCGGAGGTGTTGCCGTTGCTACTGATATAGAAAAATTCATTCAGGAAAATTATTCGGGTGCAGTTATTATTGAACGTGGATATGATGATGGTTATATAGAAGTGGATATCCGTCACGATGGAAAGGAAAAAGAACTATTATTCAATGGAAAGAATGAATGGATACGCACTTCTTGGGAGATCAGATATAATGAACTGCCTTCGGTTGTAACTTCTGCTTTAGGGGCTGAAGGATATCAAAGAGATGATGACGAAGTGGAAGTAGTTCAAACTCCCGATGCTTCATGGTATGAGGTAGAAGTTCGTCGTCAGGGAAAAGAATACAAAGTCTTTATAGATGAGTCTGGTAAGATAATTAAAGTCGTAGAAGATTGAAATCAATATACTATAAGCAGAAAGCTTGGGTGAGTCACAACATCCAAGTTTTCTGCTTAATTGTTTTTTATTATATCTCATAAATACTTCTATGCTTCAAACAGTTTACTTCTTGACAACAGACATGAACCTATGACGCATGCCTGATCTTTCAGTTTCGATAGTACAATTTCAGAATCACGGCTCATCAGGCTGAGGGTATATTTTCTGATTGCAGAGATAACCGGTTGTAAAAGAAAATCTCCCGCACGTGACATCTCTCCACCGATAATGACCATATCCGGATTGAATGTGTTGATCAGACTTCCGATATGGAAACCTAACTGCTGGCCTATTTGTTCTACCAGTTCTATGGCGAGTAAGTCTTCACGGTTTATTGCACTGAAGATATCATCGAGTGTTATTTCTTCTATATCCTTTTCTGAAAGAATGATTGAAGTTTCTCCTGCTTGTAGATGTTCGATAAACTTACGGTAGAGCGCAGAACATGAAACTTCCGTTTCTACGCATCCTTTTTTTCCGCAATGACAGATAATCTGGTTGTCGTAGCCGTATGTGTGACCGATTTCTCCTGAGAATCCTGATTTTCCTTTGTAAAGTTTCCCGTCTATCATAATTCCCATTCCCAGTCCCCATCCGATATTGATGAAAAGAACGTTTTTGACTCCCTTGACAACACCCTTTATGTTTTCACCATAAAGCATGGTCCGGCTGTCATTGTCAATAGATGTTTCTATCTTCAAGCGTTCGGTCAGGATTTCTGCAAGTGGGCGTTCGCCGAAATTGAAGAAACTGTGGATATAGCCCAGTTCCGGATTGACTCTTCCGCAAAGAGTTACATTGATATGTAATATCTTTTTTTCGTCTATTGTTAATCCCGCAATGAAATGTTCGATGTGGTTACATAGTTCATCGATGCATTCTAATGTGTCTCTTCGTTCAAAAGGAATTCCCATTTGTAGTTTCAAAACCTCACCTTTAAAATTGATAATTCCTATATTGATACTGTTCCACGTTACATCTACTCCAACAAAATATCCTGAATCTGTATTCAGTCCATATAAAATAGGATGACGCCCACCGTTGGTTTCCAGCTTTCCATACTCATCTATATACCCCTGTTCATGCATTTCGTCGATGATTTTTGTTACGGTAGGAATACTTAAATCCATATCTTTTGCTAAATCGGTAATGGTTGAATTCTCATTATATATCAAATATGTAATGATATGTTTCTTCATTACCGCCCCTTTTGACCCCTTTTGTATTTCCTCTAATAATCGTTCTTTCATGCGGATGTGGTTTTAAAAATATACAATTACTTAATTAAAAACTTTAAAAATCGGATGTAATTACTTATTGTTATAGTTGCTTTTATCTATAAATACAGATATCTTTGTAGCGAAAACAATAAGAATATCAATTCTTGTTACAAATATATTAATTAAATCTGGAAAAACTATGAGAGTAATTATCGAATCTGACTACCAAGCTCTTTCACAATGGGCAGCAAACTATGTAGCTAAGAGAATCAATCAGGCAAAACCTACAGCCGAAAAACCGTTTATTTTGGGCTTGCCTACCGGTTCTTCCCCTCTGGGTATGTATAAAGCGCTGATTGAACTGAACAAAAAAGGTGTAGTATCATTCGAGCATGTAGTGACATTCAATATGGATGAATACGTAGGATTGCCGGAATCACATCCTGAAAGCTATCATTCGTTCATGCATAATAATTTTTTCAACCACATTGATATCCGTAAGGAAAATATTCACATTCTGAACGGAAATGCTGAGGATTTGGAAGCAGAATGTGCTAATTATGAGAAACAGATCGAGTCATTTGGTGGAATCGATCTCTTCTTGGGAGGTATTGGTCCTGACGGACATATTGCTTTCAATGAACCGGGATCATCATTGACTTCACGCACTCGTGTCAAGACTTTGACAACTGATACTATTATTGCAAACTCTCGTTTCTTTGAAAACGACGTGAACAAAGTTCCTAAAACAGCGTTAACTGTAGGAGTAGGTACTGTAATGGCAGCAAAGGAAGTACTTATTCTGTGCAACGGCCATAACAAGGCACGTGCTTTGCAGCATGCTGTAGAAGGTGGCATTACACAAATGTGGACTATCAGCGCTTTGCAGTTGCATCCTCATGGAATCATCGTTTGTGATGAGGCTGCTACCGATGAATTGAAAGTAGGTACTTACAAATACTTCAAGGACATCGAGCGCAATAATCTGTAATTAACATCTATATTATTAAGGAGAATTACCTATGAGAACTAACCTTAGTTCACAGATATCTCTGAACAGAGTATCTACCAGATATTATAAACCAGAAAATACGATTGAACGTTCTGTACTGACACGTTTCGAGAAGATTCCTACCAATATCTATGAAACAGTAGATGAAGGAGTGTCATGCATTGCCGATGAAATCATCCGCAAGGTACAGGAACGTCAGCGTGACGGTAAGTTTTGCACTATTGCCGCAGGTACTGGTGCATCACTTCGCCCGCTGTTTGCGGAACTGGTTCGCAGACATAAGGAAGAAGGTGTGAGCTTCCGCAATGTTGTAGTATTCAACTTGTATGAATACTATCCATTGACAGAGCCTAATAACAGCAGCTTCAACCAGTTGAACGAACTGTTCCTGAAACAAGTTGATATTGATCCGCAGAATGTATTTACATTGAACGGCACTATTCCTCAAGAAGGTGTAATAGATCATTGTCACTTATACGAGCAGCGCATTAAGACTTATGGTGGTATCGATATTGCTGTAATGGGAATAGGTCGTGAAGGAAATATCGGAATGAATGAACCAGGATCGGCTGCTACTTCTCAGACAAGACTGATTTTGATAGACGCTACTTCACGTTCTGAAGCTGCTCATAATCTGGGAGTAGACAATCTGCCTCCATGTTCTATCACAATGGGTATCGGTTCTATCATGGAAGCCCGTAAGGTATTCTTGTTGGCATGGGGAGAAGAAAAAGCTGACATCATCAAGAAAGCAGTAGAAGACAAAATCTCTGATTCACTTCCTGCTTCTTATTTGCAGATGCATCAGAATGCAACCGTTTGTGTTGACCTGCCTACTGCTGCACACCTTACTCGTATTCAGCGTCCTTGGCTGGTAACAAGCTGCGAATGGAATGACAAGCTGATTCGTAGTGCTATCGTTTGGTTGTGTCTGCTTACCAAGAAGCCTATCTTGAAGTTGACTAACAAGGATTATAACGAAAACGGTTTGAGCGAATTGTTGGCGTTGTATGGTTCTGCATATAATGTAAACATTAAGATATTCAATGACCTGCAACACACAATTACTGGCTGGCCGGGTGGAAAACCGAACGCAGACGATACTTATCGTCCGGAACGTGCTAAACCATTCCCGAAGCGTGTAGTTGTATTCTCTCCGCATCCGGATGATGATGTGATCTCTATGGGAGGAACATTGCGTCGTCTGGTACAGCAAGGACATGAGGTTCATGTGGCTTACGAAACTTCAGGAAACATTGCTGTAGGCGATGAAGAAGTTGTACGTTTCATGCATTTCATAAACGGTTTCAACCAGTTGTTCGATGAGAACAAGAATGAAACCATTAAGAACAAATATGCGGAAATCAAGAAGTTCCTGTTGAGCAAGAAAGAAGGCGACATGGATACCCGCGATATTCTTACTATCAAAGGTTTGATTCGCCGTGGTGAGGCTCGCACTGCTTCTACATACAACCAGATTCCGTTGGAACGTGTTCACTTCCTCGACCTTCCGTTCTACGAAACAGGACGTATCGAGAAGAATCCTATCAGCGAAGCTGACGTAAACATTGTGATGAATTTGCTTCGTGAAGTAAAACCTCATCAGATTTATGTAGCTGGTGACTTGGCAGACCCGCACGGAACACACCGAGTTTGTACTGATGCTGTACTGGCAGCTATCGACGAAGAAAAGAAAGCTGGAGCTGAATGGCTGAAAGACTGCCGCATATGGATGTATCGTGGCGCATGGGCTGAATGGGAAATTGAAAACATCGAGATGGCTGTACCATTGAGTCCGGAGGAATTGCGTGCTAAACGTAACTCTATCTTGAAGCATCAGTCACAGATGGAAAGTGCGCCTTTCCTGGGCAACGACGAACGTTTGTTCTGGCAACGTAGTGAAGACCGTAATCGTGGTACTGCATCGTTGTACGACAGCCTTGGTCTGGCATGCTACGAAGCTATGGAAGCTTTTGTAGAGTATAAACCTCTGTAATGTAAACTTATTCCGGGAAAATATTCCACGGAAGTGCAGATAGTATGACAAAGGCGGTATTTTCTTTTCCCGATGAAAGGGAAAAAGAAAATGCCGCTTTTCTTTTCTATGATTTTCTCCGTCTGATGATATATCCCGTAATCAGGCTCCATAACACTCCCAGTCCGGCAAAAAAGATAAAGACCAGTGTTCCTTTACCTAAAACTGTATAAATGCGTCCGGTATGGATTTCCTGGGCAAAGTTCCATAGCGACATGGGAAGCGTTTCCATGTTGGCAGGCATCGATGCAAAATCGCTGCCTTTTTCGTATTCGGCAATACAGAGTTTACCGTCAAAATCACTGCTGTATCCGGTGATGGCATGATTGCCGAACGGTGGTCCTGCTGTTTCTGGAGCTGTTTTTCCGGTAAAGAAATCGGTAATGTTTCCCAAATGTCTGTTCCACACATACATTCCACTGAAAGAACCTGTAAGCCAGTTTCCCTGTTTGTCTTGTTTTAGGACATTGATTCCCATGACGCTTACGGGAGGTGTCTTGGATATTTTTACAGGAGTACTCTGAAATGATTTAAGAGAATAAAATCCTTCCGAAGTAGCAAGTAGCCAGTCGTTTTGCTGCTCATCGTAGCGGAGCATCCGTAATTTATCGTTCCATGCATTCGGCGAGTCAAGCTGTGTGAAAGGTATGGCAGGTATTCTTCCGTAAACCAGTGCCAGCAGTACCGGAGGGCGCAGACACCATCCGGTCAAGGCTATAAAGAGTGTCAGCACGATAGTCGTTCTGCCTATCTTGTCGTGCCACGATAGAGATGTTTTCAGTAAGGCAATACTTGTTGTTGCTGAACGTCCGGTTTGTTTTATCCGGCGAATATACTTGGGTAGAAACCAGTAGAAGATTCCGCTTACCGAAAGGATGATCAGTATTACTGCCAGCGTATCCATGACCAGTTTGCCAGCAGTTCCAAACAGTTCACCACTGTGCAACAGCCAGATGGTGCGGAATAATGAAACTTTCCCATTGTATTCTTCGGGAGCTTGCAGAATGACTGGGCTGAAATGACGGTAAGGCGATGTCGCGTAATACAAACAGGAACGCCCGACGACTATCAAGGTGTCACCGAGCGTAGTGATGTCCGATAATTTTTCCCCTTTTTGCAGAGGAAGCCTGACTGCTTGCCATCCTGCCTTTTTGCTGTAGCGGTAAAGTCCGAACTGAGCGGCGGCGAATAAATCTCCTTGAGGAGTAATCGCTATTCCCCGTATGTTACGCCAGTCGACTCCGTGAGGAAAACCACGGTTGAAATCATCAAACGTAGTAGTATCATGGTCGGTCAGAAAAATGCCGGCATTGCCAAACAATAAGATAGCGCTGTCTTCTTGACAGATACCGGGAGGACAGGAGAGAGTTCCCCGCAACATTCCGTTGTTCCAGCTCTTGTACCGGTAGGCGTCGGGTAGCCATTTCCGGCTGATCTGATAATCAGAAAAGAGCTGCCGGTGGTTCAAGACAATGCCCGAAGCACCAAACAAGATAATAAAAAAGGCAAATATCAGCCCGAACCATTTATGATGTTTTTTCCAGGTAGATTTCTTCATTTGTTTCAATTTTTGTTGCTATTAATTCTTCAGCATCTTTTATACAAAACATCGAGATCTTTTTTTATTTTTTGTACGAAAAATAATCCTTTCTTGCTGAAGTTTTTGACACCTTATCGGCAGGTCTTTTTGAAAGTATTTTGCAAAAGTATCAGTTCCGATTGATTCCTCCAAATTCCCCTTGGCTGACTTCCTTCTTTTTATTATCCTCAATCATTACGCTTTGCTTTGCTCTGTATCTCACTTTTTTATATTATCTTTGCATCCGATTAATTTTTAAATAGGTATAGAAAGAAATGATTACAGTTTCAAACGTAGCCGTTCAATTTGGAAAAAGAGTGTTGTATAATGATGTGAACATGAAGTTCACGAATGGTAATATATATGGTATTATCGGTGCTAACGGTGCGGGTAAGTCTACTTTTCTGAAAGTGATTTCGGGAGAGCTTGACCCTACGAAAGGAAGTGTGACACTGGGACCGGGCGAACGCCTTTCTGTCTTGAGTCAGGACCACTTTAAGTTCGATGCCCATACGGTGCTCGATACCGTGTTGATGGGACACACTGTACTGTGGGACATCATGAAGCAGCGTGAAGCCCTTTATGCAAAGGAAGATTTTACCGATGAAGACGGTATTAAGGCGGCGGAACTGGAAGAAAAATTTGCTGAATTGGAAGGATGGAATGCTGAAAGTGATGCAGCTATCTTGCTGAGCGGTCTGGGAATAAAGGAAGACAAACATTATACACTGATGGGTGATCTGAGTGGTAAGGAAAAGGTGCGTGTGATGTTGGCTCAGGCATTGTTTGGAAATCCTGACAACCTGTTGCTGGACGAGCCTACCAACGACTTGGATATGGATACGGTAACTTGGTTGGAAGAATATCTTTCTAACTTCGAACATACTGTGCTGGTTGTGAGCCACGACCGTCACTTCCTCGATTCAGTTTGTACGCATACGGTAGATATTGACTTTGGCAAGGTAAATCTCTTTGCCGGTAACTATAGCTTCTGGTACGAATCTAGTCAGCTGGCACTTCGTCAGCAGCAGAACCAGAAAGCAAAAGCTGAAGAAAAGCGTAAGGAGCTGGAAGAGTTTATCCGTCGTTTCTCTGCCAATGTGGCTAAGTCGAAGCAGACTACCAGCCGTAAGAAGATGTTGGAGAAATTGAATGTGGATGAAATCAAACCGTCATCTCGTAAATATCCGGGTATCATCTTTACGATGGATCGTGAACCGGGAAATCAGATTCTGGAAGTTTCTGGTTTGCGTGCTGAAACAGAAGACGGCGTAGTCTTGTTCAATGATGTGAACTTTACTGTAGAAAAAGGAGATAAGATTGTATTCCTGAGTCGCGATCCGCGTGCCATGACTGCTTTGTTCGAAATTATCAACGGCAATCGTAAGGCACAAGCCGGACACTATAACTGGGGTGTGACTATTACAACAGCTTATTTGCCGCTCGATAATACAGATTACTTTAACTGCGACCTGAATCTGGTAGACTGGTTGAGCCAGTATGGTCAGGGCAATGAAGTAGAAATGAAAGGCTTCCTGGGACGTATGCTGTTCTCGGGTGAAGAAGTGATGAAGAAAGTCAACGTACTTTCGGGAGGTGAAAAGATGCGTTGTATGATTGCCCGCATGCAGCTTCGCAATGCGAACTGTTTGATTCTGGATACTCCGACCAACCACCTGGATTTGGAATCTATTCAGGCATTCAACAATAACTTGAAGATTTATAAGGGTAACGTACTCTTCTCTTCACACGACCATGAGTTTATCGAAACAGTAGCGAACCGTATTATCGAATTGACGCCGAATGGTATCATCGATAAGATGATGGAATATGATGAATATATCACTTCCGATCATATTAAAGAAATGCGTGCACGCATGTATGGTGATAAATAAGAAGGAAATGAAATAACAAAGAAACGGAGAAGTGGAACTTGTTTCGGGGTCACTTCTCCGTTTTTTTATTTTGTTTTCATCGGACTTAATGACTGCCGATGGAAAACTCTTCAGACTTTCAGGTATTCACCTCCGAATGAAAGCGGAAGCAAGTCTTTGGTTCCTTCCAGTACATAAATGTCGTTTTTACTGTAAAGCAGTATCCGCATGGGCTGGTGGAAACGTTGTTCTGTTTCCAGAAGAACCTGACGGCAGGCTCCACATGGGGGAATAGGGGAGTCGAGATAACCCGTTTCGCTGCGGGCTGCAATGGCAAGTGTGTCTACTGCCTGATCCGGATATTGTGAATTGGCATAAAAGAGCGTGGTACGTTCGGCACATGTTCCTGACGGGTAAGCAGCATTTTCCTGATTACTTCCGGTTACTACCACACCGTTTGCCAGTAAAGCTGCTGCTCCTACCGAAAAGTGTGAGTAAGGGGCATAGCTTCGTGCCGTAGCTTCTTTGGCAGCATCTATCAGCTTACGGTCTTTTTCGTCCAGTTCTTCGTAACGTAAAGCGCGGATATTTATTTCAATCTTTATTTCTTTCATAGGCAGTGGGGTTTAAAGTTTATACGAATGTAAGGAAAAAAAGGGAGATTTCCTATCATCTGTGGTATTATTCGTGTAAATAGTTTATCTTTGCCCTGCTTTAATTTAAACGGAAAGAAGAATGAAACTATCTCATTGGTTGATATTTATGTGCCTGATGTGTATTACGGTTTCTACGTCGGCACAAAAGCGTAACAAAGTATACGAAGACTATATACATAAATACCGGGGTATCGCTGTAGATGAAATGAAGCATTACCGTATTCCGGCAAGTATTACGCTGGCACAGGGACTGCTGGAGTCGGGAGCTGGAAAAAGTGAGTTGGCGCGGAAATCGAACAATCACTTTGGTATCAAGTGTGGCGGTTCATGGGACGGACGTTCCGTACGTCATGACGATGATGCGCGTAATGAGTGTTTTCGTGCTTACAAGCATCCGAAGGACTCTTATCGCGACCATTCAAAATTTTTACGTTCGGGTGCGCGCTATGCGTTTTTGTTTCGTTTGAAAATTACCGATTATAAAGGCTGGGCAAGGGGATTGAAAAAAGCAGGTTATGCTACCGATCCGCAGTATGCCAATCGTCTGATTAATATCATAGAATTGTATGACTTGGATAAGTACGACCATAAAGGGGGACTGGAATGGGCGGAAGAGTTCCCGAATCCTCATCAGCCTTATCTGGCAAACGAACTTCTTTATGTCGTAGCACGTCGTGGAGATACATTCAAGTCATTGGGAAAAGAGTTTGATATCAGTCACCGTAAGTTGCGTAAATATAATGAACTGCCTAAGGACTATGTATTCCGCGGTGGTGAAATCGTATATTTGGAAGAAAAGCGTCGTCGTGCTACTAAAGATCATATTGCATATGTTGTTCGTAGCGGTGATTCGATGTATAGCATTTCACAGAAGTTTGGTGTACGACTGGAGCGTCTGTATAAGATGAACAATATGGACCCTGATTCTCCAGCACCGAAAGTTGGAGATATCTTACGCTTGCGTTAACAGCTGCAAAACTTTGGGGTACAGATAAAAAAACTCTCCCTGTTTTAGTCTTGCATAATAAATGAGGACTGAAACAGGGAGAGTTTTTTATAAAGATGAAGCAAATGCTTTCGTTTTTCAGAAAGTCTCTTTGCTACTTAATGTATTTGTTGTTATTTGCTGAACTCTTTGTGGAATTCTACTACAGCTTCTATTCCTTTACGGAAAATGTCGAGCGAGAAGTTCTCATTGGGTGAGTGAATGGCATCACTTTCCAGTCCGAATCCCATCAGGACAGTTTTGATTCCCAGAATCTGTTCGAAATCGCTGATAATAGGAATACTTCCTCCGCGTCGTACAGCCAGTGGTTTTTTACCGAATGCCTTGGTAAATCCTTTTTCGGCAGCCTGATAAGCTGGAAGAGATATCGGACATACATAGCCTTCGCCTCCGTGCATAGGAGTAACCTTTACCTGTACATATTCAGGAGCGATGCTGTTAATGTAATCGACAAACAGTTTTGAGATGACTTCATGGTTCTGATGAGGAACCAGACGACAAGATACTTTGGCGTATGCCTTCGATGGAAGAACGGTTTTTGAACCTTCTCCCGTATATCCTCCCCAGATTCCGCAAACATCGAACGACGGACGGCAACTGTTGCGCTCCAGAGTAGAATAACCTTTTTCACCTTTCAACGCTTTTACACCGATGGCTTCCATGTATTTCTTTTCATCGAAAGGAATATGGGCAATCATGTCGCGTTCAGCTGCTGGTACTTCCTCTACATCATCGTAGAAGTGAGGAATGGTGATACGGCCGTCTGCATCTATAACCTGTGCAAGCATGCTGCATAACGTGTTTATCGGGTTGGCAACAGCTCCTCCAAAGTGTCCGGAATGCAAATCACGGTTCGGGCCGGTAACTTCTATTTCCCAGTAAGCCAGTCCGCGTAGTCCGGTTGTCAGCGATGGCAGGTCGGCTCCAAGCATACTTGTGTCTGAAACGAGGATAACGTCGGCTTTCAGCAATTCCTTATGCTCTTTCAGGAAAGCATTGAGGCTGGGTGAGCCGATTTCTTCTTCTCCTTCGAAAATAAATTTCACATTGTGCTTCAGCAGCCCTTCTTTTACTACGTATTCGAATGCCTTTGCCTGAATCATAGCTTGTCCCTTATCGTCATCGGCTCCACGTGCCCAAATGTGTCCGTCGCGCACTTCCGGTTCGAAAGGTTGGCTCTTCCATAGTTCAAGCGGTTCGGCAGGCATGACATCGTAGTGAGCATAAATAAGTACGGTCGGTGCATCGGGACTGACACGCTTTTCTGCGTAGACAAGCGGATTGCCCTGTGAAGGCATAATCATTGCTTCGTCTGCTCCTGCTTCCAGAAGCAACTGACGCCAGCGTTCGGCACAGGCAAGCATATCATCTTTATGTTGAGGCAGGGCACTGATACTGGGTATGCGAATCAGGCTGAAGAGTTCCTCTAAAAAGCGGGATTCGTTTTCTTTGATGTATTGTTTGATTTCCATGGTTATGATTTATAATGTTGAGGCTTTATCGAGTAAATAATAATCGAGTAATGTCATGGCAGCCATAGCTTCTACGATGGGTACAGCACGGGGCAGTACACAAGGATCGTGTCGTCCGCGAGCCTTCAGAATGGTTTCATTTCCGTGAATGTCTACCGTAGGCTGTTCCATGAGAACGGTTGCCACAGGTTTGAATGCTACCCGGAAATAGATATCCTGTCCGTTGCTGATACCTCCCTGAATACCTCCCGAGCGATTGCTGCGGAAGCCTATTTCTCCATTATTGTTATAAAAGATATCATTCTGCTGACTTCCCTTCAGTTCCATGTTGCTGAATCCTTGTCCATACTCGAATCCTTTTACGGCATTGATGCTGAGCATCGCATTTCCCAGTGCGGCATGCAGCTTACCGAATACTGGTTGCCCGAGTCCGACGGGACATCCTTTGATGACGCAGCTTATTACACCGCCGATGGTATCGCCTTCTCCTTTTATACGGAAAATGTAATCGGCCATCTGGCGTGCCAGATCCTGATCAGGACAGCGTACCGGGTTGTTTTCTATGCTGGTTAAATCGTAAGCTGTATAGTCTTTATCCAGTTTAAACGGACCGACCTGTGAAGTAAATGCCATAATGCTGATACCTAACTGACGTAAGGCAAGCTTGGCCAATGCTCCGGCCACTACACGGGCTATTGTTTCGCGGGCAGATGAACGTCCTCCGCCCCGATGATCGCGTATGCCATATTTCTGGGTGTAAGTATAATCTGCGTGCGAAGGACGATAGACATCTTTCATGTTGTCATAATCGTTTGAGTGCTGATTGGTATTCCATACGGCAAATCCGATAGGGCATCCTGTTGATACTCCTTCGTATATGCCTGAAAGAAACTCTACTTCATCAGCTTCTTTACGTGCAGTTGTAATGGCAGACTGTCCCGGACGGCGGCGGTTCAGTTCTTTTTGTATAAATTCCATGTCTATGGTAATGCCTGCCGGAAATCCGTCTATCACTCCGCCAATAGCTTTTCCGTGTGATTCGCCGAAACTAGTCAGACGGAATATGTTTCCAAAAGTGTTATTGTACATAGATTCTTTAATGTTCGTTTTTAGTTAGAATTTGCTTCCAGCTCCTCCTCCTCCGAAGCTTCCTCCGCCAAAAGAGCCACCACTGAAGCCTCCACCGCCGCTACCTCCGAAACCTCCTCCGAAGAACGGTCCGCCAAGGAAAGGGCCTCCGTTGCCTCCACGGTGATGGAAATCGTCTTCGTCACGTACTTGTCTTTGTCGGCGGACAATGTGTCCACAGTTTGTGCAGTGTAGCACGATTTCTTCAGTGCGGATGCCGTTCATACGTGATATCGTTCGTATGGAAAGCTGACGAAGCGTATGTTTATGGCACTGTGGACATCTCTTGCGTTGTCGTACGCTGAACCATAAAAGTGTAGGCACAATGATGAAACAGCATATCAGGATGATGAGAAGTAAATAATCTGTTTCTTCTTCCTTCCGGGGAACGGGAGGTTCACCTGTTCCGTCCAGTTGGCGGCTGATAGCTTGAATACCTGCCAGCATACCGGCATCCCAGTTGCCTTCTCCCAGGTATTTGTTCATGTACCTTACTTGTATCTGTTTGCAGACAGCATCAGGAAGAACACCTTCCAGACCATATCCTGTGGCAAACTGAATGCAACGTTCTTCTGTAACCAGCAGGACAACCAGTCCGTTGTCTTTTCCTTTTTCTCCCACACCGTTCTTTTCTCCCAGCTGATAAGCAAATTCGAAGCAGTCACCTCCGTCTATTTGCTTTACGGCTACGACTAGCGTTTGAACACCAGTCCGTTGCTCCAAAGCAAAAAGTGTAGTGTCCATCGCAGCTACTGCATCGGCACTCAATATTCCATCGGGATTGCTGACATAGCGGGTGCGGTTCTGCAGGTGAACCATCGGTATTTCTTCTACCTTATAGGCATGCGACTGTGCCCACAGTGTGGTGAAGATGCTGCAAAGCAGCAGTGCAAGCGATATGATTCTTCTCATTCTTGTTAGAATTTAACTTCAGGAGCTTGTTCGGCTCCTTCCTGAGCTTCGAAATAAGGACGCTTTTCGAATCCGAACATACCGGCAAAGATATTTTTCGGAAAGCGACGTATTGCTGTATTGTATTTGCGTGCTACATTGTTGAAGTTACGGCGTTCCACACTGATGCGGTTCTCAGTCCCTTCCAACTGTGCCTGAAGTGTCTGGAAGTTTTCATTGGCTTTCAAGTCTGGATAATTTTCTGTTACGGCAAGCAGACGGCTCAAAGCACTGCCTACTTCACCTTGTGCACGCTGATATGCTTCCATCTTTTCTGGAGTCAGATCGTCGATGCTTACCGTTGTCTGGGTTGCTTTGGCACGAGCAGACACAACAGCGTCGAACGTTTCCTTTTCGTGTGCTGCATATCCTTTGACGGTATTGACCAGATTAGGTATTAAGTCAGCACGGCGCTGGTATTGGTTTTCTACATTACTCCATGCTGTTCCTACAGCTTCTTCCTGTGATACCATTGAGTTATACGAAGAAATTCCGTAAACAGCAATAACAGCTATTACGGCAATAATGATAATCCATGTCTTTTTCATAAATGTAAATGTTGTATTTGGTTTCTGTTACAAACATACATAAAATTATGCGGAAAACCGAAAGGCTTATTGAAAAAACTGTTAGTTTGCTTTATAATGGAAAGCATGATTACTAGGATGGAGGTATTTTTGAATAAAAAAGGAAAAGCTGCTGAACAAAAGTTCGCCGAAATGGTTATTATACATTATTGTTTTATCATTTTTTTTTATTTAGTGAAGATTTTATGAAGCGATTTCTTTGTTATTCCTTACTTCTTGTAATCTCAGTATTACTTGTCGTTGCTTGTAAGAAAGACCCGATAGTTGAAGAGCGGAAACAGACAATATCTCCGTCGGATGGAAGCTCGGACGAGCATGGAAAAGATGATTCTTCTTCAACTCCGGAAGGTACTCTTACACGTATAGAGATTGTGTCTCTTCCTGTGCAAACGACTTATTTACTTCATGCTGATACTGGTTTAAACCTGGAAGGACTTGTTGTGGAAGGTATATACGATAATGGTAAGCGGGAAAGGCTGTCTGTTTCGGCTGATAATATTTTAGGGTTTTCGACAGAAAATGTATCAGAAGAACTTCCTGTAACAATTGTTATAGATGGTAAGCAAGCCAGCTTCACAATTAAAGTGGTTGACTATGTAATCAAAGACGGAGTACTGACAGAAGTTTTAATGAAAGAAGGGGAGGAATATCGTCTTCCAACCGATGTAAAGGTAATTGCCTCTTCTGCTTTTGCTTCTTGTTCTTTCAATAAAATCATTTTAAATGAAGGATTGGAGGAAATTCAGGCTGATGCCTTTTCAAACAATCCGGTGAAGGAAATAGTCTTTCCTGAAAGTCTGAAAAAGATAGGTGAATATTGTTTTTATGGTTGCCGGAATCTGATTCAGCTCGATTTAGGACATACCCAAATAAAAACTATACCGATGCGGGCACTTTCGAATGTTGCTGCAGAAACGATTGTTTTACCTGCTTCATTGGAGGAAATAAGCAGTCAGTCGTTATTGCATACAGACAACTTACGTTCGATAGCTCTTCCTGAATCTCTGAAGAAAATTGGGATTGAAGCTTTCCGTGAATCAGGATTACGTGAAGTGACTTTACCGAATAGTATTGAACTGATAGAAGAAAGAGCTTTCTATTTGTGTCGTAATCTGCGTCAGGTAAAAAGTACCGGTATCTTAAAGCAGGGAGTGACAGGTATTATGCATCATGGTATTTTCCAATATTGTCCGGATTTATCTGTTGTAGAACTTCCGGAAAGTGTTGAATCTGTAGGGCAGACTCTTTTCTCTGCCAATGTTCACTTTGATGTTCTTACTCTTGGTCGAAATCTGAAGCATTTAGCTTTTAATGCTTTAGGTAACAGTTCTGTGAAGGTGTTTACCGTGAATGCACCGGAACCTCCTTCTTTAGAAATTTATTCTTTACCGGAACAAGTTGAACAGGTTGTCGTTCCCAAAGGTGCGTTACAAGCATACAACCATAAAGTTGACAATGAGAGCCTTCGAAATAGTTGGGGAACATTAGTCGGCAGAATGAAAGAAAATAACTGATTATTTTGATAGATATAAAAATTCCTCCAAGGGCATTTCTTTGTTTTTGCTCGAGGAGGAATAAAAACCTTCTTAAGGAATATACTTTTTGATGAAATGTTCTACACGTGAGGTATATTCTTCAGGATAATAGAAATAAGAGGTAGCATGGTCAGCTCCCGGAACAATCCAAAGTTCCTTGGGCTGAGGCTTTGCCTCGTAAACTTTATGTACCATATAAGTGGGTACGAAATTATCTTTATCACCGTGGATAAAGAACATTGGTTTTTGGCATTTGGCAACTTGTTTTACAGCAGATGCTTCTTTGAAGTTCCATCCATTTTGCCATTCACACAGCCAGCTGGCAGTATATAGTAAAGGGAATGCGGGAAGTCCGAATTGTTCTTTTAATTCTTTTTTGAACTGATCCCATACACTGGTATATCCACAATCCTCAACGAAGCAACGTATATATGCTGGAAGCTTTTCTCCTGAGAGCATCATGGTAGTGGCAGCTCCCATTGATATACCGTGTACTACTGCTTGTAAGGAATCACCAAACAATGCAGGAGCAATGTCAATCCACTGCATGACATCTTTTCGGTCTAACCATCCCATTTGAATAGCGTCACCTTCAGATAACCCTGTATAGCGTAAATCAGGGAGTAAAATGTTATAGTTTAATGAATGGTTATACAGATAACCGATGTGAAACATGCGGATAGCATTGTCTGTATATCCATGTACGATAATTGCCGTATGCGAGGTGGGCTTCATGGCTCTGGCATAGAAGGCATGCATCCGTATACCATCGGGAGAGATGATAAAAGTATCGCGTAGTGCATGATGATTCTGAAGGCTGTCTACCCATGGGATAATTTGCGGATATTTTTCTCGCATAAAAGTGAAAGAGCCTTCCATATCTTTTCCTCTGTTTTCAGGGCGGAGTGAAAAGTTTATCATGTATATGCTTCCTCCGGCAAGTAAACCCACTAGAACCAATAAAAAGATTCCTGTGCCAATGGCAATTCGTTTTTTCATATATAACTTACTGATTGATTTACTTTAATAACAAGTTATATGCCTTATTTGTTCCAGATATCCCATGCACCGAAAGCTTGCAAGAGTAACATTTCGAGTCCGTTCTTTACTACAGCTCCATGTTCACTTCCTTTTCTCATAAATAGTGTTGTATTAGGATTATACAGCAAATCGTAAAGCAAGTGACGTGGAGTAAGATATTCGTAAGGTATTTCCGGACATTTGTCTGCTTGCGGATACATTCCTACGGGTGTACAGTTTACAATTATTTTGTATTCGTCCATTATTTCCGGTGTCAGTTCCGAATACGTAATGGTATGCTCATTGTGTGCACTTCGTGAAACAAAAAGTGTTTCTATGCCAAGTGTCTTGAGGCCGTAATTGATGGCTTTTGATGCTCCTCCTGTTCCTAAGATAAGAGCCTTAGTATGAAAAGATTCTAAAAGTGGCTCGATAGATCGGGTAAAACCGATAACATCCGAATTGTGTCCTATCAGTTTAAGTTTTCCTTTATTGCGCTCGAATTTGATAACGTTTACAGCTCCTATAGCTGCTGCGTCTGGGGTTAATTCGTTTAAGAAGGGAATGACCTTCTCTTTATAAGGAATTGTAACGTTTAACCCTTCTAGTGTGGGGTTGGATACAATAACTTGTGGAAAATCTTCTATAGTGGGGATTTCGAAGTTTACGTACTCCGCATCGATATTCTCCGACTGAAATTTTTCATTGAAGAAATTCCTGGAGAAAGAATGTCCGAGCGGATAGCCTATCAAACCGAATTTTTTCATAAAAAAGATATTTAAGTTCTTAATTATTTAGTCGCAAAATAAAGTGTGCAGATGCCTAAGGTCAGTCTTTGGAAGTGTACTTGACTAAAACCAGCCTTGCGGATGATACCTTGCATGATTTCTCCTTGTGGAAAGGCTTTGATGGACTGGGGTAAATATGTATAGGCACTGCGGTCTTTAGAGAAAAGTTTTCCCAATGTGGGTATTACAATTTTAGAATAGAGGGCATATAGTTGTTTCATCGGAAACCATTCAGGTTCTGATAATTCTAAAATAACGAGATGTCCTCCTGGTACTAGTACACGATGCATTTCCTGTAATCCTTTATCCAGATTCTCGAAGTTACGTACTCCAAAAGCTACTGTTATGGCATCAAAGCAATTGTCGGTAAAAGAAAGATTAGTACAATCTTCCTTGGCAAAGGATATGTGTTCGGAGAATCCGGCTTGCTTAACTTTTTCCCGTCCTATGTTCATCATGCCTTCCGAAATGTCTGTACCTATCAATTCCTGCGGATGAAGCATTGTAAAGGCTTGTATGGCGAAATCTCCTGTGCCGGTAGCTACATCCATGATACGTTGAGGATGATAGGGTTTCAGACAGTTGATAGCCTTGCGCCTCCAGCTTTTATCTATTCCCCATGAGAGTACATGGTTCAGGTTGTCGTAAGCAGGAGCAATGTTGTCGAACATTTTTTCTACTTGTACGGCTTTACTTTCGCTTTCGTTATAAGGTTTGATTTCTTCTTGTGGATAATGAGGCATAAGTTTAATAAAATAAAGGATTGAAGAATGGAAAAAGAAGAATGAAGAACTTGTTTCTAATAAAGATTCCGTTGTATAGAAAGAATCTTCATTGATTGTTCTTCATTCTCCGTTTTAAAATATTATCCTAAGTATTCAGTAACGTTCTTTTCGATGCGTTCTGCCAATTGATCTGTATCAGCTTTAACGAATGTTTCACCTGTGATGTGCTCATACAATTCAATATAGCGGTCGCTGATAGAAGATACGATTGCCGGAGTCATTTCAGGAACTTTCTGTCCTTCTTTACCCTGGAATCCGTTTGCCATCAACCATTCGCGAACAAATTCTTTTGATAACTGCTTCTGAGGTTCACCGTTTTCAAAACGTTCCTGGTATCCTTCTGAATAGAAGTAGCGACTTGAGTCAGGAGTATGAATTTCGTCCATCAGATAGATTTCTCCATTGTGCTTTCCGAATTCATATTTAGTATCTACAAGGATCAAGCCACGTTCTGCTGCCATCTGTGTACCACGTTCGAACAGAGCCAGTGTATAACGTTCCAGAGTTTCATATTCTTCAGGTGTAGCAAGTCCCTTAGCCAGAATTTCTTCTTTGGAAATATCTTCATCGTGCATACCCATTTCAGCTTTAGTTGTCGGGGTAATGATCGGGTGAGGGAATTTTTCATTTTCACGCATACCTTCCGGCAGACGTACGCCACAAATTTCACGAACTCCACTCTTGTAAGCACGCCATGCACTTCCGCACAAATAGCCGCGTACAATCATTTCTACAGGGAATCCTTCACACATAACACCTACGGTTACCATAGGGTCGGGAGTAGCTAATTTCCAGTTGGGGCAAATATCTGTCGTTGCATCGAGGAATTTGGCTGCAATCTGATTCAGCATTTGTCCTTTGTAAGGAATACCTTCAGGCAATACTACATCGAATGCAGAAATACGGTCGGTAGCAACCATTACTAACTTTTCATCCTTGATGTTGTAAACATCGCGCACTTTGCCGTGATATACACTTTTCTGTCCCGGAAAGTGATAGTCTGTTTTAGTTAAAGCTTTACTCATTTTCTTTCTATATTTAGTAATGAATATATTTTTCTTTACTTACAACTCCAGTTATTGGAGAGAGGGTTTGTCTGTATTTTTCAGGCTTTTCGTTTTCTCTTCAAATTTTTCGTAAGCCTCTACAATACGGGTTACCAGCTTATGGCGTACAATGTCTTTCTTGTTCAGTTCTATGAAGCTGATACCTTTTACACCTTTAAGAATCTTGATAGCCTGTACCAGTCCCGATGTTTGTGATGAGGGAAGGTCTATCTGTGTCATATCCCCTGTAACGATCATTTTGGTATTCATACCCATTCGGGTAAGAAACATCTTGATTTGTTGTGTGGTAGTGTTTTGTGCTTCGTCAAGAATGACAATTGCATCATTTAATGTTCGTCCACGCATGAAAGCAAGAGGAGCAATCTGTATGATGTTCAGTTCCATGTATTCCTTCAGTTTGGCAGCAGGTATCATATCCTGAAGGGCATCGTACAATGGTTGCAGATAAGGGTCTATCTTGTCTTTCATATCTCCAGGCAAGAAACCTAACTTTTCGCCTGCTTCTACTGCCGGACGGCTTAATATGATTTTTTTGATTTCTTTATTCTTAAGAGCACGTACTGCCAATGCGATAGCAGTATACGTTTTACCCGATCCGGCTGGACCGATAGCAAAGATCATGTCATTCTTATCGAATTCTTTTACCAGTTTCAGCTGGTTGGTACTTCGGGG
This sequence comes from Phocaeicola coprocola DSM 17136, assembly GCF_000154845.1. GTDB lineage: Bacteria > Bacteroidota > Bacteroidia > Bacteroidales > Bacteroidaceae > Phocaeicola > Phocaeicola coprocola. The sequence continues at coordinate 25,303 of NZ_DS981428.1, read as the reverse complement.
GGTAATGGGTTTTCCGGTGACGCTATATACAATTACATCGCCGGTCTTTTCGATTTGCGGTTTGTTTCCTTTTATGATGTCCAATATCGCTTCTTCGTTCAGCGAATTATAACGTGCGCAATGTTTTTCCAAAGCGAGTATTGCTTCTTCGAATGCACACATTTCTTCTTCATCCCCCATTACTTTTATGACATCTCCGCGTGCCACAATGCGTAACTTGGGGAACAATGCCTTAATCATTTGCATATTGGCATTGTTTACACCGTAAAAAATAACCGGATCAATATCTTCTAATACAATATGTTTTTCGATCATTCAGATTATTTTGATATGCTCGTTTGTTTATTTTTCTGCAAATTTAATCATTCCTTTTTATCTGTACACGATATACGGTAAATTAATTTCTGCTTTCTGCCAGCTGTTTTCTGTCTATTTGTTGTACGATTACCGCAATGTGAGGTGAACTAAGGAAGTTTCTCTTCATGAATTTTTAAAAGACAGCTTTCTTTTTTATCTTTGTGCCCTTGTATTTTCTATGAATTTTGGGAAAAAGATTGACTGGAAACATGAAAAGACTAACAGGAATAACATGTATGATAGCTTTGGTTGCAGCTGGTATATTGGGTAGCTGTGGCCATGAAGACAAGTCTATCAAACTGAATAATCCACGCAATATTCGTGGGGTGGTGAGTTACAAAAGAAGTTTTGGTGATTTAAATGATGTACAGCTGGCTTCTGCACGCCGTATAGGGATACGTCCTATATCCTCGCGTGAAGCAGCAGTCGACTTGGATGGTGATTTAAAAGAGATCGTATCGTGCGAACGCTATGATGTAGATTCTCTGACTCACTCCATACCGTTTCTTGTTCCTCGTGCAGCAGCTTTACTGGATACCCTTGGTATAAATTTTCTGGATTCTCTGGAAAGTAAAGGACTGAACCCTAATAAAATAATCGTAACTTCTGTTTTACGTACTAAGGATGATGTGAAAAAACTGCGTCGTACTAACGGAAATGCGTCGTTGAACTCCTGTCATTTTTATGGTACTACTTTCGATGTAAGCTGGAAACGTTTTACTAAGGTGGAGGATCCAGACGGACGTCCGATGCAAGATGTGAGCGCCGATACACTGAAACTGGTCCTGTCGGAAGTCTTGCGTGATTTGCGCAAAGCAGAACGCTGCTACGTAAAGTATGAATTGAAGCAGGGATGTTTTCACATAACGACAAGATAATCAGAAATGTTCAGATATTTTATTTATTTAGCTTACGATGGTGCCAATTATCATGGCTGGCAGATTCAGCCAAATGGCAATAGTGTGCAGGAAACATTGACTCGTGCACTTATCACTTTTTTGCGTGATGATGCAATAGAAGTAACTGGTGCCGGAAGAACAGATGCTGGAGTACATGCCCGCCTGATGGTAGCTCATTTTGATATCGAGCGGATGCTGGATTGTGATAGTGTGACAGACAAACTGAATCGTTTACTGCCTCCAGATATATCTGTATATCAGGTTCGCAGGGTAAGACAAGATGCTCATACCCGTTTTGATGCGACTTATCGCACTTATAAATATTATATCACAACCCGTAAAGATCCCTTCAACCGGAATTATGCCTGGAGAGTTTTTCAGTCATTGGATTTTGATAAGATGAATGAGGCAGCAAAGGTTTTGTTTGAGTATACAGATTTTACCAGCTTCAGTAAATTGCATACAGATGTAAAGACAAACAATTGCCGTATCATGCATGCACGTTGGGAACAGATAGGGGAAGATGAATGGGTATTCACTATTCAAGCCGACCGTTTCTTGCGTAATATGGTTCGTGCCGTAGTTGGTACACTGGTGGAAGTGGGACGAGGTAAACTTACTGTAGAGGGATTCCGTAAGGTAATAGAAGAAAAGAATCGCTGCAGTGCAGGTACATCGGTTCCGGGACATGCCTTATTTCTTGTTGATATTGGCTATCCCGACGACTTGTTTGCTGTCTGTTGAGGCTAATTCTTTTCTGTCAGATATTTCCAGTATCGTACCGGCATGTCTTTTTTATGCTTGACAGGATTCAATCTTTCTTTGATACAGATAGATTTAAAATAGCTTTTCCATAATGTTTGGAAAAGCTTTTCGTTTTTATCCAGCAGACTTTCGTCCAGTTTTCCTGTCAGCAGATGCGTCTGTTTAGGATCTGCAAATGTGATTTCATTTACTTCTTTTCCATCATAATAGTAACCGTAATGTCTTTTTACATCATAAATAAGCCATTTCTGATCGGCAAAACGATCACGAAAATGCCGGATAGTAAGAGGAAACACATCATATAGCGGTTCCATGGCTCCGTAATATATGCTTTCGGTAGTTTTCTGGAAACGTATGAACTGTAAAATGCGGTAACGTTCGTCGGCTACTTTTTTCCCTAATTTGGAAACGGCAAGAATATCAGGATCTGCAAAATTAGTTTCTATTGAGCGTGAAGCGTCAGTTATTTTCCGTATATAACGGAATAGCACGATAGCTATGTCGGACGCTTCCGACAGCCAGCTGTAAGTTAGCATGGAGAGTGCTCCTTTTGATAACTTTTTTCCCAATGATTTCCAGACTCGTTCCGCTTTTTCATCATCAGTTATAACAGTATATGTTTCATCATAAAAAAGAGGGAGAGTGTCTCCCTCTTTTATGATAGAATCGGGGAATTTCTTAAGTCTGTATGCCTCAAATACAGCTGTAAGAAGTCCCTCAAATGTTTTATCGTACTGGAAAATTATCATAGATTCCGGATAGATAGGTGTTATTCGATATCTTCCAGAATGATAGAGTAACTTGCTTCAAAGCTTTTTCCGGGAGCAAGATGCTGCATCCATTCTCTGTCTTTGAATTCTCCTTCATAACCTACTGTGTCACAACGTCCGTACCAGGGTTCGATACATACAAAAGGAACATTGGGATAAGTTGCGCTTGGTGACCATACTGCAACCAGCGGACTGTTGAATTCCAGACTGATGTATGGTTGTTGCTTTTTATCCAGAAGAGTTATTTTTTTCAGCTGGCTATTGTCGAACATGTACGTATCGCATGCAAATGTATCTCGTCTTAATTCCATCAGGCCTTCATGCAAGGTCAAGGTATGACGCTGAGGTAGTACACATCCTTTTTCTGCAGGAGAAATATACTCTAATGTTTTGATTTTTTTGCCAAAATCGAGGAATCCTCTTTCATTTGTTTCAGGATTCAGGTCACGGTAGTAAAATGCCGGATGAGCACCTATCTGAAAATGAAGATCTTTGTCGCCAGTATTTTGTACACTCCACATTACTTCAATACGGTTGCCTTTCAGACGGTATCCTATTTCGAGCACGAAAGGAAATGGATATACTTTCATTGTCTCTTCGTTGCTTTCTAAGGTATAGATTGCTGCATTTTCTTCCTCGTATGCAAGCTGGAAGTCCATGTCGCGGGCAAATCCGTGTTGTCCTAACGAATATGTTTGTCCTTTATGACGGTAGGTATTATTCCATACTCGTCCTACTATCGGGAACAATACAGGAGAATGACGTCCCCAAAATTGAGGATCGGCTTGCCATAAATACTCGGTTCCGTTTGCATAAATACTTACCAGTTCTGCACCGTGATCGGCAATTTGAATACTGATTTTATCGTTCGACAGGTTTTTCATATATTCTATTTTTTATTGTTAGTTTATTCTTGTTGTTCATTGATTGAAATAGTGTAGTTACCTGTTGGCGGAATTAAAATAGCTCATATTTAACTCTGCCAATAGGCTTTTCATTTTTGTAGTTAATATATTGGAGGATTGTAAGTGCGCTAATCTTCCCGATAATCCGGGCAAACAATCCATCTGTATCTTTCGCATAATTCCTTATAATCATAAACTGGTCACACAATTGCGAGAATATGGTTTCAATTCTTTTTCTCGCTTTGGCAAAAGCTGGGAATGTTGGCTTCCATTCTTTTTGATTACATCTGTATGGTACCTCCAATCTGATATTGGCAGTTTCAAACAGATCCAATTGCACTTGGGCACTTATATATCCTCTGTCCCCTATGACTGTACAATTACTATAATCCACTTTCACATCCTTCAGGTAATGAATGTCATGCACACTTGCCTAAGTGAGGTCAAAGGAATGGATGACACCACTTAACCCACAGACTGCATGGAGTTTATACCCATAATAATACATGCTTTGTGATGCGCAGTAGCCTACCCCAGGTGCTTTACTAAAATCCTTCTTTCCCATACTGCAACGTTTGGAACGGGCAATACGACATACTTCTATCGGCTTCGAATCAATACAGAAATAGTCTTCACCACCATCCATTTCAGAAACCATTCTTTCTCGGATTGCATTACATAGGGAGGAAGTTGTTTTACGCCTGTCATTGTATTGTCGGTGGGAAATAAGGTTGGGTATTTCAACCCTATATTCCTGTAGCTTTGCAAACAACAGAGATTCACTGTCAATACGGGGCAGCCTCTGATGCCATGTTCAAAGCCACTACTTCAAGGTCTGAGAATTTAGGGACGACTCCTCGTCTTGGCACATTCCCAGATTCATTGACTAAATTGCCGGCAATTTGCTTGCATATGTTCAGTAATTTTGCGAATATTGCATATAAGTTGTGCATACGATATTTGTCTATTAAAAGTTTGGTCACCTTTAATTTGCTAAATATCAACAATATGCACAACTTTTTAAACATAAATCTTTTATAATTTAATTCCGCCAATAGGTTTATATCCTAAGATTTTAGTTGGTTGATTTTTATAGAGGGGCTGTCTGCTCATTTCATGGTTCTTGTTCTTGTCTGTCTTAGAACTATGATAATAAGAAACAGCCTTCTCTTTTTTTATTTACTTACTTCTTTCAGTTTCGTACCGTTTAAGTCATAAATAGAAACCTTTCCATCTTCGAATATTGCAAACGTAGGTACATTTCCACCTTTGGGGAAAGTGACAGAACCTGTGTTACATATCACCATATTTTCTTTCTTTTCAAGTTTCCACAAGTGAGTGTGTCCGTAGAAGAAGTAATCATGTTTTCCCTTTGGAAGTTTCTCCTCATTATATACATGTCCATGTGTCAGGAAAAGTCGTTTTCCGTTATCTGCTACCAAAGCGTAATCCGCTAGAATAGGAAAATCGAGCAGCATCTGATCTACCTCAGAATCACAGTTGCCTCGTATGGCAATAATTTCATCTGCCATGCTGTTGAGGCGTTCTGCTATTCCTTTGGGATTAATTCCTTCAGGGATGCTGTTTCGGGGGCCATAATTCAAGATATCACCTAGTATGAACATCATGTGGCAAGTTTGCTCTTTATAAAACTCTAAGACTTTTTCCAAGGCTGGCAGTGAGCCATGTATGTCGGATACAATTAAATATTTCATGATAATGTTATTATAAATTTGCGCAAAAATAGAAAGTTTTCTGAAAACATACAGAAGTATTTTTACGATATTTTCGGTGTTATTAGAAATAAACAGACATTAGTGTCCCGTTAAAATCGGGACGAATTAAATATTAATCAAACAACCCCGGGAAAAGGGGATTTAATTGCTCTTTGACATCATTGAAATTAGTCTTATTGAACAACTCTTGTAAAGGTGTTTTATCCGTTAATGAAATGCTCAAAATCTGTAGGACCTCATAGGTCGAACGGCTTAAGTGCAAATCATGTTGGATAATAGCTACCAAACAATAAGTGATAATAGCCACACTTATCTGAATACGGACTGCGTTTTCTGTGGTGCCCCAGAACCTTTTGATTTTAAGGTGCTGCTTCAACCATTTGAAGAACAGTTCTACAAGCCATCTCTTTTTATAGAGATTAGCTACATCAAGTGCAGATATATGTTTGGCATTTGTCAGGAAGGTAAATTCACGATCATCTTCTTCATCATAGAACCTGATAATCCTGAATGATTCCGGATACTTCTTTTCAGAGGTATATCCTGATAATTTCACTTCAGCATCAGATAGTATATTCTTTGGTAGTCTGCGTTTCCATTTGCAGAACTTAAATTTAAGATTCGACTTGGCTCTTACGACAAAGAAAGAGCCAGTAAGATGAATCCGATATAGTTCCTTAAACGAATCATACGCTCTATCAAAAATATAGTATGCATTTGGTTCATAATGAATTGCAGACATTGCTGTTGAGTCATGTTTTGAAGCTGTGGTTACTGTAAAAAAAGCCGGAACCTGAGCCTCAATGTCATAAAGGACATGTGCCTTGACTCCACCTTTTTTACTTCGAAATTTAGCCCAAGGAAATGTTGCCAAACATAACGGAATGGTGGTTGAATCAAAAGCGTACTTCTTTCCTTCGATATCCAGAATATGAGTAGCTCGTTTATCACTGGCTTCTTTCATCATGAAGAATGCAAAATCTTCAAAGATTCTGTAATCCCTATTTTGGTTAGCTGATGCAAGTGTGGTTTTGGCCAAGGGTTCACGACCCAATCCCAAATGATAACACTTGGCTTGATGTGCTTCCAATGCAACAATCAGGTCGCGTAGGCTCTCACGATTGCTTAGCTGTCCGAACATCATAGCAAGAAGCTGGTTCCAGCAAGTGAAATGTTTGACGTAACGATTTCCATCGTATTTGTCCACGATTCTTCTGAATTTATTGTTGTTCAAAAACTCTACCAATTGAGCGAAAACATATTTGTCTTGATTCATTTGAAGCCATTTGATTTGGTTTCAAAGGTACAATTTCAAATCGTCGCGCTTTACAAATAGAGTATAATAAGCTATATTTCAGTTATTTCAAAGAACTATTTATCCACTTTTACGGGACAGTAATGATAAACAGATATTATTAAAAAGTATTGTTTTTATAGATAAGTTCCCTTGTTAAAGTTACTGTTTAATTTTATTGTGTCAATAAGTTATTGATGATTAGAAAAATATCGCACAACAATGATATCTTATTATTATGTTTTTATAGTAATCAGTAGCTGTAATATTGGTGAGGAAATGAGGAGAATGGATAAATAAAAAAGAGATTCAAGAAATAGTTCTTGAATCTCTTTTATTATTTATCAGAATACTTGTTTAATAAAACAGGAGAATTATTCTTCACTCCAGTCCATTGCAGCCATACGCTTGTAAGAAGCATAACGTTTCTTAGCCATGTCTTCACAAGCTGCGAACAAGTCTGCAGCTTCAGTAGGATACTGTTTCATTACAGAAGCGAAACGAACTTCACCCTTCAAGTAGTCTTGGAAGCCTTCCCAGTTTGGTTCTTTAGAGTCAAGTGAGAACGGATTCTTACCTTCTTCTTCCAATGCTGGGTTGAAGCGCCACAAGTGCCAGTAACCACATTCTACAGCCTTAGCTTCTTCAGCCTGAGATTTACCCATACCAGCTTTCAAACCGTGGTTGATACATGGAGCATATGCGATAACCAATGATGGACCTGGATAAGCTTCTGCTTCGCGGATAGCTTTCAAAGTCTGAGCCTGGTCAGCACCCATAGCAATCTGAGCTACGTAAACATAACCGTAAGTAGTAGCAATCATACCCAAGTCTTTCTTACGTACTCTCTTACCTGAAGCAGCGAACTTAGCGATAGCACCCAGCGGAGTAGCCTTAGAAGACTGACCACCTGTATTAGAGTAAACTTCAGTATCCAATACCAGGATGTTTACATCTTCGCCAGAAGCAATCACGTGATCCAAACCTCCGTAACCGATATCATAAGAAGCACCGTCACCACCGATAATCCATTGAGAACGTTTTACCAAGTAGTCTTTGAATTGGTAGATAGTAGCGCAAGAAGCACATTGGTCCTTAGTAGCTTCTACCAGCGGAATGATCTTTTCAGCAGCAGCCTTGCTCTTGTCAGCATCGTTACGGCCTTCAATCCATTCCTGGAATGCAGCTTTGTGTTCTGCCGGGCAGCTATCGCTGGCAATAGCAGTCTTCATAGCTTCTTCCAGACGGCTACGCAATTTCTTGTTCGCCATTTCCATACCCAAACCGAATTCGCAGAAGTCTTCGAACAATGAGTTAGCCCAAGCCGGACCCTGACCCTTTTCATTGGTAGTGTAAGGAGTTGAAGGTACAGAACCAGAGTAGATAGAAGAACATCCGGTAGCGTTAGCAACCATTTCACGGTCACCGAACAACTGAGAAATCAGTTTCACATACGGAGTTTCACCACAACCAGAGCAAGCTCCAGAGAACTCGAATAACGGAGTAGCGAACTGAGAGTTCTTCACGTTAGCCTTGATGTCAACCAAGTGTTGTTTGCTCTTCACATTGTCAGAGCAGTAAGTCCAGTTAGCAGCTTCAGCCAACTGAGTTTCAAGCGGCTTCATAGTCAAAGCCTTGCCACCCTTCTTCGGGTTACCCGGACATACATCGGCACAGTTACCGCAACCCAAGCAGTCCATAACGTCTACCTGAACACGGAATGTCATACCGTCGAACTGTTTACCAACAGCCTTCAATGTAGCGAAGTTTGCACCTGCTTGTTCGTTTGCATCCAATACGAATGGACGGATAGCAGCGTGAGGACAAACATAAGCACACTTGTTACACTGGATACAAGTTTCAGGATTCCATTCAGGAACGAATGCAGCTACACCACGTTTTTCGTATTTAGCTGTACCCTGATACCAAGTACCGTCTTCGATGCCTTTGAATGCAGATACCGGCAACAAGTCACCATCCTGTGCATTGATCGGACGAACTACTTCGTTGATGAAAGCAGGATCGTTATTGGCAGCTGCTGCTTCTACTTCAAGGTTAGCCCAAGCAGCATCAACAACCAGCTGTTTGTATTCACCACCGCGGTCAACGGCAGCATAGTTCTTGTTAACCACATCTTCACCCTTCTTACCGTAAGATTTCACGATGAACTTCTTCATCTGTTCTACAGCCAGGTCTACAGGGATAACGCCTGTGATACGGAAGAATGCAGACTGAAGGATGGTATTGGTACGGTTACCCAAACCAATTTCCTGAGCAATCTTAGTAGCGTTGATATAGTAAACAGTGATATTGTTTTCAGCAAAGTATTTCTTCACCTTGTTCGGCAGGTTCTTAGCCAACTCTTCGCCTTCCCAGATTGTATTCAGCAAGAAGGTACCGTTCTTACGCAAACCACGGGTTACATCATACATGTGCAAGTATGCCTGAACGTGGCAAGCTACGAAGTTCGGAGTATTTACCAAATAAGTTGAACGAATAGGATGGTCACCGAAGCGCAAGTGAGAGCAAGTGAAACCACCTGACTTCTTAGAGTCGTATGCAAAATAAGCCTGGCAATATTTGTCGGTATTGTCACCGATAATCTTAACAGAGTTCTTGTTAGCACCTACTGTACCGTCAGCTCCCAAACCGAAGAACTTAGCTTCGAACATACCTTCACCGCCCAATGCGATTTCTTCTTTCTGAGGAAGAGAAGTGAAAGTAACGTCGTCTACGATACCTACGGTAAAGTGATCTTTCGGCATAGCCAATGCCAAGTTTTCATATACAGCCAGAATCTGAGCCGGAGTAGTATCCTTAGAACCCAAGCCGTAACGTCCGCCTACGATAAGAGGCGCATTTTCCTGTCCGTAGAAGCATTCTTTAACATCGAGGAACAAAGGTTCGCCGGTTGCACCCGGTTCTTTGGTACGGTCGAGTACAGCAATACGCTTAGCAGTCTTAGGAACAGCTGCCAAGAAATGTTTAGCAGAGAACGGACGGTACAAGTGTACAGAAACCAAACCTACTTTTTCACCGTTAGCCATCAAGTGGTCGATAGCTTCGCGAGCAGCTTCTGTTACTGAACCCATTGCGATGATAACGCGTTCTGCATCTTCAGCACCATAGTAGTTGAACAAGCCATAGTTACGTCCGGTAATCTTGTTGATTTCGTTCATGTATTCTTCTACGATAGCCGGAACTGCATCGTAATACGGATTACATGATTCTCTGTGCTGGAAGAAGTGGTCAGGGTTTTCAGCCATACCGCGTGCCACCGGTTTGTTCGGGTTCAATGCACGTTCGCGGAATTCAGCCAAAGCTTTCTGGTCAACCAGCGGAGCCAAGTCTTCGTTTTCCAGCATTTCAATTTTCTGGATTTCGTGAGAAGTACGGAAACCATCGAAGAAGTTCATAAACGGAACGCGAGACTTGATAGTAGCCAAGTGAGCTACACCAGCCAAGTCCATAACTTCCTGTACAGAACCTTCGCACAACATAGCGAAGCCAGTCTGACGAGCAGACATTACGTCCTGATGGTCACCGAAGATACACAAAGCGTGAGAAGCCAGTGTACGAGCTGATACGTGGAATACGCAAGGCAAGAATTCACCTGCAATCTTGTACATATTCGGGATCATCAGCAACAATCCCTGAGAAGCAGTATAAGTAGTTGTCAATGCACCAGCCTGAAGAGAACCATGTACAGCACCAGCAGCACCACCTTCAGATTGCATTTCTTGAACCAAAACAGTTTCACCGAAGATGTTTTTACGACCTGCGGCTGCCCATTCGTCTACATATTCAGCCATTGTAGAAGATGGGGTGATAGGATAAATAGCTGCAACTTCTGAGAACATATATGAAATATGTGCTGCAGCTTGGTTACCATCACAAGTGATGAATTTTTTTTGTTTAGTCATACAATTACTAATTATATTTAGGTAATAAAATCTGTGCCGTTAAACGTTAATAAAGAAAACCGAACAACCATAAAGGTATTTGGTTTCCATGTCCTAATTCTGATTTATGCATGGCATAATAGATATTAGGATTGTTCTTGAACTTATATCCTTCATTGCAAATGCGGAAGTTTAAATTTTCGTCTACTATGAAAGATGTTCCTTTTTCTCCTTTGTTTACTTTATGGTCTTTCCATAGTGAATTAACGAAAAATGTTTCCAGAACATCTTGCTCTTCTACTTTTACCGGATAAATACTGTACATCAGATTTGTATTATGCATCATGATTTTAGCCGGCTTTTTGGGGAAGACCTCACCTTTGGGATAAACCATATTTATGAGTCGTGCGTCGGCAAGATACTTGATATAGTTCATTACTGTAGCACGAGAGGTTTGTATGTCGGTAGCCAGTTGACTGACATTAGGGGCAACTGGACCATCCACTGCCAACAAATATAATAATTTTTTTATTTTGGATAGATATTTTAGTTCAATTTGTTTGATAAGAAGTATGTCTACTTCTATCATCATATTCATGGTTTTTAATAAGTTTTCTGAGAAGTTTCTTTTTTCCAGAAAAAAAGGATAAAATCCATGATGTATGTAGTCTTGAAAATAGTTAAGCGGATTTGTGTGAGGTAATATTGTTTTAGCTATATGTTCGTGGTTATTCAATATTTCTTCCAATGAATAAGAAGAAAAATGATTGCCTGTTTGGAGATTTAAGAACTCTCTGAATGAAAATCCGCGTAGATTGTAGGAACGGACAATTCCATTCAGCTCTGGATTTTCGTCTTTCAGGCGCATTACAGAAGAACCCGTAAAAACAATTTTTAAATTAGGGTAGTGTTCATAACAAGTACGCAAATCATGACTCCAATGAGGCAACTTGAATACTTGGTCGATAAGCAGCACTTTACCTCCTCGCTTAACGAATTCGCCGGCAAAATCGACCAGACTGCATTGAGAGAAATAGAAGTTATTCATGTTTACGAACAAACATGAGCGATCAAAACCAAATTTTTCTTTTGCATATTGCAATAAGAATGTTGTTTTACCTACTCCTCGTGTACCTTTGATACCTATCAAGCGAGCACTCCAATCTATTTCATCCATCAGGTCGCGTCGCACAGGGGCATTGGTATGTTCGACCAAATAATTATGTGTTCTGTAAAATACTTCCATGAATCTCTGTTTCTTCGGTGCAAATATAGTAATAGTTCATCAATTTGCAAACTGGAGTTGACAAAATATTCTTTTTTACGTTAACTTTGTATCTTGTAAAAAAGGTATTTTTATGCGAAACGAAATTTATCTCTTTAACCCGGAAAATGATATGGCTTTAGCCAATTTTACTCCTTATTATAAAGCTCCTTCTGAAATAATTCGTATGGCGAATGATTTATCTGTGCTTCCCGCATGGTATGCACCAGAAGGAAGTACGATAAAAGTAGACTCCTTGTCACGTGTGTCTTTGTGGAGAGAACAGTGTCCGGCGTCAGATTTTCTTCCTGATGTAATATGGAGTGCTGAATGGGAAAATATGCCTTATAAACCATGGGGCTGGAGTCCTTCTTTGCTTTATACTTTAAGGAAGGCTGGGGTAAATGATAGCTTTCTTTTGTCGGATATGCAGATGGGGCAAATAAGAGTACTTTCTGGACGGCAATGTTGTGTGAAAATATTGGAGAGCTTTTCGCGCATGGATGGTTTATGTGGTAAGGCAATGACATGTAATTCTATGACCCAAGTGAAAAAGTATATTACTTCTTTGGAAAGATGTGTCTTAAAAGCTCCGTGGTCCGGAAGTGGAAGAGGTATTATGTATGTGTCTTCTAAGGAATGGAATGACTCTGCTGAGGGATGGGTGTCGCGTGTATTGCGGGTGCAGGGCGAAATTATGGTAGAACCTTTATATAATAAGGTATGTGATTTTGCAATGGAGTTTTATGCGGACGGAAATGGTAGTGTTAGTTTTGTTGGCTACTCTCTGTTTGATACTGACGCACATGGAAACTACAAGGGGAATTTTTTATTATCAGATGGACAGATAAAAAAGATTCTGTCGCAGTATATACCTGATGAGGTTTTTGATAATGTTTGCCGGACTATGGAAGGAAGTCTTGCCTCGCTGTTGAATAAAGATTATTGTGGATTCTTGGGAGTAGATATGATGATCTGTTTAGAAGATGGAAGATATTTACTTCATCCTTGTGTAGAGATTAATTTGCGTATGAATATGGGAGTCGTATCACATACGATATTCAATCGTTATGTGCATTGCTTAAGCCATGGTAAGTATATTGTGAAATATTATTCTGAAGATGGAGAGGCTTGGGATGCATTTTGTCAAATGAAAGCAACTTATAAATTGCATTTATGCGATGGTAAACTCGCTGAAGGATATATGCCTCTTACTCCTGTGAAGCAGGATACGCATTATCATGCATTTTTGTTACTAGACAGGATTTAATATTTTTTATTCTTTCCTCCAAAGAATCCCCGTACTCTACGTAATATTTTGATACCGGTCATTAAACCATCATATGCAGCAATACCCATATTGATTTGTTGCATTAAGCTGTCTATTTTGTTCTGACCTTGCTGAGGGATAAATAATTGTTGTGACAGATTATGCATTCGGTCTTTGGAAAGTTTCAATTCTTTTTGTTTGGCAAGTCTACGTTCTCTGATACTTTCAATACTGTATGTAATAGGCTGTTCTGTTTTCATTGTTTGAAACTTAAAGTGAGTTGTTGGAAGAGTCATCTAAAAATAATCTTGCTAAAAAATTAACCATTGGCTGAAATATTAATTTTTGGCGCAATCTGTAAATTATAAACGCAAGTAATATGAGTATTCCGCCTATAATAGCATATCCGGCAACTAAACTGTCTGTAGCCGATGCTAATACATATACCAGCATAAAAGAAAGGTAGAATGCTGCCATTGTGCCTAATATAATAAGGACAAATATAAGGGTCAGAGTAGATAACAGAATAGTTAGCTTTTCTACTAAGTCTAACTTGGCATATTCTCCTTGTAATTTTAGATATTTCTTTACTTCTTTAAATAATTCAGTTAGATTGTCGATGCTTTTATCATTAGCAAACATAGGCATTGGTTTTTAGATGAAGAAAGGCAGACTTTTTCATTCGTTTCTGTAAAAGTCTGCCTTTAGTTTTCATTAATTCGGTTATTCTGCATCTTTTACTTCTGATGCGATTTGGTCTACCAAATCATCCATTTCTTCACGGTTCAGTCGGATTCCCTTTTTACGTAAAAGTTCTGCAATTTTGCTACGAGTATCTTCACCTTTTTCTGGTGCGAATAAAACACCTGCTGCTGCTCCTAATGCTAGTCCACCTAAGAATGCAGCTACTACGTTTAATGCTTTCATAAGTATGGTCTTTATTGTTATTACATTTACAAATATAAGTAAATCTTTGAGATATTATTTCTTTTGTGCGGAAAAAACTTTTATTGCTGCTAATCCTATTTGGATATTAACAGATTTTAATATTATAAGTACTATCAGGTGCTTTTATATTACTACTTTTGCAAGTAAATTTTGAAATGCTGAAAATTGAACAATAAACTTAAATAAAATTTCAGTCAACATGAAAAAGATCGTTGTATTGGGAATGGGATTATGCGTTGCTTTAGCATTCTCTTCCTGCAAATCAAGTGAAAGTGCTTACAAGAAAGCTTACGAAAAAGCTAAACAGCAAGAGTTAGCTGATGCTTCGGCTGCTAGCACTACTACAGAAGCTCCTGCAGAAATTGTAGCTCCGGTAGAAACTGCTCCTGTAGCTCCTGTAACTTCAGCTCCAGTACGTGAAGAAAAGGTAGAATTGGTATCAGGTGAAGGACTTCGAGCATATAGCGTGGTTTGCGGTAGCTTCGGTGTTAAATCGAACGCAGATGGCTTGAAGGCTCAAATGGATAATGAGGGTTATAATGCAAAGGTTGTTTATAATGCTCAAAATAACATGTATCGTGTTATCGTAGAGTCTTTTGATACTCGTAGCGAAGCTGCCCGTGCTAGAGATGCTTTTAAAGCAAAATACCCAAATCGTAAAGATTTCCAGGGAGCATGGTTGCTGTATAGAGTTAATTAATATGGCCGATAAGTAAGAAATATTATTCTATAAAGCGTATTTGAAGCGATAGCATTTAGGCTATCGCTTTTTTTTGTACCTTTGTTCGGCAAAAATGAATAATGTAGTAATTATGAAAATGAAACTAGTAGCTGTGATGGCTCTCATAGCTTTCCCTTTTATTGCGTATGCACAAGAAAAAGTTGTGCCTTTGAAATATGGTAATATGGATCAGTGGGTTACACGTAAGATACATGAATCGGGTGTAATTGGAGGTGATACTAAATTATTATATGAGGTAGGGCCTGCAAAAGTAATAGAAGGGAATGAAGCATACGTAAATCAAGGTGGATCTCCTTGGGCAAATTCCAATGTTATGGCAAAAGTTATGGGTATTGTAAAGACAAATACCAGTGTTTATCCGGAGCGTCGGGGAAATGGGTATTGTGCTCGTTTGGAAACTCATATTGAAAGCGTGAAAGTATTAGGATTGGTTAATATAACTGTATTGGCTTCAGGTTCTATGTTTTTAGGAGATATGAAGGAACCTATTACGGGAACAAAAGATGGAGAAAAAGCTTTAAATTCTGGTGTAAAGTTTACTTCTCGTCCTAAAGCAGTACGTTATGATTATAAGGTGCAGATGTCTGGTGAGGCAAATCGTATAAAACAGACAGGTTTTAGTCGTAAAAGTGTTGTTCCTGGACAAGATTGCGCTATTATGACTTGTTTGCTTCAGAAGCGTACGGAAGATGCTAATGGAAATATTATTGCCAAACGTGTGGGTACAGCTGTTGTGCGTTATAGCCGTACTGAAGGATGGAATGATAAGGCTACTTATGAAATAAAGTATGGTGATATAACTCATGATTCTAGCTATGATCCAGAACTCATGAAATTGGGAGTTGGAGGATATTATGCGCGAAATAGTAAAGGCGAAAGTGTGCTTATACAAGAAAATGGCTGGGCAGATTCTGATGAAGCTCCTACACATCTGATATTGCAGTTTACTTCTAGTTTGGGAGGAGCGTTTGTCGGATCTCCAGGTAATAAATTTTGGATAGATAATGTGTGCTTAGTGTATTAATTAATTTTAGAGGAGGATGATGATCTTCCTCTTTTTGTTTTATATGGTCGTAAATATTCGGTGAATATTGATTAATAAGTATGGCAAAAGTTATTGCGATATATGTTGCTCTTTTATTTTCGTGGTGAAAAAATATAAAAAGCTGCTGGCTGTATGTCCGGTATTCGACAAATTTTGTATTTTTGTCGGCAACTATGAGTAGAATTTTAGCAATAGATTACGGAAGGAAGCGTACGGGAATAGCTGTTTCAGATCCATTGCAGATTATCGCTAGCGGATTGACAACTGTACCCACGCATCAGTTAATGGATTTCTTGTTGAATTATATCAAGCAAGAGCAAGTAGAGTGTATCATTATTGGGCATCCGAAACAATTGAATAACGAGGATTCTGAAAACATGAAAAATATTATTCCTTTTATAAATCGCCTGAAAAAGATACTGCCTGATATGCCGGTACAGTTGGTTGATGAACGTTTTACTTCTGTTTTAGCGCATCAAACAATGTTGGCTGGTGGGCTGAAAAAAAAGGATCGACAGAATAAGGCATTAGTCGATGAAATAAGTGCTACTATTATTTTGCAATCTTATCTCGAGTCAAGAAGAATTTAAAAACTAAAAAATAAAAAAGAAATGATTTTACCTATTTATGTATATGGTCAGCCGGTTCTTCGTCAAGAGGCTGAAGATATAACTCCAGATTATCCTAATTTGAAAGAACTGATTCAGAATATGTTCGAAACAATGGATCGTGCAGATGGTGTTGGACTTGCTGCTCCTCAGGTAGGCTTGCCAATCCGTGTAGTAGTGATTAATTTGGATGTATTGTCTGAAGATATGCCGGAGTTTAAAGATTTCCGTCGTGCATATATTAATCCACATATCCTTGAAACAGGAGAGGAACTTGTTTCTATGGAGGAGGGATGTTTAAGCTTACCTGGAATACATGAAGCTGTAAAGCGTCCTGATAAAATACATGTTACTTATTTAGATGAAGATATGAATCCTCATGATGAGTGGGTTGAAGGTTATCTGGCTCGTGTAATGCAGCATGAATTTGATCATTTGGATGGTACAATGTTTATTGATCATTTGTCTGCGTTGCGTAAACAGATGATAAAGGGTAAACTTAATAATATGCTGAAAGGAAAGGCGCGGTGTGCCTACAAGGTGAAAACTGTAAAATGATTCGAAAGCTTCTATATATATTATATATAATAGGTGTATATTGGCCATTATCTCTACATGCTCAGATCAATACAGATAGGGTAATGACAATTGGACGAAACGCTCTGTATTTTGAAGATTATGTACTTTCTATTCAGTATTTTAATCAGGTAATAAATGCTAAACCTTATTTGGCTGAACCTTATTTTTATCGAGGTTTGGCGAAAATGAATTTGGATGATTACCAGGGTGCTGAAAATGATTGTACCGAAGCTATCAAGCGTAATCCTTTTGTGCCGAATGCATATCAGATAAGAGGTATATCTCGTATTCGTCAGGAAAAGTTTAAAGATGCTATACAAGATTATGAAAAAGCATTGAAGCTGGATCCAGAGAATATTAGTTTGTGGCATAATTTGGCTTTATGTCGGATGCGTGAAGAGGATTATGCTTTGGCAAAAGCAGACTTGGATACGTTGATTCGCATTGCTCCGCGCTATACAGATGCCTATTTGATGCGTACAGAGGTTTCGTTGAAACAAAAAGATACCCTTCAGGCCATGACTGATGCTGATAGAGCCATAGAAATGGATCGTTATAATTCTGATACATGGGCTTCGCGAGGGATGTTGTTTATGCAGCGCGAAAAATATGCTGATGCAGAAACTGATTTAACAGAGGCAATCCGTTTATCTGTTCGAAGTGCAGGTTTGTTTATTAATCGTGCATTGGCTCGTTATTATCAAAATAATTTGAGGGGGGCTATGCAGGATTATGATTTTGCATTAGATATTGACCGTAATAATTTTATCGGGCATTATAATCGCGGTTTATTACGTGCTCAGGTTGGTGATGATAATCGTGCTATAGAGGACTTTGATTTTGTTTTAAAGGTAGAGCCAGATAATATGATGGCAATATTTAATCGCGGTTTGTTGCGTGATAAAACAGGAGACTACTCTGGAGCTATGGAAGATTATACTGCAGTTATAGATGAATATCCTAACTTCTTGACTGGATATCAGTATCGTGCTCAGGCGCGTCGTAAGATTGGAGATTTGAGGGGCGCGGATGAAGATGAGTTTAAGGTATTAAAAGCTCAGCTTGATGCTCAGAATGGTAAGACTTCTCAGAAACAAACGGCTTCGGCGGATGATAAAACCCGTAAGAAGTCGGATAAAAATATGAATAACTATCGTAAAATTATCGTAGCTGATTCTGAGGATGAAACAACAAAATATAAGACGGATTATCGTGGTCGTGTTCAGGATAGAAATGTAACGATTCTTCCACAACCGATGTTTGCGTTGACATATTACGAGAAAGGTGAGGAGGTAAAACGACAAATTAACTATTCTAAATACATCGATGATTTGAATAATCGTCATGTGTTGCCATTACGTTTATTGATTATTAATAACGAAACTTCATTGACCGAAGAGCAAGTGAAACTGCATTTTGCATCGATTGATGAGGTGACGGAAAAGATAGTAAAAGACCCGGATAATGTGATGCACTATTATGCTCGTGCTACAGATTTTTATTTGGTGCAGGATTTTGATAACGCATTAAGTGATCTGGATGCAGCAATAGAATGTGATTCAACTTTCTTTCCTGCTTATTTCATGCGCGCACTAATTCATTATAAGCAATTGGAGTATCGTAAGCGTGATACCGAAGCGGAGTATGAGATGAAAGTTGATAATAATAGTCAACAGCAAGTTAGAGTTTTAGATTATGCAGCTATTCGTCGTGATTTGGATGAAGTGATTCGTCTGGCTCCTGATTTTACATATGCTTATTATAATCGTGGTAATATCTTGGCTGTGATGAAGGATTATCATGCTGCATTAGTAGATTATAACAAGGCTATTGAGCTTGATTCTCGCTTTTCTGATGCGTATTATAACCGCGGACTGACGAATGTCTTTTTGGGTAATAATCGTCAAGGAATACAAGATTTGAGTAAGGCTGGAGAACTTGGTATATTCTCGGCGTATAGTGTGATAAAACGTTTTACTTCGGTGACGGAGACAAAAGATAAATAAAATGTAGAGAATGAGGAATGGAGGTTTTACGGCTACTAGCTTAAAATTCTTCATTCTTCATTCTTTATTCTTCATTTATTTGTTTAATTTTGCGATTCAATAATAGAACAATACAAAAAATTATGATTAAAATAACTTTTCCTGACGGCTCTGTTCGTGAATACAACGAAGGAGTAACTGGTCTGCAAATAGCAGAAAGTATCAGTTCGCGTTTAGCGCAGGATGTTTTGGCTTGTGCTGTAAATGGCGAAACTATTGATTTGACAAGACCTATCAACGAAGATG
This sequence comes from Phocaeicola coprocola DSM 17136, assembly GCF_000154845.1. Classification (GTDB taxonomy): domain Bacteria; phylum Bacteroidota; class Bacteroidia; order Bacteroidales; family Bacteroidaceae; genus Phocaeicola; species Phocaeicola coprocola. The sequence continues at coordinate 5,928 of NZ_DS981428.1, read as the reverse complement.
CTGAATTCGTACTTTATAAGTGGGAAGATGAGCAAGGTAAGCATGCTTTTTGGCATACAAGTGCCCATTTGCTGGCTGAAGCATTACAAGAATTGTATCCAGGAATTCAGTTTGGTATTGGCCCGGCTATTGAGAATGGGTTCTATTACGATGTTGATCCGGGAGAGGCTGTAATAAAAGAAGGTGACCTGCCTGCTATTGAAAAGAAGATGGCAGAGCTGGCTTCAAAGAAAGAAGAACTGGTTCGTAAGAGCATATCTAAGGAAGATGCCTTGAAAATGTTTGGTGAAAGAGGTGAAACTTATAAGTGTGAGCTGATTTCAGAACTTGAAGATGGACATATTACTACTTATACTCAGGGAGCTTTCACAGATCTTTGTAGAGGACCGCATTTGCCTTCTACTGCTCCTGTTAAGGCTATCAAGTTGCTCTCTGTAGCAGGTGCTTACTGGAGAGGACAGGAAGACCGTAAGCAGATGACCCGTATTTATGGTATCACTTTCCCAAAAAAGAAAATGCTTGATGAGTATCTTGCACTTCTGGAAGAAGCAAAGAAACGTGATCATCGTAAGATCGGTAAAGAAATGGATTTGTTCATGTTCTCTGATACTGTTGGTAAAGGTCTTCCTATGTGGTTGCCGAAGGGAACAGCGTTACGTATCCGTTTGCAGGACTTCTTGCGTCGTATCCAGGCTCGTTACGATTATCAGGAAGTAATGTGCCCGCCTATTGGTAATAAATTGCTTTATGTGACTTCAGGACACTATGCTAAGTACGGAAAGGATGCATTCCAGCCTATTCATACTCCAGAGGAAGGTGAAGAATACTTCTTGAAACCAATGAACTGTCCTCATCACTGTATGATCTATAAGAATACTCCTCGCTCATATCGCGATCTACCTTTACGTATTGCAGAATTTGGTACAGTTTGCCGTTATGAACAAAGTGGAGAACTTCATGGATTGACTCGTGTTCGTAGCTTTACTCAGGATGATGCGCATATTTTCTGCCGTCCTGACCAGGTAAAAGATGAATTCTTGCGAGTTATGGATATTATATCTATTGTATTCAAGTCTATGGGACTTGAAAACTTCGAAGCGCAAATCTCTTTGCGTGATAAAGTTAATCGCGAGAAGTATATTGGTAGTGATGAAAACTGGGAAAAAGCAGAACAGGCAATTGTCGAAGCTTGCGAAGAAAAAGGTTTAAAGGCTAAAGTTGAATATGGCGAAGCTGCTTTTTATGGACCGAAATTGGACTTTATGGTTAAGGATGCCATTGGACGTCGTTGGCAGCTGGGTACTATTCAGGTAGATTACAATTTGCCAGAACGCTTCCAGTTGGAATATATGGGATCAGATAATCAGAAACATCGTCCGGTGATGATCCATCGTGCTCCTTTTGGTTCAATGGAACGTTTTGTCGCAGTTCTGATTGAACATACAGCTGGTAAGTTCCCGTTGTGGTTGACTCCTGATCAGGTAGCAATTTTACCAATTTCTGAAAAATTCAATGATTATGCAAATCAAGTTCGCTTAGAATTGAAGAAGAGCGACATTCGTGCTATTGTGGATGACCGTAACGAAAAAATCGGTAGAAAGATCCGTGATAACGAAATGAAACGTATTCCGTATATGCTGATTGTTGGTGAAAAAGAGGCTGAAAATGGTGAAGTAGCTGTACGTAAACAGGGAGAAGGTGATAAAGGAACCATGAAAATTGAAGATTTTGCAAAAAATGTTGCAGAAGAAGTTCATAATATGATAAATAAATGGTAACTTTGCAACCGTTTCGGAAGAAAAGTATTTACTTCGCTTCTGAAATTAGGCAAAATAATTTATAATTTTAAAAAGCAAACAAGGAAGAAAAGAATTTTAATGAAGAATGACACTTTAAAAGGGCAACACCGAATCAATGAACAGATTCGTGCCAAAGAAGTACGTATTGTGGGAGATGATATCGAATCAGCTGTATATCCAATAGCTCAGGCTTTGAAATTGGCTGAAGAACATGATGCTGATTTAGTTGAAATTTCACCCAACGCTGTTCCTCCAGTTTGTAGAATTATAGATTATTCTAAATTCCTTTATCAGTTAAAGAAACGTGCAAAGGAACAAAAGGCGAAGCAGGTAAAAGTCAATGTGAAGGAAATACGTTTCGGACCTCAGACTGATGAGCATGATTATAACTTTAAGCTAAAGCACGCTATTGGCTTTTTGCAAGATGGTGATAAAGTAAAGGCTTATGTGTTCTTTAAAGGACGTTCGATCTTATTTAAAGAACAAGGTGAAGTGTTACTTTTACGTTTTGCTAATGACTTGGAAGAATATGCTAAAGTTGAACAGATGCCGCTTTTGGAAGGTAAGAGAATGACTATTTCTTTATCACCTAAAAAGGCTACAGCTCCTAAAAAAGTTGTAAAACCAGCTACGCCAAAACCAGAAGAAGCTTAACTTAATAGGAAAAAAGAGCGTGTAATGCGCCGGTATAGTGCGTTACCGCCATTCAGTAATAATAATTAAAATTTAATAAGATGCCAAAGGTAAAAACTAACTCCGGTTCTAAAAAAAGATTCGCTCTTACCGGAACAGGTAAAATCAAGAGAAAGCACGCTTTTCACAGTCACATTTTGACTAAGAAAACTAAGAAACAGAAAAGAAACCTTGTACACTCAGGATTGGTACATAGTGCTAACCTGGCTCAGGTTAAGGAACTTCTTTGCATGAAGTAATCTTAGTATAAAAAGCGTAAACGTATCATTTTAAATTATCAACCGAATGTATTAGCTTTAAGTTCGATTGTAAAATATCGGCGCTATCATTCAAAAAAGAATTAAAACTATGCCAAGATCAGTAAATCACGTTGCTTCTAGAGCAAAAAGAAAGAAAATTTTAGGTTTAACCAGAGGTTATTTTGGTGCAAGAAAGAATGTTTGGACCGTTGCTAAGAATACTTGGGAAAAAGGTCTGACTTATGCATACCGTGACCGTAAGAATAAAAAACGTAACTTCCGCGCATTGTGGATTCAGCGTATTAATGCTGCTGCACGTTTGGAAGGTATGTCTTATTCAAAATTGATGGGTGCATTGCACAAAGCAGGTATTGAAATCAATCGTAAGGTTTTGGCTGATTTAGCTGTAAACCATCCTGAAGCATTCAAGGCTGTTGTTGCAAAAGCAAAAGCTGCTTAAATAGGAACGATTAACGTATAAGAAAAGAGTATCACTCAAAAGGTGGTACTCTTTTTTGTATAGTATGCTCGGCATGAGTATTAGCTAACGGGTGCAAGTCCCCAATGAGCCCTAATAGCGGGAATCATACAGCCAATAGCAAGGGTGTCCATCGTGAGGTGGAATCTGAAAGAAGCTGGCGGCAAACATCTGGTCTGACGAACAGAAACTTCATATAAGGCATAAAAACCGTGGGTAAGGTTGCTACCCAAACCAAAGCCCTATAGCTATTCGGAACGGTTAATGTAGATGAAGCAGACATAAGATTGAAAGTTAATACCCTTATCCGAGGAGGTCTCACGGACGCATGAAAATAGAAAAAAATCGAAATCAGCGGAGTAAAGCTTGCCGTGAGAAGTCAGCAGAAGTCATAGTAGCAAACGAGCCGATAGGTTTGCGAAGGACTGAACCTAATAATTAAACGATAGTAATTGAAACATACCTAATGAAAGAACGAATGCAGAAAACATTATCCGAAGTTAATGACTGCCCTCAAAGAGATAGGTCGGAAACCGAATGGTATGAGGGAGTGCAGACTTTCATGTGGATATGTGAAGACAACATCGTGGAAGTACCATTCGACAAGGAACACCTTTTCGAGCAAATCCTGAGTCCTGCGAACCTAAACCGATCCTATAAGGCAGTGATTGGAAACAAGGGCTGTGGCGGTATCGACAATATGTCATGTGAACAATTGTTTTTATGGCTATTAGCCAACAAAGATGCGCTCATCCGTTCCTTGATGGACGGTTCTTACCGTCCGAACCCCGTCAAAAGGGTAGAAATCCCCAAGGACAATGGCAAGATGCGTCTATTAGGAATCCCCACTGTGGTAGACCGTTTGGTGCAACAAGCCATTAACCAAGTTCTGAGTCCTATATATGAGAAACAATTCTCCAGGAGAAGTTATGGCTTCCGTCCGAGAAGAGGTTGTCATGACGCGGTGAGAGGAGCCCAAGAGATAAATCAATACAGGCTACACGTACGTTGTAGACCTTGACCTTGAACGCTTCTTCGATACCCGTGAACCATAGCAAACTCATAGAAATTCTCAGCCGCACTATTAAAGACGGCAGAGTTGTCAGTCTGATACACAAATATCTCCGAAGCGGTGTAATGAACAAAGGTCTGTTCGAAGTGAGCGAGGAAGGAACTCCCCAAGGAGGACCACTAAGTCCATTGTTAAGTAATATTATGCTCAATGAGCTGGACAAGGAACTCGAACGCAGAGGACTTCCTTTTGTGCGGTATGCCGATGACTCGATGATATTCTGTAAGTCCAAAAGGGCAGCAAGAAGAGTCAAAGAGTCCATAACCCGATTTATAGAGGGAACTCTATATCTTAAAGTCAACAAGGAAAAGACTGTAGTATCGTATGTTCGAGGAGTGAAGTATCTCGGTTATTCCTTTTATGTAATGAAAGGCAAATATCGCCTTACAGTACACCCTAAATCCAAAGCAAAGATGAAATTGAGCCTCAAAGAGCTGACTAATCGTAGCAATGGATGGGGATACGTCAAGAGGAAACAGAAGCTGAAAGATTACATACGTGGGTGGATTGGATACTATCACCTTGCCGATATGAAACGCTTTCTTCTTGACACAGATGAGTGGTTAAGACGTAGAATACGTATGTGTATATGGAAAGCTTGGAAGAAACCCAAGACCAAGGTGGGGAACCTCATTAAATGCGGTATAGAAAAATATAAGGCATGTGAATGGGGTAACACTCGCAAAGGTTATTGGCGTATCGCTGACAGTCCTATATTGAAAGTGGCGATAAATAATGATAGCCTGCGAAAAGCAGGATATCCTACCTTAATGGGCTCGTATCTCGAATGGTACCCAAAATAGGAACCGCCGTATGCCGAACGGCACGTACGGTGGTGTGAGAGGTCGGTGAACATGAAAATAGGAGATAAACACCTATGATTAATGTTTACCTCCTACTCGATTTTATCGAAAATATTAAGAGTAGATTGCTGTAGATAATAATAGTATGTCTGTGCCTGCTACATATAAAATAACTGACTAATATTTTGTTTTTTCAGATTAAAGTATTATTTTTGTAATACAAGAATGAAGCCGCACTTGCAGAATCGGGAAACTCATCAAATTATAAGAAATACCGAGAACAGCTTCATCTTCCAATGGCGGGCCACGCCTTCGGGTAGCATTTATGCCGGTGGATTACAAAGGGGGAGAGCACTCAAATCATGTTTATCGGAGTTTCGTCACGCCTCTGGTGCGGCTTTTCTTTTATAGTAAGCGAAAGATTTTATATCGATTTGATATATAATCTTCGCTTTATTTTTTTTATCATGCTTTTTAGGGATTCCTTTGATTTTTAATTGCAGTTTATATGATATTTTATTTTTCTGGAACAGGTAATTCGCGATGGGTGGCTGAATCTCTTGGAAAAAGATTGGGGGATGCGGTAGAGGATATAGCAGATGTGAAAATTGAGAAAGAAGAATATACCCTGTCAGAAGGAGAAATATTAGGGTTTGTTTTTCCTGTTTATGCATGGGCACCTCCTACTATTGTGATGGATTTTATTTCTTTGCTTCGTCTATCTTCAGCTCCTAAGTATGTATTTTTTGTATGTACTTGCGGTGATGATTCAGGTAAGACTGCTGATATTTTTTGTAAAGCAATTAAAGAGAAGGGTTGGGAATGTAACGCAGGATTTTCTGTA
>NZ_DS981429.1:1347-2387 GCF_000154845.1 Phocaeicola coprocola DSM 17136 | reverse complement strand
CTGCTGATAATAAAGGATGAAAGTATTGCATGATTCGTTATTTCTTAGTAAATTAGAATTCTCTGAACTCTTCTGATTATGACTAAAGAAACACTCCTTATGCAATACCAATCCGAGTGCCTGTCGGCTCTCAAATCAGTAGCGAATATACACAAACCTTTTGAAAAAGCATTCATGGACACCATGAAATTATTCATGGCCATCCCGGATCGTATAAATTTCCTTCAATTGGGCAGATATGGCTGTTTCTCAGAACAGACTTATCGTAACCTTTTTGAGCATGAAACTTTCGACTGGTTTGCGTTCAACGGATCTATCATCAGCAAGCATCTCACAGGCAAAAGAAAAGCCATTGCCATCGACCCTTCCATATTCCCAAATCAGGCAAGAAGACACCTTGGATAGGTTACTTCTGGTCCGGTTGTGCAGGAGAGTACAAGCGAGGATTGGAAATCATGGGCATCGGTATCATTGACATCGACAACCATGAATGCATGACTTTAGGTTCCATTCAGACACCGGATTGTAAGACCTTGGATAATATGGACAAGAACCTTGTTGACTGGTACAGCTGCTATCTTATCAGCAGAAAAGACAAGCTGCAAAGCATATCCAAAACGGTGGTTGCAGACGCATTCTTTTCCAAGGAAACTTTCGTAACGCCTATGTGTGAGAACAGTTTCCATGTTATCAGCCGCTTTAGGAATGATGTTGTCCTGTACTATCCGACATTGGAAAAGAAAACAGGAAAACGTGGTCATCCCAAGTGGTTTGACGGCAGGATTGACTTTGCCAATCTGGATTTGACCCGGTGCAAGGAATACGAGGTGAACAAAGGAAAGCTATACGGATTGAGGGTTTATGCTAAAGCTTTCAAAAGGTATGTTTCCTTAGCCGTCTGGTATCCGATGGACGGAAGAACAGACAAGTGGCAACTTTATTTCTCTACAGACGATTCCATGGATGGGACGCGAGGTGCTGGATTATTACAGACCCAGGTTCCCAGTTGGGATTTCCTTTAGAGATGGCAGCAGCATGCA
>NZ_DS981429.1:0-1247 GCF_000154845.1 Phocaeicola coprocola DSM 17136 | reverse complement strand
TTGACATGGTTTGCAAAAAAAGCCCATAAAATACTTTCTCCAATAAGCCTTGCGCTTCCGGTGTTTCAACTCCGACAAGCTCAGTCGTCTCGTCAACCATAATGGTATTTTGCCTGTCGTACTAACTCCTTGAAGACATTTTCCATAAACTCCCTAAGTCTGGAGATTCCGTTATGGATATAGCCGTTCAGCGTGGTGTTGTTTATGTGGATGCTTTTTGTAGCAAGCAGTGTTATCTGTCTGCTATCTGGCATAGTGAAGTCATATGTCAGACAAAGCAGACGGGCAAGCAAATCAGGGGAAAAGATTCATCCAAGGTTTTTCAAGGGATGCTCCATCGTGTTAGTGAAAGTGCCGTCTGCAAGCTTTACCCTTGCCACCTAGTACACATGCTCCACGTTATGAGCATGCACATGTTCTATAAACCTGTATTCCCACACATCAGCCATTCCGTTACGCTTCATAAGCCTTGCACCATCCGGGAGTTGGTAATAGTCTTCTATTTCATGAACAATTACTTTATCCACCTTCAGCCTGGTCTTTGTTGCACGGGGAGCAGTTTCCTTTTTCCTTGAAGGCCTGCAGTTCTGTGCAGGTACGTTACCGGAAGAGGTATTGCTGCCGGTACCGTTACCATCGGTCTTATTATCATCATCACCTTTCTTGCCAGAACCGTCGTACTCGGACTTCTCCATTGCAGACTTGTCGATGTTACGGTTGTTCAGCAGCCTTCTTTGCTCTGAGGTACGGCCGAAACGGTGTTTCCTGCTGCCCTCAAGCTGAAGCCTGAGATTGGATATCTCATTTGCCAGCATCATGTTCACCTCGTCTTTTGCCTCAAGCTGCTTTCTCATAAGTTCCATCTCTTTCCTGTAATGTTCAACCGTACTCGATTGCTTTTCGAGGGATTCTTTGAGGTCATTGATTGTATCAACCAGAGCCTTGGAGTTCTCTTTGTTTGATTCTTCAATAGCCTTAAGCCTCGCAATCAGTTCGTTTACTTGTTTGCGAAGCCCTGCCTTTTCCTCATTCGCCAGACCCAGCTGGCAGCAAAGTAACTCGTATGCCCTTTCATCAATCATGATATAAAGGTACGAAAAATCAGGCAGTTACGCAAACTCTTTATCGTTTATTTTGTATCATTTTGTTGATAATCAATGTATTAATATTAATCTTTCGGACTGACGTACATCTTGTCAACTACTATACTTTCAGTAAGATAGGCCATGTCCGACCATTGTATCCGG
>NZ_DS981430.1:91083-92375 GCF_000154845.1 Phocaeicola coprocola DSM 17136 | reverse complement strand
CAATTCATTATGAACCAAATGCATACTATATTTTTGATAGAGCGTATGATTCGTTTAAGGAACTATATCGGATTCATCTTACTGGCTCTTTCTTTGTCGTAAGAGCCAAGTCGAATCTTAAATTTAAGTTCTGCAAATGGAAACGCAGACTACCAAAGAATATACTATCTGATGCTGAAGTGAAATTATCAGGATATACCTCTGAAAAGAAGTATCCGGAATCATTCAGGATTATCAGGTTCTATGATGAAGAAGATGATCGTGAATTTACCTTCCTGACAAATGCCAAACATATATCTGCACTTGATGTAGCTAATCTCTATAAAAAGAGATGGCTTGTAGAACTGTTCTTCAAATGGTTGAAGCAGCACCTTAAAATCAAAAGGTTCTGGGGCACCACAGAAAACGCAGTCCGTATTCAGATAAGTGTGGCTATTATCACTTATTGTTTGGTAGCTATTATCCAACATGATTTGCACTTAAGCCGTTCGACCTATGAGGTCCTACAGATTTTGAGCATTTCATTAACGGATAAAACACCTTTACAAGAGTTGTTCAATAAGACTAATTTCAATGATGTCAAAGAGCAATTAAATCCCCTTTTCCCGGGGGTTGTTTGATTAATATTTAATTCGTCCCGATTTTAACGGGACACTAATGTTTTATTTTCAGCTATCTATGTGGTGGAATCAATTTTACAGATATAGCTAATTTAACACATGAGAATATTCAAAGTGGTAGACTGCATTATATCCGTCAGAAAACAGGAAAACAAATAAAGATAGGAATACCACAGGAAGCCATGCGGATAATAGAGAAATATTCAAAAACAGGCAGAGGATATTTATTTCCGATTTTGGATAGTAAGGTTCACAAAACCGCCTTACAGAAACAGAACAGAATACACAAGCTACTTGGCAAAGTCAATAAAAACCTAAAACTGCTTGCAGCACAACTTGGGGTTGAAGCTAACGTTACAACCTATGTTGCTCGCCACTCATTTGCCAGTGTTCTTAAAAAATCTGGAGTAAACATAGCATTGATAAGTGAAGCGTTAGGGCATTCTGATTTAGCAACCACCCAAATATACCTTGATAGCTTTGATAATGAACAAATGGACGATGCAATGAAGAATTTACTTTAAAATGATTATCCCACTTGCAGTTATTGTGAGTGGGATTTTCTTTTTTACTTTTGCATATAAACCTATAATTATAACATTGTACTAACAGAGAAAATCTGAATATTATCACTTTCGTTGCTATGGGATATTGCCACTTACCAAATTTAAG
>NZ_DS981430.1:0-90983 GCF_000154845.1 Phocaeicola coprocola DSM 17136 | reverse complement strand
GTCCCCAATAACGAAACGGCTCCAGATGATCCTTGTAAGCCACGTTCCAGGTTATGCCATCTACCGTAAGTATAGCCCGCGAGCGGGCGTATCGGTAGTATCCAAATATTTTTTTTAAGACATCAGCAAACTCCTTAGAGTAGCTGGTGTTATCAGCAAGCAACGAGTACCTGTCAAGGATTATGTTCTGCCTTCTGCCGTTAACCGTCTGCGACGTCTGACATGAAGAACGACCTTGTGATCACGGATAGGAAAGTCGTTAACCTGACGGCTTTCCGTGAAACCATTGGGCTTAAGGTCGTGCCACTCTTCTTCCCGTGCATCTTTTTCGTCAAGATAGATGTGAAGAAGGACGCGCTCATTACCAGTCTCTTCAATAATGCCAGTGTGGTCTTCGTTAACGGCTGTAACGTCGAAGAACTTAAGTATGCCTTTGGGAAGAAGGTAACTTGCCAGAATCTTATAGTCAAATGCTGATTGCTTACTCATGAGTGCAAAGGTAATGCTTCTTATAAACATTTAAGCATTAAACAAGAAAATAGAGACCTATACTACAAAAATAAGCCACGGATATTTGCAACTGTGCCGAAATATCCTCTACATACAACTTCTTGTCGGCAAGCAAATACACCTTATTATCATATACAGAAACACTGTAAATATGCTCATCCTGATGGGTAACTTCCATTTTGCCATTGGCCAGGTTTATTCGGATCAGTCCATTCTGGGTAGCACACAGCAAATAATCCGATTCGTATTTACGGATGTTGTTTACGATAAACGGCTTACCGGAACGTGCAGTTTCACTGTTATCTGAAGGAAAATCAACTTTAAACTGTCTTTCTCCGAATGTGACATAGCATACAAGCCTTGACTGGTAGCTACATAAACCTTTTTGTCGGTTAAGAGAATATCATATACCGAATAATTACATCCTTTGTTACATATAGGATATTTCTCAACAAGGCGAACATTTTCTTCACCAAGCGCCCATTTCTGCAAACCTGAGTTCCGAATGCCTATCCAGCAAATGCGGACATCAGAAAGAACCGAATCTGTTACAACCTTATATATACGGTCGGCCCCTATATTATAAGGCTGAAGCCGACGTTGCTTCATATACCATATATCACCGGCTTCGCTGCCTATCCAGAAAGCAGAATCACCATCGGCTGATATTGAAGAAAGACGTTCGTCGAAATACAATTTTGTTTCTCCCAGATTCCCTGTCTTTTCTTTCTCACCACACCCCCAAAGAATGAATATAATGTACAAGAATAATCTATATCTCTGGAAAAATCAATCAGAAACGAATAAATGATGATGGTAAAACTGATAATCAATGATTTATGAGGAAAACCGATGAAGACCTCTCCAATGCCAAAATGCAGGAAAACGAAAGGTAACGAAGGCGAACGGTTTTCAAATCATTACCCGGTAACCGGATTAATTCATAGGTCATCGGAGATTGTTTCCACTACTTGCCTCATTTTGCATAGCAATGTATAACTCGCTGATAACTAATTTTGTATCGAAAGAAAAATGGATTATGAGAAGTACATTCAAAGTGCTGTTCTACGTGAACGGCAGCAAGGAGAAAAACGGTATTGTCCCGGTTATGGGACGGGTGACAATCAACGGTTCCGTAGCCCAGTTCAGTTGCAAGCAGACCATCGCCAAAGAGCTTTGGGACGCAAAGGGCAACCGGGCGAAAGGGAAGAGCAGGGAGGCGCGGGACATTAATCTCGCCCTTGACAACATCAAGGCTCAAATCATCAGGCATTATCAGCGCCTTTCGGACAGGGAAGCGTTCGTTACGGCTGAAATGGTATGTAACGCCTTTCAGGGACTCGGTACGGAATACGAAACCCTGCTCGGTGCGTTCGACAAGGATAATGAGAGCTTCAAGAAGCGCATCGGCATAGACCGGGCAAAAGGTTCGTATCAAGTGCGGGTAAGGTCAAGGAACCATCTGGCTGCGTTCATAAGGAAATGCTACAGGCGGAGTGACATTTCCATGCTTGAGCTTACCCCCGACTTCATCAAGGAGTATGAAATCTATCTCTCCACTGATGCGGGGCTTCATAACGCCAGTGTGTGGTCAAACTGCATGTGGCTGAAAACAATCGTAGCCAAGGCCCATTACAACGGGCTGACACCGAGAAACCCATTTGCTGTCCTTCGTGGATATAAAGGAGCTGACCACCGATGACATTGCGGAAGTGAACGGTGAGACATGGATATTATCAAAGCGGCATAAGACGAAAGTGAATTTCCAGGTGAAGCTGCTGGATATTCCCCTGCAGATCATCAAACGTTACGAGAGGTTCCAGAAGAACGGGCTTGTGTTTCCCAGCCTGAACTATTGGTCAATCTGCAAGCCGTTGAAACAGATGATAAGGGAATGCGGGATAAGCAAGAACATCTCATTCCATTCGAGCCGTCATGGATTCGCAACGCTGGCCTTGAGCAAGGGTGTCCCCATTGAAAGTGTGAGCCGGGTATTGGGTCACACGAACATAACCACCACCCAAAAGTACTGTAAGATTACCACCGAGAATATCGACAAGTACCTGACGATGTTCGCTGACCGTCTTAACCGGTCGTTCCATGAAATTTCAATAGCGATGTAATGGAAAGAATGATTATAATCATCAGCAAAAGCGGATGTGTGAACATTCCAGGGGCGGTGAAAGCCCCTGAAACGGTTGTTTTCCTTACTGTCTTTTCCGGATGTCCCCACAGGCTCCTTTTCATGAGGCATGTTTCAGGACAACCGTTCTTCCACCTGCCCGAACGAAGCGTCCTTGAGTATCACCCGCTTTTCCGCATCGAGCAGGTAAAGGGTGGGCATCGCCTTGAGGTCGTACACCTGTTCACGGGTAAGCCGCTGACCGTCGTCATAGCCGTCTATCCAACCGGCGGGAAATTCCGCCTTTTCCCACGCGGGGGTCTTGCCCTCCACGCACACGGAGAGGAGTTTCAGGCGACCGGACTCCAACAGGCCGTTCACAACCGGGGACTGGGAGAGCAATTCCTTCACCCGGCGGCAGTCCTCGCAATCGGGGTCGTTAAAATAGACGAGCACGTAACCGGCCTTTATGTCGGAAAGCCGTCTGCTGCTGCCGTCGCGGCAAACAACGGTGAAATCCGCCGCCACGTCTCCCGAGCGGTTTTTCAACGCCATTTCCAACAGGTGACGGGGACGTATCCTGTCCGTCTCTTCCAGTCCGGGATGGTTGACCAAGGCACGCAGAAAGAGGATATGCAGTTCCTCGTCGTGCATGGGAGAGTTGGGTTCGTACAGGTACTTGTCGCCCAGCGAGATGAAATGATAGAGCATTTCCCTGTCGGCCAGGGCGCGGCGGAAAAGGGTGTCGACCGCTTCCTGCGCCTTGGGAGTATGGGGCAGTATGCTGATGAAGTCCACAAACGCCTGCTCGGTGATTTCGGGGCGGGATATGAGTGACGTGTCGGCAAAGTCGAAGTGGTCCCAGTAGTGCAGGGAAAGGTAAGCGGCACGGTCTTCGGGTGCCGTCAACGTGACGGGCACGTCGGGCAGACGGAATTCCTTTGTCTTCTCCTGCTGCTTTTGGGCATACGCGCAGGATACGATTCCTGCACAGAAGAGACACGCGAAAAAGGCAAGGTTCAAAATTTTCATGTTTCGTATCGTGTTATGAAAAACTCCGAACGTGGAAGCGCCCGGAGTTTCCGTTTGTATCATTCAACCTCTCAGTTCTCCAAGGTGAGTACCACATCTCCCTGATTATCGAACAAGTCAGACAAACTTTCGTATGTGCGGTGGTAAACCTTGCCGCCTAGTTTGTAATGGAACTGCACCGGATTGGTGTACCAGTCGAAGGTGTACTCCTTGCGCAGACGCAGTTCGTACCGACCATCGGCAGTCACGGTGACGGCACCGATACGGCTGCTGTTGCTGACGCGCTCGAACGCGACGAACGCACTGGAAGGGATCGGTTGCCGGCTGCCGGATTCATCCTCGTAGTAGATGTTCCCGCCCATCGACTTGTTCGTCACGCGGAAGGTCTTGGAGTAGAACACGACCTTTTCCTCGTTGGAAGAGATGACGATGTCGCCCGCGCTCACGATGCTCTTCGTGGTGAAGTGCAGGGTCTTGCGTTCGCCAGTCTGGTTCACGTTTGCATCAGGAGTATTGTCCTTATTGACGACATTCGAACCCGGGAAAGAATTCCGTTCCTTATCGCGGTCGGCATCCACCTTATAGACAAAGCGTCCCGGACTTGCCTCGTAGAGTTTGCCGTCCAGACCGGGATTGCTGCCCAAAGCCAGCATGGGGGCGTCGATATAGATTTCGAACTCCTCGCCGAACGGGTCCACGGACTTGCCGTCCGAACCGGCGAAACTGGTTATGTCAATGGCTATGTTCACCGGTTTACCGGGTTCGTAAGTCCACTCCAACGGCGTGAGAAGTTCGGGGACATCCGCATTCGGATTCGTCGCACGGTCCGGTTCTTTTCCTTGCTCACTTCCATTGTCATATTTCAGCCTTGCCCCGAAGCGGAACGGATTGTAGTTTGCCAACTCGAAGGTGACACTGCGGTAGGAATTGCCGCCATATTCATTATTAACACCATTGTCGTCTTCCGACAGCACAGCATCCCTGCCGGGCACATTGGAGGCGATACGTACTACCTCGGCACTCTTGGGACGGTTGGATTTCATATAGATGGAGTATTTTCCTACATTCGGGGCGGGTCGATTGATTATTTTGGGTCTCGGCTTGAACATCAGCATACGTCCACCATTGGGATTATTCTCACGCCACCACAAGTCCGATTCTTCGGGGTAGAAATTACAGTCGAACTCCGTCACACCGGCCTTGCCCTCTTCACCATCCTCATAATAATCCAAATATTGCGAATAGAGCAGAAATTCATCCTTTCCTCCTGCATTGAACGGAGTTCCCAGCAAGTCACCCTCCACTCCGTCGCCCACTTTTGTAATCAACTGCAGGTCAAACTGCACGTTGGCATGTTTTTTCTGTGGCACCAGGCGATAAAGAATCAATTCGTCCTCAGGGTATCCTTCAATACCACCCCCATCGGCATTGTAGGCACTCAGGCCGGTTACTGTAATGGAGTTCCTGTCATCCGAGTAGGTAAACACCCGTTCCATAGTCTCGAAGTGGTCAGCTTCAATATAAAGCCTGCCTTGATAGTCTTCGTTTTGAGACAGGATGTTCTCGAAATAAACACGCTGCACACCGGGCTGTTCCGCGATGTAGAGATATTTATAGTCCGGTTCCGGATTGATGTCACCGCTACTGTACCAGTCTTTCTCGCCATCACGAACCAGAGTAAGAGCCATGCCCGATTCCGGACGAATGTCCAGTCCGCCGACAGAGATATAGACCTTCATCGGAAAGAGTTCCTTCGGGCAAGTCTCCGGAACAGTAAACATTACCGTTACGTGTGAACGGTCTTTGGTTGGATCTGTCGGGTTCATTCCTCCATAAATCTGTGTACCTACCCATGAGGGAACAAATGATTGTTCCTTCACCATGATGACCTTGATCTTACGTTGCAACCGTCCGTGTTTCACGAGCAGGGTACCCTCCAGTTTTTCGTTGGCACCCATTGAAAGCAGATTAATAAAAATCGTGCCTCTGCCTACGCCATCGTCGCCAATCTCGAAATCATTTCTAATTTTCTGCTGGGCCACGAGGTTGTCTATCCATGTCACATCTGCCCTATCAGCTGCTGTTATTTCTTTCTCGTCTTTACCTTTGACGGTATATGAAAGCGTGTATGTATGACCGGCAAGTTCCGAGCCAAGTACATGGTCTGTCTGAGCCACTGCGAGGATATATTCGCTGTCCTCCACCTCGTTCACGCGGTCGGAAATGGAAATCCACACGTTGTTCGTGGCAGCCGCCTCCAACGCTTCGGTAAAAGTAGCCTGCCCGAAAGAGAGTCTGCCCGTAATATTCAACTGGTAATCGTGATTCCGGCGAATGGGTATCTGGTCTCCTTCTTCATTCACCAGCATCACGCGGTAATAGCGGTCTTCCGTATCTCCCTCATTACGTCCGTACAAGATGATGCTGACCGGATCGTCCGCACTGTTCTCACTCTCGAAAATGTACTGTCCCATATTCGTGGTCACGTCCGTCACATCGCTCAACTTGGCATCATTAGCCGGAATCGTGACGAAGTCATCAGCCTGCCAGTCGGCCTCGGTGAAATCAAAGCCTTTTTCCGGATGGAACGGGGCCACCGTACCGAAGGCATTTGTATTATAAACGGCAAAGCCGTTCACGGTAAAATAGCCATTGTCTTTAGGATTATTGACAGATACCTTGGCATGGTTACGGAGCATTTTAATATTGTTTCCCGCAGTGCTCATCTGCTGGGCTATGTCCTGTTTCTTCAACTCATCGGTGGAATTGTCACATGCGAAACGCGCCCAGCAAATCATACGTCCGGAAGAACCTTCGAGCAGTGCCATCACTTCCGATTCCGACTTGTTGCGGAACTGGTCCTGCTCGAAATCCGTCATCACCTGATTGGCAACAAAATGTACGGTCCGGGTATTCTCGGGCACTTCGGCCTGGAACGTTCCCGTGTTGACCGTTTCCTCGTTGACATTTGCATCTACAGTCGTGATGAAAAGACCGTAACTGTCGAAACAGAACAGCGTCATGTCCTGCACGCCGCCACCATCGGGGTCGACCGCACGGGTGGTCACTTTCTCCATGGCAGGAATATCTGCGCTGAACCTGAGCGCCACGTAGCCTTCGCGGGCTGCGGGTGACGGGTCCAACCACTCATCCTGTCGGCAGGAAACCAACAGAACAGCTATCGCAACCAGAACCATGCCCGTATGTATCCATCTTTGTATCATATTCTTATCCATATACATCCTCCTTTCTATTTACCGGTTTTCTTGTCATAGGCATCACGTATGCAGCGGATAGCTTGGTCCTCAGTTTGGCCAATGCCCGGTTTGGGAACACGACCTGACGCGCTCCAATACCTATCGCCAGCAAGCACTTCGTCCATCACATCCGAATCATTCTGGTATTTATAAATAATCTCTATCTCAGCCCTTGTTGGTAAGCGCCAGTCATCATATACCGTTCCGTCCCTTGCCACCTCCACGTATCGTTCGCAGTGCTCAGCAGCCATATTTACATTGTCGGCAGCCATCACCGCCCCTAATTGGGAGGCAAGCATGAACGACGGTGATACCACCACGGCATTGTCTTCACCCGGATCTGTCTTGCCATCTGTAATACGGGGACGCCCCAAGGTGTATTCGTCCGAAGTTGCTGTGATGGTCACATGGTACATACGGTGATTGTTAAGACCATTAACACTACCCGTAGTTGTATTGTAAGTATATTTGTAAGGCCTCCGAGTTCTGGATTCAGACCAACGTGCATAATAAATAGTACACAAACCTGTCTCACTATTAAATTTTTGTGCAATTTTAGAACCGAAGAATCCCGTTCCATTCTTGCTGTAGGACCATCTATTTCTGTTCCAAGAACATCCGCATATCCAAGCTGTGCTTTCGTCATATGGAACCTGTTCGGAAGAATACTGCTGTCCCTTGTTTACTTCCTTTCCTGCCAGAAGTTCCCATGTAGTGACACCTCTGGTTCCATCTGAAGCTGTGCTCACAAAGTCATCGCGATAAGAATAATATCCTTCCACATTCGTGATATAGGTCAACGGATACTGTGCCACCGTGACAGGGCGGGAAATACCTTCCTTATTTCTAACCGTGAACTCGATGAACCTCACAGCATTGTTGCCTGGAATGTCACCATAGATATTGATATTACCCGTGATGTTTTCATCAGGTGTAATCTTAATCGTACAGCGGTTTTTGTAATCCCAGCCGTCTTGCTCGCCCCATTCATCCGGATTGCTTCTGTTATTGGTTTTTTCCAACTCCTGCTCCTGTCCGAACTTGTTGATATAATATACTTTAGTGATTTCTGCTGTCACTTCCGATGAAGAGGCAAACTCCAGTGTTGTATTGTCCTCTTCCATGTTGTGCATCTCCATCTCGTACTCGTTCAGCGTGAGATATGCGGGACGGTTGTCTTCGCCACCGACATTTATCTGTTCTTTCTCCCAATCGTATACTGAGTACGCTATATCTGTCAATTCAACCGGTTTCAACGGGTTGCTGCCTCCCGGGGCATTGACCGTAACCAAGACTTCGTAACAGGTATTGCGGTTCAATTTCTTGGCCGCACTGACCGGAATCTGGTAATAGCTGCTCTCCATGAATTGCGGATCTCCGGTAGAACCGTCTTCATTGTGAGGCGTATAATTCATCGGGATGTTTACAATCAGGCGCACCTCCTTTTCCAGGGTACTTGCATCTTCCCAAACATGGGCATAAGCATAAGCCGTCACGGTAATTACCTCTGGTGTCCAATCAAAATAGTCGCCGTTGAACAAATCAGGGGTTCTCAGCTTGGCATAGTCTTCATCCATACTCACGGGTGGTACCACAGATGTAGTGTAAGGCATGTTTCGCAAGTAGTATCCTGCGTTACTGGCTGCCGGGCTGTTATCAAACTCCACGTATTGACCTTTGCTTATCTTGACCACAATCTTGGCTGCCGCACGGCGCAGAACCACCTGCAACTCCGTGTTGTCGGCCTCCGTTCCGTTGTTCAGCACGACGGGAGCCACGGTTTCAGGCTCGTTCGTCTCTTTCGGATAGGCGACGCCGTCCATCAGGAATGTTTGTGGAGCACCGATGACGTCCAGTCCGGTTACGTGGATACGTTCGTCTTCCTGCACCATTCCTTTGAGATCGCCTAAATCGAAGTCTTTGGTTTCGAACACGCTGACATCCGCTGTGCTGTTGGCTATCAGATATACCCAATATGCCTCATCTGCAGCAAAATCGCTTCTCTTGGCGGACAAGGTGATTTTACCGCTACCACCCGCACTGCCTCTTACCCGTTCGTGCCATACTTTCGTTTCGTCTTCCTTGAAAATCAGCACATCAAGATGGCTGACCGCGATTTCCGCACCTGTAGCTTGGACGGTCGCACGGGTCACGGGTAACGATGCGGATGCAAGGTCGAGTATGATACTGTTGCCGTCTCCTCCCGATCCGGAAACGCACAAGGCGTCATCCTTGTCGCAGGCGGTAAAACACAAAACCACCATGCAGCAGAAAACAATATGATGTAATAGCTGTTTCATAGCTCGTCAATTTTGAGGTATTTCTATTTGTTTTATCACAATAGTTTCGGCAAGCGTGCTTTCTTCCCATTTCAGGTCGTTGGTCAGTCCGTTAATCAACAGCAGCGAACTTGCTTCGCTCCAAGTCGGTTTATAACTGATACCCAGACTTACGGTGTCACCTACATTCTCGGCTGACACTGCCCTGACCCGTATTTCATAAGCGTCCGGGGAAGCCACCCATTTGTCGGCATCCGCAATCTCCGTCCCATTCTGGTAAACCGACACCTTGAATTTTCCGGGATTGTTGAGCAACGTGGGAGTCCACTTCTGTCCGGTGGGACCTGTCATCTTGAAACTGAACGAGTAACTTCCGAGTGGGGAATCAGGATCAGAGTTAAACCAGACTGTCGGCTGAGGATATTTCCCTCCTCCGGGAAGTGAAGTGCCGTTTGCCGGTGTGATAGGGTTCTCGTAACTCGGATAGTCAAATTCGAGCGGATATGTTACACCTTCCCAGTCGGCTACCGTATATTCAACTGTTATCTTGCCGTCATTGTGCATCAGGCAGCACACCGTGTAATAGCGGTTTCTCACAATCGGGGGCAGGTAAACCAACCCGGTGCGTGCATTCCCTTCGCCGAATGAGTAATCGATTTGAAGAACGTTGCCTTTCTCATCGCCCTTGGCATTCCAAGCGCTGCTGCCCCACGGGTTCTCAAACGGGTAGAAAGGCACATTCAGCACAGCGGTATAATTTTCCGGATTCTTCCGTTCATCTTCGCTGATGCCGTTAGCCAACTCTTTAGTTACCGCTTCCCCGACCACTTCCAACTCAAAGTCTCCGACGATGCTCGTTATGTCCTTCAGCGTTTCATCGGTCTGCGGCATAAGGTAGTTACGTGTAAGTGTACCGGAAGACAGCATTGTCAGTCCTGTTATCCGCAACTCTCCGGTCTCGCCTTGCGGCTTGGCTGCAAATACGCCGAGTTTCCCCACGGGGCGTTGCAACTCGAACGTGATGTCGTAATCAAGCAGGGTATGTCCGGTATGTTCGGGATCAGTCGGGATTTCATCGCTTACATGCGTGAAGTCGAGTGTTGCCTGCTGTTCACAGAACATCGGAAGGCCGTAGGTCGTTACGTCCCGCAATTCAGTGAACCAATATGCCTTCAACTGGTTTTCCGATGTTGTCTCAGACAGAGACTCGGGGGCACCCGAACCTTGAACCAACATGGCTCCTTCGTTTGCCACGACGTAGAAGTCCACTTGCTGCGTTGTAGTCGAATAAAAAGTAAGATCCATGAAGAACGTGTGCGGAAGGTTTTCCACATCGTCTGTAAAGTAATGGCCCGCAGGCTGGCCGCCTACGAAAGCATAGACACGAAGTGTATGGATGGCAGACTCTGCATCGGTAGGCGTACCGTCGGTTTCGCTGACGGCACGTGTCCCCACATTGAGCCGCACCGCCACATCGTGCCGTTCGCCGAGCGATGCGGCATCCTCCTTGACACACCCGAAAGGCAACAAGCCACAGCATACCGCTGTAACCGCCCAGTATAATATTTTTCTTGTGTTCAGCATATTCTTTTGGGTTCGATCTTAAAACTCAGGTTTCACTTGTTCGATGTACCATTCGGGGACGCCTACCGTGATTTCTCCCGACTTGAACTCGATACGTATCGGGATGATCACTTCGTGTTTGGAACAGTCTATGACGGGATTGTCGGCAAGGAACTCGGCGAGGTTGACTTCGGCCAGCGTCTCTCCGTTCGGAACGGCGCTCAAGCGGATATTCACGTTCTCGTGATCCTTGTGACGCATTATATTGGTACGGGCTGTGAGCAACGCTTTCCCGGCCTCGTATTCTGTTTCAAGCAAATAGTCGGTCGCCTCCCCGCAGGTCCGGTTCTTGAAATCGGTACAGGGTGAGACTCCGCATATCTCAAGCACAGGCAGCGAGCCTGCTCGGTTTCCTGTGGCGGGAACTCCGGCCACTTCCACCAACAAATCGTAGTGAGAGCTGGCGAACTCTATGGTTTTGGTCTGGTTCTCCTCTTCACGACCGCTGTAAGGCAGTACGGTATAAGAGGTGGCTGCATAGTAAAGCGAATCGTTGCCGGCAACCTGTTTCTCGTCGAAATAATCCCCGGCGGCAAAGAGCATCCGGCCGAAATCGCCCGTGGCGATGCCATCGACCTTCGTGTGGTGGGTGTTCCCCAAGCAGACAATCCGGTAATCACCGGCAGCGAGCGGGGGAAGCATAGCCGTGCGGCCCTTAACTTGTTCCTCTGGTAAGATACTCGAATTGACGCATCGATTCTCTGCATCGAATATGAACATCTCCACCCGGCAGATCTTGTCGGGGAATATCTCCGTGGTGCCGTCGCCCTTGTAACTGAGCAACAACTTGTTCGTGCTCAGGCAGTCGTCCAGATCCTCACGGATGCAGGATGTGGCGGCTCCGGCGAGCAACGTCAGGCAGAAAACAATATTCGTCAATTTCATATATATATGTGATTGAAGTGTTAAAGGATACAAAGGGCGGAACTTTAGCCCTCTGTATCGGGTTATCAATTATTAAAATTCAGGAGTGACGGGAACTACATCCCAGCTCATGACGTCAACAGTTACCTCCACACATTTTTGAGGATTATCCAAGTCTTCATCATCAAATTCAAAGTTCATGACGTAAATCTTGGCGAAATCTGCTGTAACAGCCGGATTGAATGTACTGGTAGCCAGGTAAAGAGGTTCCTTAGTTCCATCAGACTTTGTACCGATCAATTTTACAAGTACCTGAGGATGGTTGGTGGTGCCAATCGCATCATCTTTAGGGAAGAAGTGATATGCAGGGCGGACATTTCTTTCTGTGTAAGCATGCTCATACTGTGCAGCTGCATCCAATGTAATTACTTGCAATTTGGTTACAGGATCTACAGATTCGTCAGCACTGAACACGTCGCTATACCATACGGGGTTTGTTGCGCCTGCTTGGGCAGCTTTGTCGAAAATACCGAACACAGAAGCTGCTGTGATTTCTTCCTTGGATACGGTACTGGCTGTTCCAACTTGAAAATCAGCTGTTGTAAAATAGTTGTTCAACATAACCTGTTGAACCTCAATGCTCGTATACTTACGTGGGGTGCCTTCAGCAATAGCATTATACTTGAATGCGCCGATTTCGATTCTGGATACACGCGGTTCAAGCACCACATTCGCTTTGTAAAGCGGGTGTCCTAAATCGTCTTGCCCCTCCACAGAAGTCAATTCAACTTCTTTGTAAAGGTCAAGTTTTTGCGGATCTTGCTGCTCGGCGATTGCCAGTTTTTTTTGTAAATCTTCATAAGTAGTAGCTTCAGTTATTTCACTACCGTTGTTACCTACAACGATTACCTTGTTCACCTCGGCAGGTAAAAAATGGAATACCCGATCGTCACGACTGTCAAAACCGCCTTTAGTGGAAAAGTAGTGGACTGCCTCAGTTCCGCTTACTGTCTTTCCTTTATACAGGGTCGTTCCGTTTGTAAAGAATACCTGTAAATCTGCCAAAGAAACCTTTGAGTCGTCTTTTATCGCTTGACCGGCACCTCTGGTTGAGATCACATTGGACAGGTTGATGCTCACACTCTTGGGAGTGTTGTCCAGCTGTCCCATTTCATTGTCGTTGTTGTCACATGCAACAAACGTCATTGACGCTGCTAAAGCTGTCAATAAAAAACTCTTGACTTTCATCTTTTTGTTGTTTAAAAAATTAATAAAATGGTTTTTATAACTTCTCGCTTATGGTTTTCGTCTATAACTGGTCGATGACCTGCCGCACCTCTTCGAGGTTGTGCCGGGCCGTCTCGGAGCCGGCCTCCGCGGCACGCCGGAAAGCATCTTCGGCCTTGTCATACTGTCCCGCTCCGGCGTATGCCACGCCGAGCGTAGTCAGCAGTTCGGCAGATTTCGCGGTGACTTCCGACTTTTCGAGCAGTTCCACTGCCTTGGCGTACTCCTTACGTGAGATGGCGTTCACGGCATTCTCGTTGAGCGCGGCGGGCGAAGCGGGGAAATAGCGTACCGCGGTGGCCATCACCTTGTCGTACCCGGGCGTGCCTTTCCCGTAGGAGCCGGCCACCTTGTACATTTCCGACAGACTCAGGAGGTCGGGACGCTCATCGACCATGCGGCGTGCCTCTTCGAGGTTGAAGTTGCGCACGTTGTACTCGATGCGGTACTCATTGCGGCGCAACGCGGGGTATATCTCGGTGAGCAGCCTGTGGTAAATGGTTGGCGGCACGAGTTTCTGGAGCTGCAACTCGCAGAAGTCCCGTTCGTCGGGATAGCGTTCGATGACCTCATACACCTCGTCGCGCTTGAGCAGGTTCGGGAAGTCGCCGAGCGCACGGATGAAGCCTTCCCAGTCCTCGCCCTTCCAGTCCACGTGGAGCATGTCGGGCGATATGGCATCGTGGCGGCGGATATAGTCGGCCAGTGCCTTGGCGCGGTTCTCGGAGAGGGTCATGTTATGCGCCATGCTGCCCTCGGGAGAGGCGTAACCGGTGATGTAGATACCGATAATCCTGACGTCGGCATTCTTCTTTACCAGTTCGATGGAGTTGGAAACGGTGTCCAGTTCGGCACGGTTGTCCTTGAACCCGGGCAGGATATTGTAGCTGTCCTGCCGGAACTGCAACCGCGCGGTACGGGTCTCGGCACGCACCTTCACCGGTTCGGGTTCCGGGGCTATGGAATCGAGACGGTAATCGGGGATAAAGGTGGGCAGGATGCCGCTCCACAGGCCTTGTTCGGCCTTGCCCTCGCCGCAGTTGGTGCAGCCGTGTACCTCCTCGCGGAGCTCGACCCGCCCGTCGAGCATCCACCGCTCGTAGGGCACGGCAGCCGCGTAGTCGTATTGTTGGTTCTTGCTGCCGTGGCGTATGATTACCTGTGACGAATCGTCGTGAAAAGGCGGGAGTTCCACGCTTTCGAGGCGTTGCGCCCTCAGATAGACCTTGTGGCGGGTCTTGCCGTCGATGACAATCGGGGGAAAGGCTATCTCCCGGTTTCCGTCCGCCGACACGAGCACGGGCGTCAGCGCCACGGTGTGCTGCGTGCGGATTTTGGCCTTGCTCAAATCCACGGACATCGTCAGCTCGACCGTGCGGCCCTGCTTGACGACACCTCCCTGACGGATTCCGATCGAGGGCAGGTAACTGGTTTCGTTCTCGGCATGTAGCATCACGGGACTACCTGCCAATATCAGCAATAGTATGATATATAAGCGTCTCATAGTCATTTCCTTGTTATTTGATTATGTATATCAGGGAGATACCCGCCTTGGTCGGGCCGAAGTAGTGTTTGTCCTGACTGCCCTTGAACTTGCCGCAGGTGGCGCACTCGTACTTGTCGTAATTCGTGTAGATGTAGCCCAGGCCGATCGTGGCTTCGAGGTTCCAACGCTTGCCCAGAATCCAGGAGTATCCGTATGAAAGCCCGACACCCGTGGCCCATCCCTGGTAGCGGTGGTCCTTGGTGGATTTGCTCTGGAAAGGGATTCTCACGCCGCTGATGTTGTAGAAGGCATAGCCGCTGTGCAGACCGAAGAAGTGGCCATTATAGCGTTCACAGAGCCAGTAGCGGAACTCAGGCATGACCAGCCAGTGCCTGATTTTCTTGTTCTTGTCCTTGTCCAGCGTCCATGGGTTGTAGGCACCCGTGAGGTCGAGGGTCGTGCGTTGACCCAACCCGAATTCCAGGCTCAAGTTGGGCGTTGTGGTTGACCAATACAATAGATTGGTCTTTGCTGCTATATCCTGCGCGTTGGCGGTGCCTGTACACCAGCAAACGGCAAGGAAAACACCGAGGATCAGTTTTTTCATATTTTTTCTTTTTCTTGTTGTCTCATTAGTATTGACAGGCCGGTCTGTCGTTATTGCAAAGGTTTCGTTAAACATTCCCGCATCAGGCGGGAAGGACATACGCAAAGGCGCATGGAGGCTCATGGCTTGTATTTCTCTCCGGAAGAGAAATATACATGTGATATACTACTGACAATCAGGGTAATAAATGAGATAATATCGAGCATGGAAGCCCGTTTGACGGACGGATGCCCGATGTTTTTATATCGCGGATTGATTTTTTTATTGTTTTTTGTTGTCTGTCTGCAACTTTTTTCATAATTTTACTACAGTAATTTCTCTTCCGGAGAGAAAGCCGGATTTGTCCGACAATATCCCGGTCTTTCTCTATGTTTCATCCTACAATGCTTTCAGGATAAGGCTGTTGGCCTTGTCTATCGCGGATGTATCCAATGAAGCCAGATAGATCAGTGTGGTCTTTTCCGAATCATGCCCCATCGCCTCGCTGATAATGGAAACCGGGATGTTCCTGCTTTTGGCAATGCTGGCCCATCCGTGGCGGGCGACATACATGGTGAGGGGGATTGCCAGTCCGAGCCGCATCCCCAGTTTTTTCAGGAGACGGTTCACCCTGTGGGCGGCAGACTTGTACTGCTTTCTTCCGTCTGTCCGCATATCCCTGATGACAGGCAGCAGGTAAGGTGTCCCGGAGGTGTCGTACCTGCTGACAATTTCCTGCATGGGTTTCTCCCATTTGATGAACAGCCGCTGTCCGGTCTTCTGTCTGCGGTATGACAGGACTCCGTTCTTCAGGTCGGATTTCTTCAGGTATGCCATGTCGATGAACGACATGCCGCGTGTGTAGAACGAGAACATGAAAAGGTCTCTTGCCCAATCCATGGTCGGCTCCAGCCTCAGGTCTTGGTCCCTGATCTGCCTTACGGCTTTCAGCGGGATGGCGCGTTTGACCGTCTTGTCTATTCCGGTATAGACATGCCTGAAGGGATTCCGCTGTACGGTCAGCCCCTTCTCCACCGCCCGGTTGTAAACCGCCCGCAACCCCCGCATGTAAAAGGAGGAACTGTTGGGGCAGATGCCTTCCGCTTTCAGATGGCTCTCGTACTCCACCATCAGTGCGGATTCTATCCGGTTAAGAGGGATGTCGCCGCGTTCCGCCAGAAAACGTCTGAAACTGTTCAGAACAGTGGTGTACCGCTCGGCCGTACGTTCCCGGCCTGTACGTTTCAGTTCCGTGGTCAGGCTCCTGGCAAAACACATGAAGCCGCCGGTTTCCGGAGGGATACGGTATTGTCCCACCACCTCGTCCGCCGTGTAATGCCCGCCTGTGCAGTCCAGCAGTGCGATGATTTCCCGAAAGAGGGTCATGTCATCCGCAATCTTCTCTTCCAACGCCTTCAGGTAAGCCTGACGCCTACTGTCCCTGTCTGAGGGAATGACAACCTTCGAATGCGCTCCATCCCACTCCTGCGGATAAAGCCTGTAGCCGGTGGTAATCTGTCTTGTCACCCGTCTGTGCGTCACCTTATAAACCAGTGTGCCTTCTCCCGTTCCGACGGAAGATGCACGGAATTTAACTTTTACTGTAGCCATGCTTGTATTTTCTTGATTGATGATTTTTCATTGTCTTAACCTGCAATGCATGGAAATGTCCGGAACGGTACGGGGCATGGGAAGGACTGCCGTATGACCGGACGTTTTCCACGGCAGGGCATAATGTACGGACCGGGTATCGGCCCTGACCTCCTGTTCCCTTGCCGCCCGTTCTTTCAGACGTGCCTGCTCGATGAGGGCGGCCTGCCGGCGTACCGCCTCCTCGTAGGTTTCCACATCCTTGCGCATCTGTTTGATTTTCCCGTTGTCCCGGTTGAATTCAAAGAGGTTTTCCAGCCCGGAGATGCTTTCGGGCGATGCTTCGCCCTTCATCCTGATGTAGCGGTACTTCAGGTCATTGTTTGTGCGGTCGTAATTCTGTCTTCTCTCGAAATAGAGCGCCGAGGCTAACAATGCCATCAGAAGGACTATACCGATAACAACCGCCCAGTCCCATCTGTTCTCAAGAGCGAACGAGTGCCGGGTCTCGCTGATGGTGTGCCGGACATCTGCCCCGCCCGTCTTTTTGACGGCCTGCTCCAGCAGTTTTCTGATTTCCCCGAAATCAGGCTGTTCCCCCCGGGCAATCCTGTCTATCCGGTTGTTGACCGTATTCAGGCAGTCCACAATACCGTGGGCGAACTTCGCCAGTTCAGCCTCTGTGCGTTCGTGGTTACGGCGGCCGGCTTCCTCAATTAAGGCCTTGATGGAGGTAATATCCATGTTTGTACAGCCGCTTTGTGATGCCTGCCGGCTCTTGCTGACGGTCAGCAGTTCTTCCAGCATGGCAATGATGGTTTCTGTGTTTTCTTTCATCTTGATTTTTTTAAGTTGTTGTTAAATTCTGAATCCCTTGTTGTTCTTCTTTTTCTTCTTCCGCTGCATCAGCCGGCGGAACTCGGCTTCCTCCGGAGTCTCGGTGCAGGATGATGGGATGAGGTCCAGCAGCCCCAATGAACCGCTGATAAGCTCCCCGCCACCGCCTGAAGCCGGGCTGATGCCTTGCCGGAAGGATTGTGCCTGCCGTTCCTGAGGACTGTTACGGTTCAAGGCTGCGGCTATCTTGGAGTAGCTGAACTGACGGTCAATCTTCGAGCCGTTGAAGGGATAGCCGTTCTTACCGAACACCACGCCCTGGATTCCGTCTGTCCGCCCCTTGTGCTTGAAGCGTACTTCCACCCCTTGTTTCCGCAGATTGGCGATAAGCGTGTCCCAGTCACCGCACCTTCCCACTTCCGTTTTAAGAAGAAAATACAGTTCGTATCTCGTCCTGTCCGGCTCTTTCAGCCGGTCCGTGTTCACCTGCTCCTTGCCCTCCGCGAAGTACAGCCCGTACTTGCGGGTAAGCTCCTTGCAGACGCGTTCGCTGCGGTAGCGGTCGTTCCTGTCACTGATAGTCCTGCCGTTGTTGTCGATGCGGTTGAAGGCTATATGCACGTGCGGATGCTCCTTGTCGTGATGCCTTCCGATGATATACTGCGTATCGCGGATGCCCATTTTCATCATGTATTCCCGGCTTATCCGCACCATCAGCTCATCGGTTAAGCGTGGCAGGTCCTGCCCGGAGAAGCTGAGCGAGACATGCCCGATGAACTTTCCTACCTTCGGATTAAGCCGGGACTGGGCGATGAAACTGCGTGCTATCGAGCCGTTGTCGGAAACTAAAACTCCGTCGTGGTCGATAAGCGAAGCCTTTTTTTCCCTGTCAAGGATGTAATCCACAATCCCTTTGGCTCCCGCGCCTTTTACAATCTTTGCAATCATAGGCTGATACGGTCTATGAGTGTTTCCAGCGAAAGCAGCAGGTGTCGGCATTGTCCGGAATGCAGCCTTACACCCTCCCTGTGTGCCCTCCGGGTCAGCTGGTTCAGGTTGTTCGCCATGCCGCAGAGCTTGCGGATGAAGTCCGCCTGCTCGGTGGTGAGCCTCTCCCTTACCACGCACCCGTCCACCGCCTGCCTCACCATCTCGCTTGCCGAGACACCGGCCTTCCTGGCTTTCGACTTCAGGGCGTAGTATTCCCCGGTTGCCATCTTTACCGTGATGCGGTACTTGCGTTTCTCGGACAGCCCCTTTGCCGGGCGTCCACCCTTGTTTTTGTCGGTATCATTCTTCTGTATCATCCGGTTACGTTTTTTGTTTACAGTTCCTACTTTACTCACTTTATAGACCAACGGGATGTGCCCCTTCGGGACCTCCGGGAGTGGAAGGAGGCGGTTTTGGTCAGACCAAAACATAAACTTGCTACCCCCAAAAATGAAAGTTTCCATTTTTAGGACCCCCGAAAAAGAAATCTCGCCAAAATGCTTTTTTAATTGAATGAAAATAAGGACTTGCAACTTCTTACAAAACTCAAAATCCCCAGTATAGAACCTGATGTGATGCCGGACGGTATTCTCCAATAAACCTAAAAAGCTCATGCGGTTTCCGCCAATCTTGCAGGCGAAACGTTCAAGCGTGTCACGTAATTTCCGGCTGATGAGAACCGGCTTGCGGTCTTCAATCCTGTAGGGCCGCATGAAGGTGTTGCGGTACTCCTCCGGCGGGAGCCTGCGCTGCCCGCCACTTGCTTCTGCTTCTTGTCTCTTTTTCATTATCCTTTGATTTTTGAATGGTTAATAAAGAGGTCGATGTTGCCAACACAACATGACCATTGTCGGCTGCAAAAGAAACGCATATCATGCTCAGGTACAAATTATTGGGCTTAGGCTGGCTATTATGTGAGGCGTTGCTTTATAGACAGGTTCAGGAACGGTGACGGCTTCCCGGTTCTGCCCAGGTTGAACGGGCAGTTATAAGGTCGTTATAATGTTGGTTGGTTAGTTCGTTATAAGGACAGCCTCATATTTTATTATGTTATTATGTTTTTTCAGGTGCACGAGAAAAGGGACATTCGACAACGGGTATTTCTACCTGCTGCCGGATGCCCCTTCCGCTTTTTTTGTCGTGGTCCGGTGCCTATCTCGCGCCGATGACCTTCAATCCCTTCGGTATCGGGTTGTCGAGGATGATTCTGTAGCAGAGCTTGCCGTCCACCCTTACCGGATCCCTCGCCACCATGAATCCCGCGCATTTCTCCATTTTCGCCACGTCGAGTATCATCCCGGCGATGAAGCTGTTGGAGAAACGGGCGCAACGCGGGTCGTTCCAGATTGTGAAGCCGTTCTCGTCGTCGGAGACGAACATGTACCAGTCCTTCGGCCTGTCCTCGTCATGGGCGATGCACAGCCGGTTGCCGGCGTGAAGGCTGAGATCGTTGCTCAATATCCTGCTGAGGTACATGCTGCCGTCGCGGCATACCGTGATCACCCGCTTGCCCTTGTAGGTCAGTGCCGAGTGGGAGTTGCTCTTGTTGTAAACTGTCAGTTTCATAGGAACTTTTTTTTAATTGGTTCGTTATACATTATTATATAGTCATCATCATGCCGCGTCTCCGGCTGCTATCATCCTCCTCCGGGCTGTGAACGTCCGGTTGGCGCGGACGGATTCCAGCATGACCTGTGCCCGGCGGGTTATCACCGATGTCTTCTCGCCCATGTGCCTGGCGATGGTACGGAACGAGCTGCCCGTCTCGTAGAAGCGCAGCATGAACATTCTATAATCTTCGTAGGAGAAATGCCGCCTGAGGAACTTCTGTATGTCCCTTACCAGCATGTCGCACCCGGTAAGCATCTCTTCCCGCTCTTCCGTCTCTTCCCTGTCGTCCGTTTCTCCCAGCGTGATGAAATACTCGTCACCGGGGCAGGAGTAGCGGCTGTTATCCCTCGTTCCGGCCTGCACCATTTTCCGGTAACAGCCGAAAAAATAGGATTCCCAGTTCTCAATCCCTTCCCTTGAGAACATCACCTGCTTCCTGACTGCCAGGTAGGCGTCGTGGAACACGTCCTCGTCTGTTTTCCTGTGGTAGATGGAGATTCTCTCCTTCAGTCTCGCGTATGAACGGTTGAACCATTCGTTGAAGTCTTTCATTGCCATATCTCTTTCATTTTATCGGTTATACATCCGGCCTGTTGTGCAGGCACTCCTGTTTCTTTGTATGCCTTGACGCCGTTCTCCCGCCGGAACGGCGTCAAGGCTCGGCAGGAAAAAATACCGGAGCGCGGAGCGTGAGGATGATTTTTTCCCCGCCGACCCGAAGGGCCCGGCCTTGCGCTCCGGTGGGGGACGGCTACCTTTGCTTCAAAGAAACGGGGGTGTCGTGTCCTTCTGAAAAAATCATCCGCCCCCGTTACATCCTCCGGAATGAAGGTTTTGACATGCAGTCATATCATCCGCCATGAAACATTATGTCAGGAGATGACATGTGCGGACAGCTCCATTGTAATACGGTTCTTCCTGCTTTTATTTGCAACGGGGAAACAGTTGGGGACGGTGCGGAACTGCCTGATATGGTGATACCGGCACACAAGCGAACGTTTCTCCGGATGGTATGAATTTGGAGTATCAACATAAAATCGGATTGTTATGGAAATCGTATGTTTTGAAAGGAAGGCGTTCGAGGAATTTGCCATGAAGATCGAACGGTTCATACAGAGGGTGGAGGAAATCCCCCATCTGAATCTGAAAGGCGTGAAAGGAACGGACGGCTGGCTCGACCACCAGGATGTCTGCCTGAAGCTGAGAATCAGCAAGCGCACCTTGCAGACCTTGCGTGATAACGGCACGCTCGCCTATACCAAGATAGGCAACCGTACCTACTACCTGCCGGAAGACGTGGAGCGTGTCGTCACGAAAGTGGAGGACAGACGCAAGGATGCACGCTACAGGGGGCGCACCATTTGAAGGGATTGAACAGAGGTATCAACTAAAGACAATGAGTATGTATAATGAATTGAAGACGAAAGACGACGCGTGGATGCAGTCCGTCCACGAGCGTATCGACCGGCTGTCGGCGATGATTGACGGCATTTCCAGAGATGGCGCGGTTCCGCCAAAAGAAGACGTGTACCTGTGCGACAAGGAGGTGGCTTGTATGCTGAAAGTCAGCCGCAGAACACTGGGAGAGTACCGGAGCAACGGCACACTGCCTTACTATGTCCTCGGCGGCAAGGTCTTGTACAAGAGGAGCGAGATCGAGCAGGTGTTGAACCGGGAATACAGGGTGTAGGCAAGATGCGGGAAAGCGGATGAAGATTACATTTCCCTTTCTATTACGTACATGTGCAGGTTGCGGACGTTAAGTCCGCATAAGGCCGGATGTTTTCGTGCGCCAGCCACAGACTGTTTCTTTGAGGTGAGGGAGTTTGCCGTCTGGAAAAAAGAACCTCTTTTTGGACTTTGGCACAAAGTCGTCCCCTGCCCGGTATCAGACTGCAATTCCTGTATGTAATCCTTTTCTGACTGTTCCCATCGGATCGGTCGTTTCCGCTGTACACGTTATCTTGCCCGGACTTTCGACGGGGGCAAGGGTTTGCGTGGCAAATACGCTCGGCGAAGCCGTGGAAGATTTGCCACGCAACGGCTATGCCGCCTGACCTTGCCTCCTGTCGGAAAGTACGGGCTATCTTGAATCGCAGCGGACACGACCGTAACAGTCTGTTTCAATCATGCCTGATTTTTTTCACTTTTCCTAACTGCCTGTACTATCCTTTTGAACGGGGTACGAAACCGGAAGATTGTTTTTGACGGTTGCTGAAAAGAAAAATCAAAGGTGTTTTGCATGTTCCGTAAAAAATCGTACCTTTGCATAAAGTGAGTTGCACATCAACGCAATTGATGCAAGTATGTAGAAACCAGAACGGTTGCCAACTCGTTACCTCGTTTTTTGATAATCCGCATAAACTTTTTATTCTTAGCGGATTATGTGATTCTTCCAAAAATAGTAAATAAATAAAGCTGCTTTTCATCTTATTATATTTATGGTTCTTGGATATTAAAGCTAACACATGATATAGGGAATTATCCCCCATATTCCAATTATACTAAAATAAACAAAAAACGAATATAAAATGTTCTATAAAGCTGTATAATTCCGCCTTAAAAGTAGATATCAGCAGGATTGATGAATCATAAAGAATCTTCTCAAAAAAACATCAAGATATTTACTTGTTTTTTGTACAATTTTTTAAAAAAGATGATGATATTTTTTCAGAAATATGCTGAATTTTTTGACGACATATCATAATCATTTAGCCTTTGGAAGATAAATCCAATTAAGATGCTATAAATCAACCTCTTCCGGAAGAAGATCAGTCTGAATATTATTCATGCTTCCCCATAAACTATACCGAGCTTCAGGATTCATGCGTTCCAGCGTACGGAGCACTTCTTTCATATCCGAGCGATGAGAATCTTTTTCGTACGGACAATTTTTGATCTGTTTACGATAACCTTTCGCCTGAGCCATTTCTATCAGATCGGCCTCATGTACCAGACACATCGGACGGATAATGGTCATATCAAACTTTCGCATTACCAGACGCGGAGGCATCGTACTGAATGCTCCCTGAAATGCCATATTCATAAGCAACGTTTCCAGTATATCATCCATGTGGTGTCCCAAGGCTATCTTATTACATCCCTGTTCTTTTGCTACTGTAAAAAGAGCTTTACGGCGATTCCACGAACAGAGGAAGCATGGCGACTTGCGGGTATCAGTAGAAGGATCGAAAGACGTTTCGTAGCGTACGAACGGCACTCCCAGATTTTCGGCAAAGGAACGAAGGTAATCCATGTCCGATTCGTAAGCTATATTCGTCATCACGACATGTGCAGCAACGACTGAAAAACGAGGCTTGTAAATACGCGAACGGCGGGCAAGTAGTTCCAGTAAAGCAAGTGAATCTTTTCCTCCCGACAACCCTACCAGTATCTTATCACCATCTTCTATTAGTCCATATTGCACTACACCTTTGTTAAAGCGTTTTTCTATGCGTCGCATCAATTTATCTTCTTCTGTCAATTTTCCCATTTCTTCCGATAATCTTAAAAACGGGGTAAAATTACACCAAAAGAACGATTCTCGAAAGATTTTGAAAAATTAGAATGCCGAAATAATCAAAATTTCAAAGAAACTTTGTATTTTTGAAAATAACATCATCGAAACAACACGAAAAATTATGAATAAGAAATATACGCTAGCACTTATCGCTTTATGCAGCATGGGAGGAACTTTCGCCCAATCACTCACTCAGGCAAAACAATGGTTTGAAGAAGGCAAGTTTGCCGAAGCCAAACCCGTTTTCCAGAAATTAGTAAAACAGGCTCCATCGAATGCAAATTACAATTTCTGGTACGGAGCATGCTGCTATGAAACCGGTGAATTACAGGAATCACAACCCTACCTTGAAAAAAGTGCTGCACGCAAAGTAATAAATGCTTATCTATATTTGGGAAAACTATATTATGCAATGTATAGCTTTGATGAAGCGACCGAAAATATTGAAGAGCATATCCAATGGCTGGAAAAAAAGAAGCGTGATACTTCTGCAGCAGAGAAAGAATTAGACCGTTGCCGTCAGGCTGCACGCATGTTAAGAGGAACTGAGAATGTAGCTGTAATTGACAGCTTTGTAGTAGATAAAAATAATTTTCTTTCGGCATATAAATTAAGTAAGGAGTCGGGAAACATTTCTCTTACCGAAGATGGCTCAGGAACTTCATTTACAAATGAGCTGGGTGATAAAATGATTTTTACACAAGCGTCTGAAGACGGAGAAACGAGTTTATACTCACGCTTCAAGTTGATAGACAAGTGGGAAGATGCCAAGCCATTAAGCGGTCTGGACGAATCAGGACATAACCAAAATTATCCGTTTATGGCATCAGATGGTATCACACTTTATTTTGGAGCCGAAGGAGATGAAAGTATGGGAGGATACGATATCTTCGTAACCCGTTATGATTCGGATGACAATACGTATCTCCGTCCGGATAACATCGGTATGCCGTTTAACTCTCCATACAATGATTATATGTATGCATTAGATGACTTGAACAATTTAGGGTGGTTTGCTTCTGATCGTTATCAGCCAGAAGGAAAAGTTTGTGTATATGTTTTCGTTCCTAACTCGACAAAACAGGTATACGACTACGAAACAGCTGACCCGCAAGCTATTATTGATGCTGCTACACTAAAAGAAATAAAGAAGACATGGAGTGATCCCGATAAAGTACGTATTGCCAGACAACATCTGGCTCAGGTATTGTATGGCGGAAGTACAGAAAAGAAAAAGAGTGACTTCCGTTTTGTCGTAGACGATAATGCTGTTTATCATACATTATCAGATTTTCGTTCTAAAGAAGCACGGCAGATGTATGCTTCATTCTTGCAGAAAGAGAAAGATCTTGCATCATTGGAAGAATCATTGACAAATCTTCGTACTGCCTATCAGCAATCGAACAAAGCAGGAAAAGAAAAAATGGCTCCCGGTATATTAGATAAAGAAAAACGTACCAACGAGTTACGACATGAGCTGGAACAACTGACTTTATCTGTGCGCAATGCAGAGCTTAAAGCATTGAAACAGTAAAAAATAGACACCATTTTTATACGAGCAGATATGGAAACACTGATTATTATTGCACTTATTTTGGCGGGACTTTTACTTTTTGCTGTGGAAGTATTTCTAGTCCCCGGCATTACCCTTGCAGGAATAGCATCGGGAATCAGTCTGCTTTATGCCATTTGTTATGCTTTTCATTCCGTAGGAACACAGGCCGGATTTATTACGCTTGCCGTTGAAGCCGTTGGAATAATCGGTATAACCATTTGGTTCATGCGCTCCAAGACAGTAGACCGTCTTTCGCTCAAACAGACACTCGACTATAAACCAGAACCGCTGAAAGGAATCAATATTCAGGCTGGTGATACAGGCATGTCATTGACACGCCTTACCTTGATAGGAAATGCCGAGATAAACGGCCATATCATCGAAGTGCAATCAGCTGATGGATTTATCGAAGAGCGTACTCCCATACAAGTAACTCGTATAAATAATGGAACTGTATATGTGACACGCTACATACAACAGTAATTTTTTTAAACCTTAAAATATCAATTACCTATGATTGACCCTAACTATCTTCCGTTCATTTTAGCGGCTGGAGGAGTTGTCTTACTGGCAGTCTTCTTCCATTACGTGCCTTTCTTTCTTTGGCTTTCTGCCAAAGTATCAGGTGTACGTATTTCGCTGGTTCAGCTTTTTCTGATGCGTATTCGTAATGTTCCGCCATATGTTATCGTACCTGCAATGATTGAAGCCCACAAGGCTGGTTTAAGCACTATTACACGCGATGAACTGGAAGCTCATTATATGGCAGGCGGTCATGTGGAAAAGGTAGTTCATGCACTGGTTTCAGCATCAAAAGCCAATATCGATTTGTCGTTCCAGATGGCTACCGGTATCGACCTTGCAGGACGTGATGTGTTTGAAGCCGTACAGATGTCTGTCAATCCGAAAGTTATTGATACGCCTCCTGTCACCGCCGTTGCCAAAGATGGTATCCAGCTTATTGCGAAAGCACGTGTAACTGTACGTGCCAATATCCGCCAGTTGGTAGGTGGAGCTGGTGAGGATACAGTCCTGGCACGCGTAGGCGAAGGTATTGTTTCATCTATCGGTTCATCGGAAAATCATAAATCGGTACTTGAAAATCCGGATTCTATTTCCAAACTTGTACTACGAAAAGGACTGGATGCAGGGACTGCATTCGAAATTTTATCTATTGATATTGCCGATATCGATATAGGTCGTAATATTGGAGCATCTTTACAGATAGACCAGGCCAATGCTGATAAAAATATTGCACAAGCCAAAGCTGAGGAACGCCGTGCAATGGCTGTTGCCTTGGAACAGGAAATGAAAGCAAAAGCAGAAGAAGCCCGTGCCAATGTAATACAGGCTGAAGCCGAAGTTCCAAAGGCTATGGCAGAAGCTTTCCGTACCGGCAATTTGGGAATCATGGATTATTACCGGATGAAAAATATTCAGGCAGATACAGATATGAGAAGCAGTATCGCCCGCCCGGATGCAAATCCTGCAGGACATGAACCGATAGGTAAATAATCATTATCATATAATAGCAAAAACTCAACTAACTAAATAAAAAAGAATATTATGAAAAAGTACTTTCCACCCTCAGAACTGATTATAAATGAAGATGGTTCGGTATTTCATCTTCACGTAAAGCCGGAACATCTGGCCGATAAAGTTATCCTTGTGGGAGACCCCGGACGAGTAGCTCTAGTAGCATCGCATTTCGAAACAAAGGAATGTGAGGTAGAAAGCCGTGAATTCCGTACCATAACCGGAACATATAAAGGGAAACGTATTACAGTCACTTCTACCGGTATCGGATGCGACAACGTAGATATTGTTATGAACGAACTGGATGCATTGGCTAATATCAACTTTCAGACTCGTGAAGAAAATGACAACTTCCGGCAACTGGAAATCGTACGTATCGGTACTTGTGGAGGATTGCAACCTTATACTCCCGTGGGAACTTATATATGCTCTGAAATCTCTGTAGGGTTCGACGGACTGCTAAACTTCTACGAAGGAAGGAATGCAGTTTGCGACCTTCCGATGGAACGTGCCCTTTTAAATCACTTGGGATGGAGCGGAAACCTCTGTGCACCGGCTCCTTACGTTATCCATGCCAACAAGGAACTGGTTGAGCGTATTGCCGGAACAGATATGGTACGCGGCGTTACAGTAGCTTGTGGAGGTTTCTTCGGTCCACAAGGCAGACAGCTCCGCATTCCACTTGCCGACCCTCACCAGAATGAAAAGATTGAAAGTTTCGAATATCAGGGTCATCGCATAACCAACTTCGAAATGGAAAGTTCAGCACTTGCAGGGCTTGCACGTCTGCAAGGACATAAAGCTACCACTGTCTGCATGGTTATAGCCAATCGCGTAGCCAAAGAAGCCAATACAGGATATAAAAACAAAATAGACGACCTGATAAAGACAGTGCTTGAGCGAATCTGATATTTATAATTCTTCTTTTTTTTATATATACAGGTTCCTCTGTTTATTGCAGAGGAACCTGTTTTGTCAAAAAAACAACAGCTATTTAGAATATTTATGGAAGCAAGTTTTAAACAAGATAGCAAACTAAACAAAGCAGAAAGATATCAATTTTTTCTTACACAACTTACATCCCTTATAGAAGGTGAAAGAAACGAAATCAGTGTATTGGCGAATACCAGTGCGGCCTTAAAGGAAGCTTTCGGCTTTTTCTGGGTAGGTTTCTATCTGGTACATGACGGTGAACTTCATTTGGGGCCTTTTCAGGGCAGTGTAGCATGTTATCGTATTAAAAAAGGACGTGGAGTATGCGGCACGGCATGGTCGGAAGCCCGTACACAAGTTGTCCCCGATGTAGATCAATTCCCAGGACATATCGCCTGTAGTTCGCTTTCCCGTTCGGAAATTGTCGTTCCGATCATAGTGAATGGAGAAGTAAAAGGAGTATTGGATATCGACAGTGATCAGCTTTCTACGTTCGATGAAACTGACCGGGTTTACCTTGAAAAAGTAGTAGACCTTCTTATCAGAGAACTTTACACTCAAGAATAATTATCACCCAAACTTTTCCGGATATAAGCTGAAAAGCCGTATCTTTGTATGATTTAAAAGCAAAAGACATCATGAATATACAACAAACAGAAGATACTATTTGTGCCATTGCTACCGCACAAGGCGGAGCAATCGGTACGATCCGTGTTTCGGGGGCTCAGGCTATAGCCATAACCGACCGTATTTTTACTCCAATATCGGGAAAACCTCTGACAGAACGTAAGCCATATACCCTGACATTCGGACATATTCTTTCGCCTGCAGGTGAGATAATAGATGAAGTATTGGTAAGTCTTTTTCGTGTTCCTCATTCTTATACAGGTGAAGATTCAGTAGAAATATCTTGTCATGGATCATCATATATTCTGCAACAAGTAATGCAGCTCCTTATTAAGAATGGATGTCGTGCTGCGGGACCAGGTGAATATACCCAACGTGCCTTTTTGAATGGTAAAATGGACTTGAGTCAGGCTGAAGCAGTTGCAGACCTGATTGCCTCGACTTCTGCCGCTACACATCGTATGGCAATGAATCAGATGCGTGGAGGATTCAGTCGTGAATTATCTGCTTTAAGAGAGAAACTGCTCCATCTGACTTCACTCATGGAGTTGGAGTTGGACTTTAGCGACCACGAAGAACTGGAATTTGCAGATCGTTCAGAACTGGAAGAAATAGCTCAACAAATTGAACAAGTTATCAGCCATCTGGTAGATACATTTAGTGTCGGTAATGCTCTGAAAAATGGTGTACCGGTTGCCATCGTAGGAGAAACCAATGCAGGAAAGTCTACCCTATTGAATGCTCTCCTGAATGAAGAGCGTGCTATCGTGAGCGACATCCACGGTACAACACGTGATGTTATCGAGGACACTATGAATTTAGGTGGTGTCACTTTCCGCTTCATCGATACAGCCGGTATCCGTGAAACGACTGATACCATCGAAAGTTTAGGAATTGAACGAAGTTTCCAGAAACTGGAACAGGCAAATATCGTACTATGGGTTATCGATGCAACCTGTGCAGAAGAACAATACCACCAATTGGCCGAAAAGATTCTACCACGCTGCCAAGGCAAGCACCTGGTAATTGTACTCAACAAGACGGATCTGCTTCCGTTAACAGAAAAAAGTTTATCTTGTTCAGTAACCGATACTACGGCATCGATGCATAAGCCAATAGATGATCTGAAAGCTATTCTTCCTGATTTGCCTGAAGATGCTTGTGTCATTTCCCTTTCAGCCAAGCAGAAAGAGGGCCTTTCTCTACTTCAGAAGCAGTTGGTGGACTTCGCTGCCCTACCCGACCTTTCACAAAATGATGTGGTAGTCAGCAACATTCGTCACTATGAAGCACTAAGTCGTGCACTGGAAGCGATTCATCGCGTACAAGATGGACTGACCATGCAACTTTCTGGTGATTTGGTAAGTCAGGATTTACGTGAATGTCTTTTCCATCTGGCTGAAATTGTTGGTGGAGAAATCACTAACGATGAGGTGTTGGGGAATATATTTAAACACTTCTGCATCGGAAAGTAAAGTAAGTAAAACGGAAAGCAAAAGGCATACAAAACGGGTGTAATCAATGATAGATAACAGTTAATCAATCAATGTTTTACACACCATATAAACTTATATAAAATTTTTCTCTGATTATACTCGTTTTATTATTTTTTTGTTGTTATTTTGTTGCTCGTATCGAAAACAGCAACAAAAGCAACAAAAATTATGGGAAAATCGAAAGAACCGATAAGGCTCAGACAGAGAAAGACCGCTTCGGGGAATATCACGTTATACCTCGACATCTACCTGAACGGGAAAAGGTCTTATGAATACTTGAAACTCTATCTTATCCCTGAAACGAACAGAAAGGATAAGGAGAAGAACCGTCAGACGCTTCAACTCGCCGAGGCGATAAAAGCCAAGCGGGTTGTTGAACTTCAAAACGGAGAATACGGTTTTAACGCCGCCTACAAACTTGAAACGAACTTTCTTGACTATTACCGGGCTATGTGTGAGAAACGTCACGGCAACCCCGAGAGCCGGGGAAACTGGGGTAATTGGTATAGCTGCCTCAAACACCTTGAACGGTATTGCAAGCCTAACACCACATTCAAGGACATAACACCTGAATGGATAATCGGTTTTCGTGAACACCTTGACAAGAACGCCCGTTGCAGAGACAAACGGAAGATTATCACAACGGAAGAAGTGACAAAGCCGCTTTCACAAAACAGCAAGGTCAGTTACTTCAACAAACTCCGTGCCTGCATCAACCAAGCATTTGAAGACAGGATAATACCGCATAACCCACTTCGTGGCATTGAGGGTTTCAAACAAGCTGAAACGGAAAGAAGTTATCTGACATTGGAAGAAGTCAAGGCGATGGCTGCTGCCCAATGCAAATACCCAGCCTTGAAAAATGCGTTCATGTTCTCATGCCTGACAGGTCTTCGCAAATCAGACATTGAGAAACTCCGTTGGCGTGAAGTTCAGCAGCAAGGAGACTTTACCCGGATAATCTTCAAACAGAAGAAGACGGGCGGGCAAGAATACCTTGACATCAATAAACAAGCGGTTCAATACATGGGGGTTCGCCGTGAACCTGATGACCGGGTTTTTGTCGGTTTCAAATACAGTGCCTATATGATAGCTGAGTTAAGGATGTGGGCAAATAGGGCGGGAATAACAAAAGACATCACGTTCCATTCAGGGCGGCACACATTCGCTGTCCTCATGCTTGACCTCGGCGCAGAAATCTACACGGTTCAGAAACTTCTCGGGCACAAGGAACTTTCAACAACACAGATTTACGCGAAAATCCTTGATAAGAAAAAGCAGGAGGCGGTTGCGATGATACCCGATATTTTCGGGGCTGATGACAACAAGGAATAAGGGACGGGGGCAGCTTCACGGCTTTGCCCCCGTCCTCGTTTCATAGAAATCCCCCTCGCCTGTCAGAAGCCAGCGTGCGGAAACCTTGTATTCTTTCACTATATAAGTCAACCAAGCGGGTTGAAAAATGTCACTTGCCAAGTTCTTTTCAAGTTTGTTCAAATTCCAACGATTTATATCAAACTCACGTGTAAAAGTCTGTTTTCCTCTTATCTTCCCGTCATCTTTCAGGCGGTAAAGAGCTTCAAAAAAACGGCGTACTACCTTTTGGCTGTCTTCTGTCTGCATAATTCATCTGATTTAGCGGCTGCGGTTGCAAATTTGGTGTTAATTTCTCTCTCCCGGAGATTAAGGCGTTCCCTCCATGATTGAAGCGTGTCGGGGCTGAAATCGGCTTTCTCCCCCTCTCTTACTTGACGTTCAAACATGCGGAGTTCATCGGGTGTCATAACGGGAATGAAACGTTCAAGTTCCATGACCTGAAAAACGTGTTCAAGGGCTTCACGGCGCAAGTCCGCTTGTTTCTCATCACTCAGCATTTCCCCCTGCCCCGTCAAGAACCAACGGGCGTTTATCTCGGGCAAAGCCTCAATGATTGAGACCACGGGTTGCAAGCCGAAATCAACACCTTTCAGAAGTTTAGACAGATATTGCGGCGACCAATTCAAAAGGGCTGCAAAGGCGGTCTGTCTCCCGCCAGTCTTATACTTTATAATATCTTG
Source organism: Phocaeicola coprocola DSM 17136 (assembly GCF_000154845.1). GTDB lineage: Bacteria > Bacteroidota > Bacteroidia > Bacteroidales > Bacteroidaceae > Phocaeicola > Phocaeicola coprocola. Next base: position 59,185 of record NZ_DS981430.1, on the reverse strand, counting down.
AAGTCTTCTATTCATATCCATATTTAGGTATTTTGAAAACACTTTTCCCGACAACCGCTATACGGCAACGGCAGAGCTTGCATTCCCTTCCCGGCGGGCATTGATTTTTTTGTTTTCCTGAATCTGTTCTTTCAGCATTTCCATTAATTCATCTATTTGCTTGTCACGGGCTGAAAGGCTTTCCGCTTGCTGCTTGATGATTTCCCAAGCATCTTTAGGAACAGCCACCCCGCCGTCTTCACTGTTCAGATTATTAGAAAGGAACATTTCTCCCTCGCCTGATTGAAGCCAAACAAAGTTTATATTTTCATCAAGGGAACAAATTCGCTTCATAAACTTCTCAGAAAGAGGTACTTTACCCGTAGCAATCTGAGAGAAAGAAGACTTTGTATATCCCAGAGTTTCAGCCAAAGCCCTTTCATTTTCCGCTATTTCCTTGAAAATAAGCCAATTTATAACTTTTCTCAATCGTCTAAGATGTTCCATTAGTAAATATAATTATTGTTAAATTATAAATTTAATTTCGATTTACTCTTTTAAAATAATTACTTTGTTTATATTTGCATCGTCATACAATTTTGTATGCGGACAAATATACGAAATAATAAATAAAATCGGAATAAACTGATAAGTAAATTTTTGATATGGAAAGAATTACTGACAAACTCAAAAAACTTCTCGCTCTCGCAGAACGGGGATGCGGTGGGGAGGCAGAGAACGCCCGCCGTCTTCTTGAAGAACATCTGAGAAAATACGGTATGACGCTTGAAGACATCTGCGAAAACAATATTTCACGCAGGACATTCAAGTATAGGAACAAAGAAGAACGCACGATTATCATTCAAGTCTTCCTATCGGTTCTTGGTAGCAAGAGCGAAGCATTTAATGGGTCAACTTACAGTGCTTCAAAGAAGACAATCTACATAGACCTGACAGACTTGGAATATGCTGAAATATCCGACATGGTTGCGTTCTTCAAGTCTCAGTTTAACAAAGAGAAAAAACGCCTAATGAAAGACATTCTCCACGCTTTCGTCAACAAACATAACATCTTTGACTGTACCCCTAACGATGATGACAAGGCAAGCGACAAGGAAATAGACCTTGAAGAACTCATGCGCATTTTATCCCTATCAAATGGTATGGAAGACGTGACATACAGAAAAGCAATTTCAAACAAATGACGATATGGAAACAATGATTTTTAAGACACCTTGCCAAACAGAACGGGAAACCCGTGACTTGGCTATTTACAACGAGTATAACGCCCTGATTGCCGTTGAGGGACAGAGTAAAACGCTCGTAACAGAACACCTGATGAAGAAATATAACATACACAGCGCAGGAACTATTTACTTGATTCGCCGCCGTGTGGAGAAGAAATTGGAAGCGCAGAAAGGGGGTATAAATGGCACTAAGTAAAGAGGCGCAAAAAATCAAGACCGAGTACAATAAAAAGTACATGGAAAGATATTGGGAGCGCAAAGCTGAAAAGAGAAAAAACGAGACCAAAGCGGCGGCAGAAAAGACAAAGACTGTGACAACAAAAAGAACGACAAAGACTGTGAGCACCGTTACAGTCAAAGAAACAGAACTTTTTGAATGGCTTTTTCCTGAACCGCACGTCACGGAGGTAACGGTCTCCCGGAACGGACAGTCTGACGCACAGTATATCAAAGCTCTTGAAACGGCTAACAAGACCATAAACACGGAAAACGCCCGTCTTCAAAAACTCTTGATTAAATATCAAGACATCGTAAGAACGGGATTGAAAGCGATAATGTTTGACATCGAAAACTGTAGGTCATTATGAAAAAGAAAATTATTCAATGGGGGCTGATGACCGTTCTCGGTCTTTGGGGAATGGTTTCATTCATGGTTCTCGCAGGAGAAGAAGCCCCCGAGGTATGTATGACATTGGGCGATTTCTTTCTGATTAAAGCCCTTGCGATAACAAGTTTTTCAGGTTGTATTCTATGCGGGAAATGGCTCTCAAAAAAGGGTCTTTTACCGGAAATAAACATGCAGGAGGATTGAATATGGAAATCACTTTGGAACAACTCAACGAAAAGATAGACAACCTTTCACGGTTGACGCTTATCAGTTCAAAAACGGTTCTTGACTTTGAAGAAACGATTCTGTTCACGGGATTGAGCAAAGGACACCTTTACCGCCTGACAAGCAACCGACAAATACCATACTTCAAGAAAAACCGCAAACTATATTTCAAGAAGTCAGAATTGGAAGAATGGATGCTTGAACGGCGCATACCGACAGAAGAAGAAATTCAAAGTCAGGCTACAACATATTTAGCAACCCATAAAATTTAAATCAATCATTTTATTAACAATCAAATTTCATCATTATGGAAAATGACATTATTGAAATCAAACAAGCTGAAATGCTTGCGGGAATTACCCGGTCAGAAATTGACATTCAGATTGCTACGGCGAAGCAATATCCCCGTGACCTGAATACAGTCTTAAACAAAATCGCCACCTATGCCACAATGGATAAGGAAACGGCAGAAGACTGCTTCTATGTTCTCAGAAGAAAGGACGCAAACGGTAATGACAACACCATTGAAGGGCTTTCAATCCGTATGGCAGAAATTATCGCAGGGGCTTGGGGAAACCTGAGAGTTCAGACCCGTATAATCGGGAATGACGGGCGTAAAATCACGGCTCAGGCTGTCTGCCATGACCTTGAAACAAACTACGCCGTATGCAAGACCGTTGACCGCCGGATAACAACGAAAACGGGCAAAACATACAGTGACGATATGCAGGTTGTAACAGGCAACGCTGCCTCTTCAATCGCTTTCAGAAATGCAGTCTTGGCGGTCATACCGAAAGCCGTTACAAAACGTGTCATCAATGAAGTTAAAAAGGTTGCGCTCGGTCAGGCAATTGACGTTGAGACATCACGCAAGAACTGTTTGGCAAACTTCGCAAAAGCGGGTGTGACGGAAGCCATGATTTGCCAATATCTCGGTATCAAGACTATCGCAGACATAGACAAAGAACGTCTGTTTGAACTGAGAGCCACTTGGAACGCAATCAAAGAGGGAACGACAACCGTTCAGGAAACCTTTGTCAAACCACAACTTGAAGCCAAAGCACAAGAAGAAGCCAATAAAAAGACCGCTTCGGCGGCTGACAAGGCGGCAGCGGCTATCGCACAAGCAACGGGAGAGATACCCGCCAACGTTGACCCTGAAACGGGTGAAATCAAAGAAGAAAAGTCAAAGAAAACATCAACATCTAAAAAGTAAAACATTATGAAAGAAGTAATTGAAGTCAAAAGAGACGATTTGCGGGAACTTTATCAGGTATTAACCAATTACCCGGCAATTTCAAAAGAACAGGTTCAGAACGAAATGCACAAGGTTTTCGGGGAAGATACATTCAAACCCAAAGACATCATGGAGCGTGTAAAGACCTTTGAAGACGCTTGCCGTGAACTTGGGGAAGAACACCCATTTGTAAGGTCATATAACGGTTATACAAACAACATCCACGAAAACAATAAAAACGATACGGACATACTTGCATACCTCAAACTCCGTATCATCTGCGCCGCCTTGAACGAGGGCTGGGAGCCTCAATTCACAGAGGACGAATGGCGTTATTATCCTTGGTTTTGGCTCTATACTCAGAAAGAAATCAATGACATGGATGAAGACGAAAAAACAGACCGCCGCTTAATGTCAACAGGCGAATATCAAACAGGTTATGCGGGTCTCGCTTGTGCGGGTTCGCATTACGCCCCCTCGAGTACGATTGCGGCCTTCGGTTCTCGCCTTTGCTTAAAGAGCGACACGCTCGCCGTTTACTGCGGGAAACAGTTCATCAACATCTGGGCATACTTCTGTCTTATCCGCAAGTGAGTAACAACAAATGTTTAACATTCAAATATCAACAGTTTATGGAAACTAAAAATAACAGCGAATTTATGTCACAGGTTGACGCATTTTCAGAAGAAATGCAGAAGTTTATAGAAAAGTCTGATAAGAGACACGCCTTAATTATCATCGCCTCTGAGCCTGACGAAAACGGGGAAAGCTCACGTCAAACCGGGTCTATCATGGGAAATGAAGAAGAAGTCGTTCACGCTTTAGTCGGGTTTATAAGACAACCCCAAGGACGTGAGTTGTTAAAGAGGGCTGCTTCTCTAAGTATGCTTGATTCTTTGATGAAATCAGTATTGAACACAAAAGAGCAGGAGGAAAGAAAATGAGCTACACGATTATCAGACCGAAAGACCGTAACGAATGGCTTGAACATAGAAAGTCAGGTATCGGGAGCAGTGAGGTTGCAACTATTCTCGGGTTGAACCCGTGGGAAACCCCTTATCAGCTTTGGAGACGCAAGGTTGGTCTTGATGAACCTAAAACAGAGACATTTGCTATGAAAGCGGGTCATTATCTCGAAGACGCTGTTGCGCAGTTTTGGCATGACGATACGGGACGTGAAATAATCAAGTCATCAGCCGGGGACTGGCTGATAAGAAATAATGAACGCCCCTATCTACAGGTCAGCCCTGACCGTACATATTGGCTCGCAGGAGAAAAGAAGAACGCTTCAAACAAAGGTGTTTTGGAATGTAAGACCACCCAAATGAAAATTTCCTCTGACGATCTGCCGAAGCATTGGTTCTGTCAGGTTCAATATCAACTCGGGGTTGCAGAATTGAAAGAGGGCAGTTTGGCTTGGCTCTGTTCAGGACGTGAGTTCGGCTACAAAGACCTGTCTTTTGTTCCTGACTTCTACGCATGGATAGTTGAAGAAGTTGAAAAGTTTTGGCGTGACAACATTCAAGGGAAGAAAGAACCCGAAGCGACATCGGTTCAAGACATTCTGCTGAAATTCAACCGTCACACGGACGGGAAAATCGTTGAAGTGAATGACGCTATTTTCTCAGACTATCAAAAGTTGAAAGAAGTCAAGAAAGAGATGGATAAACTTGATGAAATCAAGACAGAGTTGGAAGAACGCATTAAACTCGGCTTCGGAGACGCAGAGGCTATCAGCTACGGAGGTCAGACGCTCGCCACATGGAAAGCCCCCAAGCCGTCAATGAAGTTTGATGACAAGGCTTTCAAAGCCGCACACCCTGAAATGGTTTCCGAGTTCTCAAGGGAGGTTCAGGGGGCACGCCGCTTCCTGTTAAAATAAGGTTCAATCAACAAAGAAAGGTCAGACGGTTATGTATATCATTTCAAATAAGCAAATGGAAGATATAATCAGCTATATCGAAGCATGGAAAGACGGGGTTCAGGTTGAAGAAAAGGACACCCGGACTTATAACAAGGTTCGCCTCGCAAATATCCTTGTGAAGAAACTGAAAGCGAAACAGCCGCTTTCAAAGCCTGAACTTTCTGAGAGCCTTAAAAAAAATCTTCATGATTTGAAGTGAGTACAATGTAATCACTTATCTTTGCAATAACCGAAATGAAAAGACAGTTAAACAACGATATAAACTCCGTACATGGGTTGAACATCCGAAAGGTTTTCAAACGCTTGCTGTTATGCGTGGTTAGCCCTAAATACGGAGTTTTATTCTCTCAAATATGATAACACTCAGAGAAAACCAAACAGAGCCGATAAACAAGGCTATTCAGTTCTTCACGGAAAAGAAACCGAAGCCGAGTTTGATTGTTCTCCCGACCGCTTGGGGAAAATCAATACTGACGGCTTTTGTCGCAAAGAACAGCAACGATAAAATGATTGTTCTTCAACCCTCGAAAGAGTTGCTCGAACAAAACTATTTGAAATATTGCTCGCTATGCGGGAATTTCGCCTTGAATGCGGGTATTTACAGCGCAAGTTTCGGGCGAAAGGACATCGCCCATATAACTTACGCTACGATAGGCTCAATAAAGAGCCTCGGGGCTAAATTCAAGTCTCTCGGGTTTACAAAAATGTTGATTGATGAAGCGCACCTTTATCCCCGTGAGGCTGACAGTATGCTCGGGCGTTTCCTGAAAGAAAGCGGTATAACCCACGTTCTCGGAATCACGGCTACCCCCGTGAAGCTGCAAACGAACCGGGATAAGGACGGGCAGAACTTCTCAAAACTTGTCATGCTGACCTCCCGTTCAAAAAAAGGCAACTTCTTCAAAGAAATCATTCATGTCGGACAGGTGGCTGAAATGGTTCGCCTCGGCTTTTGGTCTCCGCTTCAATATGAGACAACGGGATTCGACAGCAGTCTTCTTGTCTTCAACAGTTCAAAATCTGAATACACGGAAGAAAGCGTTCAGCGGGCGTATGATGCGAACGGAGGGTCTGAACAGATTGTTCAAGCCCTTGACAGACATTCAGACCGCCGCCATATTCTTGTCTTCGTTCCCTCTGTTGAGGACGCTATAACGCTTTCAAAGAAATACCCAAACTCAGCCGTGATTTACGGGGAAATGGATAAGACGGAACGTTCTCAGGTCATCACACGTTTCAGGGCGGGCGAAATACGGGTCATATTTAACGTCAGAGTGCTTTCGACAGGCTTTGACTATACAGGTATCGACTGCATCGTTTTAGGCGTTTCTACGGCTTCTATCGCCTTGTATTATCAGATTATCGGACGTGCGACACGTATTGACCCCGAGAAAACGGACGCTTTGATTGTTGACCTCGGCGGCAATGTTGAACGTTTCGGGCGTGTTGAAGACATCACGTTTGAGCAGGGTAAAATGTGGCGAATGTTCGGAACGGGCGGGCGGCTTCTGTCAGGCATACCCATTTCGGACATCGGTCATTACACCCGTGAAGACACACGGGCGATAGACGCTCGGGCAGAAGCCCCGATTGAAATCATGCCTTTCGGCAAATATAAGGGGAACAGAATAGCGGACATTCCCCTTGATTACCGTCAATGGATGATACGCTCCTTTGAATGGAACGCAAGGAACGAGAAACTCCGCAAATCAATTCTTACAACCCTATAAATCCATCAGGCTATGGCAAGACCGAAAAAACAAACCGTTGATTATTTCCCGCACTTCGTCAAGGGCGGGCGCACGATTTTCATCCTTGAAAATAAGTTCGGGAATGACGGATATGCGTTTTGGTTCAAACTCCTTGAAATTCTCGGGGAAAGTGAGGGGCATTTCTATGATTGTTCAAACGCTTCAAATTGGGAGTATCTTCTTGCCAAAACACGTGTCACAGAGGAAAAGGCGAAAGACATTATCAACGTCTTGATAAATCTAAACAAAATTGACATTGAGCTATGGAACGAACATCGTGTTTTATGGATTGCGAATTTTGTCAGAAACCTTTCAGATGTTTACAGAACCCGTAACACCAACCTCCCGTCAAAACCCAGTTTTGAAGACAAGAAACAGCCTGAACAGAAAGTTTCTTCCGAGAAAACACAGGATGAAGAACGGTTTTCTGCGCAAGAAACCCCTAAAGGAGAGGAAAGTAAAGAAAAGGAGAGCAAAGAAAAATATCCTTATCAGGATATATGCGCCTTGTGGCACTCAATCTGTGTTTCTCTGCCGAAAGTTCAAAAACTCAATGACAACAGGCGAACAAAAATAAAATGCCGTTGTGACGAATGGGGCAAAAGCCGTGAGACTTGGATACAGACCGCAGAAGACATCTTCAAGCGTGTTCAGGCTTCCGACTTCCTGACCGGGCGGCAATCCAACAAAAGGGCGTGGACGGCGACATTCGATTGGATTTTTGAGAACGGTTCAAACTGGATAAAGGTTCAAGAGGGCAACTACGACAACGATAAAGGCAGCGGCGTTCAGAACGGTTCAAAAGTCACAAAGGTTCAACTCGGTGTCGGCGAGTTCTATGACAACTCAGGGCGAAGGACATACGGTTCAGGTAAGGCAATAATACCTCCTACAGCCCCACCCCGTCCGTCTGACAGACACGCTTGGGATTCATCATCAAACACTTGGATTTTATTATGAGCATAAATTGGGAAAGATACGGGATAAAAGCCCCCTACGGGCGTTCAGGAAACAGAAAGGTTTTCTGCCCACAGTGCCATGACCAGCGTCACGACAAACGTGACAAAAGTCTTTCTATCAACCTTGAAACAGGCGAATTCAACTGTCATTACTGCGGCTTCTCGGGCTGTGCAGCGGAAAAAGAGCCTTGGGAAAAAGAAGACCGCCCGTGGCGCAACGCCGCCCCCATACGCCGCGAGAAACCCGTTTACAAGAAACCCGCCCCACGTCAGGACTGTTCTTCAATCTCAGGGAAAGCCCTTGAATGGTTCAAGGGACGGGGTATCAGCGAAAAGACCCTGACTGCGATGAAAGTAACCGAGGGGCTTGAATGGATGCCACAGAAGAACGGCAAAGCGAATACGGTTCAGTTCAACTACTACCATAACGGGGAACTTGTCAACACGAAATTCAGAACGGGAGACAAATGTTTCAAACTCTGTTCAGGCGCAGAACTTCTCCCATACGGGATTGACAACATCAAAGGTACGAAAGAATGTATCATCACAGAGGGCGAAATGGACGCTCTGTCATTCTTTGAATGCGGACGGACAGATGTTGTGAGCGTTCCGAACGGGGCTAACTCAAACCTTGACTACCTTGATGATTATCTCGAAGAATACTTTGATGACAAAGAGACAATATACATCGCATCCGACACGGACACGAAAGGCGTTGTTCTGAAAGAAGAACTGATAAGGCGTTTCGGGGCTGAACGTTGCCGGATAATTGAATACGGGGACGGATGCAAGGACGCTAACGAACACCTGCAGAAGTACGGGCGTGAAAGTCTTCTGAAATGTATCGCTGACGCTCCCGAAATAAAGATTGAAGGCGTTTTCACGCTGTCAGACTTTGAACAATCCCTTGACGCTCTGTTTGAGCATGGCTTGCAGAAAGGGGTAACAATCGGGCATGACAACTTCGACCGATTGTGCTCTTTTGAAACGAAGCGTCTGTGTATCATCACGGGCGTTCCGAGTTCGGGTAAGTCTGAATTTATTGACGAAATTGCAGAACGATTGAATATCCGCTACGGCTGGCGTTTCGCTTATTTCAGCCCGGAGAACGCCCCGCTGGAATATCACGCCTCAAAACTGATTGAGAAGTTCACGGGCAAACAGTTTGACAAAGAACACCTGACATACGGGGAGTACAAACAAGTGAAACAACACCTTGAAACAAATTTCTTCTTCATATCCCCGAAAAGCGATTTCAGGGTTGACGCAATTCTCGAAAGGGCGAAATTCCTTGTCAGACGCAAGGGGATTAAAGTTCTCGTTATTGACCCATATAACAGGCTTGAAGATGAAAGCGAGGGCAAGAACGAGACTAAATACATATCAAGGCTGCTTGACAAACTGACAAACTTCGCACAGCAGCACGATGTGTTGGTTATCCTTATGGCGCACCCAACAAAGATGCAGAAGAACAAAGACGGCGAGCCTGAGATACCGACACTTTATGACATCAGCGGCTCGGCTAACTTCTACAACAAGGCTGATTTCGGTATTGTCGTTCACAGAAACCGACTTGAAAACACGGTTGAAATCTACGTGAAGAAAGTGAAGTTCAGACACCTCGGAGAGTGCGGAATGGCTCTGTTCAAATATAACTTGAACAACGGGCGTTACAGCCCCTTTGTCAACGGAACAGAACCCGTTTGGGATAACAGCAACCATTTACAGGAAGAAATCAAACGGCGTGAGCAGGAAGCCTTTGAAGCCTCTCAATTCAACTGGGATGACTTTCAGCCATCCGATGAAGAATGCCCGTTTTAACCATTTAACAGCAAAATAAATTTACAGACAATGGAAAAGATTAAAACTTATGTTCTTACACTATCGAAGTTCTTCCCCTCCACACACATACGCAAGGGAGAACCGACATCATTTCGTGACGCTTTCAATGCGGGACAGGTTTTCAACAGAGGTTCAGCGTGTTTATACAGACACCCAAAGAAGCACACGATACGGTCAAACTATCCGCTATGGCTGAAACGCATCACAGAGGTTCAAGCCGGGAAGGCGGTTCTCTCTGTCAGACAATGGACGGGAAAACCATACAGAAGCCCGCAAGAAGAAATAGCCATACTGACAAATGAAGACGGGCTTGGAATTCAAGAACTGAAAATGATTGATTTATTCAGACCCACAACGATAAACGGAAACAGGGTTGAATTGCCTGATTTGGCGGCGAATGACGGCTTATCGTTCAACGATTGGTATGATTGGTTTAAAAGTTATGATTTAAAACAGCCTATGGCGATTATTCACTTCACAAAATTCAGGTATTGACATGAAGCCGAAAGAATTTTTTGACGCTGTTGTCCGAATGAGAGAAAAACAGCGGGAATATTTCAAGACCAAGACAAGTTCAGCCCTGACAGAAAGCAAGAGACTTGAACGGGTCATTGATGACGAAATAGAAAGAGTTCAAAGAATTATTCACGAAAAACAGAACCCAAAGTTATGGTAAGATTGATTGAAAATCCGATTTGCGTAAAGATAACCATATTCAAAGGTCATCACGCTGATGAAGTGGTTTATTATCGGAACAAATTATCTGTCTCTATGATTGAGAAATGGAGGTGGTATTTTGAATACCTTGCAGCCCTTATCAAAGTTAATAACCCTCTCCGTAAAACAGAGCTAACGATTTGTCCTCAGACACTTCTGCAAGGGGAAGAATATATTGAAGAAAAAAGCAAAACACTACTTAAAGCGAAGCGAACAAAGCTGAAAACGCTTCAAAACAAGCCTGTACAGAACGACTTGTTCAACTACGCTAAACAGGAACAAGACAGTAAAATTCAAACCGTACAAAGTGAAATAAACGCTCTTGAACAGGGGAAGTTTAACTACTATGTTCCTCCAACATACATAAACAGGGTTAAAGAATGGATAAATCGATAAAGTTATGGCAAGATTAGACATTGAAAGGCAAAAACGGCTTGAACCGACACGCATTGAATATGCTGTCAGCCGTATTCAGGAACTCGGCTTTGAAATTGTTCAGCGTGACAACACTCAGATACAGTTCATTCACAAAGGGCAAACAGTGACATTCTTCCCGTACAGCGGATGGGCAACAGGAAAAAGCATAAAGGACGGGCGGGGTCTTGAAAGACTTCTTAAACAGTTGAGACCATGAGACCGAAAGGAAACGGCTTGATACCGCTTCACGATGAAAAGCAAGAAGAACGGGGCTTCTTCTGTATAAAGCTGGTTCAGTTTCTGAACACAGAAGCCGAAATGGGGACAGATGAATGCAAGCGGCTTTGGGATGAAAGGTTCTCAGCCGCAAAAAACGGTTGTTGCTTTTACAAAGACCGCTGCCCAATATATGAAAGAACGGTCAAGAACAGACCTGTACAACTGAATTTATTCACTTATAAAAACTGATATAAACATGAAAATGCAAAAACAGAAAAAACAAATTCCTGCGGATTTCCGCAAACAGATGTATGAGAATTACAAAGCTAATATGGCTTTCTACGGTAAGCCGGTAAGCCCATATAAACAGTGGCTCAAAGATGTGTTTAACACTAAAATACCAACAAAATGAAACGGATAAAAATAATAACAAGTTCCGTGGAACTTGAAGAATTTGTAAATAGGACAAACATAGAGATTATTCAGGTAGATATAAAAGCCGTGGAACAGAGTTTCTTCGCACAAGAGTGGTTTATAGCAGTAATTTTTTATAAAGAAATAATTTAATAAACATGAAAAAGATTATCATCATTTCAATCGCACTCTTAGCCCTGACAGCGTGCGAATCAAAACAAGTTGAAGAAGTCAAGGCGAGTTCTAACCAATCATACCCCGTTGAAAAACTGTTCACGGTTGACGGTATCACGGTTTATCGTTTCCGTGACAATGACCGTTACGTTTACTTCACAAACAGAACGGGCGATGTTCAATACAGTTATCAAAAGAGGGTTGGAAAAGCAACAAAAAATGTCAAGGTTCAAACAATGTGTAACAACAATGGGCAGGAAAATAAACATTGAAGAAGTCAGGGGCTTTCTTGAAGCCTCTAACAGACAGTTCGAGCAGGGAGGCATATACCTTGAACGTGCTCTGTTCAAACGTGACGATAACTGGGTTCTGACGGGTATCACGCTTTCATACGAGGACAGAACAACATCTGACACACAAGAAACAAGAAAGGAGAAACAAGTATGAAAAACGTGACACGGTGTAAAATAACGCTTTCAAACGGTCAGCGTTATACATTGAGAGACCCGGAAGACATCGGCGGCATTGACAGCAACCGCACGGCATTATTCGTCTTCAATAACGGGCAAATTTACAGAGGATGCACGGACGGAGAGGTTGACGATGACGGGGATTTCTGTCTTTCAAAAAAAGACACACATCATCGCATAGGGCTTCCCTTTGACCGTCTTCTCGGATGGGCTTACGAAAAAGAGGGCTGACTTATGGGAAACAGCCTGAATGACGTTTGTGACCGTCTTCAAGAAAAGTTGGGTCTCCTTGATGAAGCGGTAAAAGAGTTAAAAGAGGCTTTGATAAACGCTCAGGAATCTTTAGGAATGTCTATCGCTGAGATTGAACGGGCTATCGAACAAATATCAAGGCTCGGGGCTGAATGTCTGATGGAGCAAGTTATTGAACGCAGCTTGGAATATGAACTGAAAAAAATAAGCCTTGAAGATTATAAAATCTGTTCTGAACCAGCAGAGCGTGACCCCTACCCTCCATATAGGGAACGGCTGCATCCCCGGAAGCACTGGCAACGGAAACCCTATTGGCTCAGAACCCGGAGCAACCCGAAGAAAAAAGGCTATCATTAAGCCTGAGAGCCTGAACGCAAATGAAGTGAACTTATTACAGAAAACGGATATTTAATCGAATAAAAAACAAGAAATTATGGGTAATTTTTCAATCAAAGAAGACCTTCTGAAACTGAAAGGGGCGTTCATAACAAACTTCAAAGGGCGCACGGAAACAAAACGCTGTCTTGTCATCCCGGTTGATGACAGCGGGCTTTATGTCGGGGAAAAAGGCGTTTATCTGAACCTAACAGCCATAGAAATGGAGAACCCGCAGTATAAAGAAACACACTGTATCAAACAGTCACTTGACAAGGAGATATACGAAGCCTTATCAGAAGAACAGAGGCAAGCCCTCCCGATTATCGGCGGCATGAGACCGCTTGTGAAGAAAGCCGCCCCACAGATGAATGTCGGTTCAACCTTTGACGGGGCGCAAGCTGTGGAAAATACGGATGACCTGCCATTCTGATGAAATGAGAATAAACACAGGCAAAGGGGAGCAATCCCCTTTCTGTTTTCCTTGCCTTTAAACAAGCCCAAAAATCACATTAAAACATGAAAGCTGATAAAAGTATCGCAAAAACAAAGAAAAGCCGACAGACAGCGGCAAAACCGCCCCTGCGTGACGTTTTCACGGTTATTTGTAAGACCGATTTAAAAGTAGAGTGCGTAAAAGAGTTCAAATTTCACCCCGTCAGGAAGTGGCGGTTTGATTACGCCGTGCCTGAACACAAAATCGCCCTTGAAGTTGAGGGCGGTGTATGGACGGGCGGGCGGCACACTTCCCCAAAAGGTTTTCTCGGAGACATTGAGAAGTATAATACAGCTACACTTATGGGCTGGCGTGTGTTCAGAACAACGCCTGATGATTTGTACAAGAAAAAGACCCTTGATTTGATGAAATCAGCCATTTTGAATGATTTTGCCCCTTAAAAAGCCCCTTTTTTGCCTAAAAGCGATTACCTTATACTCACTTTTTCATATTTTTGTGCGTACAATGTAATCACTAAGCAAAAAGAGTATGAAAACAGAAACGATTCATCTTTCACAAATTCAGGTTAACGGGGCGAATCCCCGTACAATCAAGAATGACAAGTTTGAAAAGTTGATTAGGTCTATTCTAATTCTCCCGAAGATGCTTGAACTTCGCCCGATAGTCGTTGACAACACGTTCACGGTTCTTGGTGGGAATATGCGTCTTCGGGCTTTGTCCGCTATCGCTGAAATGTCTCCCGCTGAAATAAACACCCGGCTTGGGGAATGTTCAGGATACGCACAGAAAACAGAAGCAGAACGAGACCTTTTACGCAGTCATTGGGAAAAGTGGCTTGACAGACCAACAGCCCATGTTATCAAGGCTTCTGAACTGACAGACGCAGAACAGCGGGAGTTCATCATCAAAGACAACGTGGGGTATGGAGAGTGGGACATGGACGCTCTCGCCAATGAATGGGACACGGAAGAACTTGTTGATTGGGGCTTAGACCTGTGGGAAGACAAATCAGATAGCGAAAGCGGGAACAGTTCTTCTTCCCTGCCGAACAGCGCACCCGAATCATCATTGTTTGACCGCTTTGTCGTTCCCCCGTTCTCTATCCTTGACACACGTAAAGGCTATTGGCAAGACCGCAAGAAGAAGTGGTACGACATCATCGGGGATATGGGAGAAAGCCGTAATGATACGCTTGTGACAAGCCTTGAAATCAAGTACAAAGACTTGTATCAAAGAACCCGTGAACACAGGAAAGAACTTGGCATTTCATTCAAAGAGTACATCGAAAAGTACGTTCCGAAAGAAGAGCTTGAACGGGAACAGTCGAAAATCGTTGCTCAGGGCGTTTCTATCCTTGACCCCGTTATGGCTGAAATCGTCTGCCGTTGGTTCGGGTTCAAGAACTGTCAGACGTTTGACTGTTTTGCGGGCGATAGTGTCTTCGGCTTTGTGTCAGCTTATCTTGGTAATGACTTCACGGGTATTGAACTCAGGGAACAGCAAGCGAGCTTGAACAACGAGCGTGTGGCTGATATGACAGCCCGTTACATTTGCGATGACGGTCAGAATGTGGCAAAACACATCAACCCCGAGAGCCAAGACCTGCTGTTCAGTTGTCCCCCATATTTTGACCTTGAAAAGTATTCAGACCTCCCGAATGACGCAAGCAATCAGGACAGCTATGAAGACTTCATTCAGATATTGAAGAACGCTTTCACGGCGGCTGTCGGCTGTCTGAAAAATAACCGTTTCGCCGTTATCTGTGTGGGCGATGTCCGTGACCGGAAGACGGGCTTTTATTATGACTTCTGCGGCGACATCAAGCGGATATTCAAAGAAGCGGGCGTTCTTCTGTATAATGAAATCATCCTTGTTGAACAAACCGCTTCAACAGCCCTGAGAGCCGCCCGGTATATGGAGACAAGAAAGGTCGCAAAGACGCACCAGCACATTCTCGTGTTCTTCAAAGGCAACCCGAAAGACATAAAGAAAGAATACCCGAAAATTGAGTACACAGAAGAAGACATGGTTCAGTTTGAAGCCACTGAAACTTCTTCCGAGAGTGAAACAACTGAAAATGAATAAGACCATGCAAGCAAAAATCTGGAATCACGCCCAATGGGTCAAAGAGACCGACCCGATAGCACTGCGGGGAATGTTTGACGAACTTCTTCGTAAAGCGGGTTTCAATGTTCTGAGTTGCACGGAACATCATTTCAGCCCACAAGGTTACACGGCTTTATGGCTGCTTTCCGAGAGCCACTTTGCCGTTCATACGTTTCCTGAGTTCGGGCGAACATACATCGAACTGTCAAGCTGCAACCTTGACTTTTATCTGAACTTTCTTTCAATGACAAAAGAACTATGAGCAAGGCACAGGAAAAGAAAAGAAACCAACTGAAACAAGCCCGTCTCGAAATCGTGGCGGGAATGTACAAGCGGGGTTACAGCCTCAGAAAAATTCAATCAGAAGTCGTGAAGCGGCTTGAACTGTCTTCTTATTCCCTCGCCACGGTTCACAAAGACGTGCAGACGCTTCTTGACGAATGGCGGGAAAACAGAATTGAAGATATGGACGCTGCTCTGACGCTTGAACTTGAACGCATTGACGAAACCTGCCGGGAACTATGGGAACAGTGGGAAAAGTCAAAGACTGATTACAACAAGACACAACGCAAGCAGAAAGGCTCTCCCGCCCGTGACAACGAGACGGGGCAGACTTCAATCAGGACGTATCAGACAGAAAGGACGGAAACAGAGGTTATCATGCTCGGAGACCCGTCATATATCGCCGAAATCAGGAAACAACTTGAAGAACGGCGTAAGCTGCTTGGTCTTTACGCTCCCGAAAAGAAAGACATCAACGGAAACGTATCTTTCGCCTCTCTGCTGATTGAAAGCGGCTTGTTGGATGAACCCGAAACGCAGGACGAAGCAGAATAACACCGATTGCGCCCGAATGTGGCTCTGAAATCATTCACTCGTATAAAGTTACCATTTGAAAACGAAAGCCCGGCACAGGGCGAATCAGCAAAAAATAACTCAATGAAGAAACAGAATAAAGATATTCTCCGCAAGAAAGGTCTTGAACTGATGAACCTATGGCGGGCAGACTGGAACAGGTTTGTCCGTGAAGCCCTCGGAGTGACCCTTGACAAAGAACAGCAAGAAATACTGTCAAGCGTTCAATACAACAGGCGAACATCGGTTGCATCGGGGACAGCCCGTGGAAAAGACTTCGTGGCGGCTTGTGCCGCTATCTGTTTCTTGTATCTCACACCTCGTTGGAGAAAGAACAGTTTGGGAGAAATTGAACTTGTTGAAAACACCAAGGTCGCTTTGACTGCTCCAACAGACCGTCAAGTAAAAAACATTATGATGCCTGAGATAAGCCGCCTTTTCAACAGAGCCAAAGCCCGTGGCGTTGAACTTATCGGAAAACTGAACGCCTATGACATAAGAACAAACAACGATGAATGGTTTCTGACGGGCTTCAAGGCTGATGAACACAACCATGAAGCGTGGTCAGGCTTTCATGCGGTTCACACGATGTTTGTCGTAACCGAGGCAACAGGTATCGGGGATGACACGTTTGCCGCCATAGAGGGAAACCTGCAGGGCGACAGCCGTATTCTTCTTGTCTTCAACCCAAACAAGACGGTAGGTTATGCCGCCAAGTCTCAGAAAGGCGACCGTTGGCACAAATACCGTCTGAACAGCCTGACAGCCCCGAATATCGCGAGCAAGAAGATTATTATCCCCGGTCAGGTTGATTACGATTGGGTGTTGGATAAACTTGAAAATTGGTGTGAGAAAATATCCCCTGATGAAATCATATCAGAAATGGATGACTTTGAGTTCGAGGGACAATGGTATCGCCCGGAAGACCTGTTCAGAAAGAAAGTCCTCGGTCTGTTCCCGAAAGTCGATGAAGACACGCTTATCCCCCGTCAATGGCTTGAAGAAGCGCATGAACGTTGGAAACAAGCCAAAGGGCGTGAACCGCTTCGGGCTGACCTCAATATTCTCGGTGTTGACGTGGCGGGCATGGGGCGTGACGCAACGTGCTATGTTCTTCGCCGTGACAACTGGGTGGCTTCCTTTGACACACACAATTCAGGCGGCGTGGCAGACCACATGAAAGTGGCTGGTAAAATCATGGTTGCCCGCCGACAGAACATCGGTCTTTACGTCAGCATTGACACAATCGGAGAGGGTGCGGGCGTTTATAGCCGCTGCGTTGAACTTGAAGACGAGCCCCATTATATCCTGAGTTGCAAGTATTCAGAGAGCGCAAAGACCCCTAACGGGCGTGAACTGAGTGACATCACGGGGCAAAACAAGTTCTTCAATATGCGTGCTTATCTGTTTTGGGCTGTCCGTGATTGGCTGAACCCAAGAAACAACACGGGAGCCATGCTGCCTCCGGATGACAAGTTTGACGAAGAAGCCACGGAAATAAAGTTCTCGGTAAAGTCAAACGGCAAACTTTATATTGAGCCGAAAGAAGACATCAAAGAACGCCTCGGGCGAAGCCCTGATAAGTTTGACGCTTTGGCTAACACGTTCTATCCCGTTCGGTATGCGAAACCTATCAACGTGAACAGAATTGCGAAAATGATACGGAGATAACAAACAGAATGTTCAATTCAAAAAATATCAAAAATGACAATCGAAGAAATTTTAAATTCGGACATGACGGCAGAACAGAAGATAGCCGCCCTGAGTGAAAAGACCGTGAACGTCCCTGTTTGGGGCGGCAGAAAAGGGCTTGAAATGGAGTATAACCCGAAGTTTCATCCCGTCATGGATAGACAGAAATACCCCGACATCGTGAACGAAGACGGGATTCAGCCCGTGACCCGCATTGCGCTCGGCTTTCAGAAACTCGCATCAAAGAGAATGACAGAGCTGGTTACGGCTATACCTGTCAAGCGTGTGTTCAAGCCTGAGAACGACAAACAGAAAGAAGTGGCGACATTCATCACAAGCGTCCTCGACAAGAACCGCATCGACAGCGTTGACATAGACCGTGTGAACAGGTTCTTTGCCGGCTGCGAGATTATGACGTTATGGTACGCCCTTGAACAGAACAACACGCTTTACGGAAGAAAAAGCCCCCTGAAAATCCGTTGTCGCACGTTCTCCCCCATGCTCGGCGATGACCTATACCCCCTTTTTGATGAATACGGCGACATGATAGCAATGTCAGTCGGCTATCAAAGGAAGAAAGGGAGAAAGAACGTGAAGTTCTTTGACGCATACACGGCAAACAAGCACATCAAATGGTCTTCTGAAAGCGGTTCATGGCAGGAGATTGAGAATGAAGATATAACGCTTTTGAAAATCCCCGCAATTTACGCCTGCCGTCCTTTCCCGATTTGGGAATTCACGTCAGATACCGTTTACGAAATTGAATGGTCTTTGAGCCGTAACGGTAATTACATCCGTGAGAACTCAAAGCCACTGTTCTGTGTCTTCGCTGATGAAGCGATAAGTTACGGCGATGAAAAAAGCCCTGATAAGGAAGCCCGTGCCGTCATGCAATACCCGAAAGGCTCAACGGCGCAGTATGTCACTTGGCAACAAGCCGTTGAGAACCTGAAATTCCACGTCTCAGAGTTGAGAAACCTCTATTTCACAATGCTTCAACTCCCTGATTGGTCTTATGAGAAGATGTCGCAAGTCGCCTTGTCAGGAGAGAGCCGGAAACAACTGTTCATTGATGCACAACTGAAAGTCAACGATGAAAAAGGACCGCTGATTGAGTTCTTCGACCGTGAAATAAACGTTATCAAGGCTTACGCAAAGATTGTCTTCGGGGAAAGCTACGCCGCCGACATTGACGCTCTGAAAGCTGAAATCATCATTACCCCGTTCACAATATCGGATGAAAAGGATGACATCAACAACCTGATGACAGCCAACGGTGGCAAGCCTCTTATGTCTCAGCGTGAATCCATTGAGCGTTACGGGCAATCTGATGACGTTGACAAGACGCTAAAAGAAATTAAGGAAGAGGAAATGTACGATAACCTTGAAATGACTGAATAACAAGAAAGGGGGAGATTATGGCTATATCAAGAAGAAGACAACCGCCAAAGACCGAAGAACAACCGAAATTTCAATGCCGTGACTGCGGGCACAGCTATGATTGGCATGAGATAGGAGCAAACGGGAAACCGTTCATGTGCCGTTGCCCGTTCTACACGGGAGGCAAGTTCTGTCGCTTTCTTTCAGCCCCTCAGTGCGAACACTTCATCAAACGGGAGGTAAACAATGGCAAGGTTGAATAAATGGGAACGTCAACACCTGAAAGACCTGTCAGCCCTTGACAAACGCATAGAACAGATTTACGAGGCTGCTGTCAAGGAAGCCGCACGTATCGGTGCGACCATAAGCGATTTTAACCCCGACAGGCTTTTTTCTTTCAGCGACTATCCAATTACACGCAAAAGAATAGAAAAGCTGTTGTCGGGGCTAAAAAGCGGGTTGTCGGCGGCGATAGTCAACGGCATAAACTCCGCTTGGACGCTATCAAACAACAAGAACAACGAACTCGCCCGTCAGGTCTTCGGGGATAACGTGGGAAAACTCTCTCAGGCTAAATACCGCCGTTATTTCTCCACGAACGATGAAGCCCGTGAAGCGTTCATTCAGAGAAAGACAAACGGGCTGAACCTATCAGACCGCGTATGGAACTATACGAACCAGTTCAAGGAGGAAATAGAACTCGGGCTTGATGTCAGTTTGAGAAACGGCGTATCTGCCGAGGACATGACAAAAGAACTGCGTCAATACCTTAAATTCCCCGACAAACTGTTCAGACGTGTCAGGGATGAACACGGGGTTTTGCAGCTATCCAAGCGGGCGGCGACTTTTCATCCCGGTCAGGGCGTTTACCGTTCTTCATTCAAGAACGCCCGCCGCCTCGCCGCCACAGAAACGAACATCGCTTATCGAACGGCTGACTATACCCGCTGGCAAGACCTTGATTTCGTTGTCGGGATTGAAATCAAGCTGAGTAATAACCACACTTTGAACGGCATTGCGTTCAGGGATATTTGCGATGAACTGAAAGGGCTTTACCCGAAAACGTTCAAGTTCACAGGGTGGCATCCACATTGCCGCTGTCATGCCGAAACAGTATTGAAGACCGAGGAAGAAATGGCAGAGGACAACCGCCGTATTATGGCGGGAGAAGAACCCGTTCAAGGAAGCAAGAACGAGGTCAAAGATGTACCCGACAATTTCAAACAATGGCTTGCTGATAATGAAGACCGGGCGAAACGTATGTCATCTGTTCCGTACTTCATCCGTGATAACGTGAAGTTTATTCCTGAAAGGTTCATTCAGAACATGGGGACACTGAAAGGCGGTCAGGATGCGGGGCTTATTGAGAACCTGAAAGAAGCCTTTCTGAAACTCAAAGACCCGAACTATATCACGGGCAAAGAGGTTCAGAACACGATTAAGACCTTTGCCCAGAACAACCCCGATTTATTCCTCGGCGGGTTGACAGATGTCGTGATAACACGGGCTAAAGGCGTAAGTTTCTTTATGGCAAACTCCCGGTCTTATCTGAACTCCACAGGGGCTTATAACATGGCGGGGAACACAATCAAGATTGCTAACCGGGAATTCAGGCTTGTCAGCGGCGAGATATTCAACCCGCTTGAAGAAGTCAAGGGGGCTTTAAAAGCCATATCCACGGGTGTTGATATGACATTCAAACAAGAATACGCCCTTGAAAGCCTATGGCATGAAATACGCCATGCGCAAGCTGTCGGTTGGAAAAACCTGAGAAACAAAACTGATTTAAGAAGCCGTTCAATGGAAACTATCAATCAGTTCTGCGCACGTCATTCATACCGTGACTTTGTGAAAAGCCTCGGAGGAAAGGCGGTCAACGCTAAAGAAATCATTGAACGAGGTTATGGTTATGGGCGTTTCGTTTCTAATTTTCAAAACCTATTGAAGCATATAAACGTCACACAAGCAGAAGCGCACGCCCATTTCAAAGACATCATTCTGAAAACCCCGTATGAAGAAATCCACGAGGAAATCGTGAAGTTTGTTCAAGCGAAAAGTAAATATGACTTGAAAACAGCAAAAGAACTTGTTAAAAATCTCAGAATGTCTTCAAGCGAATTTGCAGAAACACTAAGAAACATCAAGGGTGCGTAACCGTCCGATAAAAATCCAACTTCATATCAAGCGGAAGTTTATCAGCGTACCTTGCCATCCTGTTATTATCCCCTCGGGTATGAAAAAGGGTGGCAAGGTCTAAATTTGCAGTATCTTCCCC
The DNA here is from genome assembly GCF_000154845.1 of Phocaeicola coprocola DSM 17136. Lineage (GTDB taxonomy): Bacteria > Bacteroidota > Bacteroidia > Bacteroidales > Bacteroidaceae > Phocaeicola > Phocaeicola coprocola. The sequence continues at coordinate 37,611 of NZ_DS981430.1, read as the reverse complement.
CACAATAGCCAAATAACGCTCCTTGTCAGATATTCCGATGTCTTCACGCTCTTTGTCTGTTATGTTATAATCAAAAACTGTTTCCATACTCTGATTTGTTAAGTTATTTTCTCCGAATTTGACGTACAAACGCTTTACTTTCCAAATTGGTGTAAGTCTTCACGTTTTAAATTATCGCCCGGCATTCGGGCGCAATAGCAACGCCACTAAAGAACGGCGGCAATTTTGCGGATATTATCCAAACGCTGCATGAAAGATTTGTCTTTTTGGGCGATACGCACATTGTATCTCATTTGAAGACGCATCAACGGTTCAGCTTCAACCCCCAGCGCAGCCTCAAACATCATCGCTGTTTTTTCAGTGACAGGTCGGCGGGCGTTCAATATCTCATTCAGAACAGAATAGCCTATGCCCATCCGTTCTGCCAACTTGCGTTGAGAAATCCCCCTGTATTCGATTTCTTCTTTCAAGATTTCCCCCGGATGCGTGGGAAACGCAGGTTCAAGATTGTTAGCAATCATTTTTGGGTCAACTCCCGGTATTGTTATCATAATCAATCATTTATAATGGTTTGACAAATCTGTTATATTGCATATCGTGGCAACGGTTTCCCCGTCTTTGGTATGTTCCTCGAATTCAATGCGATATTGGTCATTCACTCTCACAGAAGAAAGCCCCGCTTTATCGTCTTTCAATTTCTCGTAATTCAATGCGTTGTATCGCATTAACCCCAAGACATTTGAAGTGTCCCGCATCAAATCTATCACACGAATATATTTCCGTATAATTTGAGGCTGAAAACGGTGTTTCTTATCCGTTCGCCCGGTATTATACATTTCCCGAAGATATTCTTCATTGAAGATTATTTCCATATTCAGTTCTTTTTCTACGGCAAAGATAAGTTCTTTTTCTGAGAGTTCGCAAAAAAAGCGAATATTTTTTTGAAGCCTCAAACGGGTAAACCGAACAACATGATTACACCATAATCACAAACAACCCCGATTTGCCCGTTTTTAGCCCCGCTATTGAATTTTCGCATCCAATTTCGTACAAGTTATAAGCCAACCTAAAATCACGTCTTAAATCGGCTTATTTGGGCTTGTTTTCATCATCAGCCTGTGAACGGGCTTTTTTGCGCCTTACTGTGAATCGCCTCCTGAGTTATCAGGCAACGTTTCCCGTCATACGGCGTACCGTCAGGCAGACCGATGTTGTACAAGCGATTGACCTTACAGCCGATTTGTTCTGCCGTGAAGACATCATAAATCGCCGCAAGTGACGTGAAGAAGAACTCTGTTCTTTCGTCATCGTTCAATGGCGGTTCTTTGAACTGAACCCGGTAAATCGTCTTTTGCTCTTTCGCCATAGTCTTTTTCTGTTTAACGCCCCAAACCTTGTGTCAGGCGAACCCCTCCAAAAAACGGCGTGTGCGCCTGACCCGTCAGGGTCTTTTTTATACTACGTTAGTAGTATTTTTTCTATATTCTTTTCTTTCCTCTCCTTTAGAGGTTTCTTGCGCAGAAAACACTAATTAAACAGAGTTTTCTACGAGAAAACATATATTATCTCGTAGAAAACATTACTTTTTCAATTGAAAAACTCTTCAACCCTATAAAAAGCCGACCTCCGTTTGATTGTTTTCGCTGTCTCTACACCCCATATCCCGGCAACAAGCCTGATAGCTTCTATATCCCCGTCAAAGGCAATGCAACATTCATGGTTATTGTATTCATAGCAATAAACCTCCTGCGGGTCACATTCATTCTTTATTCGGGCTTCCATGTCTTCGTAAAACTTGAACAGGCGTTCTATACCGTCTTTTGTACCATAGCCCCCTGCGCCGAAACTGTAAATCTTCTCCCCGTCATTCAAAGGGCGTATTCCTTTCATACCCCTTGCGAATGATTCATTACCGAAAGCGAAGAAGCAATCGTATTTCTTCACATCAACCGAATCACGTTCATTACAGAGAGCCTTATAACGTCCCAAAGTCCGGGCGTTCTTCCATGTCATTAAACAATCATTTTCAATATCTTCATTGAACTCAAATTTCTTTTCGTCTGTCATCGTTGTTTCTCAGTTATTAAACCCGACACAGGGCTTTTACGGCTCTCTGTCGGGCGTGGTTAAACATCATGTCAACTATTCAAAATCGGGATAAGTCATTTCAATAGGCATATCAGGTTCTCCCTCAAAGTCATTATTGCAAGCTGAATATAATTCAGGCGTATCGCTCCCAAGCGTAATGTCTTTCCATAATTTGCCGTTGGTGTCTCTGTAAACGGGTCTGTCCCAACAGTCAATACCGATAAATGTCAAATCTGTCTTTTTCATTGCATTCTATTTTTAAGCCCGCAAAGCCGCTTTTGACAGGTTCACGGGAGATTGTTAATTTATGCTTGTAATTTCACTCGGTTGAGAAGTGCCCCTGAAATTTCATGTAGTTCACGGCTTCTTTCGGGTGTCAGTTCACGGGCGTGAGCCGTGATTGCCTGAGTGAGTTTCCAAAGGGTTGAACCGCCCTGAACGCCGTCATCTGGGTCATTGCGCATCAATATCTTTTCAACCTCTTTCCCCTCCTGTTTCAGAAGACTTCCGTTCTTCGTCAGGTTCTTCAACTCATGCTCGAAGTCAACATCAATTTCGGAAGCCCCCTGTATCTCGTAGGCTTTCTTCATCAGGTTCTCTTTGCTGAACAGTCCCTTTGTCAAGTCTTTGACCGCTGAAACTGTGGTCTTCGTGTCAAGTTCATACGTTTTGTTGGATAGTTTCAGGTTGTCCGGCAGTTTAGAACCCAAGTGAACCTGTTTCATCACGCTTTCACGAACCATGCCATTGAGACAAGCCCCGTTCAAAAGAAACGCCCGCATATCAACCGCCCCGTCCCCGTAATCAGAAGTTGAGAAGCGTGCGCCAGCGAATATAATAACATCGCCGTTCTTCGCTGTCGGGATAACAAGTGGCTGTGGCAGGATTGTTTCAGCCCAAACCTTTGTGTCGTTCATATAAGCGTCCGAAATAACCGCTCCTTGCTTTGCCGCTTCCTGAACAAAGGCGGTCAGGATTTCAACACTGTTCAAACGGCGATAACTGTCAGAGAGAACGCCCCGAACCTGTTCCCCTACGGTTCTGACAAGAACACGGCTTCTTTCCGTCCAACCGCTATGCTCGTTCAGGATTTCTGCGGCAAGGCTTTTCGCCCATGTAGCCCCTTGCGCAAGCTGTCTGAGATAACGTTGCGGAACTCCCATTCTGTCGGCAAGCTGACCTATGGCGTTATCATGGAGTGAGAACTGACCGTCAGGCATATTCATCATCAGACGTTCTCCCCCGTTGAATGTTATCACGGGGCTGTGGTCTTTCTGTCTCAGGTTAACGCCTATCGGGGCGATATAGTCCTGCGCTATCTTTCCCTCGCTGATAAGACGCTCCATTGTAGCTTGAACCCCAACGGATTTACCGTCTATCATTCTCTGAACCTTGTTGATTACAACATCATTCAAACCCTGTTGCAGGGTCTTTTCGTTTGTCACTGTCATTGTTTCCATACTTGAAAATTTTATTTGGGTTAATACTGAATTGATTTTTCTAAATACGCCTTTGCTTCCTCATACAAGGCGGTTTCTGTCAAGTCTTCCGAACTTGGTTCAAAGCCTGACATATAAGCTGCTTCAATGATTTCTTTCATGGTTCAAAGATTTATAAATTCAACGTTTGGGAAATTCTTCAAAACTTTTGCTTTTAAGTCCTCAATTTGGCGGTCGCCATCGCAAACCCGTTCTTCGTCAGGGGTCTGATGCTTATAAGTTTTATAATATGCAACCGGCTGTTCGCAGTTGCGCATTTCCTCTCTGTTATTGAAAACTGAAACGGCTGTTCCGTATTTCCCGTGATGTCTCGGAATGTTGTAGTGAAATCTTGCTATCATAATTCTGTCCTCCCGATTATTTGATATAGAATGAAAATTTGATACCTCTTCTGAGTTTGCATACGCATTTGTCTTCAACGCTGCTGAAAGCCCGCTTCAAAAGTTTATTGAACATTTCAACACCGATAAGAGCGATAGCCCCTGAAACGCCAACCAGCTTGTGAACCTTGTTTCCCTCGCCGTCAACGCCTGAAACCTTAATTCTGAAATTACGGTTGATTTCTCTTGTGCTGTATGCTAAACTCACTGTCTTCATATTTCTGTTTTTTTGAGGTTTAAAAGTGATTACATCTTAATCACGTTGCAAATATAAGTTAAGTATTTTGGGAATAATCAACTTTTTCGGATAAAAATTAACTTGACAGATTATTTTTAACCCCACTTAACTCCACTTCCGTAGTATTTAACTCCATTATCTCAAAAACAGCCTCAAAATAGCTTAAAAGCATATTTTATAGCATAAAAACTGAGACAAACAAGAAAAAAGCATTATTTTTATGAGTATATTGTAATCACTTTAAGAAATAAAGCATACCTTTGTTGCGTAAACTTTTCAGTTAAACAAAGCATTCATTATGAAACAAAAGATTTTAGAGGCGTTGAAAGCCAAATTCCCGGGGGTCAACGCAAATGTATTGAACAGGATTGCCGATAAACTCGCCAAGACTGTAACCACAGATGAACAAGTAACAACTGCTATTGCAGGGGTGACAAAAGAGTTCATCGAAATCATTGAAAGCTACGGCGACAGCCGTGCGACAGAAGCCCAACAGACAGCCGTACAAACCTATGAAACCAAATACGGTCTGAAAGACGGGCAAAAGATTGATAACGGTGGCGGCTCTCAGGGCGGTCAGCAAGGAGGAACGCAAACCGTTCAGACACAATCCGCAGGGGTCGAGCAAGTTCCGGCTTGGGCACAGGCTCTTATCGAAAGCAACAAGACGATAACCGAGCGTTTGAACAAAATGGATGGTGACCGTACAACTGCAACCCGCAAGCAACAACTTTCCACAATCATTGAAAAACTGCCTGAAAATCTACGCAAGGCTTACGAGCGTACACCTGTTGACGGTCTGACCGATGAACAGTTCAACACGCTCGTCGGCGAAATCACTACCGAAGTGGACGGCATTGTCAATGACACACGGGCAAAAGGGGCTGTTTTCGGAAGACCTGCCGCACAGAACGGCGGTTCATCAAGTCAAGGGAACGAACTGACAAAAGAGCAAATAGAGGCTATATCACACCGTGATAACAAGCCCGCTGACGGTCAGCCGTTCTAATATTTAACATTCAAAATTTACCAAAATGGGAATGACAGTTCAAAGACGTAAGGACACCCGCACCCCCCGTGTCTTTATGCACAAAGTAGCGGATATTCGTGGCGGTGTTTCGGTCAAGGTTTCTGAACTCGGCGGCGATTTTCTGAATGAGGGCGCAGTACTAAGCGCACCCGACAACGGCATTTGCCACGCTGTGAAGATTGCCGTTCTGTCGGCAGAAGCGACAGATACCGCAACTGACATCAAAGTAAATAAAGGTCACAATTTCAAAGTAGGCGATTTCGTCATGGCTGATGAGGGCGGCAAGGCTTACGCTATCACATCTATTACAACCACAGAGAAAACCCATGACACAATCAAGGTCGGAACCACTCTCGGCGTGAAGATTGAGAAAGGCGGCTTTATCATTGAAGCCGCAGCGGAATCGGCAGAGAAAACCTCAAAACTGAAATACACCCCGCTTTCACTTGTCGGAACAGGCAAGCCCATCGTGCAAAACTCAAACCTTGACACGGACGCTTGGCTTATTGGCGTGACAAAGGGCAACCCGCTTCCTGAATGCGTGATGAAACACCTCAAAGGTATCATAAACTATTAATCGTAAGTAATTTATGGGAACTATTGTAAATACAATGATTCAGGGTTTGACCGAACAAATGGTTCAAGCCCGTCTGAACTCGGCTGACGCTTCGGGCTTCCTTTTCGGGAAACACTTCCCCGTTAAGAAAGTCAACGGCTTCAACTGGAAAACCTTAACGAACCAGCTTGAAAAGAAGAATGTCGCCGCCGACCTGCATACCGATAACGGAACTATCATGCGTAAACGCCGCCCGATATTCGAGAGCGCACGTGGAGATATTCCGTTTATCTCTATCAGCCGTGAACTTTCACGTTCTGAAATCAAAGATTATCAAACGGCTTTGGCTTTCGCTCAGGATGAAGATGCGACCAAACTTGTTGAATATTGGGGCAATGATGTTGACTTCTGTTTCAACGGCGTTCAGTCTGAGGAAGAATACATTGCATGGAAACTTGCTTCAAACGCTGGCGTGCTTAAATTCACAACCACCACGAACGCAACCTATGCCAATGAATTTGACCTTGACTATGACGTGGATGATGAGATGAAAACCAAATCATCCGTTGATTGGAACAGCAAGTCAACTGCTGACATTATCGGCGACCTTGCTAAATTCGTGAAGTTGGGTAAGGAGCATAACCTGAACTTGAAGTACGCTTTCATCAATTTGGATGAACTGTACAAAATCTGTTCTGCGGAACAAATTATTAAACAGTGCGCTTCTTTCGCCGCCAACGCCCTCGGTATCTCTCAAACACCTGACTTGGCTGCTGTAAATACCATGCTCGCAAAACAAGCATGGCTGAACGGTATTCAACTGCGTGTTATCGACCAAACCATCACCCGTGAATTTTCAGACGGTTCACAGACTTCTGGCAACCCGTTTGAGAACAGCCGTATGATTTTGTCAGAAAGTGAAATACTCGGTTCCACGCAGTATGACATTCTTCAGGAAAATGAAGAAACAATTCTGAGAGCCGTGCGTGCCCATACAGTCGTGAAGAAGTACGGCACGATTGAGCCTAAGAGCGAGGTTACAATCGGTCAGGCTGACGCTATTCCCGTATTTGATACGGCTTACCGTAACATCTACGTGAGAACGGACGCACAAGATTGGGATTAAAGACGGTTGACCTATGGCAAAAGTTATCGAAGCATTGAAAGGGCTGAACTCGTACCCCGTTCCTCTCCGCACGCTCGTTGAAACAGCGGAGAAACGGGGGCTGAACCTTGACACGGAAACGACAGCGGAAATCCTGAAAGGAAAGGCATACAACCTTGCCGCCGCTGACATCTTTCTGTGGCTGTCTTTCGCCCCTGACGTGTCTCAGGGCGGTCAGTCCTATTCATTCACGGACGAACAAAGAACGCAACTCCGCAATCACGCTAAAGCCTTGTACAAAGACTTTGACGATGACAGCGGCAGCGCAAACAAACCTATTTACGGATATAAAGGTTCTCGGCTATGATTATTCAAAACGGAACAATCGAATTCAAGACAAAGACAGCGGGCGGGATTGACCCTGAAACGGGTTATCCCGTCAAACCGTCTTCCGTGGCATGGGGCGAACCTGTTCCATGTCAATTCAAGGCGAAGAAGTTCAACCAACTCGGAATTATCAAGGGGGAACACTTCACAGTGGCTTCCTATGAAATCCTGATTGAAGAACAGCCCGTTCCATCGGAACAGCTACGCTTGAAAGACTTGTCAGGAAAAGAGATTGGCACGTTTTCAATCATTCAGGCAGAACCGCTTGAAGCCGTGTGCGAAGTAAGAATTTTGGTCTAAAGCGATGTGCGGCTGTATGTCGGCTTTTCTTTTTCAACCCGGTCAAACATACCAATAAGAAAAGTAAACGCCACATGCGCCGATTTCGCAAAAAATAACTGAGAAGAATATGCCTATCACACAACTAACACCGATGTCGGAGATTGACAGATACACGGAACAGCAGCTTGAAAGGCTGAAACAAGTTCTTATCCGAAACCTGATGTATATCGGGGAGACAGTCTTGAACAGGGCACGTTCAACCAATTCTTACAAAGACCGCACGGGCAACCTGAGAAGTTCAATCGGCTACGTTATCACGGTTGACGGGCGAATAATCCATTCATCCAGCTTCCAAACCGTGAAACAAGGCAAGGACGGTTCTTCAAAGGGGGCAGCGTATGTGAAAAGCCTCGCAAGAAAATTCCCGCAGGGGATTTGCCTTATTGTCGTGGCTGGTATGAACTACGCTTCTTATGTGTCCGCAAAAGGGCTTGACGTTCTTGACAGTTCAGAACTTCTTGCCGAGCGTCTTGTACCGCAAATGTTGAAGCAACTCGGATTTCATTAAACAGAATTTATATGGCTAAGACTTCAAAACAGATTCAAGGGGATGTGTACCGACTACTGCAAGACAGCGTTCTTTCGGGAATGATTTCAGGCGAGGTTTACAGAAGCGGTTACCGCCCACGTGACAGTAACAGAGAAGATGCGGTGGTAATCTTCACAACGGGCTTGCCTGACGAAGTTCAGACAGGTGTCGTTACCGTGAATATCTATGTACCCGATACTGACTTGTACGGAAACGGAGTTCTCGTTGAAGATGGTCAACGGACAGAAGAAATTGAGCGTCTCGCCAATGATTGGGTCAACAGCCTGACCGCCGATAAGTCCTGTTATAAATTCAGGCTTCAACAAACCATTTACACGGAGGCTGAACCTGACATCAATCAGCATTTCATCGTTGTGAAACTTCATTACGAGTTCTTCGGCAGCGATGATGCGCCTCTAAATATCAAATAAATTGTAGAACATTAAAAACGAAGAAGTTATGGCAGTTTTATCATGGGGTAAATGTAAGATTGAAACAACCCCGTCAACAAATGGCGCACCCACTTCCCCGGAGGCTTGGAAAGCCCTTGACACGCCGAAAGAAGACACAACGAAAATCACCCCCACGGCGGGAACCGAGAAGACCGCCACAGAGGAGGGCGGCGAACTTGTTGATGTCCGTTACGGAAAGAATACTTATACACTCGAATTTGACATGTTTGTCAAAAAAGGTACGGAACGCCCGTTTGAAGACAATGACGGGTTAATCGCAGGAGAACACGCTTTCCGCATAACTCCCGAAGACGAAGAATGCGAGGGCGCACAGATTGACCGTTCCGTGGTTCGTTGTGATGAAAGCTATTCAACCGCTGACGGTAAAATGCTTCATTACGTTGCACGTTGCCTGAAACCCAAGACGGGCAAAACCGTTAAGCCTTACACAAAAGGGAGTGAGTAAGAATTTTCAGCGGGGTTGATACACTGGTTTATCCACCGTGAAGCCTGAACGCATTTCCCGGTTGCATGTCGGTTCGATTCCGACCCCCGTCTCTAATCATAACTTAGAAATTCGTCAGATATGAATAAGACAATAGAACAAACGGTTGCTGAAACCATCCTTGAACAACCTTTTGAAGTCAAGGTAGGCGAAAAGTCATATCAGGTTGCCTCCGCAAGCACGGCAACCCTCATACTTGTCTCAGAAGCGATTTCACAACTTCCACATATTGCGCTTGACACGGAGAAGGTCGTTGAAGAAACATTATCCGTAGCGAAAGACTGCCGTATTCTCGGAGATATAGCGGCTATTCTCATTCTTGGTGCAAAGAACATCACAGAAAAGAAAAAAGTTCCGCAAATCAAAGAAAAACGGTATCTGTGCGGGCTTATTCGCCGACCATACACGGTTGAAGTTGAAATTACCATTGACAAGAAAGCGGAACTCGCAAAAGAGCTTCTTGAAGATGTCTCCCCGAGGGAACTGAACCTGATTGTAAGCCAAATCTTATCAAGAATGCAGATAGCCGATTTTTTCGGGCTTACCACTTTCCTTGCAGAACTCAATCTTCTTCATCCGAGGAAAGTGGAGAACTAAATGACAGCATTTGGGCTGTCGTAGGCGGTTTTGCAAAAGGCTACAATCTGACCTTTGACTATGTTTTGTACAATATCAGCTATACGAACATGATAATGTACGGGGCTATTCTCCCGACATACGATAAAAAGAAAAATGACGGAAAAAAGGATGAAGGACAAAAAGTTATCAAGGCAGATGACCCAAGAAACAAAGAAGAAGTAAGGAAATTTTTTGAAACCTGTGATTAAAGGCAGAAACAATGAACAACGATAAAGGAAGACTGAATTACGGTGTCGGGCTTGACAACTCCCAGTTAAGGGTAGGAGTAGCCGAATCACGGCGTTTGCTCCAAGGCATAGGGCAGACAGCGGTTGACGAAGGCGCAAGGATTGACGATTCATTCAAAAGAATCGGCAGGACTGTCGCAGGCGTGTTTGCCGTGTCTCAGATAAAAGATTTCATCACGCACGTTGCGACTGTCCGTGGAGAATTCCAACAGCTTGAAATCGCTTTCAAAACCATGCTCGGCTCTGCGGGTCAGGCAGATGTTTTGATGACCCAGCTTGTCAAGACAGCCGCCACAACTCCGTTCGGTCTGAAAGACATCGGTCAAGCCGCAAAACAGCTTCTTGCATACGGTGTCGCCGCAAATGACGTGAACAGCACTTTGATACGCCTCGGGGACATCGCCGCCGGGCTTTCAATCCCTATCAACGACCTTGCCTATCTGTACGGAACGACAATGGTTCAAGGACGTTTGTACACACAAGACCTGAACCAATTCTTGGGGCGTGGTATTCCTCTTATGGAAGAACTCGCAAAACAGTTCGGCGTAGCTGAAAATCAGGTCAAACAACTTGTAGAAGACGGAAAAGTCGGATTCCCCGAAGTTCAGAAAGCCATTGAGAACCTGACCAACGAGGGCGGTAAGTTCGGCGGTCTTATGGAAGCTCAGTCAAAAACAATCACAGGGCAGATTTCAAACATTGAGGACGCAATCGACACAATGTTCAATGCCATAGGTCAGTCACAGGAGGGGGTAATAAACACCTCTCTTGGTCTTGTCTCAACCCTGATTGAGAACTGGGAAACAGTCGGTAACATCCTTTTGACAATCATCGCTACATACGGGGCATATAAAGCCGCCGTTATCGCTGTCGCAGCCGCACATAAATTGATGAACATTTGGGGAACTGTTAGTGCTTTTCTGTCTCTAACAACCTCTATACGTTCAGCCAAAGACGCTATGTTGCTTTTCAACATGGCTGTAAAAGCAAATCCGCTTGGTTTGGTTCTGTCTGTTCTTGCAGCCGCCGTGACAGCTTTCCTTGCTTTCAGAAAATCAACGGACGAAGCCGCTGACGCTCTGAAAAAGGAACGTGAGGAAGCCGAAGCGTTCAACAAACAGGTTAGCGAATCAGCGGGCAAAGCCATTTCAACGTATAAACGTCTTCAAGACGAATACAAGAAATGCAAGTCAGCCCATGAAAAGCGTGAGTGGATAAAAGAAAGTCAGACGAAGTTCAAAGAATTGGGAATTGCCGTCAACAGCGTCAATGATGCTGAAAACATCTTTGTCAAGAACACTTCCTTGATGATGAAAGCATTTCAGAAACGTGCGGAAGCCGCCGCATGGCAATCCCGTCTTGATGAAGCCTACGCAAAGAGGGTTGAACGCCAAATGGCTCTTGAAGACCAAATGGATAAGATTCAGGCGGGAAGCAAAGTGCCGGGATATTCACACACGACACAAGGAGGCTATGAATACGTTGACCGCAACGGAGCATGGGTTTACACCGAGGCAGGTGCGAGAAAAGCCCGCGAAGCGTTCAAACAGACAATCGCCAATGACCCTGTTCTGAACGAAATAGACGCTCGTATAAACAAGTATTCCGAGAAAATGACCTCTGTTTCATCTGACTTTCAAAAACTGTTTGAACAAGCGGGTACAAGCCAGAAGACAACGCAGGAAAAGAACGAGGAAAAGAGACTCGCTAAAGAACAGCAAAAAATCGCCGATGAAACAGCCCAACGCACGGCTAAAATCAAGGAGTATTCAGCAAAGGTTTCAGAAGCAGTTTCACAAGCCGAGATAGACATCCGTCAGGCTCAAATCAACGAACTTGAAGACGGTTATGAAAAGACCGTTGCGCAGGTGCAGTTGAACTATGACCGCCTTATCGCCGAGAACGATAAACGGGCGCAGAAAATGATTGAAGACCTGAAAGACAAAAAAGTGCTTGAATGGCTCAATCAGAACCCGAAAGCGACAAAGGAACAACAGCTTGAATACCGGGCTTCCTTGAACCTGACAACCTCTGACCTTTCTTCCGAGCAGCAAGCAATGTTAAAGTCTTATGCCGAAGTTGCAAGGCAGATTCAAGTCAAAGGTAACAAACAAGCCCTTGACGATATGATGAAAGACATTCTGACCTATGAACAGCAACGTCTAAAAATAACAGAGGAATACGAGAAAAAACGTGAAAGCCTCTATGAAACAGATAAAGACGGCAACAAGAAGCTCCGTAAGGGTGTCACACAAGGAAACGTGGACGAACTGAACCGTGCTGAACAGGAAGCCTATAAAGGCATAGACGAACAGTTCGCACAACGTGAAGAAACGTATCAGGCATGGTGCGATGAAATAGCGGAACTAACCCTTAAACAGTTGAAGAATGTATTAGCGGAGGCAGAAAAGGAACTTGCCGAACTTGAAAAGAACGGCGGGTCTTCTGATAAAATCGCTGTTGCCCGTGCCAAAGTCGCAACAGCCAAAAAGAATGTTGAGAAAGCACAGGCTAAAAATGATATAAATCCCGGCAAACGCTCAATCAAAGAATGGGAGGACTTGTACAAGACGCTTCAAGAATGTGAACGGGAGTTTGAGAGCATTGGCGACACGGTCGGCGGCGTGGCAGGCGAAATCATTTCAACGGCTGGCAGCATCATGACCGCTTCTCTGTCAATGATAAACGGTATTGTTCAGCTTGTGAATATGTCTGCCACCGGTATTCAGGGAACAGCGACAGCGGCAGCAACAGCCATTCAAACGGTTGAAAAGGCTTCTGTCATCCTGACTATCATATCGGCTGCCATGTCAATAGCCATGCAGATTGTGAACCTGTTCAACAATGATGACAAGAAGCAAGAAGAAATTGAAGCCCTGCAGGATAGAATAGACCAACTCCAATGGGAACTTGACAACGCAGATATTGTGCGGTTACAAGAAAATAGCGGAAAAGCGGTTGAACGTGTGAAACGGGCTTTATCTGAGACTTACAAAGAACTCCTGAGAAATAAAATCGCTGTCAATGACGTAGCAGGGGCTTGGCGACTTCTGTTCAGCAACGTTTCAAACAACGCAGCACTGCTTCAAAAGACCGCAGAAAAACTCGCCACGGCGTATGCAAATATCGCTTACACGGCTGACAAGGCTCTCGGGGGTGAGAAATACAGCAACGCCCAAGAACAGCTTAAAAACCTCGCCCAGCAGCAACTTCTTATTCAAGAACAAATCAGGAATGAAGAAGACAAGAAAAAAACAGACCACGGTAAGATTGATGAATGGAACAGAAAAATTGAAGAACTCGGCGCACAGGCTGTCGCCATCATCAATGACATGGTTGAGGACATCATCGGCGGTTCAAGTTCCGATATTGCCAAAGAACTCGGAGACGCTTTTTTTGAAGCGTTTCAGGCTGGCGAAGATTACGCCGAGGCATGGGGCGATAAGGTCAAAGACATCGTGGCTGACGTGATGAAAAGAATGTTGGTTTCCAAGTTTCTTGAAGAACCTCTTGGGGAGATATTCGACAAGTACAAGGCTAAATGGTTCAAGGACGGTCAGTTTATCGGTCTTGACGCTGTTATCCAATCCATGAGTGGTTTCGCTTCTGACTTGAACGCTGTCGGAACAGATTTCGCCAAGATATGGGAAAACCTGCCTGAGAACGTCAAATCAATGTTTGAGGTAACAGCAGACGCAACCCGTGAAGCCTCTCAGAAAGGAATCGCCACAGCTTCGCAAGAAAGTGTTGATGAATTGAACGGACGTGCGACAGCCATTCAGGGGCACACGTATTCAATCGCTGAGAACACGAAAATCATTCTTTCTGTCGTGAACATGATTTTACAGTCAGTATTGAACATTGAGAAACACACCGAAAACATGGCAGGACGCATTGAACGCATTGAAAGCTCAGTCAAAGAGACAAAAGATACAGTTAACGATTTCGCCTTGAAAGGCATAAAAATGATATAAGTATGGAAGACATTATTAGACAAGTTTACGCCCAATGGAGGGTTGCCAAAGAGCAAGCCCGGCAGGAGTGCGATAGCCGTTCCCTGCCAAATATGGCAGAGAAATACCGTATGTGTGATATGTTCAAAGGCACGGAAGATTTACAGAGCCTTATACGGCTGTTCACAAGCCCACAAGGTATGGAGTTCTGTATCAAACACCGTTTCCCGAATATAGCGACTTTCAGGCTGTTCAAGCCGTTCAACCCCGAGAAGTACGGTGTTTACATTGATGCGGGTATAATCACGCTGAGAAACCCGGGAAAAGCGGTTCTTATCGGGCGTACAAACGCAACGATAAACTGTGACACGCTTGAACGCCATGAAATTTTTCTTCTTCACGGGGCTAAAGCGTTCATCAACGCCTCGGGCTGGGCGGTTGTTTCCGTCAAGGGGTCAACGGGTTGCCAACAAATTCGTAACGTGTCAGGAAATGCGGTAATATTATGATGTCAGGACGATTTTACATAGACGGTAAGGATGCGTTCACAGAGTACGGCATCTATGTTCAGGAGGGGGGCTACAACGAACTTGTGGCGTTCCCGCCTCTGAAAGCGGTCACAAGCAACGACTGGCAGGAAGAAGACGGCATAGAACCTGACTTGTCAGAACCTACCTTGAACACGAAGGAATTTTCCTTAAAAATTGTTCTCTCAGGCATGGATTACCGTTGGGGAGGCTTCATAGAACGATTGTCAGACAAAGCCTATCATACGTTTGATTTCAGGGAGATAGGACGTACTTACCGTCTTCGTCTTGTGTCAAACCCTAACACGGATTTGGCAACGCATCTCGGTTTCATCACGATAAAGCTTGCCGATGATTTCCCTTTGGACGGGTACACCTACAAAGAACCTGAAAGCACTGTTCCCGGTTCTGATTATTATGAACTTGACGGGAAGCCGTTCTCTGTTTATGGGGTTCATGTGTTGGAGGGAACGCTTAATGAAATAGAGAAATCGCCGAATGTCAAGACCAGCCTCCTGCGCAATATCAACAAATTGAACGGGGCTTTGTATGACGGGGAAAAAGTGACCTATAAGGCAAAGGACGTAAAGATAAACTGCCTTATGAAAGCCGCCTCACTGACTGAACTGTGGCGCAACTATAACGCTCTGCTGTATGACCTTGTGCGTCCTGAACAACGGCTGTTATACTCTGATGAAACGGGATATGAATACCCCTGCCATTATAAAAGCTGTTCCGTGTCCGAGTTTTACGCCTCTGATAAAATATGGCTCAAATTTACCGTTACCGTATGCTTCATTTCATTCAGGCTTGAAGACGATGAATTTGTGCTTGCCACGGAAACACGGGATTTGGTTGTGACAGAAGACGGGGAGTTTGCGATTGACTTACGAAAAATAATATGACATTATGGGATTGAAAAGAATTAAAATCAGCGAATTAACCCTTTCCGACAATCTGAAAGGATTATACACTATCGGCGTTAAGCTGATAAATGGGGTTCAAACGAGCGTCAAGGTCAGTCTGGAACACATTCAGACCGCCTATGAAAATGCCGTAGCCGCAACGAAAAAAGCCGAGACAGCCGCCAATAGTGCGAACACCGCAGCGGGTTCAGCCAACAGTGCCGCTTCCTCTGCCAACAGTGCGGCTACGAAAGCAAACACGGCGGCGGGAAACGCTGACAAGGCAACCGCAGCAGCAAATACCGCCACAACCAACGCAAACAATGCGGCAACAAAGGCAAATACCGCCGCTTCCAATGCGGACAATGCCCGTGAAGATTTAGAAGAGATAAAGGAAGCCGCCGTGACCGCCACCAACTCAGCCAACAGTGCCGCTTCCTCTGCCAACAGTGCGGCTACGAAAGCAAACACGGCGGCGGGAAACGCTGACACGCAAGCTGACCGGGCAAAGGAGCAGGCTGACAACCCGCCCAAAATGGGAGACAATGGAAATTGGTGGAAATGGGATGAAGCTCAGAAAAAGTATGTCGATACAGGTGTGCTCGCAAAAGGCGGCGTGCTGTACCCGACATTCAGCATAGACGATGATGACATGATTCTATACATGGAATTTGAAGATGAAGTAAGCGACAAACTTATCAAGTTTGATGAACAGACGGGAGAACTTTATTTGAATGTTGGATAACTTAAAGTTACACGAATATGACAAAGATACCTTTAGGAAAAGTGGCGTTTACGGACGCAGGTTCTTATAACGCCGGAAAGACTTACAAGCGGTTTGACTTTGTTGACACGGAAGACAGTTCCTATTTGTCGTTACAAGACAATAACAAGGGACACGCCGTCACTGAAACCGCTTGGTGGAAATGCCTCGCACGGGGCACAAAAGCCACAGAAGCCGCAAAAAAAGCCAACGATGCGGCTGCATTGGCAAACGAAAAAGCTGTGGCGGCAGATACGGCGGCTGGGCGTGTGAATGCCGCAATAACGCAAGCCAATACCGCTGCCACAAACGCTCAACAACAAGCGTCAGCCGCAGGAGAAGCGGCGGCAGAAGCAACGGTAAGTGTGGCTGAAATGAACGCCGCCCTCGCCCGTTTGGAAGAATTGGAACAGACAATCACGGCTAAAGACCGTAAACAGCCAACGGGAATGACATTAGAGTTTCCTAAAAAAATAACAAAAGGGAACAAAGACATTCTGAGAGTAATAGCTACCCTATCCCCGGCGGGAACGGGTAACAATGTCCTTTTCTTGGGCGATGACAAAGCGGTTTCCGTTGCCCCTGACGGTTTTCTGACCGTGAACAGTGTCGGCATAAGCAAAATACACGTCATTCCGACAGAAAACACAAGCATTTATCGAACCATTGATATTGAAGTCGTTCCGCAG
Source organism: Phocaeicola coprocola DSM 17136 (assembly GCF_000154845.1). Taxonomy (GTDB): domain Bacteria; phylum Bacteroidota; class Bacteroidia; order Bacteroidales; family Bacteroidaceae; genus Phocaeicola; species Phocaeicola coprocola. The sequence goes on along the minus strand of NZ_DS981430.1, from coordinate 20,797 downwards.
TCTGTCAGGCTTTGCACGAAATCAACTTTGCGCCTAACCGCAAATGGCAAATTCAGGTTCAATTAAAATAATTTTTCAACAAATAAAACTTTTAAATTATGGCACTATCAACAGATGAAGAAAACAAAGTAAGGGAAATCATTGAAGCGTTCACAAACGGAAAACGATTGAGTGACCTGCCTGACGTTTCAGGCAACAACCCGTTCAAACTGTTATGTGAAGTATTGGAAGACGGGGAAAGCAAGAAAGCGGCTCTCGCAGCCATGTTGCCCTACATGGAAGAAAACTGTATGTACGGCATTGAATATGATGTCACGGTATCATCCCCTGACGTTACCCGTATCGGTAATATGTCACTTCATAAATCCCTGCCCGTACACAACCGCATGAAAGGTTGTCTTCTTGATGACAACGGGAACGTGGTTGAATATCTCAACCCATCGGATTGGACGGGTCAGACCCGTGACGGCTCACGTGGGCAAGTCATGGTTGAACTTCCGATGTATTATCGCAAGTTTGAAACAGAGGGTAACAAACGCCGTGTGAAGTTCTCTGAATACCCTCTGCCCGGCTATCATCAAGTGAAGAAGAAATACGTTTCGGCTTATGAGGCTTCCGTACAGCGTTCAACAACCAAACTATGTTCAGTTGTGAATGACGGTGCGGATTACAGGGGCGGTGGCAATCAGTCAGATTGGGACAACACATACCGTTCCGTACTTGGAAGACCCGCAACGTCTATTTCACGTACCAACTTCCGTGCCTACGCCCGGAAAAGAAAGCTGTCAACAAAAGAATGGAACTGTATGACATACGACATTCAGAAAGACATTTATTGGCTGTTTGCCGTTGAATACGCCACACTCAACTCACAAAAGGCGTACAACGCCGCAAAAGACAGCAACGGCTACGCACAAGGCGGTCTCGGAGACGGGGTTACAACACTTGACAGCGGCAAATGGAACACGTTCAACGGTTATTATCCTTTTATCCCTTGTGGCTATACAGATGAACTCGGTAACAGAACAGGCGAAAAAGAATACACCATGCCCGCTGAATATGACGCTTCTTCAAAGAAAGTCAAAGTGTGCCGTTATCGTGGTATTGAAAACCCGTTTGGGCATATTTGGCAGTGGACGGACGGTATCAACATTCAAATACAGTCAGCCGCCGCAGGAGGGCTGAGTAAGGTTTTCGTCACAGATGACCCCGAGAAGTTCAATGACAGCAATTATACGGGTTATTCCCATGTCGGCAATGAAGCCCGCACGGAGTCTTATGTGAAGTCAGTCATTTTCGGAGAGGGAGGCGAAATCATCCCTGATGTTGTCGGAGGCGGTTCTACGACTTATTTCTGTGATTACCACTATACCAACATACCAAGTTCAGGCGAAGTGTTACGTGGTGTCCTGTTCGGCGGTAGCGCGGCTAACGGTGCGTCTGCGGGTCTCGCTTGTGCGCATTCGACTAACGCCCCCTCGGCTGCGAATGCGAACATCGGTTCTCGCCTTTGCTTTATACCCACGTCAGCGTAACACGCTTTGAGTGATAACCTTTTCCCTGCCTCTTTGTGGGGCAGGGTTCAAATAATAACAGTATAAAACGATGATTGAAGAAATGAACAACATACCAAAAGAAGATGACGGAAGCCTCGCTTTCCTGAATATCCCGAGAGATGAAAACAGCAGGAGTTTCAATTGTGATGAAACGACACAATCAAAACTCGTAAACACCACGTTTTGGGTGGTTGATTTCATTGAAGAAGTTCCGACAAGATTCAGCAAGGCTAAAGGAGTAAAAGGTCAGACGCTTGTAAAAATCAAGCCATCAAAAGACAGTTTGGAATCAGATGCCAAGAAATTTTTCACTGGTTCATCCGACATTCTTTATGTTTTGAAGAAAATCAAAGAAATGAATAAGTTTCCCCGAAAAGTTACTTTGAGGGGTAACGGTAACAGATATTATTTTGAATAAGAAAACAATGAAATAACAAAATAAAAAGGTGGGTCATTCTTGTGGTGTCCTGTTCGGCGGTAACGCGAATAACAGTGCGAATGCAGGTCTCGCTTATGCGAATTCGAATAACACCCCCTCGAATACGAATGCGAACATCGGTTCTCACCTATGCTTTAAAATTGGTTTTGACAATATGAAACAAAATAAAAGAATGACAGCCTTGCCACTTGGCAAAAAAATTCAAGCAAACCTCCTAAAAGTGTTGGTAGGAACGCCTGTTGTATGGGCTACCGAAAACTCTGACTAAGAAAAGCAAAGCAGAAGCATGAAAAGAATAGGAAACTTATATAAGACCATAATCTCCGTTGAGAACTTGCGGGAAGCTGACAGAAAGGCTCGCAAGGGTAAAACGCACACATACGGGGTCAGGGTTCACGACAAGAACCGTGAAGCGAATATTCTTGCCTTACATGAAGCCTTGCTGACAAAGACGTTCAAAACCTCTCCTTATGATGTCTTCACGATTTTTGAACCAAAGGAAAGGCTTATTTTCCGTCTTCCGTACTATCCCGACAGAATAGTACATCACGCAATTATGAATGTTCTTGAACCGATATGGGTCAGGACTTTCACGCACAATACATTTTCATGCGTTAAAGGGCGTGGGATTGAGGGATGTGCCCGTCATATAGATAAAATCATTGAGAAATACAGAGGAAAGCCCATGTACTGTCTCAAAATTGACATAACAAAATATTATCCCTCCATAGACCATGAAACCTTGAAAAAGATTGTGCGCAGGAAGATAAAGGACAAAGACCTTTTATGGCTTCTTGACGAAATCATAGACAGCGCACAAGGTCTTCCAATCGGGAACTATCTCTCACAATATCTCGCAAACCTGTTCTTGTGCTATTTCATGCACCGTGTGAATGAAGTATTGAAACTTGACGCAGCCGAATACGCTGATGACATCACATTTTTCGCCACATCAAAAGAACAATTGCGGGAAGCGTTCAAAGAGATAAAAAGAATACTTGAAGAAGAACTGAGGCTGAAAATAAAGGGAAATTATCAGATATTTCCTATCGCAAAGAACCGTTATGATAGAAACGGGCGTGCGCTTGATTATGTCGGTTATATGTTCTTCCGTGAACAGAAACTTATCCGAAAGAACATTAAGAAGAATTTTTGCCACGCCACAGCACGGCTGAACCGCCGCAAACCTCCGCTTGACGCAAAGGCTTATAAGCAGGCTGTCGCCCCGTGGCTCGGTTGGGCGAAACATAGTGATAGCAAACATTTATTAAAAACAATCATTAAACCGTGTTATTATGATAGCATTTTATGACAATCAGCCGACCAAATTGGAGGCTGTCGGAAACGGAAGTTACGTTTACCGCTTCAACATTCAGAAAGTTGAAAAACCCGCCACCGTTGAACCAAGCGAACTCGCTTCTGATGATGAAGCCCCAGTTCAGGAACAATGGAAATGTGAAGAAGTTACCGTGTGGGCTCCGCTTTCTTCAAACAAGATAACTGAAACAGTTATCACGGAGAAGTGGGACAACAACCGGGAACAAAAACTTGTGAATGAGTTCAACGCAGCGAACCTCGGTATGATTGGAGGCGCGAAGTCAAGTGAGGAAGCCAAGGCAAAGATTGAGGCATACAAAGCCTATCTTTCCGAGCGTGCCACCCTGAAAGCACAAGTGGATGCAGATTGTCTTGAATACGGTATTCTGTAACTTGTAAAAACCTCTTCCCGTCACGTTATTCAAGCATAAGATGTGACGGGAAGAATTATTATTCTTAAAAAAGCCTTTTTTAGCCCCGTAGAACGCCTAAAAAGTGATTACAATATAATCATACTATTTTAAAAAGAAAGTTCAACCACGGGGAAATTCGGGAAAAATAACTCAAAGTTTAGAAATATGATAATTTACAATAATGTCGGGAACAAGGTTCTTGAAATCGAGGTTGACGATAACAGTTATCGTAATAGGGCTGTCATGGGAGACCATAGTTTAACGTTGTACTATTCGCTCCCTGAACACGTTGAAATCCCAGTAGGCTCTTACTGTGAGTTTCAAGGCGAAACGTTCACGCTCAAACGCCCGGAGAATTTCAAGATGAAACATAAAAGACTGTTTGAATACACGGTGCTTTTTGACCCGCCCGAAGCAAACGCAAAAGTTTGGAAATTCAGAAACCCGGTTGACGGACGTTTGAAATTTTCGTTGACTGCAAAGCCGCATGAACATCTTCAAATGTTTGTTGACAATATGAACCGCCGTGACAAAGGATGGACGGTTGGCGAATGTATTGACGGTGTTGAAACCCTGATTGCCTATGACCATGATTTTTGTATTGACGCTCTAACCCGCATGGCTTCAACGTTCAAGACAGAATACGAGTTTACGGGAAAACGTGTGTCATTACGTAAGATTGAATACAACAAAAGTAACCCCCTCCCGCTGTCTTATGGATGTGGCAACGGGTTCAAGCCGGGTGTCGGACGTTCAAATACGGGAGACAACCCGCCAACGGAAATTTTGTTCGTTCAAGGCGGTACGGACAATATAGACCCGTCAAAATACGGTTCTTCCGAGCTTCTTCTTCCCAAGAACCAAACACTCGCTTATGACGGCGAACATTTTGAAGATGAAGACGGCTTCATAGCCAAGAACGCCCGCCGTTATGTCGTTGATGAAGCAGGGCTTTCAATACGCCGTGATGACAAACAACTGTCATCACTCGCCGAAGATAGTCTTGACTGTTCTGAGATTTACCCGAAACGTGTCGGTACGGTCAACACGGTTGTAGTTGTTGATGAGAAAAACAACTTTTATGACATTGTTGACACGTCAATCCCGTCTTCACTGAATTATGAAGAATGCTTGATAGAGGGGGAAACTATGACCGTTGTTTTTCAGACGGGTATGCTTGCCGGACGGGAGTTTGAGGTTAAATATTATCATAATGCCGTTAAAGGAAAGGCGGCACGCCGTTTTGAGATTGTTCCCGCAGACATAGACGGGCAAACCATGCCAAATACCACATTCGCCCCTAAATCGGGCGATAAATATGCCGTATTCAAATGTATGCTTCCCACGGCTTACATTTGTGATAACGCCACGAAAACAGGCGCATCATGGGATATGTTCCGGGCGGCTGTAAAACACCTGTTTGATAATGAAGACCTGAAATTCACTTTCACGGGGGAACTTGACGGGATATGGTCGAAAAAAGATTGGGTAAACATCGGGGGGCGCATCAAACTCGGAGGATATATCCGTTTCTCTGACGATCAGTTTCAGAAAGACGGTGTTCTCGTGCGTATAACGGGGATAAAAGATTATATCAACAAACCACATAGCCCCGTGATTGAACTTTCAAACACAACGGTAAGCGGCAGTGTTTCATCAACATTGAATGACCTGAAAAGTGAGGAAGTCATCGTTGATGACCTACACCGTGACGCTATTCAATTCACAAAAAGACGGTTCAGGGATGCAAAGGAAACAATCAGCATGTTGGAAGAAGCCCTGCTCGATAACTTCACGAACTCAATCAACCCGATTGCCGTTCAAACGATGTCAATGCTTGTAGGCGATGAAAGTCTTCAATTCCGTTTTGTGAACTCAAAGACAAGCCCCGTCCCGGTTACGCACAGAATAGTCTATGACAATGAGACGAAGCAACTGACAGCGGAAGCGGGTATCATACAACACATGACCCTCGGCATCAATACGGTCAGTGCATCACACAAGGTTTCGGAATACAAATTTTGGGATATGACAGCCTACACAAGCGCAGTGCTTGATGACGGGAAGAAGAAGTATTATTTATATGCCAAAGTTTCAAAGACGGCACAAACAGGTGTTTTCATTCTGTCTGAAAACGCAATCAAATTAGAGGGTGTTTCAGGTTTCTATCATCTTCTTGTCGGTGTCCTGAACTCTGAATACAATGAAGAACGGAGTTTTGTCACTCTGTACGGTTTTACAGAAATCCTTCCGGGGCGTATCACGACAGACAAGATTGTTTCCACAGACGGGAACACTTATTTTGATTTATTGAAAGGTATCATATCCGGGCAAATAAAGTTCAAATCAGGTTCATCGGGCTTATATGAACTTGATGAATGGGAAGCCGTGAACGGTTTGATAACTCAGGCTCAGAACACCGCCAACGCCGCCGTTGAGAGCGCAAAGAACGCCAATACCGCCGTTGGAGATTTAAACGACTATGTGGACGGTGCGTTCGCCGACGGCATTATTACGGAAGCGGAAGCGAAAGCGATTGAGAAGTACATCAACACAGTGAACAACACGAAAGCCGCCGTGGAAGCTGCGTATAACAAACTGTACACAAACGCCTATCTTACGGGAACGGCAAAAACCGGGCTTCTGAATGCCAAGGTTACGCTTATGGGCAGTATTGAAAACCTTATCAGCGCAATCAATTCCGCTATCGCCGATGGTAGAACCACTGTAACCGAAAAAAACAATGTTGATAACAAATATGCCACTTTCAACAGTGCGTATGCCGACTTTAACACAGCCGTAGAAGCCGCCAATAAAGCTATTCAAGACACGCTGAAGGGGTATTCAGATTCGGTTCTCAACACCGCCAACGCCGCCGTTGAGAGCGCAAAGAACGCCAATACCGCCGTTGGAGATTTAAACGACTATGTGGACGGTGCGTTCGCCGACGGCATTATTACGGAAGCGGAAGCGAAAGCGATTGAGAAGTACATCAACACAGTGAACAACACGAAAGCCGCCGTGGAAGCTGCGTATAACAAACTGTACACAAACGCCTATCTTACGGGAACGGCAAAAACCGGGCTTCTGAATGCCAAGGTTACGCTTATGGGCAGTATTGAAAACCTTATCAGCGCAATCAATTCCGCTATCGCCGATGGTAGAACCACTGTAACCGAAAAAAACAATGTTGATAACAAATATGCCACTTTCAACAGTGCGTATGCCGACTTTAACACAGCCGTAGAAGCCGCCAATAAAGCTATTCAAGACACGCTGAAGGGGTATTCAGATTCGGTTCTCAACACCGCCAACGCCGCCGTTGAGAGCGCAAAGAACGCCATAGCGAAAGACTTGGGATATACAAATTTCGCTGACTTGGAAAAGAAAGCCGCCGCTAATGAAACCATCATTGTAGGAGGTAAAATCAACACGACATTGATTAATGCTGAACTTATTGTCACGGCGGCTTTGCTTGCCAAATTGGTCAAAGTGACCGAACTTGTTGCGGAACACCTGACAGTTACCGGGAGTTCAAAGATAGCCGGGTTCAGTGTCAGCGGAAACGGGCTTACAAATACCCCGTTTAACAATGATGCGTATGTGATATTCCGTAATGACGCACATAAATGTTTTGCGGGTATCGGAGGAAACGTGCTGCCGACATCATCAGGATTGAGAGCCGTAGCAAGATTTGAGAATGAGGACACGTCCGATTGGTGGGGATTGAACAGGAACATAGCAACTTTGTTCTCCGCAAAAAACGGGCGTTATAACCATGCTTTTTTAGGAAGCGGAAACGGGAATTTGGACGGATGGATAGGAGGTTACAAATACAGCAAATATAATCTGACAAGTGCCAATACTATTTATAGTGGTTATTCAAATCTTAAAGATAATAACCGATGGGTAATTTATAGCAGCGTGGATAATTCAGGCATCACTCTGCCGAAACTTTCAGAGGTAAGGGACGCTCTTAGTATAGGAAGCAGCACTAAGTTCTGTGTGGAATTCACAATTATCGCAGACCTTGATTCAAAGACTTTTGATATATACGGAAGAAACAGCAAGGAAAGTAGTGATAACACCTATCCGTGGAATACGTCTGAATATCCCAATCTGGTACATTGGGACAACGATCATTGGGATAGTTTGGCAATGGGAGCAGGTGACAGTCTCACGGTGTTACTTATATATGATTCAAGTAAAGGTGGCAGCAAAGGCGGTTATCCCCTGACCTATACAGCGAGAGTAATCAATAGACAGAATTAAAAGAGATTACAATTAAACAACTCTAAAAGTGATTACATTATAATCATTTTATATATATTTGCAAATAAAAATCAAAGACTTATGGAATATTTACCAGCTATTATCAGCGCAATAGGCACAATCATCGCCGCATGGTTTGCTTATAATCAGTACACGAAAAACAAGCTCACGGACTTAAAAATTGAGAAGTTCAGAAAGGATGAAGAAATCAAAAGCATTCGCCGAGCCGATAATTCTTCTATCGTTTACGGGGAATTATGGAACATTCTTTACGAACTTGACGCTGACAGAGTTTATATTGTTCAGCCCCACCCGTTGGGCAATGAAAGTCTGTTATCAATCTATTATGAAGTAAAGCGTAAAGGTGTTGAGCCAATGAAACCACATGTACAAAATCTTCGTATCGCAGACGTGGCTAAATTCAGTTCTGATATGGTTAAAAACATGTTTATGTATATCACGGATATAGACACACAGGTTCAAGACAAATACGCAAAATCAATCCTATCAAGTTACGGATGCGAGGCGGCTGTGGTAAAGCGTTTAAATGATAACAAGTATGATTGGGTCGGTTCTATTTTCTGTGAGTTTACACGCCCGATTCATGTATCAGAAGATGAAGCGAGAGAGATTATGCACCGATGTGCGATGAATATTCAATACCTATTACCCGAATATAAATAAGAACGAGTATGAAAATTCTAATTGACAACGGTCACGGGGTTGACACGGCGGGCAAGCGTTCCCCTGACGGCTCTTTGAGAGAGTACAAATACACAAGAGAAATCGCCGAAAAAGTTGTATCAGAGTTGAAGAAACGAGGCTTTGACGCTGAACGTATCGTCACAGAAGAAAACGACATCAGCCTATCCGAACGGTGTCGGCGTGTAAATTCCATTTGTGACAGAATAGGAACGAAGAACGTCATTCTCGTTTCTATTCATTGTAATGCAGCGGGAAACGGTTCTCAATGGATGAACGCACGTGGATGGGAAGCGTGGACTTCTGTCGGTCAGACAGCCGCCGATAAAATGGCAGACTGTCTGTATAAGGCGGCAGAGGAAACAGACTTCAAAATTAGAAAGGACACAACGGACGGAGACCCCGACAAAGAGGGGCATTTGTATATCTTGAAACACACAAAATGCCCCACCGTTCTGACTGAAAACCTTTTTCAAGACAATAAAGAAGACGTGGCGTTTCTTCTGTCAGAAGCGGGAAAAGAAACGATTGTCTGTCTTCATGTCAAAGGTATTATCAACTACTTAAAGACAATCTGAAAAATGAAACATCTTCCCTTGCTCTTACTATTGACATTCATTATAGGCGGCTGTGCTTCAAGCCGCCGCCTTTCTGAAAACGTTCATCAACAAGACAGCGTTGGTATTAGGGTTGAAACCCGTATTGAATACGTACCCGATACTGTCTTTATTGAAATACCGGCACAAACGTCAGAACGTGAAACAGCCGATAGTACATCGCATCTTGAAAACGATTACGCAACGTCTGACGCACGGATAAACCCTGACGGAACTTTATACCATAACTTGAAGACTAAGCCGCAGAAAAAACCAGTAGAGTTTGAAAAGCCCGTTGAACGCAAAGACAGCGTTATTTATAAGAAAAAGACCGTAACAGAGACGGAAATCGTGAAAGTTCCCCGAGACCTTACTTGGTGGCAGAAAACACAGATTTACGGCTTTTGGGTCATTCTTTTCATTCTTGTGATTATTTACAGGAAAAAGATTTTATCCCTTGTAAAATGGCTTATCTGATTATCTTATAAAGAAATAAAATCGGAAATTATATCGGAATTTTGGCAATTATGATTATCTTTGAACCGACATTTGAAAAAGATAAATAGCGTTTGCTATTGCCGTTGAGGTCAGAAAATCGCCAATATTCAGAAATCTCAAAAGCAATGGTAGATGCCCACGTCATATACGTGGGCATTTCCTTGTGAGATTTCGGGCGTTTGGCGATGCCTCTGACCTACGAGGAATGCCCACGTTTTTTGTGTGTATCTGTGAACAACGGCAACCACTATAAAGAGAACCGTTAAATAACAGATATATGGATTTCAAAGATTCAATTAAACAAATCTCGGAGCGCATTGATACCCTCAAAGCCAATCTTCCGACAGAAGAAGCGACAAAGACAGCTTTGATTATGCCTTTTATAAACGCATTGGGTTATGATGTCTTCAACCCTTTGGAGGTGTTGCCTGAAATGTGTTGTGACATCGGCACAAAGAAAGGCGAGAAAATTGACTACGCCATAATGAGAGACGGCGAGCCGATAATACTTATTGAATGCAAACATTGGGAGCAAGACCTGAACCTGCATGACAATCAACTGTTGCGTTACTTCAACGTCTCAAAGGCTAAATTCGGTGTCCTGACAAACGGTATAACATATAGATTCTACACAGACCTTTCAGAACCTAATATTATGGATGAAAAGCCGTTTTTGGAAATCAATATGCTTGACCTGAAAGACACGCAAATAGAAGAGTTGAAAAAGTTCCACAAATCGTATTTTGATGTTGATATGATTTTGAGTTCAGCGAGTGAACTTAAATATATGGGGGAACTGAGAACCGTCATCGGGAAAGAGTTCACGAACCCATCCCCTGATTTTGTTCGGTTCTTCGGGAAACAAGTATATGATGGGGTATTTACCCCTAAAGTGCTTGAACAGTTCTCAACGCTTGTAAAACGCACAATCAACAACTATGTTAGCGATATAATATCAGACCGATTGAAAGCCGCCATAAAAGACGAAGAACAACCAGCAGAACATAACATCACAACAGTTCAACAGCCGACAGATGAAGAACAACCCGACAACGGCATTGTAACCACAGCGGAAGAACTGGAAGCGTTCTATATCGTGAAATCACTTCTGAGAAACGTTTTCCCGGTTGAACGAATCACTTATAAAGACACACGTTCTTATTTCGGGGTTTCCATAGACAATAATGTTCGGAAGACCGTCTGCCGCTTTTATTTTGACCCTCCTACAAGAAAACGGCTTGCAATCATTGATGAAAACAAAAGCGAGAAGATGTATAAGTTAAATTCAATCAATGACATTTATAACTATGCCGACACTTTGATTGAGGCAGCAAACAAATATTTATTATGAAGTTAATTATTTTATCAATTATATCTATGGGGCTGTTCCTTTCTTGTGGGAACGGCAAGAAACTTCCCAATATTGGAGATAAGGTCTATGTGGCTCAAGAATGTCTTTCCGCTGTCAGTGAAGATGATTTTGCAGAATTAAACAAGGTATGCAATAGAAAAGACGAAAGCAGATTGAAAGAAATGATATTATCAGAAAAGGTTTTTATAATAAAGCCAACAAATGATTGTAAATTGATTGAGGCTAAATTTGGCAAATATAAAATTCGAGTAAAAGTTGATTGGGATAAAGAAATAGATTTATGGGTTGCTTCTGAATTTATCAAATAAAGACACATACGGAAATAACATCAAGAAGTCAGCCAACGCCGAATGGCGTTCTATGTGCCCCGATGATTCCGGCAACGATAATTTACACCGATAAAAGATTTAGGCGGCACATACAGAAAATTCGATGAAAATAACTTTCAGATAGCAAGGCAGGGTGTTCACGGGTTACGGACACCCTGTTTTCGTGAAGTCATCTTCTTTCTTGCAGAGATAACGGGCGACTTTATGACACACGTTATCGGGAATAAACCAACCTTGATTAATGATTTTGCGGAGAGCAACAAAATCCGTATCTTTGAGACCTGAGAACAACACAAAAAAAGATGTGCTTTTACAAATTTGTTGCTAATTTGTTGCTCTCACTCACGTTCACAACTACAAACATCTTATAAACCAATAGATTACATCAAATAAAGAACATTTTGCATCGGGAAATAAGGACTGAAAAACGATGAAAAACGCCAGCAAACAATAACAAATAAAAGTCTAATAATCAATATATTAAACAATGTTAGCAATCTACGCTAACATTGTTTATTTTCACGGTTTTGCATATTTTTGTACCCCGAAAGTACCTGTTGACTCATTAGAGTAATTTTTCACTAACAACGTGTGCGAAGTACAAAAGGTATTTACACATCATTACACACCTTTACACACTATTTCGCAGCGAGTTTTGGAGAGTAAAATATGGGTAACAAGGTAAGAATTGAAAGAATCTGTGAATTTTGCGGGAAAACTTTCATAGCAAAGACCTGCAAGACACGTTTCTGTTGTAAGGCTTGTAACGACAAGTATTACAAGGAGTTAATTAGAAGTGACCGCTATAATGCAGTCACAAAAGAAGTGAAAGAGGAAAAGAAGAAAAGAATCCGTCTGGCTGTAGATGAACTGGAAGTTATACAGGCGAGAGAATTTATCAGCCTGAAACAACTCGCCATTTATCTGGGGGTAAGCAGAAAAAGTATTTATACTTACATGCGGATTTATGAAATTCCTTTTTCACAAATTGGTAGTAGAATTATTGTTAAACGCAAAGAGGTTGAAATGGTTATGATGAATTTAAAAAGCGTAAAAACAATGCAAGAGAGACCTATTAAGTCTACAAAAACAATTACTGATTTCTACTCTGCAAAAGAGATAGAAGAAAAGTACCAGATTTCTTATAGCAGACTTTATGTGATTGCTAAAGAAAACAACATTCCTTCAGCCACTCTTTCAGGAAAGAGGCTGTTCAGTATGGAACATATTGACCGCTATTTCAGGAAGTTGGGATATAAGGAGGCTGAAGAAATAACGGAGTGGTACACAATCGAACAGATCCAGAAAATCTACAAGATGACGGTAAAGGCCGTACACAGCTTTACCTCAAGGTATAAAATTCCCAAGAAAAAGGAAAAGACCGGGAATACTACCTTGTATTCCAAGAAACATGTTGATGAAATCAAAAATGCCCGGATTGGAGAGGACGGATATATAACCGTCCCCGAAGCTTGTGCATTGTTCAATGTAGATCGTGACACTATCTACAACAGATGCAAATGGTACAACATTCCCAAGAAGACAAAGGGAAAGAATGTCATTATAAGCATTGAAGGACTCAGAAAGGTGTTTGGTACAGGAAACATTGCCATAAATAATGTTAATGAGCCTGCCATAGCCGCACATGAGTAAACGGCAATCTATGACAAACAACGCTAATGTATCACCTATCAGATCCGAATTATCATGATTTCAAAAGTATATCTTAGAAAAAAGAAAATAAGTAAGGGAAGAGTTTCATTATATCTTGACTTCTACCCTCCTATTCTCATTCCTGGAACTAACAGAACAACACGCCGCTATTTTCTCAATGTACATCTTCCGGAAAAGCCCAAATCATTTGCGGAACGTGAACATGTAAAAAGTATTATGCAGAAGATGGAAATATTCCGTCTGAGAGTACTGGAGCAGATAATAAACGAGAAATTCGATTTTTACGATAAGATTGTTGAGAAAACAGATTTTCTTGATTATTTCAAAAATGAATCACTCAAGCACAATAAGAAGTGGATTTATGTGTATCAGCACTTTGCTGCCTTCACAAACAACAAATGTACTTTTGCAGATATCAATGTCGCTCTCTGCCAGAGATTCCGTTCCTATCTGCTGAATACTGCCAAGCTGAGAGACGACAGTAAAAAGCTGAAACAGAACTCGGCTGCCGGATATTTTTCTACATTCAGAGGAATGTTGAAAGAGGCCTATAAGAAACGAATGCTCAAAGAGAATATTAATGATTTTCTTGACAGGATTCCGGAAGAGGAAACAGAAATCAATTATCTGACAGAACATGAATTAGGACTGATCATAAATAATGAATGCCCTATTCCGGTATTGCGAAAGGCTATCATTTTCGCCTGTATAACAGGCTTCAGAAGAAGTGACATACTTGCCTTGAAATGGGAGGACATCAAAGAATTGCCCAAAGGCGGATGGTGTGTATTCAAACGTATGCAGAAAACTAAGAACATGGCAAACGTTCCTATTGGGGACGATCTCATGGAAGTTATCGGCCCACGTGGTGAAGGACTCGTATTTAACGGACTTACCACATATATGCTGACCTATCCGATGAAAAGATGGTTCAAAAGCATAGGTATAAAGAAAGACTTGCACTTCCATTGTACACGTCATACATACGCTACCCTGTCACTGGCCCTCGGTACAGATATTATTACTATCAAGAATGTACTCGGACATAAACAGGAAAGTACCACAATGCGATATACCAAAGTCGTGAACCCATTAAAGGAACAAGCTGCAAAACGATTAAGCATTAATACAATCAGTCAAAACACGGAACAATATGAAAAAGGCAATTTCTAAAATCAATCCATTCCGATATGCAAAAAAGTTGCATATCGGTTATATCTGGCTAATAGCAGTACTTCTGCTATTAGTCGTTGGTGTTATCTGTTCAGGAGCAAAGGTGTATAAATACAGTCCCATACTCTCGGTTGTCTCCTACTCTTTGGCCGCTATCAGCCTTATAGCGATAATTATTATGATAGTGCGGAAAATCTCCGATATGAAGATTCAAAGTGAACTGGACAAATACATTCTTGTGCTGAATGAGCATAAGGATGATCAGGAATGGTTACATAAAGAACTTACCTATGTCAATCTGAGGATATATAACAAGACAAACGGACATCTATACCGGTGCAAGAAAAAACTGCTGGAAGAATACAAAAATGAGGTAGGCAATGAAAGTGTAGCCGAAGAGCTGATGGTACGACTTAAAGAACAGGAAAACCGCCATCAACAGCAAATCGAAAAGATAGAGGAACTTCTTGTAAATGACCAGAAACCATTACAGTATTATCTGGATGCAATAGAGAATAACGGCAATGATAATCCGGCCGATGACAGATCTACAAGATTATGCAAACTGTTTTCCTTTATTTATAATTATATCAGTACGGAATTGGACGATTGTCTCAAGCCTTATGAGATTGAATACTTTAAAAAGTATGCCTTTGCTCAAATTACAGGTATGCCAATAGAGGAAGATATACAATACCCGATTTCTGAAATCTACAGAATGTCAAAGACTGACTTGGGAGCTTTCATTCATAACCTCTATATAATGTGCCACTATTGTAGAACAGACCTAAAGAAAACCGATTTCTTCAATGGGTGCCAGAAGTTCATATCAGCTTCTTTCTGCACTGCCAATGTATTATTCAAGAACAGTACAAGATTGGCAACCAATTCCCGTATTGAGGCCATAAATATGAAAAAAAGCAATTTCTTCAGCGAATATCTGAAAGAAATCCAGTAGAAACAAATAAAATCCTTATTACTGAAGATTCCTGTAAAACTGAATTTAAAGTTTTATGGGAATCTTTTTTATGTCAGCCGGATACATATAAATCATAGTATAAACACGCAGAATTACAGTATATTACATTGTAGTTGTTAAAAGTTTGAGGAAAGCATGAGGACCGCATGAGGAATTCATGAGGACATGCTTTTTTATCCATCATTTGCCATTCTTTTGCAGAGAAATCAAATTTTTACAAATGATGAAAAACGAAAACAATGTTTTTGGCAAAGTTACACATGATAACTTGCCGCAGGCTGTAGAGCACCTCATAAAAATGATGGAGGAACAGGCTCAGAATTCTAAAAATAACATATCGGTGGAAGATGATGAGATATCCATCGAAGAAGTAAGTTCTCTTATAAAGAAAAGCGTGAGTACCATTTACCGGTATACTTGTCAAAACAGTATTCCTCATTCTAAGCAGGGCAATACACTCCATTTCTACCGGTCTGAGATTCTCGAATGGATGAAGATGCACAAGAAGAAATGTATTAATGAACTCTCTGATGAAGCACATATTGAGTCTTTCAGGGTATTAAACCGTGATTAACAGGTATGGGAGAAAGTAGAATAACTCCAAGTGGTATAATAAATGATGCTGTCAGCATGATAGGCAAAATGAACGACTCTTCATTTCCTATTGATGTTTTCCCCAATAAGATAAGAAACATCATTCTGAATATGTATGAGTACCTGGCATTTCCTATCGACTACACTGCGTGCAGCATGATGACAGCCATTTCCACTTGTATAGGCAATACACATATCCTTCATTTCAAAACGGGATGGGATATCAAGTGTATCATATATATGGCTCTCGTCGGAAGGCCGGGTGCTAATAAAAGCCATCCTCTGAAAACGGCCTTCGAACCTCTGTTCAGATTTGATAAGGAGCAGAAGGAAATATATAACGAAGAGTACAGAAAGTATGAATCAATAATGAGCTTGAGTAAAAAGGAACGTCTGGAACAGGGATTTGATATGTTTCCCAAGGAACCTGTGCGCACCAGATTTCTGGTTTCTGATATCACACAGGAAGCTATGGCAAAGTCTATATCAGAGAATCCGCGCGGCATTTGTCTTTACATGGATGAACTGCAAGGATGGATCAATAATTTCACACGCTATAACAAAGGTTCGGAAGAACAGTTCTACATTTCACTGTTCAATGGGTACATGTATATTTCCGACCGCAAAATGAATACAAACAATATCATGATTGACTCTCCGTTTTCCAATGTGATAGGTACAATCCAGCCGGAAATACTTATCGATACATTCAAAGGAAGTAAAAGCAATAATGGTTTCCTTGACCGTATTCTTTTTGCCATACCTGAAATTCAGGATAAGCTATACTGGAAAGATGATGATATTGACATGAGCCATTTCAATGAATGGAACACGATTATGCAATCGTTCATCAGGATGAAAATAGAACATGATGAGCACGGAAACATAAATCCTACAAGACTGGAATATGAACCTGGAGCCAGACGAAAGATTATGGAATGGCAGCATCAATGGGCAGATATGTTGAACATGGAGGAATCGGATAAAAGACGCAGTATATACAGCAAATTTGAGACTTACATTCATAGATTCTGTCTGATTATACAACTGTGCAAATGGGTATGTAATGAAGGTGATAAAAACTGCATCGATCTTGACAGTGTACTGAAATCCATACGTCTGGTATCCTATTTTAAAAATACTGCCCTGCAGATATGCTCCATGATTGAAGGTGTGATGCTCACTCCCAAGCAGGCAGAACTGTTGGAAAAGCTGCCGGATAAGTTTACACGTTCTGAAGGATTGGAAGTAGCCGTCTCAATGAACTGGAGTACCAGCACGTATGACCGTTTCCTGAAAAAAGCAACAGGAACTTACCTTTATCACGAATATGGAAATTATAAAAAAGCACAATGACAAAGTGATAAAGTGACAAACTAAGGCTGACTTTATCACTTTGTCACTTTGTCAATCACTAAAAACAGAAAATTATGGAAAACTTCAGATTTATATTGGAGCCGTACAACAGGCACCAGAGGAACAGATACACCTGCCCCTCGTGCGGAAAGCATCGTGAGTTCACCCGTTATATCGATACCCAAGGGGCTATCTCCTTTCCCGAATATGTAGGAAAATGTAACAGAATCAATAATTGTGGTTATCACTATACTCCTGCAATGTATTTTGATGAACATCCGGAATGTAAAGAGTACAATAAATCATTCCCTGTTGTAAAAGACAAGAACCCTGTTGTATGTCATCCAAGACTCCCTCCTGTACGGCGGCTTACCGACACATCTTTTATACCAGATGAAATTATGCAGCAGACAATGAAATGCTATGAACAGAATAACCTGTTTCTGTATCTTGCCAATCATCTGGGATATGAGTCAGCACTGCGTCTGATGAAGACTTACCATGTAGGTACCGCCAGGAAATGGGAAAATGCTACGGTATTCTGGCAAACAGACATATCCGGAAAAATAAGAACCGGGAAAATCATGCAGTATAATGCAGAGACAGGAAAACGTATAAAAGAACCATATGCCCATGTTTCATGGGTACATACAGAGCTTGATATACCGGAATTCCACTTACAACAATGCTACTTTGGAGAACATCTATTATACAACAGCAGAAAACCCGTTGCCATAGTGGAAAGCGAAAAGACCGCTATCATTGCTTCATTCTATATACCGGAATATATCTGGCTTGCAACGGGCGGTAAAAACGGATGCTTTAACGAGCAGAATTTTGACGTACTAAAAGGCCGGAATATTGTTCTGTTCCCTGATATCGGAATGACACAGGAATGGAAAGAAAAGTGTATGCAGATGAGAAAAAGAAACATCCGTACTGAGATTTCCGAGTATCTTGAAGAAAATGCAAATGATGTTGAAAGGGTGAACGGATACGACATTGCCGACTATCTTATAAGGGTAAAATCAGGTGAAGCCGTTCTCCAATCCATGACAAGAAAGAATCCTGCCTTAAAACTTTTGATCGAGACTTTCGACCTGGAGCTGTCAGGTTTCGGTACTCAATAAAACTACGTTACCCATATCCAACAATATTCAGGAAAAAACGGAATGACAAAAGGAATGTAGTTTTTTCGGTTGGCAAGTTTATGTTTTGGTAATACCAAAACCTCTGAATCCATCCGAGAAGTACCTAACAGAAATCAATTATAAACCGAAAAAAAATAATCAACAGAATGGAACAAAAAAACAACAACAAAAATAAGGCTATCGGTGGCAGACCTCCACTGGACAAGATGGAAAAACGTACAGAGATATTATCATTCAAATGTACCGTATTGGAGAGGCATATCATAAACGGTAAGGCCATGACAGCCGGTGTTACATTAGGTGAGTATATAAGAAATACGGCCATAAACGGAAACATAACAGCACGCCTTACACCTGAAGATGTAAAACTGATAAGGAGTCTTTCAGGCATGGCAAACAACCTAAACCAGCTTGCTAAAAATGCAAATACTTTCGGATATGCTTCAGTGTCAGAATCCGTATCTGAACTGGCTGATGAAATAGACAAAATCATTAAACTGATAAAGGCATGATGGGAAAGATTATGAAAAGGAATGACTTCGGTAAGATTGTAAATTATACGATGAAAGGCAACAATAAATCCAAGCTACTTGCTACCGAAGGAGTACGTTCAGACAGCAAACAGCATATAGCTGAAAGTTTCAGTTGTCAGGCAAGTTTAAATACAAGAATCAGGACTCCGGTCTATCATATATCATTGAGCTTTTCGAATCAGGATTCGGGGAAACTGACTGACGACCTTATGGTAAAGATTGCCGGGGAATATATGGAAAAGATGAATATCAAAAACACACAATATATTGTTGTAAGGCATTACGACAGAGAACATCCTCATATACATCTTGTGATAAACCGTGTGGACAATGACGGGAAAACCATAAGCGACAGCAATGACCGCATAAGAAACAACAAAGTATGCAGGGAACTGACAATAAAATATGGCCTGTATATGCCGAAAGGTAAAGAGAATGTCAAGTATAATAGGCTTCGTGGCAAAGACAAGCATAAGTATGAAATGATGTTTGCCATACGCAAGGCTTTAGAAAAAAGTAATAATTGGAACGAGTTTCAAAAGAAACTGAGCAGAGACAAAATTCATTTTACCATAAGAACAGACAGCAAAGGTAAGCCATGTGGTATAGTCTTTTCACGTGGCGAATATACATTCAGCGGTTCCAGGATAGACCGTAGTCTGAGTTATTTTAAAATATCTAATATGCTAAACAAATATGAGAACAGTCTGGATACATCGGACAGCTTAGGAAATACCCAGCAAGACAAAATCCAGGAGCAAGAAAAGGATACAGTCACACTAACAGAACATGAGGAAATATATGAAAATGATGTTACCTCTCCTACTGATAATTCAATCATAAATGCTGTTGCAGATTTACTCCTTCAGCCTAATGCAGTAATTTCTTCAGGAGGTGGTGGAGGAAACAGTAACCAGTTGGATGATGATGAAAGAAAAAGGAAAAATCGTGAACATATTAGAAGTAGAAGAAGATGATCAAGAAAGAAATTGAAGGAGCAGCTCTCCTATCCATATATAATGAACTTAAAGATGAAATAAAGGCCATACGGACAGATATTCAGCATTTGAATATTCAACAGCCCCAGCAATCAGAGAACAATCAAGAATTAAATTCATTGATAAAGGAAACGATTGTAAATGCTGTAAACGACACCATAAATGCCCACATAAACAGTAGAGAAAACTATGCTGATGAAGTTAGTAGAAGATGTAAGAATACTATTGATTTTGCAATTGAAAGGGTAACCATTCTATTTTCCGCCACGACAATTTTATCGGCTGTTTTTCAGCCGATAAAATAAAAATGTCCGCAAGAAAATAGTTTAGTTTTAACATTCCGATTTATAAAAACATGGCAGAAGGACCTTCTTGTCGCAGTCCTTACCATGAAGAATACATTCAAACAAGTGCTTCAGGTAATCCTGAGGGGCTATATCATTAAGCTTGCAGCTTTCTATCAGAGAAAAGATGAATGCCGAGTTTCCTGCTGCATCCTCACTGCCTATGTTCATACAGTTCTTGAGCAGCAGCTTTACAGGTTTCATCCTTTGCTCACAGAGGTTGTTCGATATTTCCGCAGAACCGTCCTTGAGGATATTTTTCAGGGATTTCCACTGGTTTATCGTATAGTTCACAGCCTTTCTCATCAGTTCGTTTGCCATGAGTTTGGTATCCTGCATCATCATGACCACCTTATGATGGATACGTTCAAGAATAGGTCTCGTAAGCTTAAGTCTTTTTTCCTTAATCTGCTCACCGCTGAGTTTCATTGTGCGGAACAAGTCTTCATTTCTGAACATATCACCGATAGGGTCTATTATATCCATCGCAGTTCTGTCTGA
>NZ_DS981431.1:22784-24281 GCF_000154845.1 Phocaeicola coprocola DSM 17136 | reverse complement strand
ATCAGCCGCTTTCGGAATGACGTAATCCTGTACTATCCGACATTGGAACAGAAAACAGGAAAACGTGGCCATCCCAAGTGGTTTGACGGCAGGATTGACTTTGCCAATCTGGATTTGACCCGGTGCAAGGAATACGAGGTGAACAAGGGAAAGCTATACGGATTGAGGGTATATGCAAAAGCTCTCAAAAGGTATGTTTCCTTAGCCATCTGGTATCCGATGGACGGGAGGACAGACAAGTGGCAGCTTTACTTCTCTACAGACGATTCCATGGATGGACGTGAGGTGCTGGATTATTACAGAACCAGGTTCCAACTGGAATTTTGCTTTAGAGATGGCAAGCAGCATGCAGGAATCACCAGCTGCCAGTCTACCGACTTCAGGAAATTGGATTTTCACTTCAATGCATCGCTTGCTGCTGTCAACTTGGCCAAAGCGGCATGTAAGAGGCTCGGAATAACCTATTCCATATCCTCCTGCAAGTCTTTCATACACAATGCTTATATGCTTGAACGATTTATTTGCGTGTTTGGGATTAGCCCAGACCCGCAAGTTATTGACAAACTTTTCAAAGAACTCATTTTATTTACTGCCAGAGCCGCTTAGGCTTGGCGAATTTTTAACGAACTATTGTAAATAGAAAAATGAAAAAAAATCTTATCGTTGAAAAAAATATCATTTTCATTTTGCAAGTTGAAATAAAACCGTAAATTTGCATCGCTTTTCATAAACAAATTATCGCCGAAATAACTCAGTTGGTAGAGTAACTCATTCGTAATGAGTAAGTCGCGGGTTCGAGTCCCGCTTTCGGCTCTTCAGAAAAAGAGATATACTGAAAATAAAAAGTATATCTCTTTTTATTTTTCGTATGCTCGGCATGAGTATTAGCCAACGGGTGCAAGTCCCCAATGAGCCCTAATAGCGGGAATCATACAGCCAAAAGCAAGGGTGTCCATCGCGAGTTGGAATCTGAAAGAAGCTGGCGGCAAACATCTGGTCTGACGAACAGAAACTTCATATAAGGCATATGACCGTGGGTAAGGTTGCGAAACAAACTAAAGCCCTATAGCTATTCGGGACGGTTAGTGTAAATGGAGCAGACATAAGATTGAAAGTTAATACCCTTATCCGAGGAGGTCTCACGGACATATGGTGAGGATGAATGATTCGAAGTACCATGATGGAGTAAAGCTTGCCGTGAGAAGTCAGCAGAGGTCGTAGTACCCAAGGCATGTATGCCTATAGGGAAGGACCAAACTTTATTTAAACGGCATAACTGAAAACTACCGTTTGTTGGAACGAATGCATAAAACCAAAACAGAAGTATTGGGCTACCTTTAAAGAGATAGGACGGAATCCGAAGGGTATAAAGGAGCGCAGACCTACAAATGGATGGTTGAAGAAGATGTCGTGGAAGTGTCTTTCGAAGAATACGAAAGGCATCCATAGTAAAGAACCGCCGTATGCCGAACGGCACGTACGGGTGGTGTGAGAAGG
>NZ_DS981431.1:21813-22684 GCF_000154845.1 Phocaeicola coprocola DSM 17136 | reverse complement strand
GAAATCATGGGCATCGGTGTCATTGACATCGACAACCATGAATGCATGACTTTAGGTTCCATTCAGACGCCGGATTGTAAGACCTTGGATAATATGGACAAGAACCTTGTTGACTGGTACAGCTGCTATCTTATCAGCAGAAAAGACAAGCTGCAAAGCATATCCAAAACGGTGGTTGCAGACGCATTCTTTTCCAAGGAAACTTTCGTAACACCTATGTGTGAGAACGATTTCCATGTCATCAGCCGCTTTCGGAATGACGTAATCCTGTACTATCCGACATTGGAACAGAAAACAGGAAAACGTGGCCATCCCAAGTGGTTTGACGGCAGGATTGACTTTGCCAATCTGGATTTGACCCGGTGCAAGGAATACGAGGTGAACAAGGGAAAGCTATACGGATTGAGGGTATATGCAAAAGCTCTCAAAAGGTATGTTTCCTTAGCCATCTGGTATCCGATGGACGGGAGGACAGACAAGTGGCAGCTTTACTTCTCTACAGACGATTCCATGGATGGACGTGAGGTGCTGGATTATTACAGAACCAGGTTCCAACTGGAATTTTGCTTTAGAGATGGCAAGCAGCATGCAGGAATCACCAGCTGCCAGTCTACCGACTTCAGGAAATTGGATTTTCACTTCAATGCATCGCTTGCTGCTGTCAACTTGGCCAAAGCGGCATGTAAGAGGCTCGGAATAACCTATTCCATATCCTCCTGCAAGTCTTTCATACACAATGCTTATATGCTTGAACGATTTATTTGCGTGTTTGGGATTAGCCCAGACCCGCAAGTTATTGACAAACTTTTCAAAGAACTCATTTTTATTTACTGCCAGAGCCGCTTAGGCTTGGGCGAATTTTTAACGAACT
>NZ_DS981431.1:1766-21713 GCF_000154845.1 Phocaeicola coprocola DSM 17136 | reverse complement strand
ACCTCTTTTGAACTCTGTGTGATTTGATAAATGGTTATAAAAAATACTTTTTGTATTGCTATTTTAAACAATCTGTCCTAATTTTGCTGTCAAAATATTATAACTGATACATTTGTTACAACATGAAATATTCTTTTATATCGGCAGAAGAAGCTGCCGCCAGTATTCATAATGGAAACACGATAGGCATAGGAGGCTTCTCGTCTGTGGGAACACCTAAGGCTGTTCCGGCTGCTTTGGCCGTTTATGCCGAAAAACTACACAGTGAAGGTAAAGAGTTTAAAGTTGGACTTATAACCGGAGGAGCTACCGGAAGTCAAGTTGATTCTGCATTGGTACAGGCACATGCCGTAGCTTTTCGTACTCCTTTTCAGTCGAATAAAGAAATGCGTAATGCTATCAATGCAGGAGAAGTACAGTATTATGACGTGCATCTTTCGCAGATAGGTCAGGATGTACGTTACGGTTTTCTGGGAGATATAGATGTAGCTATTGTTGAGGCATCCGACATCACAGAAGAAGGAGATATTGTGCTTAGTACATCGGTCGGAATTTCTCCTACCTTGATACAGGTTGCCCATAAAGTTATTATTGAGTTAAATGAAGCCCATGCCAGCAAGTTGACCGGAATGCATGATATCTATATTCCTGATGCTCCACCATACCGAAGAGAGATTCCGATTTATCGGGTAAATGATCGCGCAGGAAGTATCAGTGTAAGGGTTAATCCGGAAAAGGTTGTAGGAGTGGTTCGCACGAATGAACGAGATCGGATAGCAGCTTTTACTCCACTGAATGATACTACTAGTCGGATTGGGCAGAATGTTGCAGATTTTCTTTTGGGAGAATATCAGCGGGGAGCCATACCACGAGAATTTCTGCCATTGCAGTCAGGGGTAGGTAATATAGCTAATGCTGTGTTAGGAGCATTGGGAGCCGATAAAAAACTCCCGGCATTTTCCATGTATACGGAAGTCATTCAAAATTCAGTTATCGATCTGATGATGCAAGAGCGCATCCGTTTTGTTGCCGGAAGTTCGTTGACATTGTCTGATGACCGTCTGGATATGCTTTACGATAATATTGACGTGATGAAAGAAAGAGTCTTGTTGCGTCCGCAGGAGATAACCAATCATCCCGAAATGATTCGTCGTTTGGGAATAATAGCGGTCAATACAGCCCTGGAAGCAGATATATTTGGCAATGTCAACAGTACACATGTCTTAGGCAGCAAGATGATGAATGGAATTGGAGGTTCGGCCGATTTTGCACGAAATGCCTATCTCTCCATATTTACTACTCCTTCTACGGCTAAAGATGGACTTATTTCATCGATTGTTCCTCATGTTTCGCATGTGGACAGTACTGAACACGATGTACGCATCTTGGTTACCGAGCAAGGCGTTGCCGATTTGCGTGGCAAGTCACCTTCACAGCGTGCACGTTGTATCATTGAAAACTGTGCTCATCCTGATTATAAAGAGCTGCTTTGGGATTATCTGAAGCTTTCGGAAGGAAAAGGATGTCATACTCCTATGTCATTGCGTAATGCACTGAAGATGCATATAGCGTTTGCTGAAACAGGAGATATGCGGAATACAAAGTTTGAAATGTAATGCTTTATAAAAAATACGGCATTTGTTCCATCAGAGGACAAATGCCGTATACTGTATTTTAGAATTCGAATTTCTCTATCTTCATTTCAGCCAGTTCTTCTATCTGTGGAACCAGTGTCATAAAGTGAGGAGTATGTTCATGAGCTGACAATGCTTCTGCATCTTTCCATGTTTCGCAAATCATCAGTACATCGTGGCGAGTTGCACTTTCGAATACATCGTAAGCAATACAGCCTTTATCTTTTTGAGATGCTGTTACAAGTTCTTTAGCAGCAACGAGTACTGCTTCACGTTTTTCTTCTTTTACTCTGATAAATACGTTTAGTCTGATCATAATATTGTATATATTTATATTGAATTATTATTTGCCTGAAACAGGCAGTTCTTTTTTTTAACAAATATAAAAGGCGAAAGATCATGATATTTGGATATCTTAACTTTTCGCCCTTTACTTACTCCTTATTTATATTGTCTGTATTACCATTCTACAAACTTACCTCTTGCTCTACGCTCTTTCAAGATAGCTGCAAGACGTTTGTTCTTTGATGACGCGATATATTTACGTCCGAAGATATTAGGAATAGCAACACCTAACGCAATACACATAATAACCAGTCCTGAGTTTACACCACTTTCGATAGCCTTCATCAGCGGGGTAACTTGATCGATTGACTGAACGTTCATATTGATTAAACCGAACAGCATGCGATACATCAATACTCCCGGAATCATAGGGATGACAGATGGGATGGTTAGCACATGGTTGGGCACATGGAACCAGTGTACGGCTTTAATTGCAATTAAGCTAACCAATACAGAACCGGCAAACGAACCGATAACCAGACCCATATCCAGACCAATGTTGTCTGTGCTTGGTCCAAGGTTTACGAAATTACGGGTACATACAGCGAGTATTCCTCCTATAGCTACTACCCATAATAACCGGCGTTGGATATTGAAGATCATAGAGAAGCCCATGGCCGAGATAGCTGCGGCAAGTGCATATTCCCAATAAGCGTGGTGAGGAACCATACTGATAGTCGGGAAGAAGTCGGCGATGCTACATAATTTTACAGCAAAGGCAATACCGAATGCCATAGCTGCCACCATTAACAAGGTATTGACAGCACGTACGATACCTACTTGTATGTAATTGTCGAGCATATCGTCTACAAAGTTAATCAATGGAACCCCCGGCACGATGAACAGTGCGCATGCCAGCAACGGATGCCACGGAGTATTAGTCCATTCGGCAGGAAGGAAGGTAGAGGCCCATGCTATCATAGTAGCAATGAATGCAGAAATGGCAATACCCATATAATGATTCAAGCCCGACTCGTTACATTTCTGTCTTACGCGCATACCGATAATAGCGGCAATAGACGCATATAAGAATGCCATCCAGTCGCAACCGAACTGAATACAGAATCCTCCACAGGCAAAACCTGCTCCGATAGCGACTTGCAGGGGAGTATAATTACGCTTCTTGGTACGTATTTTCTCTAGCTCTTCTTCATACTGGTCGAGCGTGTAGTCATTTTCTATAGCTCTCCATGAGAGTTTGCTCACTTCAGAAATAGCAGTCATGTTTACGCCATGTCCTTCGATTCGCTGGAATTTTGTAAACGAATAATCGCCGTCACTTACATTCACCATCAGCATGGTGAAACTTACGTTAATGTGCAACTTTTCTTCGGGAATACCTAAATAAGCTGCTGTACGCTTCATGTTTCTCACAATTCGATTGGTATCAGCCAAACTCTCTACCAAAAGTTTTCCTGTACGAAGCAAAAGATCAACTCGCCGGTGCAACTGCTGGTCGTGAACCTTTACAGTAG
Organism: Phocaeicola coprocola DSM 17136; assembly: GCF_000154845.1. Lineage (GTDB taxonomy): Bacteria > Bacteroidota > Bacteroidia > Bacteroidales > Bacteroidaceae > Phocaeicola > Phocaeicola coprocola. The sequence goes on along the minus strand of NZ_DS981431.1, from coordinate 18,259 downwards.
TTTCTAAATGTTCCTCTAATATCATTTTGTTTAAAGATTTTTTTCGGATGCAAAGTTAGCAAAAATATTATTCAGAGGCGAGCTTTCCCGTTCTGAAAGCATGAAAAAGATAGGAAAAACATCATGGGAATCTGAATGTTGGTGTTGATTCTTTTAGAAAAGAACGAGGAAAATATTTTGCATGTTTCTTTTTATAGGGAGATAGGAGAAGAGAAAATGGGGAATAAAAATGTGGCTTGATTGTGGATAATTTCCACAACTTATCAGAAAAATCCTCAACTTCTGTTTATATTCGTTTGTCATGATGCTCTGATTTTCAATATACAAAAATATTTTCGTACCTTTGGCACAAGTATTGCCCTTGTTCCTATGGCATCTAATAATAAAAAAATCAAAAAGAAAGTATGAAACGTTTTTTGACAAGGAAAGAATTAAAGTTAAAAAAGAAGCAGAGTATTTATGCTGCAATCGGCATCGTCATTATCATTGCACTTTATTTGTTTCTCACACGAGAAAAGCATGTTGAGCCTGAAGCTCCTATAGTTTGTGTTGCTCCTGTTCAGCAACAGGATGTAGAATTGTATGGAGAATACGTAGGCCGTATTCGTGCGCAACAATTCGTCGAGGTCCGTGCCCGTGTGGAAGGTTTCCTTGAACAGATGTTATTTGCCGAGGGTACATATGTAAAACGTAATCAGGTACTTTTTGTTATCAATCAAGACCAGTATCGTGCCAAAGCCGATAAGGTACGTGCGCAGTTGAAGAAAGATGAGGCTCAGGCCCGTAAGGCTGAACGTGACCTGGAACGTATCCGGCCATTGTATCAGCAGAATGCTGCCAGCCAGCTTGACCTTGATAATGCTGTAGCTGCATACGAAACGGCTGTGGCCAGTGTTGGTATGAGCCGTGCTGATCTGGATCAGGCAGAACTTGAATTGGGATATACGATTGTTCGTTCTCCTATTTCCGGTCAGATAAGTGAAAGACACGTCGATTTGGGAACTTTAGTAGGCGGAAGCGGTAAATCGTTGCTTGCTACTATCGTGAAAAGTGATACAGTGCTTGTCGATTTCAGTATGACGGCACTCGATTATCTGAAAAGTAAGGAGCGTAATGTTACATTGGGACAGAAAGATTCTACTCGCTCATGGCAGCCTACTGTTACTATTACTTTGCCCGACAACAGTGTATACGAACAGAAAGGTGTAGTAGATTTTGCGGAGCCTCAGGTTAATCCGAAAACCGGAACATTCTCCGTACGTGCAGAAATGGCAAATCCTGAGCATGTTCTTTTGCCGGGACAGTTTACCAAGGTAAAACTTTTGCTTGATGTACGTGAAAATGCTACCGTTGTTCCACAAAAATCATTGATTATAGAAAAGGGTGGAGCCTATGTTTTCGTAATGCGCCGTGACTCTACTGTAGAAAAGCGTTTTATCGAACTTGGACCTGAATTCCAGAATAATATGGTAGTAGAAAGAGGGCTTGCACCGGGAGAAATGATTGTAACAGAAGGTTACCACAAACTGACTCCGGGACTGAAAGTCCGTGTAGGTGAGGCTCCGAAGGCAGAGTCGGAAGAGCAGAAAGAGGATTAACCATATTAACCCATTAAACTTTACGATTCATGAAAGTGAGTTTCTTTATCGACAGACCGGTCTTTTCGGCTGTCATCTCTATATTAATAGTTATTGTGGGTATTATCGGACTGCAAATGTTGCCGATAGACCAGTACCCTCAAATCACTCCTCCGGTAGTGAAGATCAGTGCATCTTATCCGGGTGCAAGTGCCGTGACTGTATCGCAGGCTGTTGCTACACCGATAGAGCAGGAACTTAACGGTACTCCTGGTATGCTTTATATGGAGTCGAACAGCTCCAACTCAGGAGGTTTCTCGGCAACTGTAACATTCGATATTTCAGCAGATCCTGATTTGGCTGCGGTAGAAATACAGAACCGTATCAAGCTGGCGGAATCGAGTCTTCCTGCCGAAGTTGTCCAAAATGGTATTTCGGTGGAAAAACAGGCAGCCAGCCAGTTGATGACCATCTGTCTTCGTTCGGATGATCCGAAGTTTGACGAAATTTATTTGAGTAACTTTGCGACAATCAATGTGCTCGACTTGCTTCGTCGTGTGCCTGGAGTAGGACGTGTGTCAAATATCGGTAGCCGCTATTACGCGATGCAGATATGGGTAGATCCGGCCAAACTGGCTAATTTTGGACTGACTGTACAGGATGTTCAGAATGCTTTAAAAGACCAGAACCGTGAGTCGGCAGCTGGTGTGCTGGGACAGCAGCCGGTCAGCGGATTGGATATTACCATTCCTATAACGGCTCAGGGCCGTCTTTCTACGGTTAGCCAGTTCGAAGAAATCGTGCTTCGTGCCAATGCCGACGGTTCGCTTATCCGTATGCGTGATGTTGCACGCGTTTCGCTTGAAGCTTCCTCGTATACTACGGAGAGTGGTATAAACGGAGGTAATGCGGCTGTATTAGGTATTTACATGTTGCCTGGTGCAAACGCAATGGATGTAGCAGAAAAAGTAAAGGAAACGATGGAGGAAATCAGTAAGAATTTCCCCGAAGGATTGCAGTATGAGATACCGTTTGATATAACGACATATATTTCAGAATCTATTCATGAGGTATATAAAACCTTGTTCGAGGCATTGGTTCTGGTTATTATCGTGGTATTCCTTTCTCTGCAAAGCTGGCGTGCAACGGTTATCCCGATTGTGGCTGTGCCCATCTCCTTGATTGGAACATTCGGTTTTATGCTTATATTCGGCTTCTCGCTTAATATGCTTACTTTGCTGGGATTGATTCTTGCCATCGGTATTGTGGTGGACGATGCCATTGTGGTAGTAGAAAATGTTGAACGTATCATGGAAGAAGAGAAGCTCAGTCCATATGAAGCTACTAAGAAAGCTATGGACGGACTGACAGGTGCTTTGATTGCAACTTCAATGGTTCTTGCGGCAGTATTCGTTCCGGTAAGTTTCCTGTCAGGTATTACAGGTCAGCTGTATCGCCAGTTCAGTGTGACTATTGCCGTATCTGTAATCCTTTCTACAGTTGTAGCATTGACTTTGAGCCCGGTAATGTGTTCGCTCATTTTGAAGCCAACCGATCCTAATAAGCCGAAAAATCGTGTGTTTACATTCATCAATAAATGGCTTGCTATTGGAAATACTAAATATGTAGCAGGTATAAAGCGAGTTGTTAAACATCCGCGTCGGGTGATAGTCGGTTTCGGTATCGTAATTATATGTATATTTATGTTCCACCGTCTGGTTCCTACCAGCTTCCTTCCTACTGAAGATCAGGGATTCTTTACTGTAGAGCTTGAACTTCCGGAAGGTACTACACTGGAAAGAACCCGTGAGGTAACCGACAGAGCTGTAGCTTTCCTGATGAAAGATCCGTCTGTAGAATATGTTCAGAACGTTACCGGTAGTAGTCCGCGTGTAGGAACCAGTCAGGCCCGCAGTCAGCTTACCGTGATACTGAAAGAATGGAAACAGCGAGATGATACAACTATCGGACAAATCATGCAGGATGTTCAGGATGAACTGAAGCAGTATCCTGAGTGCAAGGTCTATTTGTCTACTCCTCCTGTTATTCCGGGGTTGGGTACTTCAGGTGGTTTCGAAATGCAGCTTGAGGCTCGTGGAGATGCAACTTATGATGATCTGGTTCGTGCTACCGATACATTGATGTATTATGCTTCGCAACGTAAGGAGTTTGCAGGACTTTCTACTTCGTTGCAGGCTGAAATACCTCAGTTGTATTTCGATGTTGACCGTGATAAAGTCAAATTGTCGGGAGTGCCGATGGCAGATGTCTTCTCTACCATGAAAGCTTATACAGGTTCGGTATATGTGAACGACTTTAATATGTTCAACCGTATTTATCGTGTATATATTCAGGCTGAGGCCCCTTATCGTGAGCACCGTGACAATATCGGCTTGTATTTCGTGAGAGGAAGTGACGGCGATATGATTCCGCTGACTTCACTGGGTACAACCGATTATACGACTGGTCCGGGTAGTATTAAGCGATTCAATATGTTTAATACTTCCATTATTCGCGGTACGGCAGCCAATGGCGCCAGCTCCGGACAGGTAATGGAGATTCTGGAACAGATTGCACGCGAAAAACTTCCAAGTAACATTGGTGTTGAGTGGAGTGGACTTTCTTATCAGGAAAAGCAGGCGGGAGGTCAGACCGGAGCCATTATCGCATTGGTATTCTTGTTCGTATTTTTGTTCCTTGCTGCACTGTATGAAAGTTGGAGTATTCCTATTGCCGTGCTTATTTCACTTCCGGTAGCTGTGCTTGGAGCGTACGCCGGCGTAGCTTTATGTGGATTGGAAAATGATACCTATTTCCAGATTGGTTTGGTTATGTTGATTGGTCTGGCAGCCAAGAATGCCATTTTGATTGTTGAGTTTGCCAAAGAGGAAGTAGATAATGGAAAAGATCTGGTGGAAGCAGCTTTGCATGCAGCTCATCTTCGTTTCCGTCCTATCCTGATGACATCACTGGCTTTCATTCTGGGTATGGTTCCTATGGTTATTGCAACCGGACCGGGTTCGGCCAGCCGTCAAGCTATCGGAACGGGTGTATTCTTTGGTATGATTGTCGCCGTGACGGTAGGTATCTTGCTTGTGCCTTTCTTCTTTGTGATGATTTATAAGGCGAAAAACAAGCTGAAAACAAAAAAAGCTAATTAACAAAACCTGAAACGTATGAAACGAACGAAATATACTTATCGCTTTTTATACATGCTGACAACTCTGTTGTTTTTGGGCAGTTGTCAGTTGGGCAAACATTATACTCGTCCGAAACTGGACTTGCCCGAAACGCTCGACAGCATGAGTGTAGACACTGTTTCCATCGGAGATTATCCGTGGGAACAGCTCTACACCGATACGACCTTGCAAGGATTGATACGTAAGACCTTGTCGTATAATAAAGATATGCTGATAGCCGCAGCGCGTGTTAAGGAGTTGGCTGCAATGAAACGCATTGATTATGCAAATATGTTCCCGGCAGTCGGTGCAAAGGTGTATGCTGAGAAGGAAGCAGAAAATTATGGAGGCAATCATTATAAATCCGGTTATGAGATTGATGCCAAGGCTTCTGTTTCGTGGGAGCTTGATTTATGGGGCAATCTTCGTTGGGCACGCGATAAGAGTCTTGCCGAATTTGTGGGATCTGTCGAAAATCAGCGTGCGCTTCGTATGAGTCTGGTTGCACAGGTTGCTCAGGCTTACTTTGAGCTGGTTGCGTTGGATAATGAATTGTCTATCGTGCAAAAGACAGTAGATGCTCGTCGGGAAAGTTTGCATTTGGCGCGCGTGCGTTACGAAGGTGGACTGACTTCTGAAACTGCTTTTCGTCAGGCACAGGTGGAGTTGGCACGAACAGCAACATTGGTTCCTGATTTGGAGCGTAAGATTTCTCTGAAAGAAAATGAAATTGCATTTTTGAGTGGCGAATATCCACATCATATCAAACGTTCGGTGTTGCCCGAAGATGTTATGCTTTCTGCCAGTTTACCTGTAGGTTTGCCTTCAGCACTGCTGGAGCGCCGGCCGGATATCCGTCAGGCAGAGCAGGCTGTCATTGCTGCAAATGCTGCGGTAGGAGTGGCTTTTACCAATTTGTTCCCTCGCATAACATTGACTGCTATTTATGGCAGCGAGAGTGCTGCATTGAGTGATGTACTGAAATCGCCTTACCATTTGTTGAGTGCTAACATTCTGCAACCGATTTTTGCTATGGGAAAGAATCGTGCGATGCTGAAAGCAAAGAAGGCAGCTTGCGAACAAGCAGCTTATGCATACGAAAAAGCTGTACTGAATGCCTTTAAAGATGCTTATAATGCCATAGCCGAATTTAATAAGATAAAGGAAATCTATGAAACTCGTCTGCGTCTTGAACAGGCATCGAAAAGTACTCTTGACCTTGCACAGCTTCAATATCTGAACGGAGTTATCGGTTATATGGATTTGCTGGATGCACAACGTGGATATCTGGACGCTCAGATAGGTTTGAGTAATGCCGTACGCGACAAGCAGATTAGTATGGTAAATCTTTATAAAGCACTTGGAGGAGGCTGGCAAGAATAACCTGTATGACCTGTTTTTTACAGTTGGGAGATAAGTTTTTAAAAAAGATGTAGATTATTTTAAGAAACATATTCGAAATATGCCAATAAATCTTTATCTTTGCATCCCGAATTGTGATGTACCCTAATGTGTAGTTTAGTGAAACAGGTAAAGAAAAAAGGTTTTACTCCGGATTCGAGATTGCAGAATTTGATTCAGGCAGTGGTGGAAAACAGAGGTCTTTTCGGGATTTTGTTTTCCTCGAAGCTTTCCTTTTTTCTGAATAATGCTACATTAGGCATTACTCATTCTGATTTTTTCTTTTGTAAGATTTTAAGCAAATGCGTTAATAATAAAAATACCTGGAATTACTTTTCAGTAAGTTCAGGTATTTTTGTATATATAGAGTAGCCAACTAAACGATACGAAATAATATGGAACCGCTAAAGCATGAATGTGGAGTAGCGATGATTCGCTTGCTGAAACCACTAGAGTATTATCAGGAAAAGTATGGCACGTGGATGTACGGGCTTAATAAGTTGTATTTGCTGATGGAAAAACAGCATAATCGCGGTCAGGAAGCTGCGGGGCTTGCGTGTGTAAAACTTCAGGCTGATCCGGGAGAGGAATATATGTTCCGCGAAAGAGGATTGGGAGCTGGAGCCATTACTGAAATATTCGGAACGGTACACAGCTATTTCAAAGATCTTACAGCCGAACAGCTTCATGATGCTGAATATGCGAAAAAGTGCTTGCCCTTTGCCGGAGAGCTCTATATGGGACACTTACGTTATTCTACAACAGGAAAGAGTGGTATTTCGTATGTACATCCTTTTCTGCGTCGCAATAACTGGCGTGCCAAGAATCTTGCTTTGTGCGGAAACTTCAATCTGACAAATGTGGATGAAATATTCGCTGACATTACTGCCTTCGGACAGCATCCTCGTAAATATGCCGATACATATATCATGTTGGAACAGGTGGGACATCGCCTGGACCGTGAAGTGGAGCGTCTTTACAATGAGTGTAAGGCTGAAGGGCTGGAGGGTATGGATATTACACATGCTATTGAAGACCGTATTGATTTGACTAACGTATTGAAGACATCCAGTCCGAAGTGGGATGGAGGTTATGTGATATGTGGGCTGACTGGTAGCGGTGAAAGTTTTGCTGTACGTGATCCATGGGGCATCCGTCCGGGATTCTGGTATATGGATGAAGAAATCATGGTGCTGGCATCCGAACGTCCGGTTATACAGACAGCATTGAATGTGCCGGCTGACAGTATTCATGAGTTACTGCCCGGACAAGCTATTCTGGTAGACAAAAAGGGAGAAATGCGTCTGGCTCAAATCAATGAGCCGAAAGAAAAGAAGGCTTGTTCGTTCGAACGGATTTATTTCAGTCGAGGAAGTGATATCGATATTTACCGCGAACGTAAACTGTTGGGTAAGAAACTGGTTAATCCGATACTGAAGGCAATAGACTACGATGTAGTACATACCGTATTCTCTTTTATACCGAATACAGCAGAAGTTGCCTTTTATGGAATGCTGGAAGGTTTCGATAACTATCTGAATGAACTGAAAGTGCAGCGTATTGAGGCCCTGGGACACAAGCCGAGTCATACAGAATTGGAGCAGATTCTGTCACAGCGTATACGTAGTGAGAAAGTTGCAATCAAGGATATCAAATTGCGTACTTTCATTGCTGAAGGAAATACACGTAATGACCTTGCTACACATGTGTACGATATAACTTATGGCAGCTTGATTCCTTATGAAGACAATCTGGTTATTATAGACGACAGTATCGTACGTGGTACTACCTTGAAGCAGAGTATTATCAGCATACTCGACCGTCTTCATCCGAAGAAAATTGTGATTGTATCTTCTTCTCCACAGGTGCGCTATCCTGATTATTACGGTATTGATATGGCAAGTATGGAACAGTTTATTGCTTTCAAGGCCGCGATAGCATTGCTTGAAGAGAGAGGAATGCAGCATGTGATAGAAGAAGCATACCGTAAGTCGAAAGCACAGCTTGGACTTCCGAAGGAAGAGATGGTGAATTACGTGAAAGAAATTTATGCTCCATTCACCGACGAAGAAATTTCTGCCAAGATGGTACAATTGCTGACTCCGGCTGGCACACAGGCAAAGGTTGAAATCGTATATCAGACACTTGATGGATTGCACGAGGCATGTCCGGCACATTTAGGTGACTGGTACTTCAGCGGTGATTATCCGACATCGGGTGGAGTGAAACTCGTCAATCAGGCATTTATCAATTACGTAGAAGAGATTTATCAGTTCTGAAACGTTACAGAACGAAGTCGCTAGCTGTTTTGGTGCCTTTATATAAAGAAGAAAAACAATATTAAAGAAAACGATATAGATAGAAAATGAGAAATGTTACATTAATCCTCGACGACGGGAGCCGCTTTCATGGCAAGTCGTTCGGTTATGAGAAGCCGGTAGCCGGTGAAGTTGTGTTCAACACCGCAATGACCGGTTATCCGGAAAGCTTGACCGATCCTTCGTATGCAGGTCAGTTAATGACGCTGACTTATCCGCTGGTGGGCAATTATGGAGTTCCTCCTTTCACAATCGAAGCAAACGGTCTGCCTACTTTTATGGAGAGTGAAAAGATTCATGCCGAAGCGATTATTGTAAGCGACTACAGTGAAAAGTATTCTCACTGGAATGCGGTAGAGAGCTTGGGTGACTGGTTAAAGCGTGAACAGATTCCTGGTATTACAGGTATTGATACACGTGAGCTGACCAAGGTATTGCGTGAACATGGTGTGATGATGGGAAAAATCGTTTTCGATGATGAACCAGACAATGTTCCTGAAGCAACTTATGCGGGAGTAAATTACGTAGATAAGGTGTCATGCAAGGAAGTAATCCGTTACAACGAAGGTGAAGGCAAGAAGAAAGTCGTTCTTGTGGACTGTGGCGTGAAATCGAATATCATCCGCTGTTTGCTGAAACGTGATGTAGAGATTATCCGTGTACCTTGGAACTACGATTTCAATTCGCTTGAGTTCGACGGGCTGTTCATTTCAAATGGACCGGGTGACCCTGATACTTGTGATGCTGCTGTACAGAACATTCGTAAAGCTATGCAAAATGAAAAGCTGCCTATTTTCGGAATCTGTATGGGTAACCAGTTGCTTTCGAAAGCAGGAGGAGCAAAAATTTACAAATTGAAATACGGTCACCGCAGCCATAACCAGCCGGTTCGCATGGTAGGAACAGAAAAGTGTTTCATTACTTCACAGAACCATGGTTATGCCGTAGACAATAATACATTAGGAGCCGATTGGGAACCTTTGTTTATCAATATGAATGATGGTTCTAACGAAGGAATCCGCCACAAGAAGAACCCTTGGTTCTCTGCACAGTTCCACCCGGAAGCTGCCAGCGGTCCTACCGATACAGAGTTCCTGTTCGACGAGTTTGTAAAGTTGCTGTAATCCATTAAAAACAAAAGAAAACAATGAAAGAAAATATAAAGAAAGTATTATTGTTAGGTTCCGGAGCTTTGAAAATCGGTGAAGCTGGTGAGTTCGACTATTCAGGTTCGCAGGCACTTAAGGCGTTGAAGGAAGAAGGTATTGAAACTATCCTGATAAATCCGAACATTGCTACCGTACAAACTTCGGAAGGCGTGGCAGACAAAATCTATTTCTTGCCTGTTACTCCGTATTTCGTAGAGAAAGTTATTGCCAAAGAACGTCCTGATGGCGTATTATTGTCATTCGGTGGCCAGACAGCCTTGAATTGCGGTGTTGCTCTTTACAAGGCAGGAATATTCGAGAAATACAATGCACGTGTACTCGGTACTCCGGTACAGGCTATCATGGATACAGAAGACCGTGAACTGTTCGTTCAGAAGTTGGATGAAATCAATGTAAAGACCATCAAGAGTGAAGCTGTTGAAAACATCGAAGACGCTCGCCGTGCTGCCAAAGAACTGGGTTATCCGGTTATCATCCGTGCGGCATATGCACTGGGAGGTCTGGGATCTGGTTTCTGCGATAACGAAGAAGAACTGAACGTACTGGCTGAAAAAGCATTCTCTTTCTCTCCGCAGGTTTTGGTAGAAAAGAGCTTGAAAGGCTGGAAGGAAGTAGAATACGAAGTAGTACGCGACCGTTTCGACAACTGTATTACAGTATGTAACATGGAAAACTTCGACCCGCTGGGTATTCATACCGGTGAGTCTATCGTAATAGCTCCTTCACAGACACTGACAAACAGTGAATATCACAAACTTCGTGAACTTGCAATCCGTATTATCCGTCACATCGGTATCGTAGGAGAATGTAACGTTCAGTATGCGTTCGACCCCGAATCGGAAGACTATCGTGTAATCGAAGTAAACGCTCGTCTGAGCCGTTCTTCAGCTTTGGCTTCTAAAGCAACCGGTTATCCGTTGGCTTTCGTTGCTGCCAAGTTGGGTCTGGGTTACGGTTTGTTCGATTTGAAGAACTCGGTTACTAAAACAACTTCTGCATTCTTCGAGCCGGCACTGGACTATGTAGTATGTAAAATCCCTCGCTGGGACTTAGGTAAGTTCCACGGAGTAGACCGTGAGCTGGGCTCAAGCATGAAGTCTGTCGGCGAAGTGATGGCTATCGGCCGTACATTCGAAGAAGCCATCCAGAAAGGTCTTCGTATGATTGGTCAGGGCATGCACGGTTTCGTGGAAAACAAGGAGCTGGTTATCGAAGACATCGACAAAGCACTGCGCGAACCGACTGACAAACGTATCTTCGTCATCTCAAAGGCTATGCGTGCAGGCTACACAGTAGACCAGATTCATGACCTCACCAAGATTGACAAGTGGTTCCTCGACAAGCTGATGAACATCATGCAGACTTCGAAGGAACTTCACGAATGGGGCAACAACCACAAGCTGCTGTCACAGCTTCCAAACGATTTGCTGTACAAGGCAAAACGTCAGGGATTCTCCGATTTCCAGGTTGCACGTGCTATCGGTTACGAAGGAGAAATGGAAGATGCTATCATCGATGTTCGTAATCACCGTAAGAGTGTAGGCATCGTGCCGGTAGTAAAACAGATTGACACGCTGGCAGCCGAATATCCGGCACAGACCAACTACCTGTACCTGACTTACAGCGGCGTGGCCAACGATGTACACTATTTGGGCGACCATAAGAGTATCGTTGTTCTTGGTTCGGGTGCTTACCGTATCGGATCGTCAGTAGAATTTGACTGGTGCGGTGTTCAGGCGCTGAATACTATCCGCAAAGAAGGATACCGTTCGGTTATGATCAACTATAACCCTGAAACAGTATCTACCGATTACGATATGTGCGACCGTCTGTACTTCGACGAACTGACATTCGAACGTGTAATGGATATCCTCGATTTGGAAAATCCTCATGGCGTTATCGTGTCAACCGGAGGACAGATTCCAAACAACCTGGCACTTCGTCTGGATGCTCAGAAAGTAAATATCCTGGGAACTTCTGCCAAGAGCATCGACAATGCTGAAGACCGCGACAAGTTCTCGGCTATGCTCGACCGCATCGGTGTAGACCAGCCTGAATGGAGCGCTCTGACTTCAATGGAAGATATCAACGCCTTTATACAGAAAGTTGGATTCCCTGTATTGGTTCGTCCGTCGTACGTGCTTTCAGGAGCAGCCATGAACGTATGTTCTAATCAGGAAGAGCTGGAACGCTTCTTGCAGCTGGCAGCCAATGTATCGAAGAAACATCCGGTTGTTGTAAGCCAGTTCATCGAACATGCCAAAGAAGTAGAAATGGACGCTGTAGCACAAAACGGAGAAATCGTAGCATATGCTATCAGCGAACACATTGAGTTTGCCGGAGTTCACTCAGGAGATGCAACTATCCAGTTCCCGCCACAGAAACTGTATGTAGAAACAGTTCGCCGTATCAAGCGCATTTCTCGTCAGATTGCTAAAGAACTGAATATCTCTGGTCCGTTCAACATTCAGTTCCTTGCCCGTGAAAACGATATCAAGGTAATCGAATGTAACCTGCGTGCCAGCCGTTCGTTCCCGTTTGTGAGCAAGGTATTGAAGATAAACTTCATTGAACTTGCAACAAAGGTTATGCTTGGCTTGCCGGTAGAAAAACCAGAAAAGAACTTGTTCGAACTCGATTACGTTGGAATCAAGGCAAGTCAGTTCTCATTCAACCGTTTGCAGAAAGCAGACCCTGTATTGGGAGTCGACATGGCTTCAACCGGAGAAGTAGGATGTATCGGTGAAGATACTTCGTGTGCTGTACTGAAATCAATGCTTTCAGTAGGTTATCGCATTCCGGAAAAGAATATCCTGATGTCAACCGGTACACCAAAGCAGAAAGTAGAAATGCTGAAAGCTGCTCAGGAGCTGAAGGCAAAAGGTTACAATATCTTTGCAACAGGCGGAACATCAAAATTCCTTGCCGAAAACGGAATAGAGAATACCCGCGTATACTGGCCGAGCGAAGAAGGACATCCGCAGGCATTGGAAATGCTGCATAAGAAAGAGATCGACATGGTAGTAAATATCCCGCGTGACCTTTCTGCCGGAGAACTCGATAACGGTTATAAGATTCGCCGTGCAGCAGTCGACCTGAATATTCCTCTGGTAACAAATGCACGTCTGGCAAGTGCCTTTATCCATGCATTCTGCACGATGACTATCGACGATATCGCTATCAAGAGCTGGGACGAATATAAATAATCCTGCCTCTTGATAAAATAAATATTACTTAAGCGCCGCTTCGGAAAGGGAAAGTTTCCGGGTGGCGCTTTTTCTTTAAAAAGGCTGTTTCCTCGTGGCAGGATTCAGCCTTTTGTTGTTCCTTTACGCATTTTTTAATGATATCTATGTAAGTATATTCCCGAACGAGCGACTAAATAAAGTAAAAAACATGTAGAAACCAGATGCTGTATGAATAAAACCCTGCAACAAGAAAAAGACTTTCTCCTGCTGATTGAGTCGCACAAACGAGTCATTTATAAAGTCTGTTACATGTATGCAACCGATGATGAACTGTTGAACGACTTGTATCAGGAAATAGTAATGAACCTTTGGCGCGCCTATCCCAGTTTTCGTGGCGAAAGCTCTCCAGCCACGTGGATATACCGCATCAGCCTGAACACATGCATTTCGTACCGGCGGAAATCAAAACATCAGATTCAGGCTGTAACCTTACCGGTCAATTTCGAAGCTTTTGCCGAAGACGACGGAAACAAATCGTCGCAATTGCGTGAGCTTTACCGGCTGATACACGCACTCAATCCGCTGGAACGGGCACTTATCCTGCTTTGGCTGGAAGAAAGAAGTTACGATGAAATAGCCCGGATAGTGGGAATATCGAAAAACAATGTCGGTGTCCGTCTGAATCGTATCCGTGAAAAACTGAAAAATATGTCGAACCAATAAATGTCTGCTTTATGGAACTTGAAGAACTGAAAAATCAATGGAACTTGCTTAGTGAACAACTGAAGAAGAATGAAATCATCAATCATGAAGCGATAAAAAGAATGATAGAAAAACGTACCCTGAGCGCTCGCGACCGTCTGATAGGGACCAATGTTATTGCCGTTTTTGTACTTACAGGCATGCTGCTTCTGTTTCCGCTAGCAGCTACCCGAGTAATTATCAGACAAGAACTTCTCTGGATGTTCTACATCGTGTTTCCACTCCTCATTCTATATTCACTATGGAACATACATGTATTGTATAAATTCAATCTGGCTACCCGTACCTTACTCGAACTCCACCGTTGGGTATTATCCTATAAGCGCAGGCTTCGCATAGAAATCTGGTGTACTCCTTTCCTTACACTGGGACTTTTTATCTCTGTTTTCCTTATTCATCACCACTACCGCAATCTGCTTATGGTTGTTTTCGATATCCTGATGCTGTCTGTGGGGATGATGGCAGGATATATATGTTATCGCTATGTAGATAAACGTTCGGTAGATGAAATAGAGCAAGGAATGAAAGACTTGCAGGACCTGGAGTAGGTTAAATACATCAGAAAAACAGGATAGTTGGCAGTGTTGTCGGATTGCCGGGCAACATTGCCAAAACCATTGCTGAAGTTTTATGAAAAACATGCTGAATTTTTGCTAGAACTTTGTACAAACTTTTTGGAAGTTTGTACGAAAGATAAAATAATTTGTACAAATAAATGACATAATTTGTACATCTTTTCCGAAACATATGCTGAAGACTTTGGGAAATGATAGACGGAGAAAAATGATTTACAGAAATAATATTTTATTTTTGTGAAAAATAAAATAGATAATCATCTCAAAGCAACAAAAAGCATTATCTCCAGAACAATATATCCGCCAGCGAGCACGTAAGTTGCCCATTGGTGATTGTTATCTCACAGAAGGATGGGAAGACTGTGGAGAATTGATGGTATGGGTAACCCGGTGTCACCCGCAGCAAACCTATACAGTAGGAATTTATCTCATTGATACATTCTGCTGTGGAGTAAAAGATAGTCACTGGTATTTCAGCCTCGATCACACCCTCTAGAAAATAATAATGTAGAAGATGCAAATACTGTCCATAATATACATTTTCGTAGTTGTAGACAGTAGAGTCATACACCATATCCTATTATGACGAAATGGTTTCTCAATCGTTTGATATGCTAAGAAGACATTTGAAAAGAATATTTTGAGAGGGTATATATTGTCAGTTGTTTACGACAAGACTCAGACCAATGCCTCTTTTGGTAACTATATCTATCTGCGGGTCATTGGCAAACAACTTCCTCAGTTTGGTGATGAATACATCAAGGCTGCGTGAAGCAAAATAATCGTCATCGGTATTCCAGAAACGGTTGAGAATGGTTTCCCTGTTTACAACCTCACCTTTATTCTGCGCGAGAAGTTGAAGCAACTGGGCTTCCCTTACCGTAAGGGTGGTTTTATTGCCAGACTCGTTGTTAAGCAGAAATGCCTGTTTCGCATCAAGAACATACTTTCCAAAACGGCATATCCCGCTTTCATCACGGGACTTGGTACCTTCCTTCATCTTCAGAATGGCATGAAGGTGAGCATCCAGTTCATCAGGAATAAACGGCTTCTTTACATAGTTATTGACTCCGATATCATAGCCCTTTCTCACATCCTTGGGAGAGGTAAGAGCCGATGCGAACAGAATAGGAGTATCACCATCTGTTTCCCTTATAAGGCGTACCATCTCAAAACCGTCCATTACCGGCATATCAATATCTGAGATAATGATATCTGGATGGTGTTCCCTCCAGGCCTCAAGCCCTTCCTTACCGTTAAACGCAGTAATTACTTCGTAGCCACCAATAATCTCCTGTAGTCCGCTGTGGACTATATATGAAAGGTTAGTATCATCTTCAACCAGTAATAGTTTGATCATATCTTCAATTTTTATATTACACAATACTGGGTCAGTAGAAATTTAGTGGGGATACGCATATAGCTTCGCAATGCGGAATAAAAAGAACTTCTTATCAGCTACTCCTCTTAGATTTGCTCTGAACAGTTTAATTTTTGCATTGAACGATTCTGCCATCGCATTTGAAGAACGATGGTTGTAGAAATTCAGTATTTCATCATAGTGCTCATAGAAAGTAGCAGCAATGACATTAAAAGAATGCATCCCTGCTTCTTCTACTTTATTATACCATCGTGCCATAGCCAGACGTGCAGCGTCCTTTATGGTGTTCTTAGAGAAAATCATCCGCAGGGAATGGCACAAACCGTATGCCTTTTTGATGTCAGGGTATTCCTCAATAGGATTGCTGCCCTTTGCTTCTGTTTTTCTGTCCATTTATCAGCTGACTTGAAAAGCAGATACCGGGAGCGTATAAGTAATTCCCTACGGGTATCGCCATTGGAATATCGGTATGGGACATAATCTTTCGTTCTTCCGCTTAGCTTCTTCCATTTCCTCATTGGCCTGCTGTATGGCATCCCAACGGTGTTTGATGCGTAATTCCTGCACTGCATCACAAGCTAATCTCTGAATGTGAAAACGGTCTATCACACGGTTGGCTTCAGGAATTCCGTCCGCTACAAATCTTGGCGCATGGAGTCTGAAAAGGTCAGTGTCCCTTTCTTTACGGCCTATCGGCTTTTCCTCGCAATTCGTCGCAACACAGCTAATACATCATCTGATTAAGTCTCTGCCACGACAGCTACCAGCAAGTACTCTCTCCGTACATGCATTTACGGTTTGCTACTAAGGTAGTAAGTTACCTATGTCGATGAGTGCCTACTCTATCGCCAGATACGGTTCCATATTTCCGGAACAGTATCCCATTTACCTCGTACGGCACAAATCTGTTCCAATTACGATATACGCTAGTAAATACCCTCCC
>NZ_DS981431.1:0-1666 GCF_000154845.1 Phocaeicola coprocola DSM 17136 | reverse complement strand
ATACGGTCCCATATTTTCCGGAAACAGCATCCCTTCACCGGCATGGGATAACTGTTCCAATTACGATATCCGCTGAGAACCTCCTTGTACTGTTTTCAAATGTATGACCATCTATATGATAGAATTCCTCAAGCGTACGGCAGGTCACTGGGGATGTCTCCATACGTTTCTTTTAAAAAAGCCCCAAATTCTTTGGAGTATCTGGTTCCCTTGGCTACAACATCGAGGTCGATGGGAATACTGAAACTTTTACCTGTGCGCAAGTCCGTCCAACGACGACGTCTGATCTTGAGGATTACCTTATGGTCCCGTATGGGAAAGTCTGTCACATTAACAGCTTCCATAAAACCTTTGGATTCAAAATGTTCGTCATTGCTTAACTTGGAATTCATCTTTTCATCCAGACTAATATGAATCTCTTGAGAGGTTTGTTCAACTCCAGAGATAAGAAAGTAATCTAATATCTGAGCCGGCAACACGAGGCTGGCTAGCATGTTCAAATAATCGTTTTTCATAATGCGAAGTAAGCAATACTTTACGAGTATAAAAAATAATCCCCACGAAATTTCTACTGACCCACAATACTTCGGTAAATTTTTACCGAAAGATTAAAAGTTAAACAACAGAACCGGCAAAAGCTGGTTCGGAAACACTAAAGAGGTCATTGAAATGTTGTCAAAAACGAATGGTTAAGCATGAAGAAATGTGCTGAAAAAAGAGAGTTAACCTGCTGATAATAAAGGAGGAAAGTATTGCATAATTCGTTATTTCTTAGTAAATTAGAAGTCTCTGAACTCTTCTGATTATGACTAAAGAAACACTCCTTATGCAATACCAATCCGAGTGCCTGTCGGCTCTCAAATCAGTAGCGAATATACACAAACCTTTTGAAAAAGCATTCATGGACACCATGAAATTATTCATGGCCATCCCGGATCGTATAAATTTCCTTCAATTGGGCAGATATGGCTGTTTCTCAGAACAGACTTATCGTAACCTTTTTGAGCATGAAACTTTCGACTGGTTTGCGTTCAACGGATCTATCATCAGCAAGCATCTCACAGGCAAAAGAAAAGCCATTGCCATCGACCCTTCCATATTCCCAAATCAGGCAAGAAGACACCTTGGATAGGTTACTTCTGGTCCGGTTGTGCAGGAGAGTACAAGCGAGGATTGGAAATCATGGGCATCGGTATCATTGACATCGACAACCATGAATGCATGACTTTAGGTTCCATTCAGACACCGGATTGTAAGACCTTGGATAATATGGACAAGAACCTTGTTGACTGGTACAGCTGCTATCTTATCAGCAGAAAAGACAAGCTGCAAAGCATATCCAAAACGGTGGTTGCAGACGCATTCTTTTCCAAGGAAACTTTCGTAACGCCTATGTGTGAGAACAGTTTCCATGTTATCAGCCGCTTTAGGAATGATGTTGTCCTGTACTATCCGACATTGGAAAAGAAAACAGGAAAACGTGGTCATCCCAAGTGGTTTGACGGCAGGATTGACTTTGCCAATCTGGATTTGACCCGGTGCAAGGAATACGAGGTGAACAAAGGAAAGCTATACGGATTGAGGGTTTATCATTAGTGTCCCGTTAAAATCGGGACGAATTAAATATTAATCAAACAACCCCGGAAAGAATCCACCACAGGCGAAT
>NZ_DS981432.1:98950-99965 GCF_000154845.1 Phocaeicola coprocola DSM 17136 | reverse complement strand
AGCTGCCATGTATCTACTGAAATGTGGCTAGAAGACGGAGCAAAAGACCGGGATTATAAAGTTAAAGTAAATGTAGACTATAATAACAGAACATTTACAACCAACGACTTCATTGACAATACTTCATACGATTGCAAAGTGAAGATAACTGATGGAAAAATACTCGAAGGAGCAGCCCTTACTCCTAGTGGAATGCCTGCCGACAGTATTGTGTACATGATACAGTTTGATGATGACCCAGACGGACTGACTTATAAAGTTTCAGGATTCCGCCGCACAGGTTTCCCTGCTGATGATTTTTAATTTATTTTGTAAATATAATTAATGAAATTACTCCTGCTGTTTTTCAAAATGGCAGGAGTTTTTTTTATAAAAGGATACCCTGATAATCCTAAATTTACACCTCATATATACAATAAAAATCAATATAGTCATAGAACCATAAAAACTGTATTGTATATCCTCGTAGCTTTATATACTTTTAAAAAATCAAAAATTTAATAAAATTAATCCAATAAAAAAGATTTTGTTTTTAGCAACACTCCTGATCAGTATTTTTTGTTTTTCATCATGTTCTAAAGACGATGAAGCTATCGAAGTAAATCAGTTAGAAGGAGTATGGGGTATGACTGCCGTTAACGGATATTACTATTATGAAGGTGAAAAAATTTCTTATAATGAAAACTTCAATCCTTTTGAACCTACAGATGACTGCGAAAAAATTACTATAGAAAAAACAGACGGTAATAAATACACTGTAACTCACTATGAATACTATAGTGGTACTTGGCGTCGATACGATAGTGAAAACTTCTACCTGGAAGGAAACAATATGATTCCGGAAAGCATGGAGGGAGTCGATGTATCTACCGCAAAAATACTTGAAGCTTCTTCAGACAGACTTGTTATCGAAACAACTGGAGCAGACGAATACGGTAGTTTCTATGATAAATATACATATACACGCATGGCAGAATAATCCTGCTTTCAATAAAACACACGAGAGAGGATGCTA
>NZ_DS981432.1:0-98850 GCF_000154845.1 Phocaeicola coprocola DSM 17136 | reverse complement strand
TAAGATACAAAGAAACTGATACAAAAGAAGAATAATATGTTCACCAACAATTTAGGTCCGTTTTCCGGAAAAAACGCTCCTGAAATACATTATCATCCATCTATCGCAGATAGGATATTGGAAGGTACAGCAGCTCTCTGCTTGCTTTCTGGCATCGGAATAGTATGCTGGAATTATTTCCATACAGACCTCCTCTCCGATTATGGAGTATATGGAATATTCATCAGTATAGTAGTATTTGCTTTATTGTTTGGAGGAGCCTATGCTCCCGTACGTTGTATCAATTTTCCGGTACGCATTGGAAAACATAATGTTGTCAAACAATATATACTGGTCATTAAACTCATACGTATCTTCAATATCTTTTTGACATTAGTGTCCACTAAAAAATCATAGAAGTTCTTTGAAATTATTGAAATTCAATTTGTTATAGGAGATTTTTGGGAGAACGGATTTGAATTTACTTTTGTGGTAATTTTCAGACCGTTATGCATAAAGACCCATATATTTTTGCCCAATTAGTTAAGTTCCTTGACCGAAGTAAATTCAATCGTATCGTTACAAAGTATGAAGGCGATAAGTATATCAAGAGCTATACCTGTTGGAATCAGCTGCTTACGATGATGTTCGGTCAGCTATCCAATCGAGATAGTCTTAGAGATTTGATTGTGGCTATGGAAGCTCATGCTGGAAAACTTTACCATCTCGGAATCGGGAAGTCTGTAACTCGGAGCAATCTTAGTAAGGCTAATGAGCAACGTAACTACCGCATCTTCGAAGAGTACGCAACATTCATGATTGCCGAGGCCCGCAAGCGTAGAATCAATAAAATATTCGAACTTGACGGTCATGTTTATGCATTTGACTCTACAACGATTGATCTGTGCCTGTCAGTGTTTGAATGGGCTAAATTTCGCAAACATAAAGGCGGAATAAAGTTGCATACGCTCTACGATATTGAAGCGGAAGTACCTGCATTTGTGCATATTACACCTGCCAATATTCACGATTCAAAGGCTATGCCTGAGATTCCATATGAATCAGGAGCGCATTATATATTCGACCGAGGGTATAACGATTTCAGCAACCTTAATACAATAAATCGTATAGGTGCTTTCTTCCTTGTACGAGCCAAAACAAATGTACGGATCAAGCCTAAAACCTGGAAACGAAGATTGCCAGAAGGTGTAGTATCGGATGTAATCGGATGCTTTACGGTTTATAAAAGTTCTAAGGATTACCCTGAGGAACTTAGAAAACTCATCATTGAAAATCCTGAAGACGGTACACGATACATCTTCCTGACAAATAATCTTGACGCATCTGCAGAGTTTATATCATCGCTTTATAGAAACAGATGGAGTGTTGAACTGTTCTTCAAATGGATAAAACAACACCTCAGGATTAAGAAGTTCTGGGGAACATCGGAAAACGCTGTACGCATACAAATCTATTGTGCGATAATCACTTACTGCTTAGTAGCAATAGTCCAACACGATATGAAATTAGAACGTAGCGTCTATGAAATTCTCCAAATACTCGGAATCTCTCTGACCGACAAAACACATCTCAGTGACTTGTTTGACAAATCGAATTTCAAAAATGTCAAAGACCGATATGATTCAAGTGAACCGAATTTATTTAATTTTTAACCTTGTCCATTTTTAGTGGACAGTAGTGTCTTTTTGACAATGTTTATGGTTGCAGGCATTTTATCTGACTATTATAAATGGGCAGCAATCTTAAAAGTTATTTCATTGATAATATGTGTTTTATCAATTGGCGTATATTATATACTGGCATTCCGATACAAGTAAAATTTACAAAATAAGAAAGGACAGCAAATTCTACTGAAAATCTGTACAAATAATTGTAACTTTCGTACAGATTTCTATAAAAAATTGCTGATGTTTTCATGAAAACATCAGCAATTTTTTTCTTAAACAAGTTTTCTTATATTTTTCCCCTTTTGCACCCTTCACATATATGAGTTATTATACGATAAAAGGAAAAATCAATCACCCCATTTTTCAGTCTAGAATTGGAAATAAATAAACGGCTGTATGTCGCTGCTCTTTACCTGTATGACCAGAAATATCAGGGCTATCAGAATCAATGCCTGTCCTACCAACGGCATGCGTGTCATGCCACGGCTACATGCATTCTGCCAGCTATCCGGACACCAATGAAGCACATATCCTATTCCCATCAGCACGAATACTTTCCAGTATCCTTCTACGAGTTGTACGAACAGTTCGGGATGGAAAGAAGTGAATATCTGACGAATCATCGATACCGAACCTTCGAATTCGGTGTTACGGAAGAATATCCAGCAGAAACATACGAAATGGAAGGTAATGATGACAGCAAAAACACGTCGCCAGCCGGTACTGCGGTAGTTCTTGGGGCGATGGAACAGACTGCGGATAAATTTATGCACGGCCAGAGCTACACCGTGAAGTGCTCCCCAGATAATGAAATTCCATGAGGCTCCATGCCACAGACCTCCCAGAAGCATGGTCAGAATAAGATTGATATAGGTACGTATCTTGCCTTTCCGGTTCCCTCCCAACGAAATATACAGGTAGTCACGCAGCCAGCTGGACAGAGATATATGCCAGCGATGCCAGAAATCGGTTACACTGTCCGACTTGTAGGGTGAATCGAAGTTTATCGGGAAACGGAAGCCCAACAGCAAAGCAATACCGATTGCCATATCACTGTATCCGGAAAAGTCGCAGTATATCTGTAAGGCATAGCCATAAACACCAAATAGGTTCTCCAAACCGGAATACAGACTGGGATTATCGAAAATACGCTCTACAAAGTTTATACTTATATAATCGGATATAACGGCTTTCTTAAATAATCCGCTCACAATAAAGAATACTCCTTGTCCGAACATTTCTTTCGAAACAAACAGGGGCTGACGGATTTGCGGAATAAAGTCACGGGCACGTACGATGGGACCTGCTACAAGCTGTGGAAAGAATGAAACATAAAACACATAGTCCAACAGACTGTCGAGTGGCTTCAAATCACGGCGGTATACATCGATAGTGTAGCTGAGCGACTGGAACGTAAAGAAAGATATTCCTACGGGAAGGAAGATATCGAAAGCTTCATAATGGCCGTTCCACAACGGACAGAGTATTTCATAGAAAAAGTTAGTATACTTGAAA
The DNA here is from genome assembly GCF_000154845.1 of Phocaeicola coprocola DSM 17136. Classification (GTDB taxonomy): domain Bacteria; phylum Bacteroidota; class Bacteroidia; order Bacteroidales; family Bacteroidaceae; genus Phocaeicola; species Phocaeicola coprocola. The sequence continues at coordinate 95,668 of NZ_DS981432.1, read as the reverse complement.
TAGCACAACAGCCCTAAATTGATACATAAGCTCACTACAACCAGCATTTTACGTTTCCAAAGAGTTTCGGTACGTGCCATTCTAGCGGCCAAGAGATAGTCGCTTACAGAAACGACTCCCAATAAAAAGAAATAGACACCGCTACTCTTATAATAAAAATAATAAGAGAAAGCTGATACAAAAAGCAGACGTGCCGTAGTACGTTTCTGCAAAAGTGCGTATATCAGGCTGAATCCGAGGAAAAGAAACAGAAACAGTCCGCTGCTGAATATCATCGGCTGCCGGGGATCGTAAGTCAGTATGTCTGCCAGTTTAGTCCAATCTAGTTGCCACATAATTATTGTATGCTTTTATAAATGCTTCATGTAATAATAATCCTTGTAAAGTATATCCTTCGCGGGTAAAATGTATTTTATCTCGCTGATACATTTTTGCTGCATTCCAGTTAAGGCAGGCACGTTGTCGGCCTCCTACGATGTCATACATATCCCAGATAGCAATGCCATGCTCACGGGCAAATTCCAACTCGTTTTCTACAACCAGCGGTATACGTGGATTGATAACTCTGCCTCTTCTCCCGTTTCTGACATATGCTCCCGGAGGAGTTGTCATGAGAAAATGAACATCAGGACACGCTGTCTTCAACATATTTATCAGATGGCTCATAGCTTGTGTATGCTCCGATGCATTATAACGACGTGCGTGTGCCTCATTGGTCCCGAATGACAGTATGACCAGATCGGGATGTAAACCTACAATTTCATGAATGCGTTCCGGAGTAGAATAAGTCTGGCAGGTTGCTCCGTTTACACCAAGAATATGGTATACTATACCGTTCGAACCTGTTTCCTTTGCTATTCCAGAGGTATGGTACGATACAGGAATATGCTCTACTGCCTTTGCCCCAAAATCATCTTCCAGACAGCAACGCATTACATAGGGAAAAACATGACCTCTGACGTGTGAATCGCCTATATGTACAATACGTAACGGACGGTCTAATTTTCCGAGCTTTTCCCAAAAAGGATATAAAGAGCCCGCAGGATCTGTCAGTTCGTTTTCTGTAACATTCTTGAAAACATCGGGCATCGGGCTGTCTACTGCAACAAACTGCATGAGTTGTTTCATCTCACGGCTTGGATAGACGGGAGATGAATGTGTATCCGGCTTTGGACATACAGGTATAGCATCCTGTGCATACCCCGGCCTCACAACTAATAGTCCCAGAGCACTAAGCAGATAAAAAATCAGAACATTCAGCTGTTTCATAGTGCATTAATTTTCATATGCCTTACGCTTTTCGTATTGTTCCTTGTCGTACATCAGCGCTTCGAACAATATTTTTGCCAGATGTTTTCCTCCTCGGAAATTAATATGCGTATAGTCATAATTTGCCATTGCCGGTTTGCTGTTTACCATTTCTACCATACTTCCTTCCCCTCCCATCGCTTCGAACATATTCCAAAAAGCAACATGAGTATTTGCAGCCAAAGCCTGCTGGTAGCGGATGAGATTTTTTACTCCAGGCATAGTTCGCAACTCTCCGGTTTCTGTTTTATTTTCTCTGTCACCGATTCCGATTATCAGAATAGCTGCTTCAGGAAAAGCTTCTTTCAGATGTCTGACAACTTTCTCCATTTCGTGTGTGTAATAAGAATAGTTCGATACATTTTCGGAAGCGACATTCAATCCATACTGTAAAACAATCAGATCGTAGGTACGCAAGCGGTTGTATGCTTTCAGGATAGACAGAGGAATGCTGGTCAGTTGCTGTCCGCTACTGCCTCGGGTACTGAAATTATCGAGTATAACTCCTTCTTTCGAATCCATTGTAGCCGCAAAGCACCGGGTATTTTTTCCAGCCTGCAATACGTTCCAAGATACATTTCCTATTCTACCTTCTACCTGGGCAACCTGCATTCCCGTACTGTCGCCGGGGAAAATGTATTCTGTATCCTCACCTCCATTGACTTGCACGGACAGTTTTACGGAATCAGACGAAAAGAAATAGAAAGAAGATATATCGCATGTATCCAAACAAGAAGTATAATTTTTACCACCTTTCAGACTGACAGATGCTCCCTGACGAGGGATAAAATAATGATTGGATATATCTTGCATGGAACGATGAAAGGCTACGGAATCGGTTATAGCATGGCTCTCCCACCCGCTGAAAGTGTGTTTTACAGTGGGACGGAATCCAGCAATACGGGAAGTTACAGGCACGTATCCTACACCTCTTCCTCCAAACTTCTGCTGGAACAGAGTACGTAAATCGGCTGTCAATATATCACCTTCTATAAAGGAATCGCCAAAATAAGCGATACGAACGGGACGATTGAGTGAAGCACGATTCTCCAAAGCTTCATAGAAAGCTCCCATTCCCAACTCCAGAGAATCTGCATAGTCTTCTATACAGGTCATACCAGCCTTACAAGTATCAACAAATATAGGCTTTGCCACAACAGGCAAAGGTATGGAATCGGTATCGGAAACTTCTTCGATTACAGGATCAGGACGTAAGTCGGATAATAAATCGACCTTACGCAAAGGACTCCCGTTAAAATTTACAGGAGGCAAATAATAGAGTGCCAATAGTCCGCAGACTACCAGTAATGTAAAGGCAAAAGTTATTGTTATTTTATTCTTCATCGATGATTCTTTGCAAACAGCTGCAAAGATAGAGGTTTTTTGAAGAATATAGGGGGTATTATCAAGGCTTTTCTTTTACTGACTGTAAAAAAGCATCTACCATCTGCATACCTTTCGGGGTAGTAATTCCTCTCATATGCAGGAAAGTAACTTCACTATAGATTTCTGAAATAGGGTAATTTTCTGTTATATCCGAATATATCAGCATTTCCATCTGCATCGACATTGCCTGATTAATAATGGCAAAATTTATATCATTACGGAATATGCCTTCTTCTACTCCCTTTTGGAAATGTACCAATGCCGCTGCATCGTTCAATTTCTGATGTTCGCGTATATATGTCAACACATTAGGATACTTACGTAAATCGCGGAAGAAAAGCGGATTTATCTGTCCCAACTCATTCAACTTACGCTTATAAAAAGCAAAGATTACTTCCAGAGCATTTTCAGCTCTGGAAGCAACTTCGCTAATGTATGTACTCATCTCTTGCTGGTGCATGGCAAATACTTCCAGCAAAAGCTGTTCTTTATCGCAGAATAGCTCGTAAAGAGTCCGTTTGGATATAGAAAGTGCGCACGCAAGACTGTCCACATGAACATTCTTGATGCCAGATTTGGCAAAAGCATGGGAAGCTTCCAGTATTACTCGTTTCCTCAGCTCTGCTCTGTCACACTTATTTCTCTTTACGCCTGCCATAAAATACAATTAATGAATAATGCCTAACTTCGATGTTTTTACAAACTCTATAATCCGTTCGATTTCCGGACTATTAGGAACCTGTTCCTGAATACGAAGCAACGCATCGTGCTGAGAAGTATTTGCCTTATACAGAATACGATATGCCTGAGCAATATGTTTAATCAGAGTTTCAGAGAAACCAGCAAGCTCGAGCACTTTCGTATTTATGCTGTAAAAAGCAATAGGTTCGTGAGCTGCCACGATATAAGGAGGAATATCTTTGATAAAACGGCATCCTCCCTGTACCAGAGAGTAACTTCCCAAACGTGTGTTACCCTGCATCAGCACATTGGATGTAAGAATCGCACAGTCCTGGATAATACAATTACCAGATACCTGCGAGCCATTTCCGATAATACAATGATTTCCAACTTCAACATCATGTGACAGACGTGCACCTGCCATAATGAAGTTTCCATCGCCAACGCTTGTAGCATGTCCGGCATGTGTACCACGAATAATCACAGCATTTTCACGGATTACATTATTATTGCCAATATAGGCTAATGTATCTTCACCTGTATAAGCAAAATCCTGTGGAACTGCAGCAACAACAGCTCCCTGATACACTTTATTGCCATTTCCCATGCGAGTACCACTCATCAAGCTGGCATAAGGCATAATCACATTATCGTCGCCTATCTCGACATTTTTGTCGATATAAGCAAACGGATGTACCGTAACGTTTTTCCCAATCTTGGCAGACGGGTCAACGTAAGCTAAAGGACTAATCATAGTTTCTTTCATATTTAAGGTTAATTATTCTCTTCCTCCTCCCAAAGCACTATACAAGTTTATAACAGCTTGCATACGCTGGAAATTATCAGAAACCTCGCTCAGCTGTGCACTCAGCAAATTCTGCTGTGCTGTCAGAATTTCCAGATAAGTGGCTTCTCCACTCTGGAACAAAGCTTTGGTATAAGTAACAGCTTTATCCAACTGTTCTACCTGTCCACGGTCTTCTATAAGTTTCTTGTTCTGTGTATCATATAAGAACAATGCATCACTAACTTCCTTACCAGCTTCCAATATCGTCTGCTGATAGTTCATCTTGGCAATTTTTTCTTCTGCCTTAGAAACTTTCAAATTGGCTACCAGTTTGCCGTTATTGAATATAGGTTGAGCCAATGAAGCCAGTGCCTGCAACATAAATTCACCCGGATTAACTACAGATATACCTGAACCGTTTGTCCATCCGGCTGTTCCTGTTATGTTTAAACCTGGATAGAATGCTGCACGGGCAGAGTTCGTGGTATAATAAGCTGCTGCCAATGTCATTTCTGCCATCTTTACATCAGGACGATTTTCCAGCAACTGCAATGGTACACCGGCTGTCAATTCTTCAGGCATTACCTGTTCGCCCAGAGTATTACGGTCGATAGTTTGCGGAGCTTTAGCCAGTAATACAGCCAGAGAGTTTTCTGTTTCGCGTACCTGACGTTTCAAATCCATCAGCGAAGCTTCTACCTGATGACTAGCAGCACGCATTTGTGCAACTCCCGCTTCGGTTGTCATACCAGCCACTTTCATAGCTTCCATTACACGTACATTTTCTTTGTAGATGGCAGCAGTTTCTGTTGTAATTTCCACCTGACGGTCGAGCATCAGCAACGAATAATAGATATTGGCTATGCCACAGATAATCTGTGAACGTACTGCCTGTTCCGCATACTTGCTTTGTTCATAAGCAACTTTCTGTCCACGTTTTGTATTGAGAATCTTGCCAAACAAATCGATTTCCCAACTTGCAACAGCTGGAAGTTGATAAGCTTTTACATAACTTCCTCCTCCCATACTAGTTGTTGTTCCTTGAGGAGCCAGATTAATAGAAGGAAGATACGACAGTTTAGCGGCAGTCAGCATCACTTTAGCTTCCTGTACACGAAGAGCTGCAGCCTGCATATCTACATTGTTTGCCAATCCCTCTTCAATTAAAGCCTGCAATTTTGCATCGCGAAAGACTTCTTTCCATGGCAAGTTTCCCATATTTGAAGTATCGGCAACCAACGTATCGGTAGCCGACGCCGGGTCACGATAGATGCCTGAGGCATCTATCGATTCCGGACGATCGTAAGCTTTATAGATGTGACAACTACTCATCATGGCAGCCAGACACATCGCACCTAATATTTGTTTTTTCATTATCGTCTTTATCATTTATGAGTTTTAGCAGTAGGAGAATATTGTTCGATTTCAGCCTCTACTTCACTTTCGTCAAGGCTATCCCATTCCATCGGCTTAATCTTCTCCTGTAGCCATTGGAATATAACAAACAGTACCGGAACAATGAAGATTTGCAGAATCATACCAATCAACATACCACCGATAGCTGAAGAACCCAGAGTACGGTTACCGTGAGCACCTACGCCAAACGCAAACATCAACGGAAGCAATCCGACAATCATAGCCAAAGAGGTCATCAAGATCGGTCGCAAACGAGCTGCCGCACCCAGCACAGCTGCCCAGGAAATACTCATACCTTGCTTACGACGGTCGAGGGCAAACTCTACAATCAAAATTGCATTCTTAGCCAACAGACCCATCAACATAATCAATGCAATCTGCATGTAGATGTCATTTGACATAGTTCCCAGAATCATCTTCAATGCTGGTATATTTCCTAATGCACCGAATCCGTTAACGAAAATAAAGCTACCCATCAAACCGAACGGAACTGAAAGCAATACAGCCAACGGAAGAATATAACTTTCGTACTGAGCACTCAGCAACAAGTAAACGAATACAAAACACAACACAAAGATAATACCTGTTGTACTACCACTTGTAGATGCCTCTTCACGTGCCATACCTCCTAATTCGTAACCAAATCCAGCAGGTAAGTTTTCCTTAGCAACTTCGGCAATAGCCTGCAATGCCTGACCTGAAGTGTATCCTGAAGCCGGAGCAACCATGACTTTCATAGAAGTATACAGGTTGAAACGGTTGATGATATCCGGACCATACACTTTCTTCATGCTGACAAACTGTGTAATAGGAGCCATTTCGTTACCACTACGAACTTTGATACTGTTCAGAGATTCCATGTTTTTAGTAGCATCCGGCTCAGCCTGAATCATTACACGGTACATCTTACCGAAACGGTTGAAGTTTGATGCATATAAACCTCCGAAGTATCCCTGCATAGTAGAAAGAATATCGCTCGGGCTGATACCTGCTTTCTTACAAGCTGCGGCATCGATATCCAGCTGATACTGCGGAAAGCTAGGGTTAAATGTTGTTTTTGCTGAGTTAATTTCAGGACGTGCTTCAAGCGCAGCTCTATAGTTATTGACTACTTCGAAGAAGTGATCCAAACTACCACCGGTCTTATCCTGCATATTTAACTCGATATCACTTGATACAGAGTAACCCGGAATCATAGGAGGAGCGAAGAACAATACCTGTGCATCTTTGATGATTTTCTGCGCACGCATGAACAATGTTGCATAAATAATATCAGAGTTCTGCATCATAGAACGTTCTTCCCAGTCTTTCAACTTGATAATGACAGAACCGTAAGAAGGTCCCTGACCACCAATGAAGCTATATCCGGAAATAATAGTACGAGATTCAACAGCAGGTTCGGCTGCAACCAAACTATCTACTTTAGCCAAAACTTCCATTGCACGTTCCTGAGATGTTCCAGGAGGTAAAGTTACAGCACCCATGATAGTACCTGTATCTTCATTAGGAACCATACCTGTAGGAGTGATCTTCATAAAGAATACCAGCAAAACAATAGAAGCAGCTACCAAACCTAATGATAACCATTTCTTATGGATAAAGAATACAACACGTTTCTTGTAACTCTTCAACAATGAATCGTAAGCAGCGTTGAATGAAGTATGGAAACGATCGATAACACTCATTTTCTTTGGCTTGTGTTCTGAATCATGTGGTTTCAGGAAGATAGCACACAAAGCCGGAGACAGTGTCAACGCGTTCAGTGCAGAGAATGCAATAGAGATAGCCATGGTAATACCGAACTGACGGTAGAATGTACCTGCTGTACCTCCCATGAAACTTACCGGAATGAACACAGACATCATGACCAATGTAATTGAAACCAATGCTCCACCCAGTTCGCTCATGGCATCAATAGAAGCCTCACGAGATGATTTATATCCCTGATCCAATTTTGCATGGACACCTTCTACCACCACTATGGCATCATCGACCACAATCGCAATGGCAAGCACCATCGCCGACAGAGTCAACAAGTTCACACTAAATCCAATCAGCTTCAATACGAAGAATGTAGCAATCAAAGCTACCGGGATAGCAATAGCCGGAATCAATGTAGAACGCATATCCTGCAAGAATACATATACAACAATGAACACCAGGATAAATGCTTCGATCAAAGTCTTGATTACTTCATGGATTGATGCATACAAGAAGTCGTTTGCATTTTGAGCAACGTTGATCTTCAGACCGGCAGGCAAACTTTCTTCTGCCTTGCTGATAACATCAAGCAGGTTATTAATAGTTTCAGTAGCATTAGTACCTGCCATCTGGAACACAATACAAGTTACAGCCTTATGTCCGTTTACTGTATTATTAAAGGTATAAGCCAAACGTCCGAGTTCGATACGAGCAACATCACCTAAACGAAGAACTTCTCCATTTGGCAATGCTTTAATAACGATATCTTCAAATTCTTCTGTCTGCTGCAAACGTCCCTTATAACGAATAGTATATTGGAATGTCTGATTTCCACGTTCACCAAACTGTCCGGGAGCAGCTTCAATATTCTGTTCGGCCAATACACCAGAAATATCAGATGGGACCAAATTATATTGCGCCATTACATCCGGCTTCAGCCAAATACGCATAGAGTAGTCCTGACCCATCACGTTGGCATCACCCACACCCTTTACACGCTGAACTTCCGGAATCAAGTTAATCTTGGCATAGTTTTCAATAAACTCGATGTTATACTTATCTTCTGCATCGTACAAAGAGAAAATCAACAACATAGAGTTCTGACGCTTCTGAGTTGTCACACCGACTCTTGTTACTTCGGCTGGCAGCAAACCCTGCGCCATAGAAACACGGTTCTGTACATTGACCGCAGCCATATCCGGGTCAGTACCCTGGTTAAAATAAATACTGATATCGGCCGAGCCGTTGTTTGACGCACTAGACTGAATATACATCATGTTTTCTACACCATTGATCTGGTCTTCCAGCGGTGCAATAACTGAGTTCAATACAGTTTGCGCATTGGCACCCGTATAGGCAGCTCTTACCGATACGGTAGGAGGCGCAATATCCGGATACTGTGTTACCGGCAATGTAGCAAGGCCGATTATACCCAGGATAACCATCAAGATAGATATTACCGTTGACAGTACCGGACGATTAATAAATTTATCTAGTTTCATTCTATTCCTTAATAATATTATACGAATACATTATTCTCCCCACACAATCAATTGAAAGCAGTCTGGATATTTCCATCACGCTGATCCTGGAGGGCTTTTTGATATTTAGCTTCTTTTTGAGCAACAGTAATAGGAACGATCTTCTGTCCATCCTGTAAAGTTTGAACACCTTCCACTACTACCTTATCTCCTTCCTTCAAACCGCCGGTTACGATATAATTCTTACCGTCGTTCAAGTTAGAAACCTGTATTTCCGTATGTTTCAGTGTACTGTCTGCCTGCAATACATAAACGAATTTCTTATCCTGAATTTCCTGTGTAGCTGTCTGAGGTATCAAAATAATATTATCCATTGCATAAGGGAATACAACATTTGCCATACCTCCACTACGTAAAATATTTTGCTTGTTCGGGAAAATAGCACGCATGCTAACAGAACCTGTAGTCTGATCGATAACTCCACTTACAGCATCAATTTTACCTTCTGCATCATACATAGTACCATCAGAAAGTTGCAGTTTTACTGCCGGCATTTTTTCCAGCTGTTCTTTCAATGTACCACCAGCTTTTGTCAAAGCCAACAACTGTTTTTCTGTCATAGAGAAATATACATACATATCACCAATCTGAGAAACAGTTGTCAATGGTTGAGCTACCGATGCACTAACCAAAGCACCTACACGGTACGGGAAAGTTCCGATAACACCATCAGACGGACTTGTAACTGTACAGAAGCCAAAATTTTGTTTTGCAGCAGCATAAGCAGCTTCAGCCTGCGCCAGATTAGCCTTAGCTGTCAGCAAATTATTTACAGCTGTCTGATATTCAAAATCGCTGATAATCTTCTGTTCATGCAGCATTTTCTTATTTGCTTCTGTTTCTGTAACAGTCTTTAAATTAGCTTTAGCAGATTCTACACCAGCCTTAGCCTGGTCGTAAGCAGCTTTATACTGAGTTGGGTCTATCTGAAATAGAGCCTGACCCTTACGAACTGTAGCTCCTTCATCTACGCATAATTTCACTATGAATCCTGACACCTGAGGACGAATTTCAATATCCTGCAAACCTTTGATTGTAGCCGGATACTGAGTGGTCTGGCTACTAGAAGTTACTGTAACCGATTGCACAGCAAACTCGTTGTCACCCATTTTCATGCCGCCTTGGCCCCCACCACAGGCAGTCAAAACCGATAACCCTAAAGCCATAAGGGAAATTCGGCTAGAAAAAAAACTTCTGTTTCTTTTTACACTCATATTCATATTATAAAAAAATTAATGTTTTTCTTACCCTCGTTTTATCGTTTTAATAGAAAACTTTTTCAACCCGATTAGTTTTTAACCGTGCAAATATAATGAAAAAATCACTCACAAAACCAACTGTTTAACTAACAATAACCATAAAACTAGGATAGTTATTACATATAGCCAAATTAAAACGACTAATTGACAAATATTATCGACAGAAACTTCTGCATATTATACAAATTACAGTTTTTTAAAAGAAAAAATCTTCCATTTGTTATTTTATTCCTACATTTGCGCTACACATTAATTGATAATTCATAAAACCAATAAAATTATGGTCAAAATAACAAAAGAAGCCGCTTTGCTCTATCACTCACAGGGCAAACCGGGTAAAATTGAGGTCGTTCCGACCAAACCTTATCAAACACAAAGAGACTTGTCATTAGCATATTCGCCGGGAGTTGCAGAACCATGTCTTGAAATCCAGAAAAGTCCTGAAACAGCATACGACTATACTGCTAAAGGTAATTTGGTTGCTGTCATTTCAAACGGAACAGCTGTTCTGGGATTGGGTGACATAGGTGCCATGAGCGGAAAACCTGTAATGGAAGGAAAAGGATTATTATTTAAAATATATGCCGGCATCGATGTATTCGACATAGAAGTAAACGAAAAGGATCCTGACAAATTTATCGAAGCTGTAAAAGCTATCGCTCCTACATTTGGAGGTATTAACCTGGAAGATATCAAAGCACCCGAATGCTTTAAGATAGAACAACGCCTGAAAGAAGAACTTGACATTCCTGTCATGCATGATGACCAGCACGGAACAGCAATCATCTCAAGTGCCGGTCTGATCAATGCTCTGGAAGTAGCAGGAAAGAAAATAGAAGATGTAAAAATCGTCGTAAACGGTGCTGGAGCTTCTGCTGTATCATGTACCAAGCTGTATGTATCGCTGGGTGCACGCCTGGAAAATATCGTCATGTTGGATAGTAAAGGGGTTATTTCCAAGCAGCGTACCGACCTGAACGAACAAAAGAAATATTTCGCTACCGATCGTACTGACGTACATACATTGGAAGAAGCGATCAAGGGAGCTGATGTTTTCCTCGGGCTGTCAAAAGGAAACGTGCTTACTCAAGATATGGTAAGAAGCATGGCAGACCATCCGATTGTTTTTGCTTTGGCAAACCCAACTCCAGAAATATCTTACGAAGATGCTATGGCATCACGCCCTGACGTACTGATGTCAACCGGACGTTCAGACTATCCTAACCAGATTAATAACGTTATCGGATTCCCGTATATATTCCGTGGAGCATTGGATACACGTGCTACTGCTATCAACGAAGAAATGAAACTGGCAGCAGTACGAGCTATCGCCGGCCTTGCTAAAAAGCCTGTACCCGATGTAGTAAATGAAGCATATCACGTCAACAACCTGACATTTGGTCCTGAATATTTTATACCGAAGCCAGTAGACCCACGACTGATAACAGAAGTTTCCATGGCTGTAGCTAAGGCTGCAATGGAATCGGGAGTCGCACGTAAGCAAATTACCGACTGGGAAGCATACAAGAATCACCTGCGTGAACTGATGGGCCAGGAAAACAAACTGACTCGCCAGTTATATGAAACAGCACGTCGCTGCCCGCAACGCGTTGTATTTGCCGAAGGAACTCACCCCAACATGCTGAAAGCTGCAGTAGAAGCCAAGGCCGAAGGTATCTGTAACCCAATCCTGTTAGGTAATGAAGAAAGAATAGCTAAGCTTGCCAAAGAACTCGACCTGAATCTGGATGGAATAGAAATCGTAAATCTCCGTCACGACCGTGAAGCAGAACGCCGCGAACGTTACGCACGCATACTGTGTGAAAAACGTGCCCGCGAAGGAGCAAACTTTGCCGAAGCAAACGACAAGATGTTCGAACGTAACTATTTCGGTATGATGATGGTGGAAACAGGAGAAGCCGATGCATTTGTTACAGGTCTGTACACCAAATATTCAAATACTATCAAAGTAGCCAAGGAAGTTATCGGTATACAGCCGGGATACAACCATTTCGGAACAATGCACATCCTGAATTCCAAGAAAGGAACATATTTCATCGCTGATACATTGATCAACCGTCATCCGGATACCGATACACTCATCGACATAGCAAAATTGTCAGTAAAGGCAGTACGTTTCTTCAATCAGGAACCGGTTATGGCCATGCTTTCATACTCTAACTTCGGTTCAGATACTGAAGGAAGTCCGGCAAAAGTACACGAAGCAATAAACTACATGCACAACGAATATCCGGAACTGGCTATCGACGGAGAAATGCAGGTAAAATTTGCCTTGAACAATGCATTGCGTGATGAAAAATATCCTTTCACACGCCTGAAAGGAAAAGAAGTCAATACGCTTGTATTCCCTAACTTAAGTTCGGCAAATGCAACTTATCAGCTTATACAAAATATGAGTGAGACAGAGGTTATCGGTCCGATTCAGATGGGATTGAACAAACCTATCCACTTTACCGATATAGAAAGTTCTGTACGTGATATCGTGAATATCACCGCTATTGCCTGCATCGATGCAATAGTAGATAAGAAAAAGAAACAATGTTAAACCCTTTATAAAAGGAAAAGCTGAAATCGGGAAAATGACGAATTAAAATTCACAGAAGAATTACTTCATTTTCTGATTTCAGCTTTTCCTTTTTTATCCATAAACAAAAGCTATGAGAAAACCACTAACAAAAACCCAAAGTGTCATACTTACCCTGTTTTGGGCAGCTCTTTGTTTTGTAGTCCTGACTTCTTCTCCACGTATTGACGGACCGCTTATCACAATGCTTCTCATTTCAGGAGCTTTGGTATTTATTCCTATCGCTAAATCTATGAAAGACAATAAATAATAAGCATTTACACATATTTAATTCACAAAATCAAATATTTTGATATTTTTTCTTTGATTTTATTTATCAAATGTTGCACAAATAAATTTTTATCTATATTTTTGTCATATCAAAAATTGATCAATTTAGAAAATCAAATAATCCAACAACTAAATAGATAATTTATGAATGCAGCTAAAGTATTGGAAGATCTGAAAAGAAGATTTCCTAATGAGCCTGAATATCACCAGGCAGTAGAAGAAGTGTTAGGCACTATCGAAGAAGAATACAACAAACACCCTGAATTCGACAAAGTAAATTTGATTGAACGCTTGTGCATTCCTGATAGAGTTTATCAGTTCCGTGTAACTTGGATGGATGATAAAGGCAATATCCAGACTAATATGGGTTATCGCGTTCAGCACAACAATGCAATCGGTCCGTACAAAGGCGGTATCCGTTTCCATAGTTCTGTAAACTTAGGTATCTTGAAATTCCTTGCTTTCGAGCAGACATTCAAAAACTCTCTGACAACACTTCCTATGGGTGGTGGTAAGGGTGGTTCTGACTTCTCTCCACGTGGTAAGTCAAATGCAGAAGTAATGCGTTTCTGCCAGGCGTTTATGTTGGAGTTATGGCGTCATATCGGTCCTGAAACAGACGTTCCAGCCGGAGATATCGGTGTTGGTGGTCGTGAAGTAGGTTTCATGTTCGGTATGTACAAAAAACTGGCTCACGAATTTACAGGTGTATTGACAGGCAAAGGTCGTGAATTTGGTGGCTCATTGATTCGTCCAGAAGCAACTGGTTACGGAAATATTTATTTCTTGCTGGAAATGCTTAAGACACGTAACATAGATATTAAAGGTAAAACTTGTCTTGTATCAGGTTCAGGTAACGTAGCTCAGTACACAGTAGAAAAACTGATCCAACTGGGAGCAAAAGTTGTTACAATGTCTGATTCAGACGGTTATATTTATGATCCGGACGGTATCGACCGTGAAAAGCTGGATTACATCATGGAACTGAAGAACTTGTACCGTGGCCGTATCCGCGAATACGCTGAAAAGTATGGCTGTAAATATGTAGCAGGTGCTCGTCCATGGAACGAAAAAGCAGATATCGCTCTTCCTTCTGCAACTCAGAATGAAATCAATGGCGATGATGCAAAAGCATTGGTTGCAAACGGTGTAATCGCTGTTTCGGAAGGAGCAAACATGCCTTCTACTCCAGAAGCTATCCGTGTATTCCAGGAAGCTAAAATTCTTTATGCTCCGGGTAAAGCTGCTAATGCTGGTGGTGTTTCTGTTTCTGGTTTGGAAATGACTCAGAATTCTATCAAACTGAGCTGGAGTCAGGAAGAAGTAGACGAAAAACTGAAGAGCATCATGAAGAACATTCACGAAGCTTGTGTACAGTATGGTACAGAACCAGACGGTTATATCAACTACGTGAAAGGTGCAAACGTTGCCGGCTTCATGAAAGTTGCCAAAGCTATGATGGCTCAGGGTATTGTATAAACAGATTATCCCTAACATAAAAACAGAAACGGGTGGAATGCAAATAACGTTCCACCCGTTTTTTATATCAGTAAATACTGTTCACAACAACAAAAAATCCTCCTTTATTCATGAAGAACAAGAAGGATTTTGTGAATGTTATCAATTCTTTACTCTTTCAAAGACAAAGAATGAGTATCCCAGTTGTAAACAACAGTATATATCGTATTTGTGTTTATGACTTCTCCTTCATCTTTTCCCCAATCACCATTTAATGTATTCGTTTCTGAATCAGAGTTTGTCAAAGTCAACTGATAACTGAAAGAAACACCTTCAGAATAGGGAAAATAAGCAATATCTCCATTGTCTAAAGCTACAGTTCTATCTCCAGCAGTCACTGTAAAATCATATTCCTGTAACCAATCCCCGATCACTTCCGACAGATTTAGGCTTACAGCAAATGTAATCGTAGGAACCTGAACTTTCAATCCTGTAGTTTCTCCCAGTTTTACGACAAAAGGAACTTCCGTATAATAAACAGGCTCGCCTTTCTCATCGTTAGTCCAGCCTTTTTCCACTCCATAATTCGGACTATACACTTTCAACATATAATCATCTGCAGCATCCAATTCGATTTTATTCTGCATTTCTTCAGTAGAAAGTGTGCGAAGCTTCTCACCCCCCTTCCACAATTCAACAGTCCAGATTATATCATCAGTTGAACGCGAAGCGACTTCTGCCACAGTTTGCGATTGGACTTCTATACCAGAAACAGACATATAACCTGCCCCAGATAAAACTTCTTTTTGCTGACAACCAATCAGCAAAAAGATTCCACACAATATATAAAGTATATTTCGTTTCATGACTTCATCTTTTATTTATCAAATGCCAAGGAAATATCATCTATCTTCAAAATACTTCCCATATGCACAGTCCAATCGCCAATCACTGGATAAGTTATAGTTGTTCCTAAATCAAAATCACTCTGAGAAAGTGAAGTTTTATTCGAGGCCAAAAACTGCACACATATAGAAGTTGCTTTCCCAAAAGGTTCAGTATAATTAAAATCAACTGTGGCGTGTCCATATTCACCATCTTCTTCCGAAGAGGCAGCAGGTTCATACGTTCCAGTTGCAATTTCCCGATCTCCATTCTTTAAAGACACAACAACCTTGAAAGCATCAGAATTATAGGGCTTATATTTATACCAAAAAGACATCGAAGTTGGACGAGAACCAAAATCATGCCCTTGTATAATACCAGAGTCATAAGTTCCAATAAACAAGCTACCTACCATAGCACCACCGACATAAGTACCCGCAGTATTGGCATAGCCATCACCACATCCCGAAAGATACATCAACGCAGCTTTTGTGCCTCCATGAGCATCTTCTGTATAACTGACACAGGATGCAAAGCAACCTTCATACCAAATACCCAAAGCATACGTTCCTCCTTGAGCTTTATCGTTGTTTGTTGCCCACCAAGACGAGCTGGCATTACCTTCTGCATAAGGATGGAAAGTGTAATAAGTTTTATCCTTAAAAGGCCATGTACCCGATTTTTTCTTTTCCTCAATATACCATTCTTCCATATCCGAATTCGGTAACTGTTGCGGAGTTTCCAGCATTACATCCACTGGTTCTGTTTCGATACCCTCACGATAAACAGCACGTATCTGATATTGCTTATCCACAGGATAGTCGTCAAACTGTACCAAGCGATCACAGTCTATCCATTGCTCGTCGCCTTTCTTACGATATTGATATTGAATTTTCTGCGAAATCGTTTCGATATCTCCAGTCTTTATATCACAGCTGTCCACACTAAATTCCTTACACCAGAAGTTTCCCGGATTAGTTACGATAGAGAACTCCGGCTTATTACACTTAAGTGTATAAACCCGATTAACTGTTGAATCTTCACTAGCCCAGCGGTTATTGGCCTTCACATCCACTTCTATTGTTGACGTAACAGTTGCTCCCTTATTCGTCATCAGCTGTGGTAATAAAGAAGTAAAATCCAAAACAGCCTCCGTTGCTCCAACTTCCGGTAAGGAAATACCTAATGCATTTTCAATCGCAGACTTATCTTCAGCACTAGACAACAAATATTCTTTTCCTTGTTCCAATCCAGCAAACTTAGTATCTGCCGAATTAAATTTCAACTTCAACTCCTGCAAGGCAGATGAAAGTTTCAAACGAATAGTTGCCGATTTTTTTTCTGTTTCAGCGAACGAGAGCTCGTTATTCAGAAAACCATCCGATTCCAATTTCGGCTTAGGCATAAACTCTGAAGGTATCGTTTCAGCAATAGAAACCGTTTCTGTTTCAAGTTTCTCAATAGAAATACCTACTCCCGATGAAATTTCTGAATCACCCAGACCTAATGTAACCTTTACATGAGTCTTTACTGCAATATTTGCAAACTGCTCCTGATCCGGAATATCATATACGACCTCTTTTCCCGTACCAGATAAACGGCCATGGAAAACCAGCTTCACTGACGAACCTGCACGAAAATAAGCACTCTTTCCTGAATCAGCATCCAGATCGACAGACTCACTGCCTACAGATACTGTTACGAAATAGGATTCATACATCTTGTTCAGACTCTCTCTGTTATAAATGACAGACAACAGAGAATTGGCTACAGAGCAAGATATAGAAGCTGAAGTCATTTCTCCTTTTATCACTTCCTGTGCATTCAAACTTCCTACATAATAGGGAGCATCCAATGCAATCACTGGATTATCACCATACGTAGCAGTCAAATCGTACAGACCTTCCTGTAATAAAACATATTCCTTACAAGTTCCCTTATAGGCAGATTTATCGGTACCACTATATAGAATCTTCAACTGAAACATTTCTGTCAGCGGATCTTCCAACTCAGAAGGAGCTTTACGTGAATATGCTTTATTATCCTCATCAGTCAAGGTAACAAGCAATCCCGTTTTGCCAGATAAATCAGTTTCCTCATTCTCCTGACACCCTCCCAGTAGCATACATAGCAGCAGCGAGCACAAGCCTCCTATCCACTTCATATATTCAATAACTAATTTATTCATAACCTAATTCAAATTCATCTACCCACAACGTACTGCCGTCGCCAACCTGTCCGATTACTTTCTTTCCATTCTCATCAAAATCACCGCCATACTTACTGGAAGTAGCAACAATCGCGATTTTCGCAGGTTTCGATTCAGTATTACTATACTTAATATCAAACTCAAATTTCGTATATTCAGTAACAGTCTCTGTACCAATAAACTCACCATAAGCTATTTCCTGTCCGGCATCATCCCATAATCTTAAATAAATATGGCATTGATCTGTTTTCAGATTTCCGGGAACAGTACCAGCGTATGTAACAGGCATTGATTTATATTTATAATACCCACTCAGTTTTGTAGGACGGGCTCCAGAATAAGCACGTCCAAACGACGGACTCGACTCAGGTTTTCCTACATTCGTTTTATAAGTCCCGATAAACAAATTACCGGCAGCAGCACCGACCAATAAAATATCTCCGTACGTATACATTTTGGCAGCCTTTCCTTTATAAGCATCACTACCAGTAACAGGTACGGTACTCGACTCCTTATAAATAGTCACTCCCTCATTACCTGTAGCCCAATAAGCCTGCGGATCATCCAGATTATCGGCAACAGGGTTCGGATACCATGTTTTTCCATCCTGTGTCCAAGTTTCGAAATTCATGTTGGGAAGAGTCACAATCGTTTCCGTCTGGAAAGAATATACATCGCCTTCACTACCTCCGGCCAGTGCCCGTACTTCATAATCCGTACCACTCTGCAACCCCGTAAGTTCAGCAGAATAAGAAGTGCTTCCTGTTTCAGTAATAGCCGAATTATCCAATTTCGTCCATTCCTCATTACCTTTCACACGATATTCCACAGAAATATCAGTTCCAGCACGAAAACTTCCACTGATATAAGCCTTAGTAGCCCATGCATTTACTTTTTCTACAGAAGCGGCTACCGATGATTTCTGTACATCCACCGTCCAGTCGCATATATATCTGCCATTACGGTAAGCCTTAAACACACGTGGACGAGTAAAATCCGTTACTGTTGCCGGATCTGGATCTAATACTGTTTTTGAGCCCTCCAGATTTAATTTTTTAATCTTGATATTCCGGTAATCAGCATCTTCCGTGACATAGATAATAGCAACATGATTATATAAGTCCAATGAAGGAGCAGTACCCGACTGATTCTCCACCTCAATCACACGTTCAATTTCTTGCTTTACTGTAATCTTCCACCAGTACTCCTGATAAGTTTTCAATAAGACCCCTACCGGATTTGTAAAATCGACAGCAGTATTTGCATTGCCAGGAAGCTCATTTAACGAAGCAAAACTAAAATTCGGAAAACCGTTAGGCTTAATACAAGCAGCTGTATCCGGATAAATCAGTGCTTCCGAATTTGCAACCAACCTGGTAATCGGCAAACTATCGATAAAAGCATCTTCACCTATAGTAAGTTCAATAGTACGAGCCTGATTATTGAACACGGCTTCTCCCTGCATTCCGTCTACCTGAATTTCCTGAATAACCCCCTCGATATAAGGATAAGGAATGTCATTCTCTATACACGAAGACATGTTCAGTAACAAGAGTGATATAAAGCTAAACTTTAAAGCTTTTATAATCATAATTTGTCAATTTAAAAATAAGTACAAACACCGATATTGATGGAAAATATATTAATCTTAAAATCAGCGGAACTCTGACGGTATGACCCATGTTCAACCTGATTGGTAGTCTGTTCAATCCACTTGAAGTCCAGACCAACGACATTAATCGACACCTCGACTGCCATATTGTTCGTAACGAAAGCCGTCAAGCCCGGCGCCGCACCAATCTGTAAACGATGAGAGGTCTGATAGGTACCCGTAGCTTTCTCATCCGACCCGGACAACGTTTTTCCCTGACCATATCCATACGTCAGACGAAGCTCATTGAAAAAGCCAAAAACTTTACTGTTTCCCAGCCCCATATATGTGCGTAAAAATCCGGCAGCAGTATATTCATGCTCCAGATATTTATAATCGCTGATATCGAATGTCAGGTCATCTCCCAAATCCAGATTAATACTACCTATATCCGCATAGGTACGGTTATAATTCAAACGCACACCGGCAGCCATATTATCACGGAAAAAATATCCGGCATATGGACTTACCTTAAAGGTATACCCTTCACCGTTTACATCATCCAATATCAGAAGCTTATAATTATCACCGGTCAATTCTGTATAAGAGAATGTGACACCTCCCATCCACGATCCTTTCGGAACAAATAAGGAGGGCTTTATATTACGATCATAACCTTTTCGTGCGTAGACCGAAGTTACGCACAAAAAGGTTAATAATAAAATGAAATATTTCTTCATGCAAACATTAATAGTATGACAATTCAAAATCATCTACCCAAAGGGTACTGCCGGCTCCAACCTGACCAACTACTTTCTTACCACTAAAATTACCACCATAACGACTGGAAGTAGCAACGATTGTTAACTTAGCAGGACGTTTCTGAGTATTACTATAATTAATAGTAACTTCAAACGGAGTATATGTACCAACAGATTCAGAACTCACGAACTCACCAAAACCTATTTCTGTCCCACTTGCATCCCATAAGCGAATATAAATATTACATTCATCAGTTGTAAGTGTACCTGGTTGAGAACCATAATTGATTGCACAAGAAGTATATTTATAATAACCTGAAAGTTTTACAGGACGAGCCCCTGCATAATCACGACCAAAATTTACACTCGTTGATGGATTCGTCATATTGGTTTTGTAAGTTCCAATAAACAAATTACCAGCAGCAGCTCCAACCAGCATTACACCATCAACAGTAGTCATCTTAGCAGCTTTTCCGCTATGCGCTTCACTCCCCTCAACAGGAACAGTTGTAGCATCCTTGATAAGAGTCACTCCAGAATTACCGGTAGCCCAATAACTATCTGAAGCATCAGCATTGGCATACCAGTTCTTTCCTTTCTGTCTCCAAGTATCAAAGTTCAGATTCGGAATTTCCACATACGATTCTGTAGTAAACGTACAAGTTTCGCCTGTTTTATCTCCACATACAATATAATATTCGTACTCCGTACCGAAATCTAGCGGGGCAACCTTTGCTGAATAGTTCTTGGTGCCTTCTTCCTGAACAGCTTCAATTGTAGTCCATTCAGCATCGGCTTTCTTCTTGTAACGGAACTGTACCGGAGAAGTAATTTCCGCTAAATTACAAGAACCCGACAAATAAGCAAACTGTCCCCAAACCTTAGAAGCATCGTTCTTAATATCGCTGGTTACCATATCAGCACTTTCCTGCTTGGTAGGTACTTTTACTGTTACGTCGTACTGATGAATAGTCTGGTCTACCGAGATATCGAATCCGGCATTACCTTCCGTAATATCCAGGTTTACTTTATAGTGATAAGCAGCTTCCGCTTTCGAAGTGATTTCCTGAGAGAAAGACTTTCCATTACCGAAATCAACTTTTACAGTCAAAGGCTGACCAGCTTTTACATAAGCAGCACGTGCTTCATCTTCTACAAATGGAATGCTCAGCGCATCAGCACCTTCTATATAACATGTATAACCAGCAAAAGTAGATTTAAAAGTTTCCGAACAATTTACAGAAACCATTGTCTGAGCCAGCTTACAAGTAATGTTTACATTCTTTGCCTTATTGGCTTCGATTACTACATCTTTTTGTCCTGCATAATAAGGCTGAGCATCAAAGCCCTGAGTTTCCATATTCTTGTCGGCTGAATATGCCTTGATGGTATATGTAGCAACAGGCAATATCACATCATCTAAGTTTCTCCAATCGTCGGCATGCTGTACTACAGCATTCGACTCATCTAATATATCGACAGCTATTGCTTCCGATTCAGTTATGTCAGCACGAGTTTCTACACCCTTATTAACATCAATGGAAGACAGCTGGAGATAGCCATATCCTTTGGCTTCATCTATTTCTGACTGGCAGGAAGAAATCAGTCCTACACCCAGAAATAATCCTATCATTATATTTGTTAATTTCATAAACTCTTACTCTCCTTTCTTTGGATTTACAATAACTGTAATATCTCCGTCTTTAGTGCTAACACCATCCGAAACAGCTAAGTTAAATACACTCTCTCCAGATTGAACAACACTTGGAACAAGTACTAATAATTTTCCCAGTCTAAACGTAAAATCTTTACAAGTTCCCATATGCAACTGATTATATTCATCTTCTGTAATAAGTCCCAACATAATCAGTGTAGGTTTAATATCATCAGTTAGATTACAAATATCGAATGTTTCCAGTAAGCCTACCTCGCCTAACATAGCTGCAATCTCACCTGAAATAGTAACATTCAGATTTTTAATATCATTAGGAGCTAAGATGTGAACATCCTGCAAACCTGCAATAGTATCATTTCCATGGGTACAAGTATAAGTAGCAGGCAATCCTTCGAATGTGATAGAAGCTTCCGGTTCTTCACCACCACCTTCACCCGGAGTATCCGGACCTTCATAAATAATATTATCTACAGGGATTTTAATTGTTTCACCCACTTCAGTGAATGTCAGGTCAACTGTAATACCGATAGAAATATAAGAATCTGTAGAACCGTCTTCTGTCAGTTGAATATTAAAAGAATCTCCACCAGCCAAATAAGATTCGCTACCCTCTGCATCAGAAGGCTTCTGAATAGTTGCTTTCAATTCAATAAAATTACCTTCTACAGAAGTTGCCTTGATAGAAGCATTCAGGCTGTTCTGGCGTTCAGGAACCTGAAAATAATATTTCTTACCAAGAGAACTCTTATCGAATATTTGGGTGGCACCATCTCTATTATCAACTATTACTGAATAATCATCTTTAAAAGCTTCTTCAAACGAGCTTGTCAAACCTATTGATACTTCAACACATGCCAACTTACAAGTCAGATCAACATTTGTAGCAATACCCTTCTTTACAGAGAAAGTCTGTTCCCCTTTAAAATAAGGACGCTCGGATACTGTTACATTTTCACCTTCGTAATTGTAAGCAGTTACAGCATAGCTTCCTTCACCCAAAGGAAGAACTACCTTACCGTTTTCGTTCTTCAATTCACTGACTTTACCTCTGGCTGCTTCTTCCTGAGTTTCAGTATTCGTAACAACCAGTGTATAATTGTCTACATTTACATCTTCTTCATTAAAACTTCCGGTAGTAGTTCCGCCGTCTACAGTTTCTCCGGCACGACTTATTGTTACTCCGTTATAAATAGATGCCAGGTCAAGCTCCAGTGTACCGGCATTTTCTCCGGCTCCTCCTTTACCCAAAAGTTCGTCACGCATTTCGCAAGATGACAAACTTACAATAAGGCCTAAAAGCCATATTAAACTCTTATATTTTTTCATTTTATTCGTATTTTATCTTAATTTGGAATGTAATCACCCGGGATATTAACAGTAACATCTTCATCTGTTACCCCATCATCAACAGTAATAGTCAAGCCCAGCTTACCTCCTGGAATATCTGTTTGATTCGGCTTGATAGTCAAAGTATAAGAATAGCAAGGTTTCAAATCGATTACCTTAGAAGTATCGAAACCATCAACAGATACAGGTTCACCATTTTTATCGATTAAAGAGAAGGACAAAGTAGCATTTGTACCTTCATCACCGGTTTTCAGATAAAGCTGTTGACCTTCATTCGACTTGTTCATAGTCCAAGCCTCATCCATATAGTCGGTCTTTACAGTAACGGTACAATCCTGGAAGTAATCTTCGAATGCATCGTTATCACCATTTCCTTTATAAACCAAAGTAATTCTGGCATTGGCAGGTTTACAAAGAATAGAAACAGTTTTTTTATCACCTTGAGATACCGTAAATGTCTGCCTACCCTTTACGTACAGTTTGTCGTAACCAGCAGCAACATCCTCTCCATAATAAGCGGTCAGTGTATAAGAAACACCAAAATCAACTTTCTGTTCTACATCCAAATCTCCATAAAGCTGATCTGTATAAACAGGCTCTTCTCCTTTATATAGAGACACGGCTCTTTCATTTAAAACAACCTCTATAATCCTTGTTATTCTCCGAAAAACCATTATTTTTGCGCACAGCGATGCAGGAAGCACCGCTTCCGGTGTTTCTTTTTATCGTTCATATAAAATTATTTTTGTAGGCGGAAATCAAATGCGACAGAGGTCGTTTTTTGATTTCCGCCTTAATTTTCGCTATGCGAAAATAAGATTTATTTTGCTGATATGCAACATTTTGCATGTCTAATATATAAAAAAGAAACATGCATTCTGCCGTCGTGGCAGCATAATGAAACATCTGAAAGAATTTGTGAAATCAGTGCCGGATTACCGCAGGACAGACAAGGGAAACTACAAATACAAGCTGGAAGATATTCTTCTCCTTGTAATACTCGGACGGCTGGGCAAGTGTATGACAAGACCGGATATAATCAGATTCGGCGAGCGTAATCTGAAACGCTTCCGCTCTTTAGGAATTTTGTTGGACGGTGTGCCTTCTGAACCTACGCTCTGCCGTATATTCAAACATATTGATGATGAAGCCATGTCTGAGCGGATGTCTGAATTTACCTCCACCTTCCATGATGAGCTTGTCGGTTGTGCCGGAGACATCCTCTGTATTGACGGCAAGGCAATGAGAGGGACGGTACTTGAAAACGGACGCACCCCCGACATCGTATCCGCCTATTCCCTTGAAGGAGGTTTCACCCTTGCCACGGACATGTGTGAAGAAAAAAGCAACGAGATAACTTCCGTACCCAAACTGTTGGACAAGGTGGATGTGTCAGGATGCATAGTTACGGCAGACGCCATGTCCTTCCAGAAAGCCATCATAGATAAAATCCGGGAAAAAGGCGGTGATTTCCTTATCGAGCTGAAGGCAAACCAGAGAACTCTGCGATATGGGGTTGAGGACAATGTCGAACTTGCAGAGCCTGTGGATGTATATTCGGAAGGCCCTTTTCTTGAACATGGCAGAATAGAGACCAGAGTATGCCGTATCTTTCGTGGAAATGACCTGATTACGGACAGGAAAAAGTGGAATGGAAATCTGACGGTTGTCGAAATACGGACTGCAACGGAGAGAAAATCTGATGGTCAGAAATCTTCCGAGAGGAGGTTCTATGTCTCCAGTTTTCACGGAAGTGCCAGGCGGCTGAGTACAATAGCCAGAATGCATTGGGCAATAGAAAGCATGCACTGGGACCTTGACCGCAACCTGAGGCAGGACTTCATCAGGCGGAATAGTGCAAGGTCCGCCAGAAACCTTGACACGATACAGAGGATAGTACTGGCAATACTTTCTATATGGAAAGGTAAAAGGAAAAAGCTCTCCGACAAGGCTAAGGGAACGGCCGAACTTATTAGAGAACTTTCTTTGGACTTTACCGCAATGATACATATGCTGGATCAAAAATGAGATAATTTGTAATTTCAGAGGATTCGTAACGTTTTGGGTATCAATCATAACAAAATCCCTACTTCCCATAAGAAGTGGGTGGGGGAATTATGTGCCTTTATCTAAGCTTAAATGAAAGAGCCGTGATATAGAGATACCTTATAATTGTTTACGTTACGGTAAGCGCTCTCATCTACAGCGCGACTATAAGACAGATTGGTCGACAAATCAACCATGATACTGCCTTGCCCTGAAACACTCTCCTTTCCTTCTTCACCCGAGCAACTGCCTAAAAAAGCCAGTAACATTACGGAAGAAAGAACTTTTAAATAGTTTTTCATTTTCATTCAATTAGTAATTTTATTTTTTCGGGGCACAAAGTAATAGAATTTTCAGCTTATCGAAAAGGTCTGTTTTTTTTATTTTTGTTCTATTTTTTATCTTTCCGCACTTATACCATATCATAAAGTATCGAAAGTCATACATTTTACCAATATTGTTTTAGTCTATTTTTCATAAATACAGTATAAAAATTAAGATGGAATTAGCTTCCATCCTGCTTTTTTTGTTGTATATTTGCCACGTCAACGATAATTAAAAAGAAACATGAATTTAAAAAACATTTTAATCGGAATCACCTTATCCTTATCCACAATATCCTGCATTCAGGATGAAGCATTAAATGTAGAAGCGGCAATAGACGGATGCAGCGGAGCAAATATCCAATTAATAAACATCAATGAAATAAGCAGAGAAATCGAGATCTTCGTTTTCGAAGGCTCTAATATAGCAGCTCAGGAATTGAATTTCACTCTCCCTGACGGGGCTACCATCAGTCCAGACCAATCTCAAAGCAAGGACAATCCACCTTACTACGATTTCAGCACTGAAAAAGAGCGTACCTTCACTGTCACATCCGAAGATGGAAGTAACAAGGCAACTTATACAGTTAATCTATACACAATAGAGCTGCCTTTAAAACATTCATTCGAAAACTTAAGAGAAATCAATCCATATCATATATTATACCTGACTGATGTGAATGGTATCATGCAATGGGCAAGTGGTAATCAGGGATATAATTTATGCGGCATGGCAACCAATGCCATACAATATCCGACATCACAGGCTGACGGAGGAGTAGAAGGCAAATGTGTAAAACTAGTTACTCAGTCAACAGGAACCTTCGGTATGAATACCAATCCTAAAATGCCGATTGCAGCCGGAAATCTCTTTATCGGCTCTTTCAACATGACTTATGCTATCATTGCTCCACGACAAGCAACTCAGTTCGGCTTCCCCTTCACACGGAAACCTCTGAAAATGTCGGGATACTACAAATATAAACCGGGAGCAACATTGACAGACCAGAACGGAAATGTCATTTCAGGAAAAACCGATACCGGTGATATCTATGCCGTGCTTTATGAAGCACCCAACAGTGACTTCTCGCTGGATGGTGACTTATTTACAGAAGGCAACGAGAAGGCAAAGAACATTGTTTCAATGGCACGTATAGACAAAACAGAAGCAACCGACCAGTGGGCCAGATTTGATCTGGACTTCAAGCTCCAAAATGGTAAAACCATTAATGAAGATAATCTGAAAGCTGGTAAATATAAACTTGCTATTGTCTTCTCTTCCAGCATTCAGGGAGCCTATTTCGAAGGGGCTATAGGAAGTGAGCTTTGCATTGACGAAGTAGAAATAACTTGTGAATAATACAATTCAATCATCTAGATATTCGAAACAGGAATATGAAAAAATATATATTTATATTAGCTGCGGCACTTACCGCAGGAGCAAATTTGTTACATGCACAGTCTACCGAACATAAAGGTTTGCTATGGTCATCCCTACATGGACTGGATTACGAATTCAAGGCAGGAGTAAATATCGGAGGAACTTCACCGCTTCCTCTTCCAAAAGAGATCAGAAGTTTGGACAGTTACTCACCAGGACTTGCCATAACAATTGAAGGAAACGCAACAAAATGGGTTGATGCTGCCCAGAAATGGGGAATAAGTCTTGGAATAAGACTTGACAGCAAAGACATGACCACACGTGCTACAGTAAAAAATTACGGAATGGCTATCTTCAACGAGGTAGGCGGAAAAGTAGAAGGACTCTGGACCGGAGGTGTCAAAACCAAAGTCAAGATGTCGTATATCACTATTCCATTGTTGGCAAACTATAAAATCAATAACCGCTGGAAAGTTGTAGCCGGCCCTTATTTCTCATACATGATGGATGGAGATTTTTCAGGAGAAGTTTATGAAGGACATTTGCGCACTCCCGATGCTACGGGAAGCCGCATTGATTTTGAAGGTGACAACTCAGCTGCATATGACTTTTCTGATGAATTACGTCGTTTCCAATGGGGTATTCAGGCTGGAGGAAGCTGGAAAGCTTACAAACACCTCACTGTACACGCCGATTTGACATGGGGACTCAATGACATATTCAAGAAAGACTTCAATACTATTTCTTTTGCCATGTACCCCATTTATCTGAATTTCGGATTTGGCTACGAGTTTTAACCTCGCATAATGGAAATGCATATTTTTCAAGCCTCTCATCAAATTTTCAGCTATTGAAGAAAACGTGAGGGCAAAGCAAAGATCAGGCTCTTTCCAAAAGAGTTTATTACATTAAGAATCAACCACTTTACTTACTATAAAAAAGGCTCTGTCATTCTCCCAAATACGATTGATAGAGCCTTTCTAGTTTATATCAGATATCTATATTTTAGGAATCACTGCATACTAAAAAAAACATGAGCATAAATTCAAGAAAACTTGCCCAAGAATTGGATAAAACATCAGCATGTTTTTTTATAATTTGTACAAATAAAAAGAGGTGGTAAAGTAATAATACTTCACCACCTCTTCTCTTCTTGTTAAATATCTAGAAATTACTTATTTATGATTGTTACATCATCAATCAGCAATTTACTGCCTACTGCAGCATTGTAACTAGCTCCATCAGCACTTGCTGAAAAAATAACAGCGAACTTGTACAATTTTGAAGAATCGTAATCTTTTACGTATTCCAAATTCAATTCAAATGGTGCATAAGATTCTACAGCTTTATCATTTGTAAATACAGCTTTAGCTACAATTTTATCAGAAGTGTAAATATTACCACCATTCAAAGTTTCATCTTCACTAGAAACTTCATAAAGCACTGCACTTAAAGAGCATTTATCAGTAACACCAGCCTGCAATTCACCATTTGCATTATAAAATTCAGCACCCGGAGTATATTTATAAAAGCCTGTTACTTTAAGCGGTTGTTTGTCATACATAACACCAAAGCTTGTAGTAGCCATAGGATCTCCTCCTAATGCACCAAAAGCATTAAATGTTCCTAAAAATGCTGTAGCTGCTGTTACCTTAGGAACAGGAGTACCGAAAATGTTTCCGCCTTTAGTATCTACAGATTCCAGCAGAAGAGCCTTTTCACCTGCATGTACATCGTCGGTAGAAGGACGTACTGGATATTCTCCTTCATAAGTAATACCACCCAACGCTCCCATTTTTTTAATTAACAGGACAGCATCGTTACAGCAAGCCCATCCATTCAATATAGGACAATCCTGTTCTTCAGGATACATAGTACTACCATAACTCCAGCTTTCAAAATCATAGAAAGAAGCATTACCAGAAATAGAAGCTACATATTCTACTGTTGTTCCATTTTCAGCAGTAACTGTATAAGTTACAGTCTTGCCATTTGAGAAATCCTGTGCTACACCACTTGCAGGAGTAACTGTCGCTTTTTCAGAAACTTCAATAGTCGGAACTAAAGCCGTAAGATATTCAGCTTTTGCAGTATCAGCAACCATGAAAGTAATAGTCTTAGATTCTTCGTTGATAACCACATCACCAACAACCAATGAATCTACAGCTGCAACTTCTTTGTCGAAAACAAAAGAAAGGATCTTAGCTTCACCGCTTTCTGTACCAGAAAGTTTAGTACCAGAATAAGCTACTTTTACAGTATAAGGTACTGGAGATCCCATCAGTTTGACATCATCTATATCCAAATCGAGTGTAAGAGTTTTATCTTCAAAAACTCCATTTGCTTTGATTCCAGCAGACAGCAGCCCTGTTACGTCCATCGAAGAAGTTGCTGTAAAAGTATATTTACCATTTCCAGCATCAGTCAACTGGCAACCACTTACTTCAATATCACCTAGTTGCATTCCACTGAAAGAAAAGTTGCTGATTTTTAAATCTACAGTATTTTCTCCAGCATTAGTCACAGAAACAAGCTGAGCAGGAACATTACCAGCAGGAACATCTCCAGTTTCCATTTTCAACGTAACATTCAATGCTCCTTTATAGTCACCTGCTACATCAACATTGCCAGGGACAGTTACTGTTGGTTCATCATCGTCACTACAAGAAGTGAACAAGCTCACTGTACACAATACAGCAAACAAGTAAAAAAACAAATTCTTTTTCATTTGATACCTTAAAATTTTATTTTTATTAATCGGTGCAAAGTAATAACCTTTCAGACGAACTGACAAGGTCTAATTTTATTATTTTTGTTCTATTTTTTAATATGAGATTAAAAGTGAATATATAACGTACTAATTTATAAACTATATTAGGTTATTTAACTAATCAGTGAATAGTCTATATTTCAAAAAACATATAACTTTGCAGAAAGTTTTAAACGATGGAAAAAGAATTACCCAAGATAGATTTACCGGAAGAATGGATTGTAGGGACAGGTATCAGTAAAGAGCTACTAAGCTTATACACCAATTTCCCATGCCGAATAAAATCGGAAATTTTTGTTCTGTGTATGAGCGGTGAAGTAGAAGCATCGGTTAACCTGAACCGAATAACTGTACGTGCCAACGATTTTGTAACAATCATGCCCGGAACAATTCTTCAGATACATAGTGTAAAAGGAGAAATGGAGCTATACTTCGGAGGGTTTTCATCGAAATATGTAGAACAGGCTAACTTAAACCGTTCTACAATGAACACTTTATACATCACTTTAGGACGCCCGCTCATTACCCTCCGTCAGGAAGGTGCTGCACTGCTGAAAGATTATCTCTGTTTTTTGATAAAGCTGTATGAATTCTTTAACGAGAATACCCGAAAGTTCATAACTCCACACCTCTATAATAATATACATATAGGTATAGCAGCCATGTACAGCAACCGGGCAAATGAAAACAAAAGTAATTTGTCGAAGAGCGAAATATTATGCAAAAACTTCACTCAGCTGGTCATGCAGAATTACAATAAAACACGTAATGTAGCATGGTATGCCGAAAAGTTAGGAATAACTCAAACACACCTCTGCACTACGGTAAAACAGGCAACGGGAAATACCTGCATGGAAATTATTTCGCGCATGGTTATCATGGATGCAAAGTCGCAACTAAAATCAACAAATCTTTCGATTCAGGAGATCTCAGACTCGCTCAACTTTGCTAACATGTCTTTTTTCGGAAAATATTTTAAAAGATATGTGGGGATGAGCCCGCTGGATTACCGGAATAACGGATAAAAAAGCTATAAAAAGAAAGGTGGAGCAATTATACTGAAGTTGCCCCACCTGTCTTATATTTATCCGATCAGTCAAAACTAACCACTCCTATTTTCTTCTTACCATTCATCTTGACAGCAAGCGGCTTATCGAAATGTACCCAGCGTAAATACTTGGTTTCTTCCACAGCCGGCATACTGTTCAGCAATTCCTGATTATACAGTCCGTCGTTCATATAAGCATTTATCGTAAAATAACCGACACCGAAGGATGTCAGATTCTGGAAGAAATGGGTTCCCTGACTCGGATCGACACGATAATTGGTGAGTCCAGCCTCTACAATGACACGCGCAGCCGATATATTAGGCCATTTTACCGGAATACCCAGCCATGTATCACTGCTTCCCCAGCGTCCCGGACCAATAAGAATATAATGCTTTCCTTCATCCAGGAAACGTTTGTTAAGTTTCTCTATATCATAGGCAATCAGCTGATTATTGGAAGCGGAATATCCTTCGGTCTTTACATATATTACGTCTTGAATATCGTCCATAATACCTTGTCCGAGAGAATTTACACTCTTCAGCAGGAGCTGGTCTTCGGGGATAGCATCCAAATCTTCATTCAAATCGGCTTTCATATCTACCATCGGACGTATCTGTAACAAATAGAATACTCCTTTCTTCTCTGCTGCATTCAGATTTACGGCAAACTCAATCTCTACGGGACGACGCATTTCTCCCTGTCCATATTTTTGAACCAATTGAAGAATACGTGCCAATGGAAAGACATCGTGCTGAAGAATATTGGCAAAAGTTATCACTTTACGTCCACCCGGATAGATTCCGTCGCGTATTACCATATCATACGGATCGTATGTTGAAGCTATATAATTCAAAGAGCCATCGTTTTCGGCTTCCTTCACAGGAAGCTTTAACAGGTTAAAACCATCATCGAGTGAAAAATTTTGCCCCATATTTTTCAAATCGAGGGCATAAAAACGCGTCTGAGTTTCACGCAAAGCCATTTCCATCTCACTTGTCTGGAGCACTTTATCGGGATGGTAAGGACAAACTCTCAACGTAAGTCCTCCATCGACAATATATTTTCCTAATCCCAAAGCAAGACTTACAGTTCCCTCTTCTGCCAGTTCATCGTTAATCGGATAATAATTGATAGAACGTGCTACTCCTGAAATAGAAGGATAAAAACGGTCACCGTATTGGGTACCTACCACTTCCTGTAAAATAACAGCCATCTTTTCCTGATCGATAACGTTGCTGGTAGCTTGCATATATGACTTACTGTCTTTGTAGTAAACCGATGCATAAACACCTTTTATCGCATCACTCAGCATGCGCAGCATCTCATATTTATCTGTAAGGTAAGGAATCATATAAGTAGAATAGATTCCAGCAAATGGCTGATAATGAGAATCCTCTAGCAAGCTGGACGAACGGATAGCAATAGGTGACTTCACAACATCGAAGAAGGCGAAAAAGTCTTCAACCAGTTTGTCGGGCAACTTGGCTCTTAAAAAAGCACGTAATATGGTTTCATCATCAGCATCACTCAGTGCCACCTGATACAGCTGGTTCATATCCATGAATTCATCGAATATATCTGTACAAAGTACCACCGTCTTAGGAATCACAACTGAGGCATTTTCAAACTCTTCGAATTCGGCATGCCTCTTTACCATATTATCAATAAAGGCAAGTCCTCGTCCCTTTCCTCCCAGCGAACCGTCACCGATACGGGCAAAGTTAGAATAACGGTCAAAACGGTCACGCTGGAAAACGGCTACAACTCCCTGATTTTTCATTTTGCGGTACTTCACAATCGCCTCGAATATAATCTGGCGATGAGCATCGATGTCTTGCAAAGACTCCCAGGTTATTTGTTTCAAGAACTCTGCAACGGGGAATATGGCACGCGAATATAACCAACGCGATATATGATTACGACTGATGTGATAAAGGAATGATTCGGCCGGTATAGAGAAAATGGCATTTTGAAGTTCCTTCAAATTATGCACACGTACCACTTCCTCCATCGTATTCGGATTGCGGAAAATGAAATCACCAAAACCAAAATTTTCGGAAACAGCTTCGCGCAGGTCGATATTCATTTTCTTCGAGTTCTTATCGATAAACTGAGCACCGCAACTAAGGGCAAACTCTTTGTTGCTGACTTCTGCCGATTGAAGAATCAATGGAATAAATGGATCACGACTTCTAACTTCGGTAAGAAAACGAATACCTGCATGCGGATCAATTTTACCCTCACGCGGATAACGGGCATCCGATATGATACCCAACGTATTATTCTGGTATTTATTGTATAAGTCCATCGCCTCTTCGTAAGAGCGGGCCAGTACTATTTTAGGACGCCCGCGCATACGCAACGTACGCTGGTGCTCATTCAATGCTTCGGTGGCAAACTCCTGACTTTGGCGAAGCACGAACTTATACAGATTAGGTAGTACAGACGAATAAAAACGGATGGAATCTTCTACAAGTAATATCATCTGTACACCCACCTCTTTTATATCGTGTTCCAGATTCATCTTGTCTTCTATCAACTTTATGATAGATACCAGCAAATCTGTATTTCCCAACCAACAGAACACGTACTCGAAAATACTCAGGTCTTCATGCTCCATTCGTTCTTTAATACCATGAGAGAAAGGTGTCAGAACAACTAATGGTATATGAGGATATTTTTCCTTTATCTGACGAGCAATGTCGAACGTATCACTATTGTCCGATCCGGGCATACAGATAACCAGGTCGAACATTGTATTTCCCAGTTGCCTCCATGCATCTTCCTCAGTAGACACTTGTGTAAAGCGAGGGGGATAACGAAGACTGAGATTCATGTATTCGATAAATATCTTTTCATCAATGCGACCGTCATCCTCGAGCATGAAAGCATCATACGGATTTGCCACAAGAAGTACATTAAAGATGCGTTTAGTCATTAAACTGACAAACTGGGTATCTTTAAAATAAAGTTGGTTTAATTTTAACTTACTGAGCATAGCTTCAAGATTTAAGCTTTATTTGTTTAACAAATAACGTGATTTCTATTGATTTGTGCAACTTAGCAGCAGATAAAAATTACTTTCAGACACATGTAGCACCTTTCAGGCTTTAACTTTTTATCACTTTTCACCCGCAAAAACATTCTGAAATATTTTGATGTTCTACATAAAAACCTATCTTTGCAGTAACAAACAATTTCATTTTGTCAGACCTTAAATTAAAAATGTCATGAACATTAACCAGATTATGTCATCTCTGGAAGCTAAGCATCCGGGTGAATCAGAGTACTTGCAGGCGGTTAGAGAAGTTCTACTTTCTATTGAAGATATTTACAATCAACATCCCGAATTTGAAAAAGCATCACTGATAGAGCGTTTGGTTGAACCAGACCGTATCATAACATTCCGTGTACCTTGGGTGGACGACAAAGGCAAAGTACAAGTAAATTTAGGTTATCGTGTACAGTTTAATAATGCCATCGGCCCGTATAAAGGTGGTATCCGTTTCCATGCATCTGTAAATCTTTCTATCCTGAAATTCTTAGGTTTCGAACAGACATTTAAGAACGCATTGACAACTCTTCCGATGGGTGGTGGTAAAGGTGGTTCTGATTTCTCACCACGTGGCAAGAGTGATGCTGAAGTTATGCGCTTCTGCCAGGCATTCATGCTTGAATTATGGCGTCATGTAGGTCCAGACATGGATGTTCCTGCCGGTGATATCGGTGTAGGCGGCCGTGAAGTTGGATATATGTTCGGTATGTACAAAAAGTTAACACATGAATTTACAGGTACATTCACTGGTAAAGGTTTGGAATTCGGCGGTTCATTAATCCGCCCAGAAGCTACTGGATTTGGTGGTTTGTACTTTGTAAAACACATGCTCGATAAGAAAGGTATAGATATAAAAGGAAAGACTGTGGCTATTTCCGGTTTTGGAAACGTCGCATGGGGAGCAGCAACCAAAGCTACTCAATTAGGCGCTAAGGTAGTTACTATCTCTGGTCCGGACGGATACATTTATGATCCAGATGGTATCAGCGGAGAAAAGATTGACTATATGCTTGAACTGCGTGCTTCTGGCAACGATATCGTAGCACCGTATGCCGACAAGTTCCCTGGCTCTACTTTCGTAGAAGGACGTCGTCCATGGGAAGTAAAAGTAGATATTGCTCTGCCTTGTGCAACCCAAAACGAATTGAACGGAGAAGATGCCATGAACTTAATAAATAATTCCGTACTTTGCGTTGGAGAAATTTCTAATATGGGATGTACTCCAGAAGCTATCGATGCATTCATCGAACATAAGCTAATGTATGCTCCGGGTAAAGCTGTAAATGCAGGTGGTGTTGCAACTTCAGGACTGGAAATGAGCCAGAATGCAATGCATCTGAGCTGGACTGCTCAAGAAGTGGACGAAAAATTGCACCAAATTATGCATAACATCCATGAACAATGTGTAAAATACGGAACTGAACCTGACGGATATATCAATTACGTAAAAGGTGCCAACATTGCAGGATTTATGAAAGTAGCACATGCTATGATGGCTCAAGGTATTGTCTAAAGAACTAAAAAACAAAAGAAAGAATAGAAATTGCAATTTTCTTGTCCTCAAATTTTTATTTGTGGTTTCTATTTCTTAATTTTACAATATATCTCGTTTAGTTGTATTTGTATTTTGTATTGTAGCTTGCGCTGCCTGCCTGAGAAGGTTCGGCAGCGTATTTTTTTCCAAAAAAGTACATAAATTCTAAATATGGCGTTATTCTTATAAAAAGTCAAGTTGAAATAATGCCATGAAATATATATCAACAATCATAATCTTATTTACAATATTAAACGGATGTACATCCGAAAAGCTTTCCGAACAGAAATTGAAGCAGGTAATCATCACAGGAAAAGAATATGCCACTTTTGAAGAAAAAGAGTCAAGAAACGATATTTCCGGACAATTGGAAGAAAACAGTATAATCTCTTTTTACAGCAGAGGAGGTATAAGTGCAGAAAATATACCACTTACTTACACGCACGGAGTATGGAATTATACTTCCGAACTACAATGGAATACTGATCAGTCGGACGCGGTTGTCAGTGCCTATTACCCTTACATGGAGAGTGATAATTTTACGGTATATGAACCTGACGGAAAATTAAAAGACATTTTATATTATACAGGAAATACCCGATACGGTTCTCCTATTATTTTAAAATTCAGTCATTTATTCTCTCAACTTGTCTTTCATGTTGATCCGCTTCTAAACAAGCAGCTCCAAGAAATACAGTTTACTCCTTCTGTATCAGTACACACATTCGATCCTTTTTCTGCTGAAATAGAATACACAGAAGAGCACCCTTATCCCCAAGTATTTACAAAACAAGAAAATGGTATATATACGCTACTTGTTCCTCCAGCTCCAGAGATACGGGTAGATATAAGTATCACAACTGAAGAGGAAACATACACAGCATCTGTTCATTCTTCAGCCTTTCAAAGCGGATATCGATATAATTATAACATAAAATCATCAAACGACGGATGCGGAATCAGTACAGCTGAAGATTTTATCGCTTTTACTTATCTCATTAATGGAGAAGCGTATGCCGACAGATGTTTAGAAGAGTTCGGAACATCTGTCAATGGAAAAATGACTTATTATCTATTAAATGACATTCATTTTACTCCCGAAGAGTGTGCACGTTTGCAAAGTATCGGACATTATAACCAATCAGGTTTCGAAAACTCAGGATTTATAGATTGCCTGGACGGACAAAATCATACACTGTACGAACTAAAATTAGAGCCTAAAAGCAATATGGACTCATATGCTTTGTTTTCTTTTGTTGATACAGCTGGCATTATCAAGGATTTAAATATTGAGAACGTATCATACTCCAATGCCGGATATACCTGTAAATATGAAGCTATTCTTACAGGTAGAAACAATGGTACAATAACAGGATGTCATATCAAAGGGAACAATTCTTTTACAGGAGAATCGGTTAAGCAGGCTGGCGGTATTGCCGGAATCAATAAAGGATACGTCATTAACTGCTCTGCAGAGAACATTGATTTTCAACTGCCAAAAGCTCAGGCTTCCGGTATCTCTTTCAGTAATTTCGGACAACTGTTAAACTGCTATATGGCAAGTTGTGATTTTACTAATACACTGAGCAGTGGAGGTATCTGCTATACCATGGAACCAAGAAGTGAAATGAAAAATTGCTACACATACAAAACGATAGGATATCCATCAAAAAAGAAATATGGATCACTGGTATATAAAAGCAACAACTGTACGATAGAAAGCGGACTTTACTGCGATGTAGATGTCAGAGGAATATACGACACCTACCAAACTACCCCGAAACAGATATACACATACGATGAAAACACGATGACGGCAGAAAATGATATACCAGTTATCGACATACTTAACAACTGGATATCAGATAATGCACAGCTTTATCCGGAAAAGATCTTTTACCAATGGATTAAAGGAGATATTCCTCCTATAATACTGGAACTCCGCTAGATTTTGTTTTTTTTAGGCTAAAGGACGATGCTTATGAGTAAAATATTGTATTTTTGCCACAAAATCAGTTTTCATGGAAAAAAATAAGAAATTAATCATCGTTATAGCAGCATTGATTGTTGTAATTGCTGGAGTTTCATTTTTAGCGTTCAATGAATTTCGCAAAAATAAAGAAATGACTGAAGTATTCGCCGTCGAAAAAGAAGAGATGGAAAACGAATACAGCACTTTTGCCACTCAATATGACGAGCTTCAGGTACAAATAAATAATGACTCTCTACGCGAAAAGCTGGAAAGTGAAAAGTTAAAGACTCAACGTTTGCTCGAAGAACTCCGTCAGGTAAAAAGTAGCAATGCCGCTGAAATCATACGCTTGAAAAAAGAACTGAAAACTGTTCGTGCCGTATTGAGAAGTTATGTCATGCAAATCGACTCACTGAATCGAATCAATGCTGCACTGATGGAAGAAAATCAGGAAGTGAAAAGTAAATATACAGCAGCTACTGCACAAATCAATACCCTAGCCGCTGAAAAGAAAAATCTTAATGAGCGAGTATCACTGGCAGCCCAGCTTGATGCAACGAATATATCTGCTCTTCCAATGAATAAACGAGGTAAAAAAGCACGTAAAGTAAAGGACGTGAAGAAAATTGCTATCTCGTTCACCATCGTCAAGAATATTACAGCCAAAACGGGTAATAAAACTCTATATATCCGTATTGCCAAACCTAACAACGAAATCTTATCGAAAGGTGATACAACATTCCCATACGAAGATCGTCAGATTACATATTCCATTAAGAAATATATTGAATATACTGGTGAGGAACAAAGCGTTACTGTATATTGGGATGTAGAAGAATTCCTCCCTGCGGGAACATATACTGTATACATCTTTGCTGATGGCAATATGATCGGTCAGAACTCATTCGAAATGAAATAAAACTTTATGAGAAAATACTTAATTTATTTCATACTCAGCTCCATTTTTCCAACGTTTTTTCTATCGTCATGCGGAGAAGACCGTTCTGGTGAATACTATGCCTTAATTGCAAGTAAGACATGGATGTATGAAACCATGCAACAGAATTATCTGTTCTATGAGGATCTTCCTGCTGAAGACGGACTGGATTTTTTCGATAAGCCGGCAGATTTTTTAACATCGGTGGCATCTGATCGTGACCAGAAAAATGGTGTTCTTTTCTCTCACATCGATTCTGTTAAAATATCCCGTGTGCAAAGCAGTTATCCTACATTCGGCATCGAAGGAAGTTTGGTTCGCGGTGTAAGCGGAGACTATTATTATACCATATTATATACTCAACCGGATTCTCCGGCCAGCGAAATGGGATTGAAGCGTGGCGATCATATTTTTATGGTCGACAGTCAGAAAATTACGAGCAGCAATTATACAGAATACTTCCAACGCCCAAGCAAAACTTACCGCTATCAGGTTGCAAGAATGAATGACAACGGAGCTCCAGACAGTCTGGAATTTACGACACCTGCTCCACGAATCGTTGAGGAACCAAGTGTATACTTAACACGCAATTTTACAACATCGGGCGGAAAAAAAGTTTTCTATATCATGTATAACAGTTTCGAAATAACAGAGGAAACTGAGCTGAAAAGCAAATTTGCAGAAGGGCTAGCCTCATCACCCAATGAGATTGTTCTGGATTTAAGATACAACCCCGGTGGCTACGTTTCTACAGCTTTGCTGTTGAGTACCATACTTGCTCCTGCTGATGCAATGGGAAAAACATGTTTCAACCTGATATTTAATGATAAACTGAATAAAACAGAAAATTATGTGTTCGACCCAGCTCTTCTGCAAGGAGTATCCAATGCTTCGTTCGACCATCTTTATGTGCTGACAACAGGAAATACAGCTTCAGCTTCAGAAATCATAATCAACTGCCTGCGCCCATATTTAGGTGACAAATTAATTCAGGTAGGAGAAAATACATTTGGTAAAAATGTAGCTCAAAGTTTATTCACCAATGCAGCTCATCCGCAACTAGAATTCTGGCTAACTACTTCGTACATAAGTAATTCAGAAAATTATTACGATTATTATACAGATGGCCTGAAGCCCGATTATGAAGAAAGTGAGGACCTTACCGGATATTTGGGAGAACTGGGAACAGAACAAGATTCCTTGATGGTCCCTGTATTGTATCACATAGAGCATGGCAATTTCCCATCAACAACTCCTAGTGAAACTAGAATAATGACACGTTGGTTTGGTGTAAACTCTACCCCACAAGTGGTTTCTAATTCTGTCGCCAATAAACCCAAACGTTCAAAACTGACAAGTTTCTAATTTTTCAAAAAGACAGTTAAGCTAAAAAAGCAAAAAAGACACAGAAACGCTCTTCCTTTTCAACCTTTTTACTTGGTGATTTGTTTTTATTATAATACATTTGCAATGTTGCATAAGCAACTAAACACTAAAGAAAATTGGTAATGAAAAGAATTTTAAGTTTCATTTTATTGTTCGGGCTGGTTCTAAATGGTTATGCCCAACGAATCTTAAATTTGGACAGTTGCCGTGCACTGGCTCTCGCGAACAACAAAGAACTACGCATCGCGCAAGAAAAAATAAATGCTGCTCACTACCAGCAAAAAGCAGCATTTACGAATTATCTCCCAAAGATAGATGTGACGGGAAGCTATATGCGTACCCAAAAAGAAATATCTTTACTAAGCAATGACCAGAAACAAGTCATTGGCAATATGGGAACCAGCGTAGGAAACGAACTACAGCATTTTGGACAAGAATTGCAACAAATAGCAATGCAACATCCTGAATTGCTTCCCCTCCTTACCCCTTTAAGTAATGCTATGGGAAAAATTCCAGGAGCATTAAACAATGCAGGACAAAGTATTATTGATGCATTTCGTACTGATACCAGAAATTTATATGTAGGAGCTGCTACCCTTACCCAGCCTATTTTTATGGGAGGAAAAATCGTAGCATATAATAAAATAACGAAGTATGCAGAGCAGTTGGCACAATCACAACATGCTACAGGCATGCAGGATGTAATATTAAGTACGGATCAAGCCTACTGGCAAGTCATCTCTCTGGTCAATAAAAAGAAATTGGCAGAAAGCTTCCTGAAACTTGTTCAAAAGTTAGACTCTGACGTGAGTAAAATGGTTGCCGAAGGAGTAGCTACAACTGCGGATGAACTCAGTGTAAAAGTAAAAGTAAATGAAGCAGAAATAACACTTACTCAGGTAGAAGATGGGTTAAGTCTATCTAAAATGGTACTATGCCAGCTCTGTGGCATCCCATTGGATACAGAAATACGACTGGCAGATGAAGAAATTAAAGATTTGACATTACCCAATACATACACGGAAAGCAATGTAAATACAGCATTTGCAAACCGTCAGGAACTTAAATCGCTAGAACTTGCCGAAAAGATTTACAGACAGAAGGTAAATGTTGCTCGTGCCGAGTTTCTTCCTTCAGTCGGATTAACAGCAAACTACTTATTCACAAATCCTTCACTGACTAATGGATTTGAAAATAAATTCAGAGGAATGTGGGGAATCGGTGTTGTCGTAAAAATACCTGTATTCCATTGGGGAGAAGGTATATACAAAGTCAAAGCTGCTAAAGCTGAAGCCAATATAGCACGCTACCAACTGGAAGACATAAAAGAAAAGGTAGAGCTCCAGGTCACACAAAGCTCGTATAAAGTTAATGAAGCTGTGAAAAAGCTGACCATGGCAGAAAAAAACATGGAAAAAGCCGAAGAAAATTTGCGATATGCTAATCTGGGATTTAAAGAAGGAGTCATACCTGCAAGCAATGTGTTAGAAGCACAAACGGCTTGGTTGTCAGCACAATCTGGCAAGATTGATGCACAAATCGATCTAAAAATGAGTGAAATATATTTGAACAAATCAATGGGAACATTAAAATAATAAATCAATATGACTGAAAAATCTCAACACAGCAATATCATGCTGGCATTTTTTACACTTGCTGCAGTAATTGTCATTGTAAGTATCATCGGATTCTTTACTCTCGGAAAAGGTCCTGAAATTATTCAAGGTCAGGCAGAAGCAACTGAATATCGCGTTTCGAGCAAAGTGCCAGGACGTATACTTAAATTTTTAGTAGATGAAGGAGAAAAAGTAAAGGCTGGAGATACACTTGCTATACTTGAAGCTCCGGATGTACAGGCTAAATTATCTCAGGCACAGGCAGCAGAACAAGCTGCACAGGCTTTAAATGAAAAAGCAATCCGTGGCACTCGTTCAGAACAGTTGCAAGCAGCATTCGAAATGTGGCAAAAGGCAAAAGCTGGTCTGGACATCGCAGAAAAATCATATAACCGTGTAAACAGATTGTATGAAGAAGGAGTTATGTCTGCTCAAAAAAGAGATGAAGCAAAAGCTCAATATGATGCTATGGCCGCAACAGAACGGGCTGCCAAAGCACAATACACAATGGCTAAAAATGGTGCACAACGTGAAGACAAAGCAATGGCAGCAGCTCAGGTAGAGCGTGCGAAAGGTGCTGTGGCCGAAGTTACTTCGTATATAAACGAAACTTATCTGATAGCGTCTGCCGATGGAGAAGTTACAGAAATATTCCCTAAAGTAGGTGAGCTGGTAGGTACTGGAGCTCCAATCATGAATGTTGCTCAGCTAGACGATATGTGGGTAACCTTTAATGTACGAGAAGATTTCTTGAAAGATTTTACCGTAGGAGGGGAAATTACAGCTTATATACCTGCATTAGAAAAGAATGCAACTTTCAAGGTCACATACATGAAAGATTTGGGAACTTATGCAGCATGGAAAGCAACCAAGACAACCGGACAGTTCGATTTAAAAACTTTTGAGGTAAAAGCCAAACCCGTACAAACAGTAGAGAACTTACGCCCCGGCATGTCGGCTATTATTGAAAAATAAAGAATAAACTATGTCAATTACTGTCCATAAACGCCTGTTACAAATTGCGAAACGAGAAGTTATACGCATCGCAACCAAGCCGATGTATCTCTTTTGCATGGTAATAGCTCCGATTTTCAGTTATATTTTCTTTACTACGCTAATGAGCAGCGGGCTACCTACCAATATGCCTGCAGGCGTAGTGGACCTTGACAATACTTCAACTACACGTACGATCATACGTAATCTGGATGCTTTTCAGCAGACTAAAATCGTAGCCCACTACGGTAGTTTTAACGAAGCAAGGGAAGCCATCCAGCGCGGAGAAATTTATTCATTCTATTACATTCCGGAAGGGACTACAGAGAAAGCAATAGCAGGCAGACAACCTAAAGTGTCTTTTTACACAAACTATTCATACCTGATAGCCGGTTCTCTACTTTACAGAGATCAACGTACGATGAGTGAGCTTGCTTCTGCTGCCATAGGTCAGAGTACCTTATTGGCCAAGGGAGCAACAGAAGATCAGGCTGTAGCAT
Organism: Phocaeicola coprocola DSM 17136; assembly: GCF_000154845.1. GTDB lineage: Bacteria > Bacteroidota > Bacteroidia > Bacteroidales > Bacteroidaceae > Phocaeicola > Phocaeicola coprocola. Next base: position 53,226 of record NZ_DS981432.1, on the reverse strand, counting down.
TCTTACAACCAATTGTCATTGATACTCACCCACTGAATAATCCCTGGCTAAACTATTCCGTATATCTGTGTAACACACTATTTCCCGGAATATTGATGCTACTGATTTTTCTAATTACAGCATATACAATAGGAGTTGAAATAAAAGAAAATACAGCAAAGGAGTTACTTCATTTAGCAGATAATTCCATTGTTACAGCATTGGTTGGCAAATTATTGCCACAAACAATTCTGTTTTTTATCATAGCTGTATTCTACAATGTATATCTCTATGGATTTTTACATTACCCATGTAACAGTGGTATCTTCCCAATGTTATTGTCAGGACTCTTATTAGTACTGGCTTCACAAGCTGTAGGTCTGTTTTTCTTTGGCCTATTTGGCACGCTTCGTCTAGCTCTTAGTGCAGCCTCACTTTGGGGAGTTTTATCTTTTTCCATTTCAGGATTTACATTTCCGGTTATGGCCATGCATCCGACTCTTCAGGCACTCAGTGTGCTATTCCCATTGAGGCATTACTTTTTACTATATGCCAACCTTGCACTCAACGGTTATCCACTTATTTATGCCTGGCATTCTGTAGTGGCATTAATCATATTTATGCTGCTGCCATTCTTTGTATTGAAGAAACTGCGTACAATCATGTTACACTATACATATATTCCTTAAAAGGTCAATCATGGAAAAATATTCACTCCGACATATTATACGGCAAGGGCTGAATGGACTGTTCTATATATTCAGAAAGGAACTTAAAGCTACGATAAAAGATCAGGGAGTCCTGATATTTTTCCTGCTGGTTCCATTAGCTTACCCGTTGATATATGCTTTCATATATACAAACGAGGTTGTTCGTGAGGTTCCCACAGCAGTGGTAGACGCGAATAACAGTTCTCAAAGCAGAAAATACATACGTATGGTAGATGGAAGTCCCGATGTACATATACAGTCTTATTGCGCCGATATGGAAGAAGCAAGGCTATTGCTTAAGGACCAAAAGGTATATGGCATTATATATATCCCTGAAAGCTTCAGTCAAGATCTGGCCGAAGGTAAGCAAGCTCACGTAAGCATTTATTGCGACATGAGCGGAATGCTTTATTACAAAGCAATTTTGCTGGCAAATACAGAAACCTCCTTGAAAATGAATAAGGAGATTCAGGTAAAGAGATTAGGTAATACAACAGAACGACAAGATGAAATCAGTACAACTCCAATAGAATATGAGTCTGTTTCTTTGTTCAATCCACAAGACGGTTTTGCCAGCTTCCTTATTCCAGCTGTTTTAATACTTATTATCCAACAAACTCTATTGCTGGGAGTAGGTTTGTCTGCTGGAACAGCACGCGAAAACAATCGATTCCGCGACCTTGTACCTATCAGCCGGCAATATCAAGGGACATTACGCATTGTATTAGGAAAATCGCTTGCATACCTGATGATCTATACTGTTATGTCGACATATATTCTCTGTCTGGTTCCTAAAATATTCAGCCTGGTACAGATAGCTCAACCAGCTACTTTATTCTGGTTTACTTTACCTTATCTGCTGGCATGTATTTTCTTTGCCATGACCTGCTCTATATTCGTTCATCACAGAGAATCGTGCATGCTGATATTTGTATTTACCTCTGTACCTTTACTGTTTATATCAGGTATATCATGGCCAGGCGCAGCTATTCCTAAATTTTGGGAAATATTCTCATGGCTCTTCCCTTCTACGTTTGGAATAAACGGTTATGTACGCATCAATACCATGGGAGCAACACTACATGATGTCTTACCTATAATCAGGGGATTATGGATACAAGCCGTAGTGTATTTTATTACAACCTGTATCGTATACCGACGTCAAATCATGTTAAGTCGTAAACACGCGTTAGAACGATTAAAAACTTACCGGAATAAAAAGCGTCTTCAAGCAGGATAAACCCATATCCATATTTTAAAAAGCATTATAAAAAACTCTTCTTTTATCATCTGTAAATGTTTGTTTCCAGAAATAAAAGAAGAGTTTTTGTTTATCAGTGTATCAATATCCTCGAACTATTCATGCAGACTTTCTATGTAAGTATATAGCTTCTTGTAAAAAGCATGCCGGGTTAATGTTGAAGCATCTCCCAATATAATCAGTTTCATACGAGCTCGGGTAATCGCAACATTCATACGTCGTAAATCATTCAGGAAACCAATCTGTCCTTCCTCGTTAGCACGTACCAAACTAATCAGAATCACATCACGTTCCTGTCCCTGAAATCCATCCACAGTATTAATCGTGATAGCCTGCCGGTAAGGCTTAAAAAAAGCATCATTTCGGACAAGACGACGCAAATATTGTACCTGTGCCTTATATGGCGAAATCATACCTACATCAATCCGTTCATTCAAGAAACGTTCCCGTCCTATTTTGGTAATATAACCTTTCAGCTGCTCGATAGATAATTCAGCTTCCGACTTGTTTATTCTTCCATAATTTTCACCAATAAACTCCTCATTACAATCTAATCCTTCAGTATTGATCCATTCAATAGGAGTATCAAAATCGAGAATGCTACGATATTTTACTTCAGGAGCAGACTGCAACATCCCTCCGTAAAACCATTCCGATGAAAAACGCATAATCTCATCATTCATACGATACTGGAGCTTCAGCAGTGAAACAGTATCGGGTTTATTCTTTACAATAGTCTGCATCAGCGTATGTCCCAGTCCTGCACGAAGAGCTTCCGGTGCCTTTACCGTCGGAGGAAGCTGACAATGATCTCCTGCCAATATCACCCGGTCGGCTTTCCGTATCGGAATCCAGCAGGCAGCTTCAAGTGCCTGAGCGGCCTCATCAATAAACAATGTTCCGAATTTCTGCCCTGTCAACAAGCGATTGGCACTGCCAACCAATGTGCAGGCAATTACACGAGCCTCAGAAAATAAAGATTCATTGATACGAATCTCCAATTCTGTTGCACGGTCTTTCAGCGAATTAATCTTTTGCCGGACAGCTTCTCGTTCAGCGCCTTTTCTGCTTCTGGCATACAATTCGCGTATCGCTTTACGAATACTCCATAGCTGCGGATAATCAGGATGAGATTCAAAACGGCGTTCATAAGTGAACGATAACATCTTATCATTCACCCGACTAGGATTTCCTATACGTAATACACTTACTCCCCTGTCGACTAGTTTTTCACTTATCCAGTCGACGGCCATATTACTCTGTGCACAAACCAATACCTGATTTTCCCGATGAAGAGTTTCGTATACAACCTCTACCAGAGTAGTAGTTTTTCCCGTTCCGGGAGGCCCATGTACGATTGCTACATCCTTAGCATGAAGTACTTTATTCATAGCTTCCTCCTGCGTAGCATTTAACCAAGGAAAGCGCAAAGGATGAAACGAAAAAGTAGAAGCAGGTTGAGTTCCATGAAAGATATCACGCAACTCTGCCAAACGATTATTTTTTGCTCCGATAACTTGCTTTAAAGCCTCAAACATCAGGCGATAACTTGTTTCATCAAAATAAAGTTGTACACCTACGACTTCTTTACTTTGCAAGGCAAGCAAAGCATCAACGGAAGGAAGAATCACAACCAACCGATCTTCATCCACGTAGTTTACTGTTGCGACAAAGTTCAGATAATTCAATTTACCCGAAACGTCTTGCGTAAAGAAACATACCGGACGTCCATATTCAAACTGATGTTCGACATCCTTGTCTTCACGTCGCTCAACTTCTATCACCAGCTGATTTAAGGCGTTATAATAATTTCGTCCCAGATTTAACGGATACCAGCACATACCGCGCTTGATTTTCCGTCCAATGCCCATCAGCTCTGTTTGCTGCTTAAACTGTTCCTTTTCGTATTCATATTCTATCTGCAACAATTCATATTGATGTTGCAAATAAAGTACAGGAGATTTTATACACGGATCTTCTCTCATAGGCTAAACATTTATTCCTTCTCACCTTCAGCCAGCATCTGTGCCCGCGACTTACTCTGGGTTACAACATAAACACCTACAAAAATCAATACCGCTGCCAATGCTTTGGTCCAGCCAAAGACTCCCATTCCTAAAAAGACTGATACTGTAGTTCCGACAATGGGCTGTATATAGTTATACATACTTACGACGGTAGGACGAAGTGTCTTCTGACCTACGAGCATCAAAATATAGGCAAAGAATGTTCCGAATAAGACAACATAACCAACTTCCATCCATACCGTAGCAGAGAAAGACATAGTCGTCATTGCTGAAAAATCACGGTAGGAAAAAGGAATGAAACAGATAGCCGCATAAGTAAACATCCATTTCATCAGTGTAAACACATTGTAGCGCGAAATAAGTTTCTTAAATATAGTCAGATAACAGGCAAAACTTACCTGAGCCGTTATGCACAATGCATCTCCCAAAATGCTGCCTCCTCCATCTACCGATCCGCCCTGATTGCTTAAAATCAGCATAAGCGCACCGATTGAGCCTAGAAATATACCAATAACCTTCTTGGGTGTAACAGGTTCTTTCAAAAAAAGTGCAGCCAATATCATAGTTACTATCGGCATGGTAGTAGTTACAATAGAAGCATCTATAGGAGATGTAAGCGACAAACCAAATGTAAAACATCCCTGATTGCACACAATACCCAACAGTCCGGCAAAGAAAAGTAACATCAAATCATGCGAACTAACTTTCTCCTTCGGAGCAAACAATGACGCAATCCAAAAACAAACCGCACCACCTATCATACGCATTGTAGCCAACGACAATCCGGTTATACCAGCTTCCATGGCCGCCTTTCCCATTGGCGACATCAATCCCCACATACTTGCCGCACCCAGCAAAGCAAGATGTGCTCTTATAACTTTTACATTCATGTTTTCTATCATATTTTTTACGATGCAAAGGTAAGAGTTATCCGAAAAAAGAGAGCTGTAAACATTGATTTATTCCAAGATTATCCGTATTTTTGTTTAAAGCGTATAAACAAATACAACCATGAAGAAGCAAGCCGACTACATTAAACGTATCGAAATTAAAGGTCTATGGGGAAGAAAGAATATCTCATGGGACTTACGTGCTGATGTCAACATTTTAAGCGGAGTAAATGGTATTGGTAAAAGTACAATTTTGAACAATTCCGTACGATATCTTAACGAACTGGAAGGGCATGCATTGACTAATGGCGTACAGCCGGGAGTTTCTTTCGTATTCTCTCCTGAAGATGCTAATTTCATCCGATTTGACGTAATCCGTAGTTTCGACCGTCCGCTAATCAATTCCGGACTGCTTGAAAAGATAGGAAACTCAAATGTAAAAACAGAACTCGACTGGCAATTATATCTGCTTCAGCGTCGCTATCTGGATTATCAGGTAAATATCGGAAACAGAATTATCGAACTGCTTACAAGCGGAGTTATAGAAGATCAGGCTCGTGCTGCTGAAGTTTCACGTCCCAAAACAAAATTCCAGGACTTAATGGATGATCTTTTCAGCGAAACCGGAAAAAAAATAAACCGCAGAAGCAACGAAATCTTATTCGAGCAAGATGGTGATATATTAACTCCTTACCAGCTGTCATCAGGAGAAAAACAAATGCTTGTCATTTTGCTTACCGTACTGGTACAAGACAATCAGCCATTTGCACTATTTATGGATGAGCCCGAAATATCTCTTCATGTAGAATGGCAACAACGGTTGATTTCACTCATCCGAAGCTTAAACCCTAATGTACAGATCATACTTACCACCCACTCTCCTGCCTTAATTATGAACGGATGGATAGATGCAGTGACAGAAGTAAGTGATATAACTACTCATTAAACAATTACGGCTATGGGAAAAAGACTTACAGAAAACCTTTCTTCACTCTATATTGGAGCAGCCAACAGTCTGAAGCCAAAACAAGCAAAAAGAAAAATCGTCGCATATGTAGAAAGTTACGATGACATATCTTTTTGGCGTTCCCTTCTGGTCGAATATGAGAATGACAAACGTTACTTTGAAGTCATGTTGCCATCCCGAAGTTCACTTGCCAAGGGAAAGAAATCAGTTTTGATGAACGAACTGGGAAGTCGTCTGGGAGAAAATATGATAGCCTGTGTTGACAGTGATTACGATTATCTTCTTCAAGGAAGGACTCAAACGTCACGGTATATCATCAACAGCCCCTACGTATTACAGACGTACGCCTATGCCATAGAAAATTACCACTGCTATGCCGAAGGCTTACACGAAGCGTGTGTTACAGCTACGCTAAACGACCATAAACTGATTGACTTTCCTGCCTTCATGAAACTCTATTCAGAAATAGCCTATCCGCTTTTCATCTGGTCTGTATGGTTTTACCGCCAACATAATTTATCAGAATTTTCCTTACTGGATTTCTGCTCTTTCGTAAAGTTAGACCAAGTCAGTACACGCCATCCTGAAAAAAGTCTGGAAATCATGTCCAAAAAAGTCAACCGTAAACTTCATGAGTTAGAAAGACGGCATGTAGAAGCTCTGGAAGAGATCGAAGATATGAAAAAAGAGTTCCGTACATTGGGAGTGTACCCGGACAATACTTACATGTTCATTCAAGGGCATCACATTATGGACAATGTCATACTGCGTCTGCTGATTCCGGTATGCACAGTACTCCGCCGCGAACGTGAACAACAAATACACGATTTAGCTTTACACGACATTCAGTTACATAATGAGCTCACAGCCTATCAGCGTAGTCAGGTTGATATAGAAGTGGTTATCCGTAAAAATCCCCATTACCAGTCATCACCTCTTTATCAGATGATCCGGCGAGATATAGAAGCATTTCTGAAAATAGCCAAATAAATATCTGAGAGTGTGCCCCGAAAGACATCACGACACACTCTCAGAAAAAATTATATCTCATACCCTAACCTGATTAGTCCGACCCAATTACATTCACGAGTGTTGGCTATCAGATGGAAGGCAGGCTGTACATATCCGCTTTTCCCAAACAAGAACTTACAAGTCAACTCACTTGCCCATTCATGTTCAGTTGTAAAATCCGCATAATCAGCAAACACACCTCCTTCTATTTTCTTATAACGCATTACAAGTCCACCACCTACATAACTACGGCATCCTTGTTTCTCTGTCGGATTTATGGAATATTGAAACAAAGCATACAGACCAGAAGAAAGTTTTTGTTCCGCATATCCCCAAAGTACTGTATTCAACTTTTTCTTTTCTTCCGTTTCACCATTTCCACTTTCATCACCAGCAGACATCCCGCTATGTAAAGCAATGCCCATATAATAACCGCTATCATTGTTTTGATAATTTAATGATGTAATACTCAATATTCCATCCGTTTTCGGACAAAAACGAAAAACATTTTCCTTTCCGACAAACATGTTATAGCCGGTTCCATTATAAATGGAAGTTTCCATATGCCAGTTTCCCAGCTTCAACTTATAATCCATACCTACTGAAGCCACCGGATAATTTGCAATCGGATAATTAGCCGACAAAGTAGGGAATATACCGCATGAGCTATTGGTAAACAAAGATGTACACGGTGAATTAAAATAATCTTCATTCAGATTCCGTATTCCAACAAAAAGAGAAGAAGCCCCTACATGCCAGTTTATCCCTAATATGGCTAAAGCCAGAGGCAAGTTTTCCTCTTCAATATTCGAATATACTTGCAAATCATCAACCAGCTTCTTATCACTCGTTCGTGCCACACTGATAGAAGCAACCTCAATGTTAACCGAATTACCTAAGGATTGCAGGAAATCAGTACGAAGTAAATTCACCCATTTTGCTCCTTTACGAAAATCAGTTTGAAATTCAGTAGTGTAGGTCAGATTAAAATCCTGAGCTGCAAGGTAATGGTTTGTAAATGTAACCATTACCACAGCAGCACATAAAACAAATCTCTTCACAATCATTTATCACAACCATTTTACAAATCGCTTGATATACCAGTTTTTTATCATTTGAGTCAGTACACAGTATGAAAGCAGAATACCGACAAGCCAGGGGAAATAGCTTAATGGCAAAGGTTCAAGTCCGATTGAAGTTCCGAAAGGAGAGAAAGGAATGATAATTCCAATAACCATTATCAGCACAGTCAGTCCGGTAACCTGCCACGAAGCACAACTTTGTATAAATGGTATTTTCTGCGTACGAATCATATGAACAATCAATGTCTGCGACAGTAAACCTTCTATAAACCAGCCCGACTGAAACAACGTCTGATGCTCCACAGAATTACAGCTGAACACATACCACATCACCAGATAAGTAACAATATCAAAAATAGAACTTATCGGTCCGATGAATATCATAAAACGGCTAATATCAGAAGCATCCCATTTACGAGGCTTACGGAGATAATCAGCATCCATACGGTCAAAAGGAATGGTAGTCTGCGAAATATCATAAAGCAAATTCTGAATCAGCAGATGAATCGGCAACATCGGAAGGAAAGGCAAAAATGCACTTGCAGCCATTACACTAAACATATTTCCAAAATTCGAACTTGCTGTCATCTTTATATACTTAGTGGTATTTCCAAATGTTTTTTTACCCTCAAGTACACCATCTTCCAACACCGTCAAGTCCTTTTCCAGTAGAATAATATCTATTTGGCTATATCTACAGCAGAATCAACCGAAATGCCGATATCCGACTGACGCAAAGCAGCAGCATCATTAATACCGTCACCCAAGAATCCTACAGTATTCTGCTGCTCTTGAAGCAACATAATGATCTGTGTCTTCTGAATAGGAGTTAATTTACGGTCCAGCTATTATCAGTCAAAAAATACAGACTGGATCGAACAGGCCAACCTGAATTATCGTCATCACGACCTGGATATTTTCGGCTCCATTTACTTTAGTAATATGAAGTATATACAGGATTATACCGTTATTCTTAAGAAAAGAGGAACGCAGGAATGGACCCATAACATGAACAGTTTCAACGATAATTTATCCAAGATACTGGAAGGCAATATCGGATTCAATTATCAAATAAACGACAAGCATACATTGGGAATGAAATATCAACCTAACAAACAGCTTTCTCCAGATGGATCCAGAGAAACCTATACACATGTAACCACCGACAATCAGCTTTACGACGAAATATATTCTACCGCCAACAATTATACCGACGATGATTGGGGACATGAAATCAATGCATATTATAACGGTATAGTCGGTACTGCAAATATTGATTTCAATATAGACTATTTCCAAAATGGTAACCGGGAATACTCCAATGTAAAAGAGTTGAGTGAAAAGTATGAAGATCGCGATGTACATTCAATAGGAGATGTAAAGAACCGTCTGGTTGCCGGAAAACTCATAGTTTCCTTGCCTTTAGGAAAAGGAACACTTGCCGTAGGAAGTGAGGTAACCTATACACATCGAAATGATGATTATCTTAATGAAGAAAATTATGTACCCACTTCATACAGCAAGCTTAAAGAAATAAATGCTGCCGGATTCGCAGAATATAGCCAGAACTTCCCGTGGGGCGACTGGTCTGTTGGAGTAAGATACGAACATGATAAATTCGACTATTTCGAGAATAACCAACATATAGATGAACAGAGCCGGACATTCGACAATGTATTTCCTCATCTGTCGTTCTCTACCAAATGGGGAAATATACAGACCCAGTTAAGTTACACAGCAAAAACAGTCAGACCTTCTTATCAACAACTTAGTAACAATGTTTCCTACTCAGACCGTTTCATCCAGCAAAAGGGAACTCCGACACTTCGCCCAACCATTATACACGACCTGTCATTGGCTACCGTATGGAAATGGTTACAGCTCAGTCTGTCTTACAGTCAGACTAAAAACTGGATATTATATTGGGGTGAATTGACAGAAGAAGATGGTTCACAGACCATGTTAAGCTATCGTAACTGGAATAAATCCATTCCAACTTTCTCAGCTTTTCTTTCGGTCTCACCTAAAATAGGCTGCTGGTCACCAATGATTGGAATAGGTGTAAAAAAACAATGGCTTACAGTAGAATCCTTTAGCAAACCTTTCGATATGAAAACTCCAGTTTATGTAGCAAACTTCAATAATACCATCGAATTGCCAAAAGAATTTATTATCGGACTGGATGCCAATATCCAAAGTAAAGGTGCTTATCAGAATATTTACATAGAACATCCGACAGGCAGCATAAATCTGTCTGTCAGAAAAAGTTTCTTGAAAGATGCTCTCAGTGTTGAATTGAAAGGCAGTGACTTACTCGATACAAACAAAGATTATTATCACTTATATTCTGGAGATTATAATATTTATCAAAAAAATTCTTACGATAATCGTGAGTTTTCTGTAACAATAAGATACAAGTTCAATACAGCCAAGAGCAAATACAAAGGTACCGGAGCCGGTGAAAGCCAGAAAAACCGTATGTAATTTGTAGATATTATCAGTAAAAACACACATAATTTTGCTTCAATCCAGGTAATAAATTGATAAACCGATAATGGAGCAATAAAGGAAATTTGTAACAATTAGAGGTCTACAAAAAAACATGCTGATAAATGCAGAAAAACATCTCGATATTTTCAAAAAAATTGTAGAAATTTCCAGATGTTTTGTACAAAAAATCTAGCTATTCTGCTGAGCTTTTTAAAAGAGTTCACAGAGAGTAAGAAAAGAGAAAAGAACGTTTTTCCCATAATACAAGGAAAGACAAAAAATAGCCTGCCCGGACAACGATTTCCTCGTCGTTCAGGCAGGATATTATATGTATCTCAAGAATTATTTTTCAGGAGTATTTTCCAACGTTGCAGTCAGGAAGTCATAGAACTTCGAAACTGAAGGAATGTGACAACGTTCTTCCGGAGTATGCGGGCACTGCAAAGTAGGACCGAAAGAAATCATATCAAGTCCCGGAACTACTGCTCCGATAATACCACATTCCAGTCCGGCATGTATAACCTTCACTTCAGGAAGTTCGCCAAACTGTGCCTTATACGATTCCTTCATGGCGTGAAGGATAGGAGAATTAACATTTGGTTCCCATCCTGAATAGCTGCCTGAACGTTCTACATGCATACCAGCCATAGAGAAGCAGCTTTCGATAGCTGTATTACGGTAATCTTTCATTGATTCACGAGAACTACGTGTCAAAACTTTAACAGCTGCCTTTCCATTGGCAATTTCAACAATGGCAAGGTTAGAAGATGTTTCTACTGTATCAGGAATAGTCGGGATGAAACGTTCCACTCCGTTAGGACATGCATAGATAGCATCTACCAAGTTATCGCGGATTTCTTCAGGAACCATGTACTTCGGCAATTCCACACGTTCTGCCTTAAAGCTCAGTCCTTCTTCGATTGTAGCAAATTCATCACGCCATACTTGTTCACACTCACCAACGAATGCCAGTACATCTTCTACTTCTGTTTCGGGTACAGTAATCACAACTTCGCATTCACGAGGAATAGCATTACGCATGTTTCCACCTTCCCACGATACCAGACAAGCTTCATCGTATGCAATAACCTGATTCAGGAAGCGAGCCATAAGCTTGTTTGCATTGGCATGTCCCCAGCCAATCTGTATACCAGAGTGACCACCACGCAGACCTTTCAGAGTAACTTTCAAAGCTACATCTTCCGGATCGGTTTCTTCTTCCTTATATTCCAGTGTAGCTGTCAGATCTTCACCACCGGCACAACCGATATACAGCTCACCTTCTTCTTCAGAATCGAGGTTCAGCAAAATATCGCCTTCTATTTCTCCAGGTTTCAAGCCGAAAGCGCCATACATACCAGTTTCTTCATCGGCAGTGATCAGTGCAACCAATGGGCCGTGTTTTAATGTTTTATCTTCCATTACAGCCATGATTGCAGCTACCCCCATACCGTTGTCCGAACCAAGTGTAGTGCCTTTTGCCTTCACCCATTCACCGTCTACATAAACCTGAATAGGATCGTTTTCGAAATCATGCTGTGTATCTTTGTTCTTTTGTGGAACCATATCCATGTGTGCCTGCAAGATAACCGTCTTACGGTTTTCCATGCCCGGAGTGGCAGGCTTGCGGTAAATGATGTTTCCAGCCTCATCCTGAAAAGCTTCAATACCAGCATTCTTACCGAACTCCAGTAAAAATGACTGAACTTTTGCCAAATGTCCTGACGGGCGAGGCACTTGAGTTAACGAATAAAAATGCTTCCACACATTCTGTGGAGCCAGAGAAAGAATTTCATTCATAGGTTTTAGTTTTATTTTTATTTGTAAGCGGCAAAGCCACCAGTCCATATATTCCTAACAAAATTAATAAAAAGGTTTGAATACCATGCACTAAAAGCGCAAATATTCCTGCATCTTCCTTACTTACTCCGTACATCATCATCATGGTGATGACAGCAAAGTGCCACGGACCCGCTCCATTTGGTGTAGGAACAATAACGGCAATACTCCCTACCACAAACAATACCAGTCCGGCAACCCAGCCTAGTCCGGCAGAAAAGTCGAAACAGTAAAACGTCAGATAAAAATGCAGATAATAACATAACCAGATAGCGACAGTATAAATGATATACAATACCGGACGGTGTACCTGACGGATGGAAAGACATCCTAGCCAGACATTTTTAATCAGTCCCCTGACCTTAGCAAAAATTGTCAGATTACGTATCAGCCAGAAAAGCAGAACCAAAGCCGCTACTATACAGATTAACGTTATATAAAAATTAGTCGACGAAAACAAATGCAGAAAAAAAGCTCCGTCAGTACCTGTTATACGAAAGAAACGGGCAAAGACTCCCGACTGAAGCAACAGCGTACCTGCGGTAATAAGCAGTACACAGACAGAATCAACTAAACGTTCGGAAACGACCGTTCCAAGAGATTTGGAAAAAGAAGCATTGTCATATTTTGCAAGTATGCCGCAGCGCGAAACCTCTCCTACCCGAGGTAAAACCAGATTGGCCGCATAAGCAATAAATATGGCATACACACTATTCGAAATTTTAGGATGTTCACCAAGAGGAGCCAATGCCAGGTTCCAGCGCCACCCGCGAAACAGATGACCGAAGACGCCAAAAACCAGTGAAAAAAGCATCCAGCCATAATTCATACCTCCGTCCATCACCTCATAAACATGCCGGAAGTTGAATCCATGATACGTCCATAGCAAAATAACCGCCCCTAACACCAAAGGCAAAGCTACCTGAAAGACTTTATTTATGAGTTTTTTTATATCAGTTCGTTCCAAAACCTAATCATTTATTAAAGATTAATGCTTACATTTGCACGATGCAAAGATAATATCTTGCTAGAATAAATCTTTATTTATATCGAGAAAATACATACGGAATGAAATTAGTTAAACCGAAAAAGTTCTTAGGACAGCACTTTCTGAAAGACTTGCAAGTGGCAAAAGACATAGCCGATACAGTAGATACCTGCCCTGACCTGCCGATATTGGAAGTAGGACCTGGTATGGGAGTGTTGACGCAATTTCTCATCCCGAAAGGAAGACCGGTAAAGGTAGTAGAACTGGATTTTGAATCAGTTGCTTACCTACGGGAGAATTTTGCAGAGCTGGGTGACAATATTATTGAACAGGACTTTCTGAAAATGGATTTATCTGCTCTGTTCAATGGAAACCCTTTTGTCCTGACAGGTAACTATCCGTATAATATCTCCAGCCAGATATTTTTTAAAATGCTCGATTACAAAGATCTGATACCTTGCTGTACAGGCATGATACAGAAAGAAGTAGCCGAACGTATCGCCGCTTGTCCGGGAAACAAGACATACGGTATTCTGAGCGTACTGATTCAGGCTTGGTATAAAGTAGAATATCTGTTTACCGTACACGAGCATGTGTTTAATCCTCCTCCCAAGGTTAAAAGTGCCGTAATACGCATGACACGCAACGAAACCAAGGAGCTGGGATGTAACGAGAAGCTGTTCAAGCAAATAGTAAAAACTACGTTCAACCAACGTCGCAAGACATTGCGTAACTCCATTTCTCCGATACTGGAAAAAGGAAACCCACTCAGTGCAGATCCTATATTCAACAAACGTCCGGAACAGTTATCGGTAGAAGACTTCATAGAATTGACCAACCGGGTGGAACAGGCACTCGCAACTGAGTAAGGTATGGAAAGCGAAGAAATTAAAAAGGTATCAGAACTGATCGAAAATAAAAAATCGGAGGAACTAAAAGAGTTTCTGCAAGAACTGCATCCAGCCGATATTGCCGAATTGTGCGATGAACTTGATGCAGAAGAAGCGCGCTCCATTTATCTGTTACTCGACAATGAAAAAGCTGCCGACGTACTGATTGAAATGGATGAAGACGCGCGTAAGAAATTCCTCGAAATATTGCCTTCGGAAACTATTGCCAAACGTTTTGTCGACTACATGGACTCTGATGATGCTGTAGACATCATCCGTGACATGGACGAGGACAAGCAGGAGGAAATTCTTTCGCACATCGAAGACATCGAACAGGCAGGCGACATTGTAGATCTGTTGAAATACGATGAAGATACAGCCGGTGGTTTGATGGGTACAGAAATGGTTATCGTAAATGAAAACTGGAGTATGCCCGAATGCCTTCGCGAAATGAGAATTCAGGCCGAGGAAATGGACGAAATCTACTATGTGTATGTAGTAGATGACGATGAACGGTTGCGTGGAGTATTTCCTTTAAAGAAAATGATCACCAGCCCATCGGTTTCGAAAGTAAAGCATGTAATGAAAAAAGATCCGATATCGGTACATGTAGATACCCCGCTGGAAGAAGTAGTACAAGTCATCGAGAAATACGACTTAGTGGCTGTTCCGGTAGTAGACAGTATCGGACGCCTGGTAGGACGTATTACAGTAGACGACGTAATGGATGAAGTTCGCGAACAGGCCGAAAGAGATTACCAGTTGGCTTCCGGTTTGTCACAGGACGTAGAATCGCACGATAATGTATTCCGTCAGACAACGGCACGTCTCCCCTGGCTGCTCATTGGTATGCTGGGAGGTATCGGAAACTCCATGATATTGGGTAATTTTGATACAACTTTTGCGGCACATCCCGAAATGGCCCTGTATATTCCGCTTATCGGTGGAACAGGAGGAAATGTAGGAACACAATCGTCTGCTCTTGTCGTTCAGGGACTTGCCAACAGTTCGCTCGACTCTGGAAATACTTTTCAGCAAATATTAAAGGAATCGGTCGTTGCTCTTATTAATGCAACAATCATTTCCATGCTGGTATATATTTACAACTTTATCCGTTTTGGAGCGACCGCTACAGTCAGTTATTCTGTTTCCATCAGCCTGTTTGCCGTAGTTATGTTTGCTTCTATTTTCGGTACACTCGTTCCCATGACACTGGAAAAACTGAAAATTGATCCGGCAATTGCTACCGGACCGTTTATATCAATCACCAATGACATTATAGGTATGATGATGTACATGGGAATCACCGTATTGCTTTCTTAAATATTTTCATACATGGAGGCTTGTTCTTATAAATACTGAAACAGCCTCCATGCCTTTTATTCTTAATAAGGAATCCCCAAAACTTATTTAATGCAAAAAAATTTAGAAAAAAATATTGAAAATCAGATTTTATTCTTTTAATTTGTAACTACGGATTAAGATAAGCCGACATAATTCTTTAAAATCTATATACGATGGAAGTAAATGAAACAACCCGTCCACTAACTGAAGTTCCGGCAGAAAACACTCCCGAAACTCCGGTTTCTACTGTTGAGAATGATGAAAAGACGTTGTATTCTCCAAAACAAACGCAAGAAGAAGTAATAGAACGCTTAACAGAAATCAACAATAATACCTGCGATGCAGACAAACAAGAAATAGACTACCTGAAACAAACGTTCTACAAATTGCACAAAAGCGAGCAAGATACAGCGAGAAAGAACTTTATCGAGCAAGGCGGAAACCCTGAAGATTTCACTCCGGCCCCCGACCCGCTGGAAGCTAAATTCAAGGAAATCATGAGTTCCATCAAAGAGAAACGTAGTGTTATGGCAGCAGAACAGGAACAGGAAAAAGAAGAAAACCTGCAAAAGAAGCTCGAAATCCTGGAAAAAATGAAAGCGCTTACCGAAAATACGGAAGATACAGGAAAGATCTATAACGAATTTAAGCAGCTTCAGCAGAAATGGAATGAAATCAAACAGATTCCTGTTGGTAAAATAAACGAATTGTGGAAAACATATCAGCTTTACACTGAAAAGTTCTATGACATGGTAAAGCTTAACAATGAATTCCGTGAATATGATTTCAAAAAGAATCTGGAACAGAAAACTTATCTGTGTGAAGCAGCCGAAAAACTGGCAGAAGAACCAGATGTTGTATCAGCTTTCCATCAATTACAAAAATTACATCAGGAATTCCGCAGTATCGGTCCTGTTGCCAAAGAACTGCGTGAAAGTATCTGGGCACGGTTTAAAGCCGCTTCTTCAGCAGTAAACCGCCGCCATCAGCAACACTTTGAAGCTCTGAAGGAAAAAGAACAGAATAACCTGGACCAGAAGACTGTTATCTGCGAAATTGTAGAGTCAATGGAATATGATACATTCAAAACTTTCGCCGACTGGGAAGACAAAACTCAGGAAATTCTCGCTTTGCAAGCTAAATGGAAAACTATCGGATATGCTCCGCAAAAAATGAATGTGAAAATATTCGAACGTTTCCGTGCTGCCTGCGATGAGTTTTTCAAACGAAAAGCTGCTTTCTTCAAGTCTGTAAAAGAAAGCATGGTCGAAAATCTTGAAAAGAAAAAAGCTTTATGCGAAAAGGCAGAAGCTCTGAAAGACAGCACTGACTGGAAAGAAACTGCAGAAATTCTGACTAAATTGCAGAAAGAATGGAAAAACATCGGTCCTGTTGCCAAAAAGCATTCAGACGCTGTATGGAAACGCTTTATCGGAGCTTGCGATTATTTCTTTGCACAAAAGAATAAAGCTACTTCTTCACAACGCTCGGTAGAGTTTGAAAACATGGCAAAGAAAGAGGAAATCATCAAACAGCTGGCTGCACTTGACGCATCGGGAACAACAGATGAAACAACATCGGAACAAACACGTGCTTTAATGAAAGAATGGAACAGCATAGGTCATGTTCCGTTCAAAGAAAAAGACCGTTTATACAATGAGTTCCACGGCTTGATAGACAAACTGTTTGACAAACTGAATATTTCAGCTTCTGAAAAGAAATTAAGTAATTTCAAATCGGGTTTGAATAAAGGTGATAACTTATACCGTGACCGTGAAAAACTGGTACGTACATACGAAGGGCTGAAAAATGACATTCAGACTTATGAAAATAATTTAGGATTTTTATCGTCTGCTTCGAAAAAAGGTAATACCCTTGTAACTGAAATTACCCGTAAGATTGAACGCTTGAAAGGTGAAATGGAACTGGTTTTGAAAAAAATACAAGCTATCGATGAAAAGCTGAACGAAGAATAAACCAAACGAAATTCATATTTTAGAATAAGAGTACCGATTTTTTCAAAAAGTCGGTACTTTTTATTTATTAGCCCTAAACTGAAGAATACAAATTTCCAGACTATTATCTACAAAAAATTCCTTCAGACAATCCAGTGAAGATATCTGAAGGAATAGATAACAGGAGTTTTTACTATCAGGAACGTTTACGTTGCGGACGTTCCTTTTTCATCTGTTCGAAAGCTTCTTTCTGTTCATCTGTCAGCAAAGAAGTGATTTTCTCATTTAGCTTTTCCATTTCACTTCTCCGCTCCTCACGTGAAAGTTCTTTCTTGAAAAATTCCGTATAAAGTTCAGTAATCTGCTTTTCCTGCTCATCAGTCAGGTTCAGCTTCTTGCCAAGCTTTTCTACTATCTGTTCTGGAGTACGAGTTCCTCCTCTGCGCTGAGCATCAACTGTATGTATGCCCAGTAAGGCTACTAAAGCCAGAAAAATAATTTTCTTCATGACAATTGTCTTTTAGTAATATTTATCGAATCGTATATACAAAACTTATCATAGCATAAGGTTTCAGTACATTGCTGTTGATATAATCGTAATAGTTGCTTCCGATACTATGAGTAAAAGCCTGATTCTGCTTCAGCACATCAAAAGCTTCCACCCTGATTTCGGCTGCATTGTTTTTCAGGAATTTTTTACCTAGTGACAGATTCCATAAGAAATAATCTTCTGTACCCGTATCCAAACCAGTATATCCGATATAATCGAACGTACTGCGGAAAGTAAGTCCCCAGAAGAATGTCCATCCCAACTTTGCCGAAGCTGAATGAGTAATATAATCACTACCTGTAGCAGTATCCAAAGAACTGAACATCTTATTGATACCAGCTGAATAAGACGCAGTAAAATCAAGGTTATTACTTATATTGCTACCAATAATAATCTTCGGTATCAGATTCAGTTCACGCGTCTTACTTTCTATTCCGTCGAAAATAGTAGGTACATTGGCATAATTAGCCGAAAGACTGAGGTTGATATTACTCCGAATAAAATCAATAGGGAAACCATAAGTCAGCATCGACTGCAAACTATAGTAACCATCCATATTTACCGGACGAGTAAACTGTGCTCCCTTACTCAGTGTGACCGACGGAGTAAGCTCCATATCTTCTTTTGCAACGAAAGTACTGTCGGCTACATAATCTTGTTGTATGGTAGCCCCAACCATGGCAATAAACGTATGTCCAGACTTTGTCGTACGCAAATAACGCAGATTTGCCGTATGTGATAACTGCTGGTCAAGGTCCGGATTTCCCGCAGAAAGAAAAAGCGGATTGGAATTATCTATAACATTCTGCAAGCTCGTAACCGAAGGAGCAGATGATTTGCTGCGATAACGTAACTGTAGCGAATTGGTCCGATCTAAAGAATAACGCATGGTAAACGATGGCAATATAGAAAAATACCTGTGCGACAAATTGTCTGCCTGCGGATAGACCATATCACCTCTCAAATCTGCCCATTGTGCATCAACTCCCAGCATAGCATTGAATTTACCGGCACGATAACGAAGTCCTACACTTCCTGCCTGAGTAAGATAGCCCGACTGATACTCATTCGACAGGCTTTCATCCAACTGATCGTAAAGATCGCTCACCGCAGACTTCTTATACGTCTTACGGTCATTTTCTGAATCGGTATAACTCAACTTATATCCTAGCTGCAACTGCATATAGTCGGTTAACCTTTCCGTATAACTCAGATTAGAGCGCAAGGTATATTGACGGTTCAATGTCTGCTTCCACTGACTGTAGCTGTCTGTTTCCGACAAGCCGTCGACACTATACAATGTATTAAGATAATCTGTATATGTATTTCCATCGGTATTGCTCATTTTCCCACTGAGCATCAACGACAGGGTACGTCCTTCCTTCAGGAAACGATGACGCAAGATAAGGTCAGCTCCAACATTGTAAGCATCATTTTCTCCCAACGTAGCAGTTTCAGTTTCATTATCAGACATGCCATTCAACAGATTCAGTCCCTGAAGCAATCCATGCCTGTCATTATTCTGAAAGCTCAGTGTTGGACGAAACTGTAACGAGGTTCTATTACTTATCTGATAATCCAGTTTCATATTAAAACGATGGTTCCAGTTCTTCATAGAGCTTTCCTGATACTCACTGTAAGTCATTCCAGGAAGAGATGAGTCGAAATATTCACGTTCGGTCTGCTGCTGTGTCAGATTGTCCGACTGATTAAAAAAGTAACTGCCTGTCACCTTCCATTTTTCTCCCCACTGATCCACATAGTTTATACCAAGTCCGTTCGACGAAGTAACACCTCCTGTACTGCCTACCATAAAATCAGAAGCATTTCCACCGAAAGCACCTCCACGTCCTCCGTTACGACCACCTCCACGCCGCTTGCCACTTGCTCCAGAAGACATAACTCCCGCTAAATCCTCCTGCGAGAAGTTCTGCTGGTTCACATTGTTCGACATACCCAACAATGAAATACGACGATCTTCATTGAAGAAATTTACATTACCGTTTACCTTATAACGATCCTCAGTACCGTATCCTGCCGACACTTCACCAAAAGTTCCCTGGCGGAATCCTCCCTTCGTCACAATATTGATAGTTTTTATTTCTTCGCCATCATCGAACCCGGTAAATTCTGCCTGCTCACTTTTTTTATCGAAGACCTCGATACCTGCAATAATATCAGAAGGTAAATTCTTAATGGCGAGATTCACATCTCCATCGAAAAATTCCTTCCCATCTACTAGCACCTTTTTCACTTCCTCTCCTTGAGCCTGAATACTTCCACCTTCTACAACAATCCCCGGCATCTTAGCCAATAAATCTTCGGCTGAACTTCCTTGCATTACTTTAAAGGCCTCAGCATTATACAGCAAACTGTCGCCTTTCTGCTCGGCACGTGTAGCACGCGCATTAACAGATACCTCATCCAGCAGGTTTACATCCTCGCGCATCGTTACATTAACCTTTTTTTCTCCAGAGGAAGGAATAATAACGGCTTCCTTATATGTTTTATATCCTACATATGAAATCTGTAGCGTATAAGTACCTGCCGGAAGTTTCTTAAATTGAAACATTCCTTTCAGATCGGTAGATGTATAGTTGATTTTTCCATCCCCAGCTATCAGTTGAACCGTAGCCGAAATCAATCCCTCTCTAATCTTCTGATCTGTCACAACTCCCGAAAGTGTCTGTGTAAAAACAGAGAGTGAACATAATAAAGCAACTCCTAAAAAACAAATCTTACCCTCGTAAACATACTCACTTTATATAATTTTTTTCTTATTCGATATCTTTACTTCAACAAAAATAATCTACTTGCAAATACAAAATATGTTCTCTCAACAAAGTAGTGGTAAACAACATCAATGTAGTGGTGAACACCACTTTGCTTATTTTTTCAAACCGACAGAAACTTTTATTTTTGCAAAAAAGAACAAGTTATGTGGTAAATTAAAAAGTTACCGTTTTACATCGATCTGATATTCTGTCTGGTGTTATTACCGGCTATGATGACCTTGCTGCCTATCGAACGATGGCTGATAAACAATTCACTATTCGTATACCTGTTGGTTTCATGGTTGTATATCGTATATATCCTGAACCGCCGCTTTATCATGCCTTTTATGTTTGCCGGGAAAAAACGTTTTTGGATAGCTGTTTCTCTTATTTTACTTACAGCTGTTGGTACTTACCTCATAACTCGCTATCAAATGAAAGTCCCGTTACACCACATGAGACGTACCCGACTTTTACAACATATCCAAAAAATCAAACTTCAGCAACAAGCTGTATGGTTTCTGTATGTAGTTGTGATTGCCTTTAGTGCAGCTGTAGGACTACTGACTCAACTTTATCACCAAATAATGGAACGACAAGCTGTAGAATTTGAGAAGAAAAAAGCCGAACTAGCACTTTACAAAGCACAGATTAATCCTCATTTTCTTTTCAATAATCTGAATACTCTATATGCTATGGTAGTAACAGAATCTCCTAAAACGGAAGATGCCTTTATTCAATTTATCAATCTGATGAAATATATGTATGCCAATAATACAAAAGATAAAATTCCTCTACACATTGAAGTAGAATACATTCGTCAGTATATAGAACTCCAAAAATATCGAATAGCAGAAAACTTTGATGTTCATTTTTCTTATGTACACGATGAAACGGAACAAATGAATATAGCCCCTATGATTCTGATTACCTTTGTCGAATACGTATTTAAACACGGTGTATCTTCTCATAAAAAAGGAGAGGCGTATATTACCATTCGCGTAGAAAAAGGAGAATTATTATTGGCAACAAACAATCCTTTATTAAACCATCCGGACTCAAAAACATCCAAAGGAATAGGAATAGAAAACTGCAAAAAGCGCCTCGATCTTCTTTATCCGAACAGGTATAGTTTGTTTACAGGAGAAAGAGAGGGGAAATATGCCGTCACACTGAGTATCAATTTAAGACAATGAACATAAAATGTATAGCAATCGATGATGAACCAATGGCGCTGGAAATCATATCCAGCTTCTGCCAGCGCCATGGAAATATAGAACTGACAGTCTTTACCAATCCGATTGCAGGCATTGAACAGGTCAAGAAAATAAAACCCAATATTCTTTTCCTTGACATAGAGATGGAAGACATCAATGGAAGAGATCTGGCTCGTGACCTCCCTCACGAAGTAATGTTGATTTTTACAACAGCCTATGCACAATACGCTCTCGATGGTTTTGAATTGAATGCTATAGATTTTCTTCACAAACCATTCTCGTATGCTCGTTTTGAAAAAGCAGTACAAAAAGCTATAGAGCTACAAACACTACAACAACTTTCCGCTCAACCAACATTTACAGACGAGTATATCACACTAAAAGTGGAATACAAAAATACAAATATCCAGCTGAAAGATATTCTATATATAGAATCGATGGATAACTATGTGCGTATTCATCTCACCAGTCAGCCGACTCTAACTTCACAAATGAGTTTGAAAACGCTACAGGAACTTTTGCCCGAAGAAAAATTTATACGAGTACACAAGTCCTTCGTTGTTCCAATCTATCGGATTGCCAGTTATACTTCTAAAGAGATTCTTTTATATAATGGAATCAAAATTCCTGTAGGCAGAAGTTATAGTAAATATCTGAAAGATAAAAATTCAAAAATGGCATAAGATACAAGATATCAATAAAATTAAGCAGAAGAAAAGAAGTGCAGAAAAGTCATTTCATCTGATTTTACAGTCAAATAGTAACAATTTGGAGAAAAGCAAATAAAGTCATGACGGTTTCTTGATTAAAATCCATATTTTTGCACCTCACAAAAACTACCAAATGCATGAATGACTACAAATTTCACAAAAACTTTCTTTGTTTAATTTTACTGATTGTGAAATTCGGCTTACTTTGCCATGCGCAATCATCCATCATTGCGGAAAAAGATTCTACTTATCTGCCAGCTGATTCGCTATTTGCCAGATATCTGCATAGTCAGAATGTAGCAATCATAAATAGCAATGACCTGAAGCTGCTGCCCAGTGGCAGAGAAAAATTTAACGACCTTTTTGAAGAAATCAAAAAGGCAAAGCATCATATACATCTGGAATACTTCAATTTCAGAAATGACTCTATCGGAAATGCATTGTTTGACTTGCTTGCGGAGAAAGTAAAAGACGGAGTGAAGGTACGAGCTATGTTCGATGCCTTCGGAAATATGTCAAACAACCGTCCGCTTCGTAAAAGACTACTTAAAGATTTAAGTAAAAGAGGGATAGAGATTATTACATTCGACCCTATTACTTTCCCGTATGTTAATCATGCAGCCAGTCGTGACCACCAAAAAATTATAGTCATAGACGGTAAAGTAGGATATACAGGAGGTATGAACATTGCCGATTATTATATAAACGGACTTCCCAAAATCGGCGCATGGAGAGATATGCATATCCGTATCAAAGGACCTGCCGTTGAAAAATTGCAGGAAGTTTTCCTCACAATGTGGAATAAGGAAACCAAACAGCAAATCGGAGGAGACGAATATTTTCCATTCGGGGAAGATTCATTGAATGCAGCTCCTGTACATGCGGGACATCAGGTAGCAATCGTACAGCGGGCTCCCAAAATATCTCCTGAAGCAATGAGACATGCATATATTGCAGCCATCAATTCGGCCGAACGGAAAATACAGATTATCAATCCTTATTTCACCCCGACATCCAGCATTCGCCGTGCCATTGAAAAAGCTGTCGACCGTGGAGTCAGAATAGAAATCATGATTCCCGGAAAGTCGGATATCAGCTTCACACCCGATGCAGGATTTTATCTTGCTAACCAACTAAGAAAGAAGGGAGCGCATATTTATGTTTACAACGGAGGATTCCATCATTCTAAAGTCATGATGGTAGACGAACGATTCTGTACCGTAGGTAGTACAAACCTGAACAGCCGGAGTTTACGATATGATTACGAGATAAATGCATTCGTTTTCGATTTGCCTGTTACAGCACAACTGACTGATATATTCAGTGCCGACAAACAGAACAGTACGATCATGACTAAAGAGGTTTACAAAAAACGAACTCCATGGAAACGATTTGTCGGATGGTTCGCTCATTTGTTTACTCCTGTACTCTGATTATCGGTCAGTAAATTAAAAAAATTAAGAAACATTCTCCCATTAAGTACAATATTTTTCTTATTTTTGCCAAATATGTAACACGCCTGACAAGGCGCAAAAAAAGCAAAATGAGAGTAATCGACTTAATAAAATCACCTGAAAAGACAGCCTTTTCATTCGAGATTCTTCCTCCGCTGAAAGGCACTGGGATAGAGAAATTATATGAAACAATCGATTCGTTGCGCGAATTCGATCCTAAATACATAAACATCACTACCCATCGAAGCGAATATATATATCGCGAACTGGGTAATGGTCTTTATGAGCGCAAACGAATCCGTCGTCGTCCCGGTACAGTAGCGGTAGCAGCTGCCATACAGAACAAATACAATATTACGGTAGTTCCACACATATTATGTAGCGGATTTACACGTGAAGATACAGAGTATGTATTATTAGATTTACAGTTTTTGGGAATCACTGATTTATTGATTCTGCGTGGTGATAAAGCCAAACATGAACAAGTATTCACTCCTGAGCCAGGAGGGTATGCACATGCCATAGAACTGGAACATCAAATCAATGATTTTAATCAAGGTGTATTCGTCGACGGATCACCAATCAAGGCTCCTGTACATCCATTCAGCTATGGAGTAGCCTGTTATCCGGAGAAACACGAGGAAGCTCCCAATATGGAACAAGATATCTACTGGCTGAAAAAGAAAGTAGAAGCTGGAGCCGAGTACGCTGTAACTCAATTATTCTATGACAACCGGAAATTTTTCGAATTTGTAGATCGTGTCCGTCAGGAAGGTATTGATATTCCTATTATTCCGGGAATTAAACCGTTCAGTAAGTTGTCACAGCTGTCCGTTGTTCCCAAAACATTTAAAGTTGATTTACCTCAGGAACTGGCATTGGAAGCTTTAAAATGTCAAACAGATGAAGAAGCTCGCCAGCTGGGAGTAGAATGGTGCATCAATCAATGTCGTGAGTTGATAGCTCATGGTGTACCTAGTATTCATTTTTACACCGTAGGAGCAACAGAAAGCGTACGCCGTGTAGCTAAAGAAATTTATTAACTGTGTTTTTCAAAGACGTCATAGGACAAACCGAGGCAAAACGCCATTTGTTGACACTCGTACACGAAGGACGAGTGCCCCATGCCATATTGTTTTGCGGAGCAGAAGGTACAGGGAAATTACCTCTGGCATTAGCGTTAACTCGCTATCTGTGTTGTGAAAATCCGGGTGAAGAAGATGCCTGCGGAAAATGTCCTTCATGCATAAAAATGAACAAACTGGTTCATCCTGACGTACATTTTGCTTTTCCGGTAATAAAGAAAAAAGCAGGACGCGACACCGTTTCTGACGATTTTATAGATGTCTGGCGACAACAGTTGATTGACTCTCCTTATTTTTCACTGGCAAACTGGCTGGCACGTATGGGAGCCGAAAATCAGCAAGCGCAGATCTTTGTCCGCGAAAGCGATGAAATACAACGCAAGCTTTCACTGAAAGCCGGAGAAGGCAGTTACAAAATCATGATTATATGGCTTCCGGAAAAGATGAATGCAGAGTGTGGAAACAAATTGCTCAAATTGTTGGAAGAACCACCAGCCTACACAATCTTTTTATTGGTTAGCGAGGCTCCCGAAAGCATTTTGCCAACACTTACGAGCCGTATGCAGCGCTTTAACCTGCCTCCACTTAACGAAGAAGATATTGCCGGACTATTACGTACACGTTATATGCTTCAGCCAGAAGATGCTTCCGACATTGCACATTTATCTGCCGGGAGTGTACTGCGGGCTATAGAAAACATACACTTAGGAGAAGAGAACCGACTTTTCTTTGAATTGTTCACTTCACTGATGAGATTAGCTTATGCACGTCGGCTCAAGGAAATGAAAGCCTGGAGTGAACAAGTTGCAGCTTTAGGCAGAGAAAGGCAGAAAAATCTGCTAGCCTATTGCCAACGTATGATACGAGAAAACTTTATATATAACTTCCACCACTCGGAAATGAACTATTTAGGACGTGAAGAAGCACAATTTGCCTCACGATTCGCTCCTTTTGTAAACGAAAGAAATGTGATAGGTATCATGGAAGAATTGGAGGAAGCCGGACGACACATCGAACAAAACGTAAATCCCAAATTTGTTTTTTTCGATTTCGCCCTGAAAATGATTGTACTATTAAAGAATTGAAACTATGAGCAAATTTATATTGAAAAACGGAAGCGGTTCTTTATGCTGCAAGGGCTGCGGACGACAAGATAACAAGCTGAACACTTACGACTGGATGGCAGATATCCCTGGCAACAGTGAAGAGCAGGATATGGTAGAGGTTCAATTCAAAAATACCCGCAAAGGATATTTCAAGAACAGTAACCATCTGAAACTGGAAAAGGGAGATATCGTAGCAGTAGAAGCCAGCCCCGGACACGATATCGGCACAGTTACACTGACTGGCCGACTCGTACCTTTACAAATGCGTAAAGCAAACATCAAGCCTGATGCTGAGATACGCCGAGTATACCGTAAGGCTAAGCCTGTCGACATGGAAAAATATGAAGAAGCTAAAAGTCGTGAACATGCAACAATGATTCGTTCACGCCAGATTGCTGCGGACTTAGGGCTTCAAATGAAAATCGGTGACGTAGAGTATCAAGGTGACGGAAATAAAGCTATTTTCTACTACATTGCTGATGAGCGTGTCGACTTCCGCCAGCTAATCAAAGTCTTGGCAGAAGCTTTTCGTGTGCGTATCGAGATGAAACAGATTGGTGCACGTCAGGAAGCCGGACGCATCGGGGGTATTGGCCCATGCGGACGTGAATTATGCTGTGCTACATGGATGACAAACTTTATCTCTGTATCTACAGGAGCAGCACGTTATCAGGATATATCACTTAATCCTCAAAAACTGGCAGGACAGTGCGCAAAACTGAAATGTTGCCTCAACTACGAAGTAGATGCCTATGTAGAATGCCAGAAACGACTTCCGAGTAAAGAAATCACACTCGAAACACTGGATGCTACATATTATTACTTCAAAGCAGATATTTTAAAAGGAGAAATCATTTATTCTACCGATAAGAGTTTCCTTGCCAATGAAGTAACGCTTACAGCACGCCGTGCTTTTGAGGTTATCAATATGAACCGTAGAGGTGAGAAACCTGAAAAGCTTAATGACAACGGAATGCATGAACCTGCACGTCCGAAAGATTTGCTGGAACAAGAAAGCGTAACCCGCTTCGATAAAAGCCGGAACAGCAAGAACCGTAAAAAGAAGAAAAACGGAGAAAACCGTCAACAACCGGTTCAGGAAAATAATTCTCAGAAGGCTTTACCCAACAATGCTGCCGGTCAGGAAAAAGGAGAAAATACAGCTAAAATAGCAGTTAATGCTACAACTGCTAATAATGTTCCATCCAATTCAGGCAAAGATAACAGACGAAAAGAAGAACGTCAAGGAGAAAAACGCAGAGAAAAAGGAAATCGTCCGCCTAAACAACAAGGAGCAGCTCCAAATCCTTCCGATAAACAAGCTAACCAACCAGAAGCTCGTGCTCAGCAACCGCAGCCGGAAGGAAACAAGCAAGCCAACAATCGCCCGCGCCGACAGGGACGAAAGAATAACAATGAGATAGTATGACCACACGAAAAACTTCATCATATATTCGCATCGCAGGGGGAATAATCTGTTTACTATTCTCCCTTGCGGCATGCGATAACCAAACCATTTACCATACTTATCAAAACCTGAGTATTGAGGGCTGGAAAAAGACAGATACCCTGAAATACCAGTTACCTGCTCAATTGGCAGGAAAACAATACGACTTAGAAGTAGGACTACGACATACAGAAAACTATCCTTATCAAGATATATGGATGGAAATATTATATCCGCTTAGTCCCGACAGACATCCCGATACCCTCCATATCACACTGGCAGACAAACAAGGCAACTGGAAAGGAAATGGAACTTCCAGCAATTTATACCAGTATACCTCCCCTCACCACCCTGTCACTTTTTCTCCATCCGACAGTATGGTTCAGATAATACACATCATGCGAGATGAGCCTTTAAAAGGTATCAGTGATGTAGGCATACGCTTATTACCGTTCACGAGCAGCATCAATACGCAGAAAGACAAATAATAAAATTGTAAAGCCCCAAAGCGAAGATCCTCCGTAACTAAAGAAAGGAAGCGGTATACCGATGACTGGAGTTAACCCTAACACCATGCCTACATTAACAAACAGGTGAAAAAAGAAAATACTTAACACACTATATCCATATACTCTTCCAAAACGGGTACTCTGACGTTCAGCCAAATAAATCAAACGCCATATTAATGAAGCAAACAAAAGAATAACGAAAGTAGAACCCACAAATCCTTTTTCTTCTCCTACCGTACAAAAAATAAAATCAGTATCCTGTTCAGGGACATACTTCAGTTTTGTCTGAGTACCGTTCAGAAAGCCTTTACCAAGAAAACCTCCAGATCCAATGGCGATTTTACTTTGATTTACATTATATCCAGCTCCCGTCGGATCGTCTTCCATACCCAATAATACCTTTATACGAATCTGCTGGTGAGGTTCCAGTACTTCATTGAACACATAATCGGCAGAAAAAAGGAAACCTACCGAACCAATGGTAAAAACCAATATATACAGATAATTACGAATACGTTCATGCAGGAATAAATAGACCAGATAAATACATAAGGCTGCACAAACACCTCCCTGCAAATAAACGACATCAAACGGAATGACATAAAGCGAAAAAAGCCATCCCAATAACATCGATCCCAATCCAAATGAAAGTATATAGACTACAGTTCGATCGCTATTCTTACAATATGCTTTGACCAATAAGGCAGAAAACAATATAATTAACCCCAATACGGCAAATTCTCCCAATGAAGTGAGTCCATCTGCCATCAGTTCATTGCTGAAACGAATACCGACAATAAAATAAATAATGGCACATACACCAGCAAACAAGATGGAACCGGTCATACCTTCTCTATAGAGAACAAGAAAAAATGATAAGTAAACCAATGCCGAACCCGTTTCTTTCTGACAGACTATCAGCACCATAGGGATAAGAATTATAGCAAGACATACCAGCATGTTTCTACCCCGCTCGATAGAAAAGGTATACTCGCCCATATATTTTGCCAAAGCTAAAGCTGTTGCAAACTTCGCAAACTCTGCGGGCTGTAAACTCACAGGTCCCAATACAATCCACGAACGTGATCCTTTTATCTCATGTGGATTAAATATTGTTCCAAAAAGCAACAACAACAAAATACCGTATATCAGATAAGCATAAGTATCATACAAACGTTCTTCAAGCATCAACAAAACAAAACCTAAAGTCAAGGAACATCCAATCCACATCAACTGCTTTCCGGCACGTGTAGTAAAGTTCAGAAAATCAGGATCACCATAATCATAACTGGCTCCGCACACACTGAACCATCCACATACGATCAGCACCATGTAAAGAGCTATCGTCCACCAGTCAACTGTTTTCCATAAACTATCTTTCCTGTAAGCCATAATCAATTCTTCGGTTTTGAATATCGGTTGCCAACGCCTCGTCTTCCGCAGTCAGCTTACCAGTCAAATACTTTTCTATCATCAATTTTCCGATAGGAACCCCATATATGGCTCCCCATCCTCCATTCTCTACATAAACAGCAATTGCTATCTTCGGATTATTCATCGGAGCAAATCCCATAAATGCAGAATGGTCCTTTCCATGATTTTGCGCTGTACCCGTTTTTCCGCAGATTTCCAGTTCTGGAATATTTGCCGTACGGCATGTACCTCCAAGCACAGCCGAACGCATGCCTTGTACAACTTCTTCATAATGCCCTTTATCTACTTTCGTATACCGGCGAGTTGTATAAATCGAATCAATAGACTCTCCTTCTATTTCCTTTACGACATGAGGAGTTACAAAATATCCCCGATTGGCTATAGTAGCACCCAAGTTGGCAATCTGTAATGGAGTAGCAGTAACTTCTCCCTGTCCGATTGAAATACTAATAATAGTCAAACCATTCCATGAACGGCGGTATGCCTTATCATAATACTGTGCATTAGGAATCATTCCACGTTTTTCTCCCGGCAAGTCAATTCCCAACTGATAGCCAAATCCCATTGAAACCATGTAATCACGCCAGGTATTCATCGCCTTCTGCACAGAACCATATTTCTGTCGTGCACCAATCATATAATACAATCCCCAGCAAAAATAACCATTACAAGAAGTTGCAATGGCAGGAATCAAAGACAGAGGCGAGGGATGAGCATGGCATCCCACATGAAGTCCACGGTAAGAGAATCCTCCAGAGCATGGATACATGGTTCCTGTATTAATAATTCCTTCCTGAAGAAAAGTCAAGGCCTGAGTAGTTTTAAAAGTAGATCCCGGAGGGTAAGCTCCCATTATAGCACGGTTCAGCAAGGGTTTCCAAGGGTCCTTTGACATAGCTAAATGATTCTTTCCTCTGTCACGTCCAATCATCAGACTGGGATCATAAGTTG
Organism: Phocaeicola coprocola DSM 17136; assembly: GCF_000154845.1. Classification (GTDB taxonomy): domain Bacteria; phylum Bacteroidota; class Bacteroidia; order Bacteroidales; family Bacteroidaceae; genus Phocaeicola; species Phocaeicola coprocola. The sequence continues at coordinate 22,556 of NZ_DS981432.1, read as the reverse complement.
GCGATGAAACAAGGCATAGTACCTCACCCGTAGAAGGCTCAATAGCAACAATACTTCCAATTTTCCCTTCCAGCAGCCTTTCACCCAACATCTGAAGCTCAATATCCAGACTTAATGTCAGGTTCTTGCCAGGAACAGGAGCTTTATCAAATTTTCCTTCCATATAATTGCCCTGAATACGGCCATGCGCATCACGAAGCAGTACTTCAACTCCCTTTTCTCCTCGAAGTTGTTTCTCATAAGAGCGTTCCACTCCCAGCTTTCCAATAAAATCACCGGGCAGATAATATTCATCGTCCTCCATTTCCTGTTTGGAAACTTCCCCTATATCTCCTAATATATGTGCCCCCGAATTGTAATTATACTGACGAATAGTACGTCTTTGAATATAAAAACCGGGAAATTTAAAAAGCTTCTCTTGAAAAACCCCACAGTCTTCAGCTGAAAGTTGGGTAAGAAAGACTTGATTGGTATAAGGCGAATAACCAGGATTTAAACGACGATCTTTCAGATCGCGAAACTTACGCCGTAAAAATTCAGGGGTAATCCTCAGCGTACGACACAAGTCCAGCGTATCCAGTGAAGTAATTTCCTTCATTACCACCGTAATATCATAAGCAGGCTGATTATAAACCAACAGCTTACCCGTACGGTCGTATATTACTCCACGACTCGGATATTGGATTTTTTTCAGAAAGGCATTACTGTCTGCATTCTTTCTATAATCGTCACTCAATATTTGTAAGGCAAACAAGCGAATGATAAAAAGAACAACTACCGTCAGCACGACGCCACCTATTACATATCTTCTTTTTGCCAGCTTATAATTTCTATCCACTACTTCTTCCTCCTTATAGTGTCTATACAAATAATACCGACAATCGTCATCAATGTATCTGTCAGAATTTTCCACATCAGCTCACTCATGCGGAAAAAGGTAAAAGCATCGATAACCTGCAAAGTCACAATAAATACCACCGTTTCACTCAGAACATACCTGAAAAACGGATAGAATCCCATTGAGCGAATACCGGGAACATAATCGTCAGTCACATCACGAAGCATCTGCATACGCAGTAACGGACGACGGGTAAAAGCCATCATTGTAGCCGCTGCCGCATTCATGCCGGGAGTATTACTAAATATATCAATGCAAAGTCCAATAAAGAATGCCTGCAACAACAACGATTTACGCGGAGTTTCAGCATTCAATATCAATATATAATAGATATAAAGCATAGGAGTTGCATAGCCTAAGATATGCACATGGTTCAGTACCAGTACCTGAAGCAGTACCAGAAACACAAACCAGCCCAGTCTATGTAAGAACAATACCATATCCTTTATTTTATATTATCTTCGAGTACAGCCTGTTCTGACTGTCCACGAGCACTAATCACATTTACATCGTTCAGACGAGCAAAATCGGTAAACAGTTTTACTTTCAACACATACGACAACCCGTCATGACTATCCATTATATCATCTACCATTCCCACAGGAATACCTTCCGGAAATACAGCACTATGCCCGCTAGTCACAACTGTATCGCCTAACGAGAACTCAGAATGTCGCGGAATATCCCTAAGCCAGGCATAGAGTGAAGAACCTCCACTCCATTTTAAAGAACCGAAATAATCTGTCCGACGTATTTTACAACTGATACTGCTTTTCGAATTCAAGACTGGTAAAACAATGGCATAATGAGCCGAAGTCTGATATACAATGCCAACAATTCCATTTCCGCTCACTACCCCCATTTCAGCACAAATACTATCAGCAGAACCCTTATTGATTGTTATGTAATTATCAACGTGTGTCAGACTGTTATTCACCACCTGAGCCGGATAGATAGAATAATCAGCCAGCACATCTTTATAATTCTTTTCTACTTCGGTAGTATCGCGTGTATAAGCTTTAAGTGCTTTACTCAAAGACTCAACTTGCAATTCCAGTTCTACATTACGGCGTACCAAATCACGGTTTACCGTATGCAACCCGAAATAAGAAGTAATCTCGCTGGCTACTTCATAAATATTTCCGGCAATACGATTGGCTGAAGTAAAAAAGACACTCCCCTGATAGCTGTTGAAACGAAACAGCAAAATGAAGCTCACTACCTCTAAGAAGACAAAGAGCAGCCAATAATCATATTTCAATAAAAAGTTTAGCAGATTTCGCATACCTACAACCTATCAGAGAAGAGAAATATCAAGATTAACGCGGAGCCATAATCTTTCAAGGCCCCGCAACTTCCATAAATAATGCTTCAATGGAAGTTTTATCTCATCAAGAATGAAAAACGATCGACGTTCTTCAGTGCAATACCTGTACCTTTAGCTACACTCAGCAAGGGGTCTTCGGCTATATGGAACGGAATATTGATCTTGTCAGTCAAACGTTTATCGAGTCCACGCAACAATGCGCCACCACCAGCCAGATAAATACCGTTGCTCACGATATCAGCATACAATTCTGGAGGAGTATTTTCCAATGCGCTCAGAATTGCAGTCTCTATCTTAGCTATGCTCTTTTCCAGACAATGAGCAATTTCCTGGTAACAAACCGGAACTTCCATCGGCAATGCAGTAATTCGGTTAGGTCCACGCACGATATAGTCTTCCGGAGCATCCTCTCCCAAATCTGTCAAGGCAGCTCCCACATGAATCTTGATACGTTCTGCCATACGTTCACTCACCTTCACATTATGCTGACGGCTCATATATTCCTGAATATCGGCTGTCAAATCATCTCCGGCAATACGGATAGAATTGTTCGACACAATACCTCCCAATGAAATAACCGCAATTTCGGTAGAACCACCACCTATATCTACAATCATATTACCTTCCGGAGCTTCTACATCCAGTCCGATACCGATAGCAGCTGCCATTGGCTCAAAAATCAGATATACATCACGTCCGCCCGCATGTTCAGCACTATCGCGTACTGCTCTCAGCTCTACTTCAGTAGAACCAGAAGGAACACCAATCACCATACGAAGTGAAGGAGTAAACAAACGGCGCCCCGTATTCACTTTCTTTATCAAACCACGCATCATCTGCTCGCACGCATTAAAGTCGGCAATCACACCATCACGAAGCGGGCGCACAGTACGGATGTTTGGGTTTTCCTTTTCATACATCAGTTTTGCACGTTCACCGACAGCAATCATTTTGTCAGTGCGACGGTCGAGTGCTACCACCGATGGCTCATCCACTACAATCTTGTCATTGCTCAATATAATGGTATTGGCAGTTCCAAGATCCATTGCTATTTCTTGTGTAAAAGAAAATAATCCCATAATCTTTCTTCTCTGTAATAAAAGGATCTTATTAAATTAATATGGAAAATATAAATATATAATGAAGAATAAAGACTTATACAGCCTCGCCTCATGCAATTCCCCACGGAAAGCCTTTATTCCTCATTATTTATATTCCTTATGTAAATATTAATGCTTGAAATGACGCACTCCAGTAATGACCATAGCTACACCATGTTCATTGCAATACTGGAAAGTGAGTTCATCTTTCACTGAGCCACCCGGCTGGATGACAGCTTTAATACCTTCCTTATCTGCAAGTTCTACACAGTCGGGGAAGGGGAAGAAAGCATCACTAGCCATAACAGCACCATTCAGGTCGAATCCGAAAGACTTAGCTTTTTCGATAGCCTGCTTCAATGCATCAACGCGTGAAGTCTGACCAACTCCACTAGCTACAAGCTGTTTTCCTTTAGCCAGTACAATTGCATTGCTCTTGCTTTGTTTTACAATCTTGTTAGCAAAAAGCATATCGTCTATTTCAGCATCCGAAGGAGCTTTTTCAGAAACCTGTTTCAAATCGTCACGAGTTTCAGTCTTCAAATCACGATCCTGAACCAATACACCGTTCAACAAAGAACGGAACTGTTTTTTCGGAGTTTCAGCTTCTTTGCGAACCAGAATGATGCGATTCTTCTTTTGAGTAAGAATCTGTAAAGCATCTACATCGTAATCAGGAGCAATAATAACTTCGAAGAACAAACCATTGATTTCTTCGGCTGTAGCACGGTCTACTACAGTATTTGTTACAAGCACACCACCGAAAGCAGAAACAGGATCTCCTGCCAATGCAGCACGCCAGGCATCTACCAATACAGGACGAGAAGCCAGACCACAAGCATTATTGTGCTTCAGGATAGCAAATGTTGTTTCTCCCTTGAACTCATCAATCAAATCAACTGCTGCATTGATGTCAAGCAGATTGTTGTATGAAATTTCTTTTCCATGAATCTGATCGAACATCTTGTTCAAATCGCCGAAGAAAACACCTTTCTGATGAGGATTTTCACCATAGCGCAATACTTTCGGTTCTTCAGCAGCACAACGGAATGCAGAATCTTCACCTCCATCGAACCATCCGAAGATAGCTGAATCATAATGAGAAGAAACGGCAAATGCTTCTTTAGCAAACCAGCGACGTTCTTCACGAGTAGTAACCGCACCGTTTTCTGTAATGATATCAAGGAACGGCTTATACTGAGCTTTACTTGCTACGATAACTACATCATTGAAGTTTTTCGCTGCTGCACGAATCAATGAGATACCACCTATGTCAATCTTTTCGATAATAGACTGAGCATCGGCTCCTGAAGCAACTGTATCTTCAAACGGATAAAGATCGACAATCACCAGATCTATTTCAGGTATTTCATACTGAGTAACCTGCTGACGGTCTTCTTCCAGTTCACGACGGCATAAAATACCACCGAACACTTTCGGATGAAGTGTCTTTACGCGACCACCCAGAATAGAAGGATATCCAGTCAGATCTTCCACTGCATGACAGGGATAACCCAAACTTTCAATAAAATGACGTGTACCGCCGGTAGACAAAAATTCTACACCTTCTTCCGCCAAACGACGAATGATTGCATCTAAACCATCCTTATGGTATACCGATACCAAGGCAGTTTTTATTCTCTTTGACTCTGACATTGCTATAATATTTTAGTAATTACTATAATAATTCTATGTTTAGGGTACAAAGTTACGAATTTCCAGTAGATAAACATGCGAAGAAATTCTAAAAAATCCCTTTTTCATTTTGTAACACGATTGTAACATTTATGACATTTCAATATAACACCCCCTGCATACCTTTGCGACACTGAAAAATTCATTTTATAGTAGTATATGGAAACTCTTTACTTGGGAATTGTAATTTTCCTTTTTATGCTGGCAATATTCGACCTTCTGGTAGGTGTCAGCAATGATGCAGTTAACTTCATGAACTCCGCCGTAGGTGCAAAGGTTGCCCGATACAGGACAATTATCATTGTAGCGGCAGTCGGCGTTTTTGCCGGAGCTATTTTGAGTAACGGCATGATGGACATCGCCCGGCACGGCATTTTCCAACCCGCCAATTTCAGTTTCTATGAAATTATGTGTATCCTGCTTGCCGTCATGGTAACGGATGTTGTGCTGCTGGACGTATTTAACACGCTGGGGTTACCTACCTCAACCACCGTTTCAATGGTATTCGAATTATTGGGAGGTACATTTATTCTGGCTATTCTGAAAATTATCGGCGATGAAACCGGTCTTCTTTCATTGGGAGATATGATGAACACCGAAAAAGCATTGTCCGTTATCATGGGTATCTTCCTCTCTGTCGCTATCGCATTTATTGCCGGAACTCTTGTTCAGTATATATCCCGAATCATTTTCAGTTTCAACTATAAAAAACATCTTTCCTGGACAATTGGTATATTCGGAGGAATTTCAGTCACATCACTTTCATACTTCGTTCTGATCAAAGGCTTGAAAAGTGCACCGTTTATGAGTGCTGAATCACTTGCCTGGATAGATCAAAACACGACATTACTTGTAGCCGGATGCTTTGTTTTCTTTACATTGCTGATGCAGATTCTTCACTGGTGTAAGGTAAACGTATTCCGCATCATCGTATTACTCGGTACTTTCGCACTGGCCCTGGCTTTTGCTGGAAACGACCTTGTAAACTTTATAGGTGTACCTCTTGCCGGTTTTTCAGCCTATACCGACTACGTTGCCAACTCGAATGGTGCAGGTATACACGACTTTATGATGAGTTCTCTTATGTCGTCTGCCAAAACTCCGGCTATCTTCTTGTTTGCTTCAGGCATCATCATGGTATATGCACTTGCTACCTCTAAGAAAGCTAAAAACGTAATCAAGACATCTGTCGACCTGGCACGTCAGGAAGAGGGTGACGAAATGTTCGGCTCATCTGCTCTGGCACGTACCATCGTACGCCGCGCTACAACGATTAATGAATTCATGGTAAAGGTAATTCCGGTAGGAATGCGCCGCTGGATAGACAGCCGTTTCAACAAGGATGAAGTTATCCTGGAAAATGGAGCAGCATTCGATATGGTTCGTGCAGCAGTCAATCTGGTACTTTCTGGTTTGTTGATCATTATCGGTACAACAATGAAGTTGCCGCTTTCTACTACATACGTTACCTTTATCGTAGCTATGGGTTCTTCACTTGCCGACCGTGCTTGGGGACGTGAAAGCGCTGTATACCGTATCACTGGAATGCTGTCAGTTATCGGCGGATGGTTCATTACAGCTTTCGTAGCCTTTACTATCTGTGCACTGGTTACTGCCATCATGTTCTACACTAGCTTTGTTGGAATGTTTGTCTTCATCTGTGTTGCAGTATTCTTGCTGGTTCGCAGTAACATCAAATACAGCAAGAAAGAAAAGGCAGAACAGCAGGATGATACGTTCAAACGTATGATGGCAAGCAAAGACAAAGCAGAAGTCTTGTCACTGCTCCGTCTGCACGTGAAAGAAACATTGACCGACTACATCAACTATACCGAACAGGCTTATATGCAAGTAACCGACGGATTCATCAATGAAGACTTGAAACAGTTGAAGAAGGTAATGAGTTCAACTGACGATCAAAGGAAAATGTTGAAAAAACGTCGTCGTAAAGAAATTCTCGGTTTACGTCGTATACCTATTCCTATTGCTATCGAAAAGAATACATGGTTCCACCTGGGAAGTAACAGCTGCGAACAGATGTTATACTGCTTGAAGCGTATTTGTGAGCCTTGTAAGGAACACGTAGACAACAACTTCAACCCGATATCAAAAGATTGCATTGCAGAATTCTTACCAATACGTGAAGAACTCTGTCAGCTGATGGATCGTACTCAAACAGTCATCGAAAACAACAACTATGCCGAAGCCGATGATATTTTGGTAAAAGGTGATGCTTTGAAGAATAAGATATCAGCATTGCGCAAACAGCAGATGAACCGCATGCAGGAAGCAGACAGCACAAGTCTGAAAGCTTCGATGGTATATCTGAACATTCTTCAGGAATCACAAGAGTTGGTAAGTATCTGGCGACACCTGCTTCGTGCCAGCCGTTTCTTCCAGGGAGATTATGTTCCTCAGGAAGCACAGATGCTTAGCTTAACAGAATAAGATCCTGATTATAAGAATGCTAGAAGTCTCAAAATAAATCGTACAAAAGCTTCTGTATTTTGTACAAAAAATAAAAAAACATCAGCATGTTTTCCCCAAAATATGCTGATGTTTTTTTTATTCTTCCCGATAAACTGAAAAGACAGCCATATCGGGTAGCTACAAAAACAAAAACAATATCCTGAAATGATACGGCTTTTTTGTACATTTGCAGACAAAACACACACTGTATGAAGAAAACAATCATTTTATTCACCCTGATTCTCTGTTGCATGGCCGCATGCACCGGAAGTCAAAAAAAAGAAAAATCTATGATGACTGGAAACGAAACACTTGTATGTCTGGAAACCACGATGGGAAATATTATTGTAAAGTTGTATGACGAAACGCCTAAGCACCGTGACAATTTCATAAAACTGGTGAAAGAAGGGGTATACGACAGTACACTTTTCCACCGAGTTATCAAAAACTTCATGATTCAGGCAGGCGATCCGCAAAGCAAGACTGCTACCGACACCACAACAACTTTAGGAACCGGTGATGTAGGCTATACTATTCCTGCAGAAATCAATCCGAAATTTTTCCACAAAAGAGGTGTACTTGCTGCTGCACGTCAGGGTGATGAAGTCAACCCCAACAGAGAATCATCAGGCTGCCAGTTTTATATTGTAACCGGAAGAAAATTCTCTGAGGCACAGATGATCAATATGGAGAACCAGCTGAACGAAGCCAGACTAGACACCGTATTTCAGGCTTTGGCACGCAAGCACATGAAAGAAATCTATAAGATGCGTAAAGCAAACGATATGGAAGGCCTGATGGCACTGCAAGATACACTGGAAGCACAAGCACGTGCTGAGGTTAAGAAAGAGCCTGCTCTGAAATTTACCCGTGAACAGATTCAGGCATATACTACAGTAGGCGGAGCTCCACATCTTGACGGCAGCTATACCATATTTGGAGAGGTAGTAGACGGAATGGATGTTGTAGCACGTATCGAAGCTGTAAAAACCAACCGTACAGACCGTCCGGAAAAGGATGTACGTATACTGAAGGCTTCTGTAATAGAGAAATCGGATAAAGAATGATACAAGTAAACCATCATACATTGCCCAACGGGCTGCGTATCGTACACAATGAGGACAACTCTACCCAAATGGTTGCCCTCAATTTGCTGTACGATGTAGGAGCACGCGACGAAGATCCGGAGCATACCGGTTTTGCTCACCTGTTTGAGCATCTGATGTTCGGCGGTTCAGTGAATATTCCCGATTACGATGCACCGGTACAAAATGCCGGTGGGGAAAACAATGCATGGACCAACAATGACATTACTAATTATTACATTACCCTTCCCTATCAGAACGTAGAAACAGGATTCTGGCTGGAAAGCGACCGCATGCTGAGCCTCGACTTCAGCCCGCAAAGCCTGGAAGTACAGCGACAGGTCGTAATTGAAGAGTTCAAGCAACGGAATCTGAACCAGCCTTATGGCGACGCATCACATTTGCTGCGCGAAATGGCTTACCAGGATCACCCATACCGCTGGCCGACCATCGGTAAGGAAATCAGCCACATAGCCAATGCTACACTAGATGAAGTTAAGAACTTTTTCTATCGTTTCTATGCTCCTAACAATGCGATTCTGGCAGTTACAGGTCATATTTCATTTGAAGAAACTGTCCGTCTGGCTGAGAAATGGTTCGGTCCGATACCTTCACGCAATATACCCAAACGTGAATTGCCGGCAGAAAAGCCTCAGACAGCGATACGCCGACGCAGCGTAGAACGAAAAGTTCCGGTAGATGCTTTATATATGGCCTTTCATATGTGTAACCGGTTCCATGCCGAATATCACGTATTCGACATCATAACCGACTTGCTTTCAAACGGACGTTCATCGCGATTCATACAGACATTGGTACAAGAGAAAAAACTCTTTACCTCCATCGACGCCTATATTTCGGGAAGCCTCGACGAGGGTTTGCTGCATATTACAGGAAAACCAGCTTCGGGCATCACCCTGGAGCAGGCAGAAGAGGCTGTATGGCAGGAGCTCGACAAACTGAAAACGATTCCGGTAGCCGAAGAAGAACTGGAAAAGGTAAAGAACCGCTACGAAAGCGAACAGATTTTCAACAACATCAATTACCTGAATGTAGCAACCAACCTTGCATTCTTTGAATTGCTTGGACACGCGGAAGATATAAATCTGGAAGTAGGAAAATACCGTTCGGTAACGGTCGGACAGATACAAGATACGGCATGCCGTACTTTTGTACCCGAGAATTGTAACATTCTATATTATAAAGCTATCAAATGAGTCAGTCACATTACCGCGCATTATTATCGTTAGGCCTTCCTATTGTCATCGGGCAGATAGGAGTTATCGTATTGGGATTTGCTGATACGCTGATGATCGGACATCACAGTACGACAGAACTGGCTGCTGCCAGCTTCGTCAATAACATGTTCAATCTTGCCATTATCTTCAGTACAGGATTTGCCTATGGACTGACGCCTGTTGTGGGCAGTCTGTTCGGACAGCACAAAGTAAGCGAGGTAGGAAGAACGCTTAAAAACAGCCTTGCAGCCAATACTGTACTGGCAGCGATCGTATGCCTGGTAATGACTATACTTTATCTGAACCTTGACCGTATGGGTCAGCCTGATGAGCTGATACCGCATATGCGTCCTTACTTTATGGTATTGCTGGTTTCTCTGCCATTCGTATTATGGTTCAACGGATTCAAACAGTTCTCCGATGGAATCACCGATACCAAAGTATCCATGTGGATATTATTAAGTGGTAACATTCTGAATATTATCGGCAACTATATCCTTATTTACGGTAAGCTTGGCATGCCCGAACTAGGCCTCCTAGGTGCAGGTATATCTACAATGGTATCACGTATTCTTATGGTCATAGCTTATCTGGTTCTGTTTTTCGGTACCCGTCGTTACCAGAGTTTCAGAGAAGGTTTCCGACTGGGAAAAATCAACACAGCAGATTTCAGCTTGCTGAACAGACTAGGATGGCCCATTGCAGCACAAATGGGAATGGAAACAGCTTCCTTCAGCCTGAGTGCGATCATGGTTGGTTGGCTGGGAAGTGCAGAGCTTGCCAGCTATCAGATTATGATTGCTGTTTCACAAATATGCTTCATGATGTATTATGGCATGGGAGCTGCTGTATCTGTACGTATCAGTAACTTTCTAGGACAGAGGGATATAGTCAATGTAAGACGTACAGCAAACATTGGTTTTCACATCATTCTGATTATGATAGTCTGTACATCCATACCTATTTACCTGCTGCGTAACCACTTGGGCGGATGGTTTACGGATGACGCAACTGTTGCTGTCATGGTAGCTCAGGTTATTATTCCGTTCCTTCTTTACCAGTTTGGCGACGGACTGCAAATCAATTTTGCCAATTCCTTGAGAGGCATTGCCGATGTACGCCTGATGATGTTGTTCTCATTTATTGCTTATTTCATTATATCACTTCCTTTGGGATACTTGTTCGGCTTTGTTTTCGACTGGGGAATCACCGGTATATGGATGGCTTTCCCGTTCGGCTTGACCAGCGCCGGAATTATGTATTATCTCAGATTCAGATATAAAACGGGAAAAGGAGTCTGACTATGTTTTCTACTTCAACGAAAATTGCCTTCGGATATATTTTACTCATTTGCTTGCTTTTCGGAGCTATCGGATACATTCACCAGCAAATGACATTGCTCACTACGCCTACGGGACTGGAAGAAACGATCAGTAACCGGAGGAAAACAACGCACCAGATTGTAACCCAACTATACGAAGCAGAAATTATCGGACAGACATTACGTATCGGACGACTTAATGAATATCCTAAATACAAAAGGGCGATGAAAGAAGCCAGCGCCCTTATAGACTCTCTTCAGCAACTTCTGACTGATACATTGCAACAGATGCGTCTGGATACAGTACGTTCATTGCTGCGGAATAAAGAGCAAAACATGGTACTGGTGCTCGAAGCCATGAAGCAAAGCCCCACAGACGAATTGTACCGGCAGCAGCTGGATAGTCTGATTATGCAGCAAGACTCCATATTGAGCAGTACACACGTACGCCGACGCGCGGTTACCCACCGTAACTCATATACTATTCATCATAAGCCCAAAAAGTTTTTCCGCAGACTTGCCGATGTATTTTCTCCCGGTAAGCCCGACTCAACCCAAGTGGACAATATCATCCAGGAAGAATATACAGATACAATAGACGAAGCTTACAATCCGGTTGATACCATTGCTACTATGCTGACTTCTATACAGCACAAGGTTTTCCAGACAAGACAAGAAAGTATGCGGACGCTTGACGCACGCATCAACCAGCTGCGTATTGCAGGAGGAAGGGTGAGCCAGCGTGTAAATCAGCTGCTGGATAATATAGAGGATGATGAACAAAAGGCAATGGAAGTCCGCATAGCGCACGAACAAGACATCCGCCAGCAGGCTGCATGGACAATGGCAACGATTGCTATTCTGGCTGTATTGCTTGTGCTTATTTTCTTTACCATTATCTGGCGAGATATAACACGAAGTAACCATTACCGTAAAGAACTGGAAAAAGCTAAACTATATGCTGAAAATCTACTTGTGGCACGAGAGAAACTGATGCTTACCATCACGCACGACATCAAAGCTCCTGCCGGATCCATTATCGGATATATAGATTTGTTAATCAGACTGGTACAGGACCGTCGTCAGCAGTTTTACTTACATAATATGAAAAGTTCGGCAAATCATCTGCTGGACCTGATTACTTCACTTCTTGACTACCACCGACTGGAAGCAGGAAAAATGGATATTCACCCCGTAACGTTCAATCCACATGAACTGTTCGAAAGTATCTATACCAGCTTCTTGCCCGGAGCAGAAAAGAAACAACTAACCCTCAACTTCGAAGAGAACATACCACGTACGCTTAATCTTGAAGGTGATCCTTTCCGCATACGCCAGATTGCAGAAAACCTGATATCGAATGCACTGAAATTTACTTCACAAGGAAGTATCACAATTCAAGTAGATTATGAGCAAAACCGGTTTACTTTCCGCGTAGAAGATACCGGTTGCGGTATGAGTATTCAAGAGCAGCAACGTGTATTCCAAGCTTTTACTCGTTTACAAAGTGCGCAGGGACAAGAAGGATTCGGACTTGGTCTGTCTATTACAAAGAAACTGGTTGAACTACTTAACGGCGAAATAACCATAGAAAGTGCTCCCGGAAAAGGAAGTATGTTTCAGGTTGTACTATTCTTACCCAAAGTAACGAAAGCACCAATAACTCAAGTCGAAACACTGTCGGACGACAAAAAGCAATGGCGTATTCTGTTAATAGATGACGACCGTATCCAGCTCAATCTGACAGAAGTCATGATTTATGACCTGTTCAATCATGCCCAACATAACATTCCTCCTGTCATAAAATGCTGTACACAGCCGGAGGAACTCTTCAAGCTGATAGCTTCAGAAACATTTGATATTGTTTTTACTGATATACAAATGCCTGCAATGAACGGCTTTGAGCTACTCCAGAAACTGAGAAGCCTCGATGTTCCACAGGCTAAAAACATTCCCGTCATAGCCATCACCGCCCGAAGCGATATGGATGAAACTGATTTTTGCACACAGGGCTTTGCCGGATGTCTGCATAAACCTTTCAATCAGACTGAGCTGTTGAAAATTTTCAAAACTCACATGCAAGAAGACTGGAAAGGAAATACAGTACAAACAGACAGTAAACCGTCTGATACAGAATGTACATATAATTTTTCACCCCTCACAGCTTTTTCGGGTGATGACCCTGCCGCTGCACATGAGATTCTGGAAACTTTCATCGGAGAAAGTACGAAGAATTATGAACGTATGAAACAGGCTCTAAGCAATAAGGACATGGCAGATTTGTGTAACGTAGCCCACAAAATGCTTCCTACTTTCACCATGATTGAAGCTAGAAAAGCTATACCGGCCTTACAATGGCTGGAGTTTCATCGGGGAAACACAGATCTAAGTGATGAAGCCAGACAACATGCAGACGAAGCATTAAGTTGCATAGCTGACGTAATTAAGGAAGCCAAGAAGGTTTTAAACGACGGGAAGGACAACTAAAATAGTAAAAAAACTTCCAAAAGAAAACTTAAAAAACAATCTGAGGTACTCTGTTTACTGGAAAATTTAAATATGGTCTGAGTACTATACTGAAAAAATATTATCTTTGTATCAGATTACAGCCTTGGAATACCAGAAAAATGAATTAAAGAATGAAGTAAAACTCCGAAAAAGGAGCAGAATATTTGCGAAAAAACAAAGTGTTTCTGTAAAAGAGGCCACTGTTTCTCCACGTATTACCACAAACTAAATCCATTAGGACAACAAGGCTTTTTTTATTTGTAACATACCGGATAAAAAGAAATATATGACTCCGTCTATTCTCATAATCGAAGATGATTTAACTTTTGCTACCATGCTGAAAACGTGGTTGGGGAAAAAAGGTTTCGAAGTTGATACGGCAGGTAGTAGTTCACGTGCCAAGAAACAACTCTCAGCACGTTCTTACGACCTCATATTGTCTGACTTACGGCTTCCTGACCAAGACGGAATACATTTGCTGGTATGGCTTCGCAGCCAGTCGTGCACTACTCCTTTTATTATTATGACGAGTTATGCCGAAATACAGACTGCCGTACAGGCCATAAAACAAGGAGCAAGCGACTATATAGCGAAACCAGTTCAGCCTGACGAATTGCTGAAAAAGATAAAAGAAGCTATCCAAAAATCTGAAGTTCCTGCTACGCCTAATGAAGCGCATATTGAAAAAAATACTCCGCAAAGTTTTCTGGAAGGTGAAAGTGAAGCAGCTCACCAATTATTCAGTTATGTCCGTCTGGTTGCCCCTACTCAAATGTCTGTTCTCATAAATGGAGCAAGTGGTACGGGAAAAGAATATGTAGCACACCGAATCCATGAACTAAGTAAACGAAATGGAAAGCCTTTCATAGCAATAGACTGTGGATCGATACCCAAGGACTTGGCTGCATCTGAGTTTTTCGGACATATAAAAGGTTCATTTACCGGAGCGCTAAATGATAAAGTAGGTGCATTTGAAGAAGCCAACGGAGGTACTTTATTTCTCGATGAAATAGGAAACCTGAGTTACGAGGTACAGGTTCAGCTGCTGCGTGCTTTACAGGAACGCCGTATTCGCAGAATAGGTTCGACCAAGGAAATAGAGGTGGATGTACGACTTGTAAGTGCCACCAACGAAAACCTGAAGGAAGCTATAGCTAAAGGTACATTCCGCGAAGATTTATATCATCGTATTAATGAATTTACCCTACGAATGCCCGACCTGAAAGAGCGTCCCGAAGATATTCTGCTCTTTGCTAATTTCTTTCTGGACCAGGCAAACCGAGAACTGGAACGTACGTTGATCGGTTTTGACGCTGCTGCAAGTGAAGCACTTCAACGCTATTCGTGGCCAGGCAACTTGCGTCAACTAAAAAATATTGTCAAACGTGCTACGTTGCTGGCACGAGGAGAATTTATTACTGTACACGATTTAGGAGAAGAGATTCTCGCACAGCCCGTAAGTCCTGCTACATCATCATTTGCTTTACACGATGAAGAAGCAGAAAAGAAACGGATAATGAATGCTTTGCAACAAACGGGAAATAATAAAACCAAAGCAGCACTGTTGCTGGGGATAGACCGTAAAACATTATACAATAAAATGAAACTGTATAATATCGGGTAATATTTCTCCTGAAAATTTATTCATTGAAGAAAAAATTCCACAAAACTGTGGATTTATTCCACAGTTTTTTCTACACATTCCACACTTTCCCCAATCTACAGGAAGTCACAGTTTTGCCCAAACATTTATAAATCAAAGAATTAAATAAAACCCTTTTTTCTGGCACGATGATTGCAATATATCTCTTACGAGAGAATTGGATACACACACTCTATACAACATAAAAAAAGGCAAAAACTAAACTATAAACCCAACCCCATAAAAACAAAAGAGAGAAAGGTTGATTTCCCCCTGAAATACAACCTTTTGACAAGAAAATGAAGATGCCTATGTGTTTTTAACAAACGAGGACGCTGTGAAGCGTCCTCGTTTTCTCTTTTTATTTGTTCATTTCGAAGCCATTCCATAAATTACCGGAAGGAACAGGTGCTGTTATATCAATCGGTTCTTTCGATACCGGATGAATAAACCGTACCCTACGCGCATGCAGGCAAATACTTCCGTCAGGATTCGACCGTGGAAAGCCATATTTCAGATCACCTTTAATGGGACATCCCATCTTTGCAAGCTGACAACGAATCTGATGATGCCGTCCGGTTTTTAAATCCACTTCCAGCAAATAATAATTTTGTGAATGCCCTATCAGTCTGTAGTTAAGAACAGCTTTCTTCGAGTTCTTCACTTCTTTATCGTAAGCATACGATTTATTTTGCTTTTCATTGCGTACCAAATAATGTACCAGCTCCCCTTCTTCAGCAGGAGGACACTGCTTCACGATGGCCCAATAAGTTTTCTTCACTTCACTGTTGCGAAACATATCGTTCAGACGAGCCAAAGCTTTACTGGTTTTAGCAAAAACCACCAGTCCGCTTACAGGTCGGTCCAGACGATGTGCTACGCCTAAAAACACATTACCAGGCTTGGAATACTTTTCCTTCAGATATTGTTTTACAGTTTCAGACAAAGGTATATCTCCAGTCTTGTCACCCTGCACAATTTCGGAAGCCGTTTTATTTACTATAATAATATGGTTGTCTTCGTATACTACGGTCATAATGCCATAAAATAAAAAAGATGAAGAATGAAGAATACGATGCAGCGACAAATATTGACTGCATGTAGGTTCCTCATTCTTCACCTACAAATTATTTACTAAATATTACATGTTCATACCACCGTCTACCTGAATTACCTGACCTGATACATAAGCAGACAAGTCAGAAGCCAGGAACAATGCGATGTTTGCAACATCTTCCGGAGTACCTCCACGACGCAAAGGAATCTTCTTAGCCCATTCAGCTTTTACTTCGTCAGACAATTTTGCTGTCATATCAGTAATGATGAATCCCGGAGCAATAGCATTTGCACGGATACCACGAGAACCAAGTTCCTGAGCAATAGACTTAGCCAAACCAATCATACCTGCCTTTGATGCAGAGTAGTTACACTGTCCGGCGTTACCATGTACACCTACAACAGAAGCCATGTTGATGATGTTACCACTCTTCTGACGCATCATGATTGGAGTACAAGCGTGAATAAAGTTGAAAGCAGATTTCAAGTTAACACCGATTACGGCATCCCACTGTGCTTCACTCATTCTCATCATCAAACCGTCTTTTGTGATACCTGCATTGTTAACCAGAATATCGATAGTACCAAAGTCTTCTTTAATCTGTTCAACAACTTTTGCAGTATCTTCAAAGCTGGCAGCATTTGAAGCGTAACCTTTAACCTTTACTCCCAATGCAGCAATTTCAGCTTCTGTATTCTTTCCGTTTTCATCAATTACCAAGTCTGTAAATGCAATATTTGCACCTTCGGCAGCAAATTTCATTGCAATAGCTTTACCGATACCACGAGCAGCACCGGTTACGATAGCTGTTTTTCCTGTTAATAATCCCATGATTTGTTATATTTAAAAGATTAAACTTATTTTTCTTTCCGACATCCCAAAGCACCATACACGATTTTAGACACATACCGCCAGCCGGTTTCGTCGTCCAGATCCTCTCCTATCTGTCCACGAATGTATGGTACCTCGATTCCTTTGATGCAGTAATGCAATATATCGGCGGTTATCTCTACATTATCTATATCGAACAGCCCTTGTTCTTTTCCTTCTCTCAAGACTTCACGAAAAAGCTTTATTTCGTTGTTGTCGAAATACTTTCTCATTGTTTCTACACGCCAAATATCACGGAAGAAATCAGCACGGAGCGTACCATTACGATAAACCGCCATTTTAATAATATCAAGATGTGTAGTAATCAGCTCCAGGATTTTCTCATCGGGTACAGTCGGTTTCTTGGCAACCTTATCCATTGTATCCGAAAGCATCTTGAGTTCCGACTCTACCACAGCCATATAAATCTGATCTTTACTTTTAAAATAAGTATATAGAGTACGACGGCCTTTTTTAGATGCCACGGCAATATCATTCATTGTCGTAGCCTCAACTCCTTTCTTGGCGAATAGCTGTCGGGCAACGTCTACTAACTTGGCTCTGGTCTTCAATACAGTCATTCTAACTCTCTTATTGCACAATCTACATTATTGTGAGCAAAATTACTGTTTTTCTTTTATCTACACAAATTCAGACCAGATTTTCCACTGTAAGCGACAGAGTTTATGAGTTCTTTTGCCTTTATCCTCCCCAAAATGAATCTTACAAGCTCTTGTCGCCGAGAGATTTTTTCAGCTAAAGGATAAAAAAACATCAAAGTTTAACCTAATACGGCAGTAAATCTATCTCTCAAACTTTTCTTCCAGCGTCAGATATTCTAAGAAAAAACAAAAAAATCCACTTAATAGATTTTAATATTTACGGCAAGAAAAAGTAAAAAAAGATGCATAGATCTACATTTTCCACGAAGAAATACACAAAAAAGATCAAATAATTCGTCCAAAAATTTGTTTTTCAAAATAAAACCCTTACCTTTGCACCACAATTAAGAAATAACATCGCGGAGTGGAGCAGTTGGTAGCTCGTTGGGCTCATAACCCAAAGGTCGTCTGTTCGAGTCAGGCCTCCGCAACTACAAAAAAAATAACATCGCGGAGTGGAGCAGTTGGTAGCTCGTTGGGCTCATAACCCAAAGGTCGTCTGTTCGAGTCAGGCCTCCGCAACTACCGAGAGAAGCAAATGCTTCTCTTTTTTTATTTCCCCATTTTCTACAATATACCCTAAATGGTGTATTGCTATTCCCCTAATAATCTCTTAACTTTGCCATAAAGCAACCCCCAAAAACAAAGACCTATGGCAAAAATATACCAAAATCTTACAGAATTGATAGGAAACACCCCTTTACTAAAGTTGCAACACCTAAGCCAAACGCATAAAGCAAAGGCAAATATTATTGCAAAACTGGAATTTTTCAATCCCGGAGGGAGTGTTAAAGACCGCATTGCACTTGCTATGATAGAAGATGCTGAACAAAAAGGCATCCTGCGACCTGGCTCAGTTATCATCGAACCGACAAGCGGCAACACAGGTGTAGGTCTTGCATGGGTAGCGTCCGTAAAAGGCTATAAAGCCGTACTCACCATGCCTGAAACAATGAGTTTGGAGCGCCAAAACCTATTAAAAGCCATGGGAGCAGAGCTAGTCCTAACTCCCGGCAACGAAGGAATGAGCGGAGCCATAAAGAAAGCAGAAGAACTTCGCGACAACACACCAGGAGCAGTCATTCTGCAGCAATTTGAAAATCCAGCAAACCCTAGAGCCCATTCTCTGACTACAGCAAAAGAGATCTGGCAGGATACTGACGGAAAAGTAGACGTATTCATAGCAGGAGTCGGAACTGGAGGAACATTAAGCGGTGTAGGTGAAGGACTGAAATCATACAATCCCAATATCGAAATCGTAGCAGTAGAACCAGACAGCTCAGCTGTCCTTTCTGGTGAAAAACCGGGTATGCATAAGATACAAGGTATAGGAGCCGGATTTATCCCCAGCACCTACAACACACAAGTAGTAGATAAGATAATAAGAGTCAAGGACGACGATGCCATCCGAACAGGAAGAGAACTTTCCCTCCAAGAAGGACTCTTGGTCGGTATTTCTTCGGGAGCTGCAACATTTGCAGCCCTGCAACTTTCTCAAATGCCAGAATATAAAGATAAAAACATCGTCGTGTTGCTGCCCGATACCGGAGAACGATATTTATCAACCGTACTTTATGCCTTTGAGGAATATCCGCTTTAAAACAGAATTACAGTAACATACAAAATCATTGCAACTATGGACATCAAAAAACTTCATTTCGAAACACTCCAGCTCCACGTAGGACAAGAACAGGCAGACCCAGCTACAGACGCACGAGCCGTCCCTATCTATCAGACAACTTCGTACGTTTTTCATAATTCAGCTCATGCAGCTGCACGCTTCGCCTTACAAGATCCAGGAAACATCTACGGAAGACTTTCCAACCCAACACAAGATGTCTTCGAAAAACGTATGGCTGCACTAGAAGGAGGTGTTGCTGCTCTTGCTGTTGCTTCCGGAGCAGCGGCCATCACATATGCGTTTCAAAACATCACTCGTACCGGCGACCATATCGTAGCCGCCAATACAATTTATGGTGGGACATACAACTTGCTGGCACATACACTGCCTGCATCAGGAGTAACCACAACCTTCGTAGATCCATGTCAAGTGAAAAATTTCGAACAAGCCATACAAGAGAACACCAAACTTATTTTTATCGAAACACTGGGTAACCCTAACTCGAATATCATCGACATAGCAGCTGTTGCCCAAATAGCTCATGCACATAAAATACCTCTGATAATAGACAACACCTTCGGCACTCCCTATCTGATTCGTCCAATAGAACACGGAGCAGATATTGTAATACACTCAGCGACTAAATTTATCGGGGGACACGGAACTAGCCTCGGAGGAGTTATCATCGATTCCGGAAACTTTGACTGGAAAGCATCTGGAAAATTTCCACAACTAACGGAACCAGACCCTTGCTATCATGGAATACGTTTCTGCGACGTAGCCGGAAACGCATCCTATATAATCCGTATCCGAGCTATTCTGTTACGTGACACAGGAGCAGCAATCAGCCCGTTCAACGCTTTCCTTTTATTACAGGGCCTAGAAACTCTTTCACTTCGTGTTGAACGACACGTAGCTAATGCCCTGCAAGTAGTAGATTATCTAAGCAAACATCCCAAGGTAGAAGCCGTGCATCATCCATCCCTACCTCAGCATCCAGACAACAAGCTATATAAACGTTATTTTCCAAAAGGCGGAGGATCTATATTTACGATTGACATCAAAGGCGGAATAAAAGAAGCTCAACGTTTTATCGACAGCTTAGAAATATTTTCCCTACTTGCTAATGTGGCCGACATGAAATCACTGGTTATTCATCCTGCAACTACCACACATTCACAATTAAATGAAAAGGAGCTGGAAGAGCAGCATATCAAACCAGGTACAGTACGTTTGTCCATAGGAACTGAGCATATAGACGATTTAATAGCAGACTTAGCTCAGGCATTGGAGAAAGTATAAGCATCATAATTTATCGAAAAGACTACGTTCTTAATTTGAAAGAGACAACCCTTAAGCAATTGCTTCAAAAGAGAAAAATTGAATAGATTTACTTATAATCATAAGTTACAAAATGAAAATCTCCTGCTATTGGTCACATAAATAAACAAAGACCAAAAGCAGGAGTTTTTTCAAAGGCTAGTAGTATTAAAGACACTACACCTGTTTATATCAGATACAATACTCTGCAACATTAACTATTCCTGCCCTTAAGGCATACCGTATCGCTTCCTGAGCGTTATTCACATTCAACTTCCTGAAAATATTTTTGCGATGCGTCATTACTGTATAAACACTTAAAAAGCGTTCCGCTGCTATTTCTTTAGTAGTCTTACCCAACGTCAAAGAACGCAGAACTTCTTTTTCTGTCATTGTCAGCTGTGGCATATCAGAAACAGCATCCCGCTCTTTTTCATACAACCAACTTTTTGCTTTCATACAAATATACTGCCGCCCTTGCTCAGCCTCATCCAGGCAAGCAGCAACCTCGTGCACATCTGAATCTTTAAACAATAAACTAAACTGAATGCCTCCCAAAACCATCCGCCTGATAAAGCTCTCACTTAAAGCATCACTAAACAGTACAAAAACAGATTGAGGAAAACGCTCTTTCAGTATCCAAAGCTGATCAGCCGTACAATCGAACAAAGTATAGTCAATAATGACAACCGAATCCGGATAAGACGAAAGCATCATCGACAATTCCTGCAAACCGACAGCCTCCTTAATCGAGGAAAGCTCTCTACCAGCCTCCAAAGCCAAATATTTCACTCCCAAACGAGTTATTGCCTGATTATCTGCCAATATTAAATGCCTCATATTCTTGTATCAATACTTCGGTAAATTTTTACCGAAAAATTAAAAGTTAAACAATAAAACCGGCAAAAGTCGGTTCGGAAACACTAAAGAGGTCATTGAAATGTTGTCTAAAACGAATGGTTAAGCATGAAGAAATGTGCTGAAAAAAATGTGCTAACCTGCTGATAATAAAGGTAAAAAAGTATTGCATAATTCGCTGGTTTTTTAGTAAATTAGAAGTCTCTCAACTCTTCTGATTATGACTAAAGAAACACTCCTTATGCAATACCAATCCGAGTGCCTGTCGGCTCTCAAATCAGTAGCGAATATACAAAAACCTTTTGAAAAAACGTTCATGGACACCATGAAATTATTCATGGCCATCCCGGATCGTATAAACTTCCTCCAATTGGGCAGATATGGCTGTTTCTCAGAACAGACTTATCGTAACCTTTTTGAGCATGAAACTTTCGACTGGTTTGCGTTCAACGGCTCTATCATCAGCAAGCATCTCACAGGCAAAAGAAAAGCCATCGCCATCGATCCTTCCTATATTCCCAAATCAGGCAAGAAGACACCTTGGATAGGTTACTTCTGGTCTGGTTGTGCAGGAGAATACAAGCGTGGACTGGAAATCATGGGCATCGGTGTCATTGACATCGACAATCATGAATGCATGACTTTAGGTTCCATTCAGACGCCAGATTGTAAGACCTTGGATAATATGGACAAGAGCCTCGTTGACTGGTACAGCAGCTATCTTATCTGTAGAAAGACAGCTACAGAGCCTGTCCAGAACGGTGGTGCAGACGCATTCTTTCCAGGAAACATCATACACTATGTGTGAGACGATTTCATGTCATCAGCGCTTCGGATGACGTATCCTGTACTATCCGACATTGGAGCAGAAAAACAGGAAACGTG
>NZ_DS981433.1:3671-5132 GCF_000154845.1 Phocaeicola coprocola DSM 17136 | reverse complement strand
AAGTCCTCGCGTCCGTTTCAATGCGCATACCATCCCCTTACCCCATAAAGCGACTTGAGGCAATACGCAATCAGTGGCCATCAAGTGATGTAAATCATCCGGAAGAAGTTTTGAAGGCTTCTGCATATGCATGGTTGTCGGTGTAGATATTCAGCACACATTGCCTTGCGGTCTTAATCCACTTGGCAGGTACTGAAATGAATTTGAAGACAAACGTCTTGATACGGCTGGTTTCCTTGAGCCCGAACTTCTTCACTTCAATCCTTTGCATGATGGCCTTGTAGAAATTGCGTATCAGTGCCGTCAGGAGCAGGAACACGGTATTTTCCGCCATGAAGGATTTAGGCAGTCTGTCCCATCCAAACCCATTGTTCATGTCATCAAAGACGCGTTCCTTGCCACCGCGCATGTTATAGAACTCCACGATGTCCCTCATGGATGATTCGTAATCGTTGGTCAGGATGCAGCGGTATGTATATTCCCCCTCCCACAGGTCCGGTCCACTGCCCATGCGTCTCTGTCTCTGGATTACCAGGCGATACGGTTTGCCCTTCCACTTCTCAACGAGAATGGAGTTCAACTCAAACACGATGCCGTTTATCTCTTCCTTCTTCCACCCTCTGAGCGCGAAGATGTCATCATAGAGCGAGCAGCAGCGGTTGGCGCGTATGTAGAATGTCCTGCAATGCTTCCTGACCTCATCCACAATGTCTTCAGAGCATGAGCCGCAGTCGGCCCTGAAGCGTTTGACTGTCAGCTTCTTCTCTTCAAGTCTCTCCAAAATCCTCTTTAGCGTGTCCTTCTGGTGAAAGCGTACATTGGTGTTGCCGTCGCTGTTCTCTATGCCGACAATCATGTCGCCGATAACGGCCAC
The DNA here is from genome assembly GCF_000154845.1 of Phocaeicola coprocola DSM 17136. Classification (GTDB taxonomy): domain Bacteria; phylum Bacteroidota; class Bacteroidia; order Bacteroidales; family Bacteroidaceae; genus Phocaeicola; species Phocaeicola coprocola. Next base: position 4,258 of record NZ_DS981433.1, on the reverse strand, counting down.
ACCGGACCTGTAACCAAGAAATTTCTTGTACGTGGGCTTTGCATCGTACTTCTCCGCCTCAATGAACTGGTGGTCAAAGTCAACGTCATACTCCCCGCCCTCTTTCAACTGCCCTGTGGACAACAGGCAATTCAGGAGCAATGTGTTGAGTGTGTCTGCCGTATTGAAATCATAGGACTTTCCGGCATCAGACGTGTATGAGATGTTTTCCCGGGTCAGTTCGTTTATTGCCCTAAGGATGGTGTCGGCGCTACAGGTGCGGAGTGTGGGGTGAAGGGAAAGATGACTCATTAAGTGGGCGGTGACATCCTCAACGCAAGAACCGCCGCAGAAGTAAACGCATAGGAGGGAGCGGATGATTTCGCTGTATTGATAACCATAGAGTTTGCATCTCAACCCAAGTGTTGAGTCAATTGTAGAGGAGAGAAGGGAGGTAAATTGCTCCATGATTGGAAATATGCCTCCAAAAGGAGTGAGTCTTTCGGATTTTATTGCTACCTTTGCCATGCCTGTTGCGGTTTTCTTTGTCTTTGGGATTCGCAACACTAAGGTAAGTGAAAACGCTGACATGGCAAAAACCTGGGGCC
>NZ_DS981433.1:2352-3571 GCF_000154845.1 Phocaeicola coprocola DSM 17136 | reverse complement strand
GCATTTTCTACGGGAGGAGGGATAGTCCCGTCACTATTTAGCTTTTCAGGGACCCTTTCATGAGGATCAACCAAGCATCTTGAAGCAATTATAGACATGGCCCAGACGATCGGTCAGAGGTAGGTATATTTTCTTTTTCGTAGGAAAAAACCAAAGGAGGCCGTGGAGGACTTATTGAACAAACAAAAATTAAAGTGTAATTTTTTTTTTATTAAACTTTAATTATAAAAACGATGCGAAAATTTTTCTTAGGAGCTGCCCTTGTGCAGCAAGTTCGGATGGCACAGTCTGCTGACGCTGCCACAGTGATGGATGTAGATGGGTGTAAGTACGTATGGGCAATCAGCGATACGAAAGGTACTTATAACGGTACAATGGATCAAATCAAAAATGAGAGGAGAAGATTATGAGCCACGTGCTGCATCTTATACTCTTGAAAATGGTATTTTGAGTTGCGATTTTCCGCAGATCGGAAGTATGCCGGGGAATATCACTATCGAGTTGGAAGTAGAAGTAGATGAAGAAACCGGTGAAATTACAGCTTTCAAAGGTGATAAAGCAGGAACTTTGACCATTTTAGGCATGGATTTAGTAACATTGAAGTTAGATTCTTTGACTGATGCCAAAGTTACAGGCAACACTATCGAGTTTACTCTGGCAGTATCCGGTAAGTTCTTAGGTGCAGATTTCCCTGCATCCGTACACTTTGTTGGAACAAAATAATTCGTCATTATTTTGTCAAGCAACGAAATTAAATTCAGAAAGAGTAAGGAGAAAGCTGTCAAACGGCTTTCTCTTAGCTCTTTTTTTGTGTGTTACTAAGAAAAAATTATCACAATATATTCACCTCACCCAATGGGGAAGACACCATTATCCTGTCAGCAAGGCTGCTATGCCGCTAAAAACACTTCCGGTATGCAACCGACGGCGAGGAAACAAAATTATCCAAACCGCCTGAACCGCTTCTGAAGCCTACATGCGGTACACATCAAAGACAGACTTTGCCATCGGAAAAAGCCTGCCTTTAATCATGTAAAAACCATGACTTTACATACCCTTTGCGGAATACACGCAGGCAAGGGTAATGAACAGGAAACAATTATGGATTACAAAACAAGTAAATTATATAAGCAAAATGAAAAAGTTATACTTTTTATTCAGCCTTCTTATGGCAACAGTAATCGGATTAAGTTCGTGTGAATCCACCACAGTGCGAGAC
>NZ_DS981433.1:0-2252 GCF_000154845.1 Phocaeicola coprocola DSM 17136 | reverse complement strand
ATCGGAAAACGCTGTACGCATACAAATCTATTGTGCGATAATCACTTACTGCTTAGTAGCAATAGTCCAACACGATATGAAATTAGAACGTAGCGTCTATGAAATTCTCCAAATACTCGGAATCTCTCTGACCGACAAAACACATCTCAGTGACTTGTTTGACAAATCGAATTTCAAAAATGTCAAAGACCGATATGATTCAAGTGAACCGAATTTATTTAATTTTTAACCTTGTCCATTTTTAGTGGACAGTAGTGAGCTCAAATATATCTACAGTGTTTATTCCACCCAGACACAAGGATAGGAGTGCCACATCTCGGCCCAGTTCAGGAAGAGAGGAAATCATTTTGGTTTCCGGTAGGGGACGATTGAAAAACTCTCTACACGCCTCTGCACTGATGGCTCTTTGAACTGTACTGTCAGATTTAGGAATAGATACTTTTAGCCAAGGATTGTATTTTATTCGCATGATACCACGTTCTTCATCGTTCAGCTCTATAAGTGCCCTTTTGAATATCTGTCTTAAACAAGTCGGGTACATTTCTTTCGCCCTGTTCGTCAACGAAAGGCTATTAATCCATCTTGTCAAAACAGAAGATGACAAGTGAGTAAACATCACTCTGGTTGTTCCCAAATATCTTTCAAGGTGGTTTACAGCCAGACGATAGTTCTTAGCATTACGTTCATGTCCTTCAGAGGCCATACGGTTAATGAATTTTGTAGCATAGTCACTAAAGCATACTTCCATATCAGAGTTCATTAAGTATTCTATTAATTCTGTTACAGAGTATCCTGACACATCTTTACGATTTACCAATTCTGTATAACGAAGTATTTCCTGTGCACAATATTTATTTATGACAGCATCCTTAATCTCTCCAGATTTGGATAGCTGTTTGTCAGTAACGAACTTATCAGTCTTAATATACCCTGATTTTGAACGATGAAGTACTCGAATGTACACTTGGTAAAAGCCGTCAGCTCGCTTATACCTTACAATAGTCTTAAATGTTGCCATACCTTATTGATTTACAGTTGTTTTACTTTTGTAAGTTCTTTGTAAGCGTACCCTCTCAGTTTAGTAAGCTATTTGTAAGCAAGTACCGTTTATTTGGCTCATTTTTTGCGGACAAATGCACGAACCGCCTAAAAACAACTTAGGCTGTAATGTCTGATAAACAGTCCGTTACAGCCTAAATCAAATATTATCCTATATTGCTTATGCTTCCTCAATAGCAGCCTGCGCCGCAGCCAAACGAGCGATAGGCACGCGGAATGGAGAGCAACTTACGTAGTTCAGACCAACTTTATGGCAGAACTTAACAGAAGATGGTTCACCTCCATGTTCACCACAGATGCCACATTTCAGATCTGGACGTACTGAACGGCCTTTTTCAACTGCCATTTCTACTAATTGTCCAACACCGTTTTGGTCGAGAACTTGGAATGGGTCTACTTTCAGGATTTTCTTTTCCAGATATACAGGTAAGAAAGAGGCAATATCATCACGTGAATATCCGAATGTCATCTGAGTAAGGTCATTAGTTCCGAATGAGAAATACTCTGCGCGTGAAGCAATTCGGTTGGCTGTAAGGGCAGCACGTGGTATTTCAATCATTGTACCTACCTTGAACGGTACTTCTATGCCTTCTTCTTTGAACAATTCGGCAGCTGTACTGCGAATTACTTTTTCCTGTGCTTCGAATTCATAAAGAATACCGGTCAATGGAACCATGATTTCTGGATGTGGATCGTAACCTTCTTTTTTCAGTTCGCAGGCAGCACCCAAAATAGCACGTGTCTGCATTTCTGTAATTTCCGGATAAGTGTTACCCAGACGGCAACCGCGGTGTCCTAACATTGGGTTGTGTTCGCACAAACTTTCTACACGCTGGCGGATATATTCTACCGTAACGTTCATTGCTTTTGCCATTTCTTCTTGTCCTTTCAGATCATGAGGTACGAATTCATGCAAAGGAGGATCGAGCAGACGTACGTTCACCGGACATCCGTCCATAGCCTTGAAGATACCTTTGAAGTCAGCTTTCTGATAAGGAAGCAGTTTGGCAAGTGCTTTCTTGCGACCTTCTACATCAGGAGCAAGAATCATTTCACGCATGGCAATAATCTTCTGGTTATCGAAGAACATATGTTCTGTACGGCAAAGTCCGATACCAGTAGCACCGAAACTGCGTGCAACTTCTGCGTCTCTTGGAGTATCAGCATTGGTACGTACTTCAGGCGAGTATACT
>NZ_DS981434.1:963-1773 GCF_000154845.1 Phocaeicola coprocola DSM 17136 | reverse complement strand
ACCAATAAATCTTTAATGGTGCCATCATGCAATCTCACCATACTATCAGGTATTAATCTTTCTTTCGAAAGGCTATCCCTGAGTAAACGGAAGGTTGGATACGTGTTACTCACCCGTGCGCCGGTCGCCATCAAACTTAGCAAGCTAAGTTCATGCTGCCCCTCGACTTCGCATGTGTTAAGCCTGTAGCTAGCGTTCATCCTGAGCCAGGATCAAACTCTTCATTCGTAAAATATCTTTTTACTCTTGCGAGTACTTTTCGTCTCTGTTCAGGTGACCGAATGTTTCTTGATTGTTTAATCAGATTGACGGTTTTATCACTTCATCACGGATACACATTATATATATATATCACATGACTACTGCTTGTACTACATTTCGTTTGTTTATCTAAAGTCTTTCAAAGAACTATCTCTTATTTCTAAGCTTCCGTTTGTTAGCGAAAGCGTTTGCAAAGGTAAGAGGTTTTTTCTTAACCACCAAATTTTTTCGAAGTTTTTTTTCGAAAAAATTTTCCAGCGGTCAGAAACCGGAACCGCAAGCCCTTCTCGCTCCCTTAGCACCGCTAAGGTAAGATACAAGGCAACAACCGAAAAACCGGAAACCTCACGTTCACTCTGTCAATGCTTTCAGCGCGTTTCTCTCTCGAAAGCGGGTGCAAAATTACGCACTTTTTCGCAAACTCCAACTTTTACACGACTTTTTTTTGACCGTTTCCCAAAGTTTTTTCGTAAGACACTGGAAAACAGCTATGTTACGCGGCATATTTTTTTATCGGACGCAGAAGAGGGAGGAAAACATGCCCATTAT
>NZ_DS981434.1:0-863 GCF_000154845.1 Phocaeicola coprocola DSM 17136 | reverse complement strand
ATGAGTGAAGTTTTGACTACCGAAGTTTTGAAAAAAGGAAGCTATAAAGAATTGAACACAAAATCTTCTTCATACGACGGAAGCTTAGACATTTCTTATGGTAAGACTTTCGGTAAACATACTGTCAACGCCATCGGAAGTATGCAAATCAGCGAAAACCAATCTAACTTATCTATCTTCCAAGCAATAGGTTATTCCAGCGACATGTTCTCGAATCCGAACTTCTCAAACGGATATCCAGAAGGCGGTAAACCAAGTTCTTCGATTTCCAGAATCAGACATGCCAGCTATTATGCTAACTTCAACTACGGATATCAGTTGCGCTACTTGCTGGACTTCAACCTTCGTTCCGACGGTTCGTCTGTATATGGAGTAGATAATCCGTTCTCTACCATCTGGTCATTAGGTTTAGGATGGAACATTCACAACGAATCGTTCTTCCGTCAGAACAACATCCTCAACTACATGAAGCTGAGATACTCAGTCGGTAATCCGGGAAATGCCAACCTGAATGCTAAAATGGCTAACAGCGTATATACTTATTATACCAGCTATCCGAATATGTTCGGTCTGTCAGCTTTAGTCAAGACATGGGGTAACAGTGGACTGCAATGGCAACGTACCAATGAACAGAACTGGGGTCTTGATGTAGAAATGTTCCAGAACCGCCTGCGCCTGAACGTAGACTATTTCAGAAAGAAAACCGACCCGTTATTGCTGAACATCGACTTCCCGCCCTCTTCTGGTATTACATCTGTTCCGATGAACATTGGTGCCATGAGAAACCAGGGTGTCACTTTTACAGGAAGTTACATCATCATCAGAAAACCGGATATGAACTGGACAGTAAATGCCAACTTGCG
>NZ_DS981435.1:1465-2822 GCF_000154845.1 Phocaeicola coprocola DSM 17136 | reverse complement strand
AGCCGTTTTTAACCTGTTTTCGTTAAGTAGGGCTACTATGTGTTCCGTTACCTATTGAAAACCTCTTTACGTTCAGTCCTTCCTTGTTTGTGAGACCTATGCGGTATCTATTCGCACCTCGTTTGCCCTCAAGTACTATGACCTCTGCTGACTTCTTGGATTGATTAACTCGTAATCGCCAAGACCTCCCCTGGTAAATGCTTTTTCCTTCCGTCTATCGCCGGTACATCTACATAACAATAATCTGATTTAATAGCATGTTCAGAACACTGTTTTGGACTTCGTATTGCTGTGGATACTCATCCTTATTGTTATGCCTCTTATGTACTTTCTGTTCGTCGGTACAGACTTTTGCAGTTCTGCTTCCTTCAGTGCATACCTCACGATAAACCACCTTGCAGCTTGCTAACGATTCGGGGTTTCAATCCGCTCGTAAGGGACTTGCACCCTCTGGAAAAATAACACCCCGAAAACTTGGTTCGTAAAACTAAATTTGTATTTTTGAACTATTTGAAAAGCTTTCGGGGTGTGTCCTGCATATGCAGGGCACACACATATGGTAGCCGATAATTGCCAGCTTTCGTGCCAACTTGATACTTTGGTGCTTTTAACGAACCGAAGTGCTAAATTGATACGAAAGTGCTGTAAATCCGGCAACTACGGCTACCATTTTTCGTTATGCGGCAGCTTAAAAGACGACACCAAACCAGAAAAATCATCTTGACAACCACCCGACTTTGAACTACGAAGGATGAAATTTTTCAGGGACAACTTCCAGCATTTCCAAAAAACAGTTTACCCATTGACTTGGAGACAAACAAACAATTTGAGCATTAAGGTTTAAACCGAATTTTTCCGAAATTGACCTGACCTGACTTTTCCTGAAAATCGACTTTAAAGCTGTTTTTACAGATAAATCAGGTTTCTCTAACAGACAGGAAATAAATGCTAAGTATTTGGCTTTAAACTTAAAATCAAAAAATAACTGTTTTCTTTTAATGTTTAACAGGGCTGATTTGACAGTTGGCGGTGGAAAGAAACTTTCAGGACCTACCTCATAGACAAGTTTCAAATCAAAAAAAGTATGATAGAAAACGGTATATGGATTGTAAAGCTTCCTCGAAAATAACTTTTGTGTAGGTTCTAACTGAAGGACAATGGAACCTCCCAGAAAATTTCCAAGACTCTCAAACATCAGGATTTTGAAAATATCGGAAGTAATGCCATAAGGAATATTTGACACCACTTTGAAAGGAAATTTCGGAACTGCAAAATTCCTAAAATCACAACCGACAACTTGAAACATTTCGGGCATCAGAAAATAATTTTCGTAAATGTTCAACCAAAGCTGTGTCGT
>NZ_DS981435.1:0-1365 GCF_000154845.1 Phocaeicola coprocola DSM 17136 | reverse complement strand
GTGAATTCTATAACTTGCGCGTGGCAAAGAACGAGTTTTTGATGACATGAACAATGGGTTTGGATGGGACAGACTGCCTAAATCCTTCATGGCGGAAAATACCGTGTTCCTGCTCCTGACGGCACTGATACGCAATTTCTACAAGGCCATCATGCAAAGGATTGAAGTGAAGAAGTTCGGGCTCAAGGAAACCAGCCGTATCAAGACGTTTGTCTTCAAATTCATTTCAGTACCTGCCAAGTGGATTAAGACCGCAAGGCAATGTGTGCTGAATATCTACACCGACAACCATGCATATGCAGAAGCCTTCAAAACTTCTTCCGGATGATTTACATCACTTGATGGCCACTGATTGCGTATTGCCTCAAGTCGCTTTATGGGGTAAGGGGATGGTATGCGCATTGAAACGGACGCGAGGACTTAATGGTTATCTTACGAATCAAAAGTCCATTTCTCTTTATGTAGGTAGCACTTCGGGAATGGAGTTGCGGATTTAAGGATAAATGAACAGTAAGAAACCCCTTGCCTGCCCCAATATCTAAAACCGTATCCTGATTACTTATATTTGCTTGTCTTATTGCATCTTTTATTAGCACTTTATCAATAGTAAAGTGCTGACCCGTAAAACGAACGGGCAATTTCTTTTTTGTCATTAGTAACTTCTTACAGGTGAATACTTGAATTGTTCCTTTCTGAATTTTCCTAAACCTTAATTCCGCAACATAATTGATAATTATTTTTATAAGTTCCTGAGCAACATTTTGTTGCCCAGGTTTTTGCCATGTCAGCGTTTTCACTTACCTTAGTGTTGCGAATCCAAAGACAAAGAAAACCGCAACAGGCATGGCAAAGGTAGCAATAAAATCCGAAAGACTCACTCCTTTTGGAGGCATATTTCCAATCATGGAGCAATTTACCTCCCTTCTCTCCTCTACAATTGACTCAACACTTGGGTTGAGATGCAAACTCTATGGTTATCAATACAGCGAAATCATCCGCTCCCTCCTATGCGTTTACTTCTGCGGCGGTTCTTGCGTTGAGGATGTCACCGCCCACTTAATGAGTCATCTTTCCCTTCACCCCACACTCCGCACCTGTAGCGCCGACACCATCCTTAGGGCAATAAACGAACTGACCCGGGAAAACATCTCATACACGTCTGATGCCGGAAAGTCCTATGATTTCAATACGGCAGACACACTCAACACATTGCTCCTGAATTGCCTGTTGTCCACAGGGCAGTTGAAAGAGGGCGGGGAGTATGACGTTGACTTTGACCACCAGTTCATTGAGGCGGAGAAGTACGATGCAAAGCCCACGTACAAGAAATTTCTTGGTTACAGGTCCGGTGTGGCCGTTATCGGC
>NZ_DS981436.1:14683-15644 GCF_000154845.1 Phocaeicola coprocola DSM 17136 | reverse complement strand
TAGAAACTACCAGCTTTGCAGCCTTGCTGGCTTCTGCCGGTGTTGCTATTGGTATGGCTTTGTCTGGAAATCTTTCCAACTTTGCAGGAGGATTGATTATTCTGGTATTTAAACCTTTTAAGGTAGGCGACTATATAGAAGGCCAGAATGCGAATGGTACTGTACGCGAAATTCAGATATTCCATACTATTCTGACAACAGTAGATAATAAAGTCATCTATGTTCCGAATGGTGCATTGAGCAGCAATGCCATTACAAATTACAACAAACAGGAAACACGTCGTGCTGAATGGGTATTCGGAGTAGAATATGGTGAAGATTTCGAAAAGGTAAAAGCCGTATTGCAGCGTATTATCGATGCAGATCCTCGTATATTGAAGGATCCGGCTCCGATGATTGCTTTGGGAGCTCTTTCGGCAAGCAGTGTGGATATTAAGGTCCGTGCGTGGGCTAAGACAGCTGATTACTGGGATGTATATTTTGACATGAATAAAATCGTGTACGATACATTCAATAAGGAAGGTATCGGATTCCCGTTCCCGCAGCTTACTGTTCATCAGGCAAAAGACTGATTGTGATTTTTACATAAAAAAACGGAAAAAGCATTTCCTCTTCCTTTGTGTGGATGGGAAATGCTTTTTTGTTTGAATGAAAGTTATTTGCAATATCGTTCTATCAGTTGGCGTGCTTCATCTTTTCCTGAGGCGAAACTCATTGTATCAATGATTAGCTGACGGTTGTGGCAGTCGTATATGTGAGGCGCCATGACTTGCAGGAATTTTATCCGTTCATTGTCGAAATCACATATAGAAAGCAGTTTGACACATTGCTTGCATGTAATATTTCTGCCATTCATGCCTGTTTGCAGTATCTTTAGCTGATCGAATGAGAAGCATCCTTTACCTTTTCATATAATACATTGATTTCACCGTCACTATATATCCCGACCGCCTGTGATGCT
>NZ_DS981436.1:0-14583 GCF_000154845.1 Phocaeicola coprocola DSM 17136 | reverse complement strand
CTCGGATTGCAATACATAGGGGAGGAAGTTGTTTTACGCCTGTCATTGTATTGTCGGCGGGAAATAAGGTTGGGTATTTCAACCCTATATTCCTGTAGCTTTGCAAACAACAGAGACTCACTGTCAATACGGGGCAGCCTCTGATGCCATGTTCAAAGCCACTACTTCAAGGTCTGAGAATTTAGGGACGACTCCTCGTCTTGGCACATTCCCAGATTCATTGACTAAATTGCCGGCAATTTGCTTGCATATGTTCAGTAATTTTGCGAATATTGCATATAAGTTGTGCATACGATATTTGTCTATTAAAAGTTTGGTCACCTTTAATTTACTAAATATCAACAATATGCACAACTTTTTAAACATAAATCTTTTATAATTTAATTCCGCCAATAGGTTATAAAAAGAGCTATTTTTGTGATAAATCCGAAAACTATGAATACAAATCTGTCTCTTCGTCGCAGGCTGGGGTTAGAGATAGCCCGTAAGATAACGAATACATTGGTCGAACAGCATCCTCTGAAACAATTATTCTGGGAATGTACTTTACGCTGTAACTTGCATTGCCGTCACTGTGGCAGCGATTGCAAGAAAATATCCGGTTATGCCGATATGCCTAAAGAAGATTTTCTTCGGGTTTTGGATAATATAGCTTTGCATACCGATCCGCATCATGTTTTTGTGGTAATCACGGGTGGAGAGCCTCTTATGCGTGAAGATTTGGAAGAGTGTGGAAAAGCTATTCACGACAAAGGATTTCCGTGGGGAATGGTGACAAATGGGCTGGCTATGACTCCCGAACGATTTACTGCTTTGCTGAAGGCCGGAATGCATACTGCTACAGTCAGTCTGGACGGGTTTGCCGATGAGCATAACTGGATGCGCGGACATCCGCAAAGCTTTGACAAGGCTGTTCGAGCTATTCGTATGATGGCCGCTATTCCCGGATTTGTGTTCGATGTGGTAACATGTGTCAATAAGCATAATTATGCGCAGTTAAATGAATTGAAAGAGTTTCTCATTGGCATAGGGTTAAAACAGTGGAGGTTGTTTACGGTATTTCCTGTAGGACGTGCGGCCAGTGATGCCGAACTTCAATTGTCCGGCGAGGAGTTTCGTGGAATGCTGGATTTTATCAAGCAAACTCGTAAGGAAGGGCGTATACGCATCAGTTATGGGTGTGAGGGATTTTTAGGTAATTATGAAGGTGATGTACGCGATCATTTCTTTTCCTGTCAGGCAGGGATAACAGTGGGATCAGTCCTTATCGATGGCTCTATATCCGCTTGCCCCAGCATTCGTGCCGATTTCCATCAGGGAAACATTTATAAAGATGAGTTTATGGATGTATGGGAGAATAACTATCAGCCTTATCGCGACCGCACATGGATGAAGAAAGGAGAGTGTGCTACATGCAAGTATTTCCGCTATTGTCGTGGAAATGGTATGCATTTGCGTGATGGACAAGGAGAGTTAATGGTCTGCCATTTGAAAAGAATCGTCAATCCTTAATGTAAAAAATCATACAGTTATGAGAAAGAAAGTTAGTTGTTTTAGTACTCGAGTCTGGGCTGGATTTCTTGCTTTGCTAGGCTTTGCTTCATGCACCAGTAATGAGGATCCAGAAGATATTCCATTGGAATATGGAACACCTACGGTTGGTTTTCAGGTGCAAGGAGTAGTAACCGACGAGGAAGGTAATCCGCTGGAAGACATTCAGGTTATCGTACGCAGAGCGTACAATAATGATTATCGTTCGGGGGATACAATTTACACGGATAACAAAGGGGCGTTTGCCGCAGAGAAATTTGTTACAACCGGTTTCGAGCCAGATGAGCAGAAAGTTTATTTCAATGACGAAAAGAAGCTTTTCAAGTCGGATTCTATTTTACTGAAAGATATGAAGCTCGAAAAAATAGAGGAAGGGTCTGGCTGGAGCCATGGTACTTATCAGGCCACTACGGAGGTTAAGTTGAAGAAAGCGGAAAAAGAAGAATAAAGCAGCTTTTCCCTTTGAAAAAAGACGATGAATTATGGCGAAAAATCTGTACGAAGTTTCCTGATCTTTGTACAGAAAAAATAAAAACTTCAGCATCTTTTCCCGAAAAGATGCTGAAGTTTTTTATATTGTTACATAATAAACTTTACAGCCACCCAGCGGTTCTTTTCCCGATGGTGAACAAAAGTCATTCCCAGACTTTCAGCCTTTTCGCGGATAGCAGGAATGTCTTCTACGTAGAATCCGCTCATATAAAGTTCAGAACCCTTGTGCATGCATGCTGCATAGGCAGCCATATCATTCAGCAGAATATTACGGTTGATATTGGCTATGATGATGTCGAACGGCTTGCGTCCTTTCAGAAGCGATGCATCACCCAGTTCTACTGTGATGTTTGAAATATTGTTCAGGGCAATATTATCGCGTGAATTGTTTACACACCAGTCGTCTATATCAATAGCAGTTACCGGATCTGCTCCTCTCATGCTTGCCAGAATAGCCAGAATAGATGTTCCGCATCCCATATCGAGTACTGACTTGCCTTTCAGGTCGGCATCCAGCAGTTCGCCTAGAATAGAACTTGTTGTTTCGTGATGTCCGGTTCCGAAAGCCATTTGCGGATTGATTACAATATCATATTCAGCCTGCGGGTAGTCATGATGGAAGGTGCTGTGTATCACGCAGCGGTCTTCTATCACGATAGGCTGGAAAAAATTCTTTTCCCATTCCTCGTTCCAGTCTTTGTCTTCCGGTTCGGTAATGGTATAAGTAATTTGGGTGTCGGGTATAGGAAAGTTTGCCAGTGTTTCTTTCAGGGCATTTTCATCGAACAAGCTTTGCTGTACATAAGCCTGAACGCCTCCTTCACACTCAACAAAACTCTCGAAACCTATTTCGCCTGCCAGTGCCGACAGGACATCGGTTACAATTTCATTGCACGGCTGTGCAGTAAAAGTGACTTCAAAGTATTTCATATATAGAGATATTCGTTTGTTTACACAAAGGTAGTGAAAATAGGGAAAACCCTATACTGAAATAGGGAATTTCTACTTGCCTGTAAGAATTTACTTCTTACTTTTGTAATTGAAATAAACCGTATAAAATGATATGAGTATGAAAAGTAGAATATGTGCTTCGCTGCTGATAGCTTGCTTGCCATGGCTGGCTATGGCTCAAAGCAACGACGACCTTTACTTTATTCCGAAAAAAGAAAAGAAAACGGAACAGAAGGCAGAGGTTAAGTCCGTTCCGAAGCAGACTTCAAACAATACGACGGTATATGCAGCTCCAGGGTCGACTATCGTGGTGAAAGACGTTACAGGAAAGACTCGTGACATTGACGAATACAATCGCCGTTATACTTCACGCGATAATACCTTTTCTATGCAGAACGATACACTGTATATCGAAGAGAAGCCTTATGGAGAGCGTGGAGAGTGGGTTAACGGTTTCGAAGGTTCTCAGGATGATTATGAATATGCCATGCGAATCATACGTTTCCGCAGTCCGCGATATGCCATACCTGTAAGCAGCCCGCTTTATTGGGATGTTGTATACGGGGGATATGCTTCATGGGACTGGAATATTTATGAAGACGGATTGTATGCATATGTTTTCCCGACATCTACGAACCCGTTGTGGTGGGACTGGCGCTGGAATTGGGGCGTTGCAGGCCCGAGATGGGAATTCAGCTGGGGATGGTCTTCTCCGTGGTATTATAGCAGTTGGTATTCTCCTTACTGGTATGGTGGCTACTGGGGTGGCTATTGGGGAAGTTACTATGGCGGTTACTGGGGTGGTTACTGGGGACCTGCCTGGCATCATCACCATCATTATCCGTACTGGGCAGGCAACTACCGTGTCGGACATACAGACTACCGCCCGTCAAGATATACAGGATATTCTTCTTCCAGACGCAGTACGTCAGGATTTGGTAATACCAGCAGATTTACAACTAGCTCACGAAGAGGGTCTTCAAGTGGTGTAGGTCGGGTTGTCCGTCCGGGAAGTGGAGCAGGAAGTTCTTCGTCTACTTCTGTTCGTCCTTCGGGTGGAGGATCAAGTTTCCAGCAGAACGGTCCATCGTCAATAACTCGTCCGTCACGTGGAAACGGAAGCAGCTACGTACGTCCTAGTAGTACAGTAGACCGTACAGGATCTATCTACAGCCGTCCTAGCAGTACCCGACGCAGTTCGAACTATAACAATAACCGTTCGAATACTCGTTCCAGCAGTAGTTATTCCACTCCTCGTAGCTCAGGAAGCTCTTTCTCAAGAGGAAGCAGCAGCTATAGCCGAGGTTCAGCAACGGGAGGAAGTTCTTCACGTTCCAGCTCAAGAGGTGGTAGCTCAAGCAGAAGATAAAGAAACAAAAATTAGAAGGTCATTCGAATTATGAAAAAGAAAATAATGGTTCTGACTGTGGCTGGTGCATTAGCTTCGGCCGCAGCAGCACAAAATCAATATGATGCACTTCGTTTCTTAGGAAACGATGTAAATGGTACGGCACGCTTTGTCGGTATGGGAGGAGCTATGAGTTCATTGGGGGCAGATTTGTCTACTATTGGAACAAACCCTGCCGGCATCGGACTTTACAGAAGTAATGATGTTGCGTTGAGTTTTGGCTTTAATGCCAACAAATCGCATAGCGACTTTAATGGTAGTGTGATGGATGAAAGCCGTAATCGTGCTTCGTTCGATCAGGTTGGTTTTGTATGGAGTACGAAAATTGGCAACAAGACCGATTTGCGTTTTCTGAATTTCGCATTCAATTATCATAAGCGTGTTAATTTTAACCGTCAGTTCGCTTCGAAAGGCGGTTTGAATGGAAATTCGCTTACCTGGCAGATGGCTGATATGATAGATGGGGCTGAAGATGGTAATGGTGGACTGTTCTATCAGAGTGAAGATGACTTCTATGGTTCTAATGGGTTGCTGAATGCTGATAATCCATATATGGATAGGAAATATGTAGGAACTCCATATTTAGGTGCTATGGGAGCACGTACTGGTCTGGTAGATGTAAAGGGAGATAAAGATGGAAATATTACTGATATTTATGGATGGAATGGTATAGATGGAGAATATTACAGCCGTGAAACAGGCTCTGTCAATGAGTACGATTTTAATGTTTCCTTTAATGTTCGCGACCGCTTTTATTTTGGTGCAACCTTGGGCGTTTATGATATTGATTACTTGCGCTACTCTTCGTATGGAGAAAATTTGGAAGGAAATTCAAATTTCACTTTAAACAATACGTATAAAACAGAAGGTACAGGAATTGATCTGAAAGTCGGTACTATCATTCGTCCGTTCGAATATTCTCCGTTCCGTTTTGGGCTGGCTATACATACGCCTATATTATATAATATGTCCGACCGTTATACATCGGTATTGGTAACTAATTTAGCATTAGAAAATTCTACGGTTAGCTATACGGAAAACTTGAGAGATTATCTGAGCGGCGGGCAATATGTATGGGATTACAGACTGATTACTCCGTGGCGCTTCAATGTTAGTGTCGGTACGATTGTAGGAGGCATTATGGCTTTGGACGCTGAATATGAGTTTGAAAACTATTCTGCAACCAAACTTCAGAATGCTGAAGGTGTGGAACTGAACGGTCAGTCAGCTATTAAGGAGACCTTGAAAGGGGTTCACTCGTTCCGTGTGGGTATGGAAACAAAAGTTTCATCTGCCTTCAGTGTACGTGCCGGATATAATTTCCGTTCTACTCCTATTACGGGTGATGCCTTCAAGAATATTCCGGTTACCGACAATACCCGTACCGATGCCGAATATCTGAATTTGAAATCGCGTCAGGCTGTCAGTGTCGGATTAGGTTACAGAGGTCGTCTGGTTTATGCAGATGTTGCTTATAAATATGATTTCTATAAAGGTGATTTTTACGCGTTTGACGGAGGTCTTGACCAGTCAGGAAATTTATTATTATCACCGACAAAAGTGAACAATGAGCGTCATCAATTGTTATTTACTATAGGAGTACATTTCTAAAAGATAGGATTATAATTGTGTGTGTTTATCGGCTTCACCTCGGGTAATGATATTACTTGGGGTGAAGTTTTTTTATTACTTTTCCTGTCTGTATTCTTTTCTTTTCCAGAAATTGAATCCGGCGTATATACGTAAGCTTCCGAAAGAGTTTGTCATCGAGAAATCAGATTTGCGATAGTCATACGTATTTAATACGAGTGAGGCCCCGATATAATATTTGCTGTTGTTCCATGTTATGCCTGCGCGGGTTACCAGATCGAAATTAATATCGTTTATCCACTCAAACCAGTCGTTTTCCATATCTGTTGGTTTTCCGTTCATTTTAGCTTTTTTATAAGCGATAGCTGGCATTAGCGAAACGTTGAGCAGACAGTTCTTGGCAAATACCCAGTTATATCCGTATCCGAAACTTAAATTGTAATCACGATATTTCAGGCTGTTGAATTTTAGTGACGACTGTATTTGTTCAATCATCTCGGCTGGTAGTTTGGTATGATTGAAAGAAATACTATGGTGTGAGTATGAAAAACCAGCCATAAACGAACCACAGCTGCGGCGCTGATTAGTAGACTGGCTGTATGCTGCCGGATATGAAAATTTCTTGTTGTTGAAAATCCAGTATGCATTAAGGCCGACTATTTTGCTTTGGAAGCCTTCGAATTTCTGACCTACATAATCTTCCGGAAGATTGAATCCTGAATAGGAATTTATATGAAAGTCGCTACCTGTTTTTCTGTAATAAAAGTCTGCTCCAACTCGTGAACTGTATAGGTTGAAAACATATTCTTTCTTCGGTTTGCCGCTTTGGCTTTTGCCTATGAGATCGGGAATGCTGAATGACATTCCTAAAAATATCCATCTCCAGCCGAAATAGGCTCCTATCTTAGGAGTTGGAGTAGGTGCAAAACTGATGTTTTGTCTTTCTTCGTTTATTCGGGTCCCCAGACGGTAACGTTCATGCCAGAAACTTTGTTCCACCATAAACGTCAGGTTATATTTGTTGGGAGCGATGTAGGTGGTATCTGTTTCTGTAAAAATCTTTTCCAAATGTTGCATAAATTTATTCTGCTTTTCGGTCTGTGCCTGTATTGTCTGACCGAAAAGCAATAGGATTATGCCGATATGTCGGAAAAATTTCATGACGTCTGTATTGAGTGGCGCGATGAATAAAGTTTTTCAGAGTTTATTTAGAATACGGTCCATTACCCAGTTTGTAGGAGTTGCACTCACCCCGTCGCATGTGCAGATTGCTTTCCCCTGTAGATGTTCTACCACAGCCTGAATCAACGGAAGTTGTACATATGGCGGATTCTGTGGGAGTATTTCCTCACGACCGCGTTCTGTGTGCAGGGCAATCGGATCATAGGTAAAGACAGAGAAGCAAATCATACCCTTGTCACCTATAATTTCTATACGGTCTTCTTTTGCCGATTCGTGAGCAACGAAGCACCATGAACCTGAACCAGGCAGTCCGGAAGCAAACTTAAAGCAGGCACTGATAGTATCTTCTGCCTGATAAAGCCCTCCACGGTTACTTGTATAACCTTCTGCTTCGAGTATACATCCGAACATTTCCTGAAGAAAGTCCAACTGATGGGGTGCCAGATCGTAAAAATATCCTCCTCCTGCGATGTCGGGCTGTACACGCCATGGAAGATTGGTGCTGTTGTAATCGAGTGCTCGCGGAGGTTGTGCGAAACGTATCTGTACATTGATTACATTTCCTATCTCTCCCTCTTCAACCAGTTGTCGTACCTTTTGGAAATAGGGCAGATATCTGCGGTAGTAAGCTACAAAACAAGGGACACCTGTTTCTTGCGATATACGGTTGATGCGGGCGCAGTCTTCATAACTTGCGGCCATCGGCTTTTCTATATAAACAGGCTTGCCGGCTTTCATCGCCATAATGGCAAATGTAGCGTGTGAAGAAGGAGGAGTGGCAATATAAATAGCATTGACATCCTCGTCGCCTATCAGTTCCTGAGCATCTGTATACCATCGAGGTATATTGTGACGGCGTGCATACGATTTTACTTTTTCTTCGTCACGGCTCATTACTGCTACTACTTTCGAACCGTCTATCATATTGAAGGCAGGTCCACTCTTTTTCTCGGTTACTTCACCGCAACCGATAAATCCCCAGCATACGTTATTCAGTTGTATCATAGTGTACGGTGTATGTATCAGTTAAAATATTTATTGTATAGCTTTTTATATTTTGGTGTCTGGACAAAATCATTGAGCCAGACGTTCAGGCTATCCAGCAGGGCAGGAGAATGTTTGCTTACTCCCCAGGCATAAAACTGTGTGAAGCTGATGTCGGTATTGATGTCCAGATTTGGAAAATCATCGATAGATGCACGGGCAATGTTTTCATCGCATACTGCATAATCGATATCTCCTCCCGAAACCATAGCCAGTAATTGTTCCGGTCCATATAGTTCTACTTCATTTATGTAAATAGTATCGGCTATTTCGTCTATCAGATTATGTATACGCAGCAGTGCCGGCGATCCTTTTATCACATGAAGATGCTTATGTGCCAGATCAAGCTGACTCTGGATGTATAAGCTGTCTTTTCCTTCTTCTTTCTTTCGTTGTACTAAAACCTGTTTGCTTAATAGTAGAGTCCGTGTAAAAAGCAATGAGTCTTTTAGCTGGGTCGTTACGACCGTTCCGGTAGCCAGTATGTCGTATTGACCGTTGATGATACCTTGCAGACGCTTTTCAAAACTCATTTCAGGAGTAATTTCCAGTTTCAGTCCTTTCTCAGAAGCAAAAGCATTCAATAGTTCGTAATCGAATCCTTGTAATGTATCTTTGCTGACATGATAGCTTACTGCATTATATTCGGTTACGGCACGCAGCTGTCCGGAACTGAGTATTTCGGCATAGTCACGGGGGGAAGAAGCCGGTTTTTCTTCTTCTTGTGTATTCAGCATGATAATACCTGCTGCTATAGCCAGTGCTATGATGATATATCGTACTCCTTTTCTTAGCATAGTGATGTAGTTCTTAATCGAAGAAGTTCCATGATAACCCGAATTTCAGCAAGCGGGGATTCAGAGGGTGGTGAGGAGCCAGGAAGTAGCTCTTTTCTCCTTGTCCTTGAATCAGATTATACATGGCTATAAAAATACGGGTACGTTTCAAATGAATATTGACATATGCGTTCAACAATGGATAACCTCCTAGCTTGAAACGGGTTTCCTTATTTTGCAGATAGAACTGTCCGATAGCAGGTGCATAGTCGGGAGCGTAGTATTGAGTGAAATACCGGACATCTGTACCCAATTCTACCTGAAGCACTTTCTTTGCCAGACCGAATTTGAGATAGAAGTTATGGTATAATACCAGGTCGGGCAATGGCAAGACATCCTGATTGCTCGATTTCTGATAAGTAACTTCATTGTCAAGATGGAATATACCCAACTGAAAATCTTGATTCAATGTGGCGCTGAATATCTGGATATTACCCGTATGCTGTTTTACGGCTACATCATTTTTATAGCTTACAACTTCTTTATCCGAAGCTGTTTCGGTATATTTTACAGAAGTATTGTCAAGATATGTATAGTTCTTAATGTTTTCTACTCCAGCTTTCAGTTGGGTTTTCCAATGGTCGATACTCAGTTTCCCTTCAATACGGGTACGCATGATTTTCGATAAGTCATTATTATCCCACCAGTAATGCTTGGAATGGAAATGTCTGTAATAGAATGTCGGATTCAGGTTTTTGATGTATGCATTCGCTTCCAGTCTGACAGTATCCCTGAACAGGCGGAAATTCAGATCACCTTTTCCTTCTATTTGAAACTGTCCGGCATCTTCTCCAGCCAGGGCTATTTCTCCCATGACGTCATAGTGTAATGTCTTTCCTTGTTCCTTGATGAGTTGTCCTCCTACCGATACGGTATTTTCAACATAGTCGGTCGGAATACGTTGTCCCGGAGTTTGAGCAAGGGTATCTGTCATTGTGAAACGGCGGTACTCATGACTCATGAAAGCTGTCAGTCCAGCCTTGGCCCATTTATTGAATCCCTCACGTAAAGATATACCTATGGTATTTTTTACGGCAAGATGTTCTGTTTCATCACGCTGGATGTCTGTCAAATAGTTATTCTGAAAATATTTCTGGTTCTGCTCCTCGTCGTATGAAATATATCTGCGACGGTTAATGTCTACATTTACAGTATGAAGGAAACTTGTTACCGGAACAAATACTTCTGTATTGACCGTATCCTTTGCGTCTGGATTTTCACGGTAGAATCCCAAGTTGTAACGATGGGTAAGGAAAGCATGGTAACCGGTATTATGATTCCATACCTGAGATAAATTTGTTGGAATTTCGCTATTGCCATACACTTTACCTCCTTCTGCCATTCCCAGGGGGTCAGTAATGAAGCGGTCGTCAGTAATACCACCATTCTCGGCAACTTTTAAGTTGTCGTTCATGAAACTGAAATGCATGTTATACTTGTCGCCAAGATAATAAGCAAAAAGATTTCCGTTGAATAAGGCAGTAGACTGGTTCATATATTTACCTCGACCGTAAACATAATCTATATTGAAACCGAATCCCAGTCTTTTATTGGCATTTACGGCAAAATAAGCTTTAAAACGTTCTTCACCGTCTTTACTTCCTCCCTGCTTATAGTAAGTCAGATTTGAAAAAGGAGATTTGGTATTGGTGTAAACGACATCTTCCGGTCTGACGACTGTATAGTCATACGGATCCAGAAAGAAAAACTGTTCAGGATCTTTGCGGTCGAAAAAAACGTGAGCGATACGTGGAGCTCCCAAGTTTCCTAAATATGTATAGTGTCCTGTAGGTCCTCCTGTATCATTCGTATTTTGAAAGTTATGCTGCAATGTATCTACCGGAATCTCTGTTCTGTTGCCGAAAAGTCTGTCTATCTTCCATGATGTAAGTCCGATAGGAATAGTACTGGCATCAATTACGGAAGTTGTATCAATCGGGTTTCCGTTGCGGTCGTACAAGTTACTGTCCACTCCTGAAGCAGAACTTCCGAACTGCCCTGTGAATTGACTTTGCTGATAGGTATTTTGCGCAGATATGGTTCCGCAAATCAGTAATATTGTTGCTATAAAAAATATCTTCCTCATAATGGAGGCAAAGATACAATATAAAAACGAAAGAAACCGTGTACGGAGTGCAAAAATACTAGAAGATGTATTGATACAGAGGCGTGCAGAACTTTCTATACAAAAACTATCTGCACGCCTCTGAGTTTTGATTGGAGTTGGTATTTATTATTTTATTTCTTTGATAATATCCATTCCTATATGGATTGCCTCTTCATTCATCGGTATCAGGTGATGATGGCGTTCAGGCAATGTTTTACGCAGTGCTTTAATAACGCTTTCTATTGATACGATAGGACGGATTTTCAATAATCCTCCCAATACAATCATATTGAATGTCTTTGCCATTTTACGTTCGTTGGCTGCATCCATAGCATCAATACGATATACATGAATGTCTTTGCGTGTAGGAGGGTTTATAATGCCATAACCATCATAAATCAGTACACCGCCTGGTTTGATTTTGTTTTCAAATTTGGCAAGTGAAGGCTGGTTCAGAATAATGGCTGTATCATATTTACTTAAAATAGGAGATGAAATACGTTCGTCGCTGACGATAACCGTTACATTGGCTGTTCCTCCTCGCTGTTCGGGACCGTAGGCAGGCATCCAAGTAACTTCTTTATTTTCCATCAGTCCTGAATAAGCCAGAATTTTACCCATTGACAATACGCCTTGTCCTCCAAATCCTGCTATAATGATTTCTTCTTTCATGATAGTGCTTGTTTTGGTAATGTTATTTGTTTTCTCCGCTTGTATCTTTCAGGTCGCCTAATGGGTAGAAAGGGAACATGTTTTCTTCCATCCACTTGTTGGCTGCTTCTGGAGTCATTTTCCATCCTGAGTTACATGTAGAAACGATTTCTACCAGACTCGAACCTTTGCCTTGCATGCTGTTTTCGAATGCTTTGCGGATTGCCTTTTTAGCTTTGCGGATTGCTGCTACCGTATGAACTGACTGGCGTGTTACATAGCATGTACCTTGCAGTGTCGCTGCTATTTCTGTCATTTTCAACGGATATCCGTGTATTTCCGGATTTCGTCCGTACGGACATGTTGCAGTTTTCATTCCTACCAGAGTAGTAGGAGCCATTTGTCCTCCTGTCATACCATAAATGGCATTATTGATGAATATAATGGCTATATTATCACCTCTGTTTAGAGAATGGATTGTTTCTGCTGTACCGATACAAGCCAAGTCACCATCTCCCTGATATGTGAATACCAGACGGTCGGGCCATAAGCGTTTGATGGCTCCGGCCAGTGCAGGCGCACGTCCATGAGCTGCTTCCTGACAATCGATGTCAAGATAGTTGTACATGAATACAGCACATCCCACCGGACTAATACCGATAGCTTTTTCTGCCATACCCATTTCTTCTATAACTTCGGCAATCAGTTTATGAACTAC
This sequence comes from Phocaeicola coprocola DSM 17136, assembly GCF_000154845.1. Taxonomy (GTDB): domain Bacteria; phylum Bacteroidota; class Bacteroidia; order Bacteroidales; family Bacteroidaceae; genus Phocaeicola; species Phocaeicola coprocola. Next base: position 2,053 of record NZ_DS981436.1, on the reverse strand, counting down.
TCCGTGGCTGCATCCCGGACAGTAGTGCATCGGATTATCATTTAATAAACGAGGTTTCTGGTAAACCAGATTCTCGGGTTTCATTATTTCTTCTTTTGTCATAAATTTCTCCTCCTTATCGGGTTAGCGTAGAAAGAAACGGAACACAAACTCCATCATCTTTACGAACAGCGATGCGCCGCATACATAAAAGAAGATAGTTTTGTCTTCTCCCAATGAAAAATAAAGAATGAAAGAAGCTGCTGCTCCTATCATGAATATCACATTGAGCACGGTTCTGATCTGATCTATATTGCCCATGAGTTTCTTACTTGTTAATGATTTTTTCTTTTAGTGCATCAATCACTTCATCTGGGTCGGGAACAATACCTCCCAAACGTCCGAAGTGTTCAACTGGTATGCTGCATTTTACAGCCAGTTCAACATCTTCAATCATCTGTCCGCTATTCAACTCTACAACAAGGATGCCTTTTATGTTTTTTGCTCTTTCAGCCAATGGCTTGCTTGGGAATGGCCATAAAGTAATAGGGCGGAACAGTCCGACTTTAATTCCTTCTTCACGTGCGTGTTCCATTGATTTCTGTGCAATGCGGGCACATGAACCGAATGCAACAATCAGGTATTCTGCATCTTCGCAGTCTATTTCTTCATATCGTACTTCGTTGGCTTCAATTTCTGCATATTTTTCCTGCAAGTGTAAATTACGTTTTTCCATTACAGCAGGATCGAGTTCCAGTGAAGTAATGATATTCGGTTTGCGTCCCTTGCATCCGGTAGCGGCCCATGGGCATTGTGCAATGATTTCCTCTTCGGTACGGCGCGGACGAGGAGCTGGAAGAACTACTTTTTCCATCATCTGTCCGATTACACCATCTGCAAGGATCATTGCAGGATTACGATATTTGAAAGCCAGTTCAAATGCAAGACCTACAAAATCGGCCATTTCCTGTACAGATGCCGGAGCTAAAGCTATTAAATGGTAATCGCCGTGTCCTCCACCTTTTGTTGTCTGGAAATAATCTGCCTGGCTCGGCTGTATGGTTCCAAGTCCCGGACCTCCACGCATTACGTTTACAATCAGGCAAGGTAATTCTGCACCGGCAATGTATGAAATACCTTCCTGTTTCAGGCTGACGCCCGGACTGGATGACGAAGTCATTACCATTTTACCGCTTCCTGCGCCTCCATATACCATATTAATTGCTGCTACTTCACTTTCAGCCTGCAATACAACCATTCCGGTTGTTTCCCACGGCTTCTGTTCGGCAAGAGTTTCCAATACTTCTGATTGGGGAGTGATAGGGTAACCGAAGTATCCGTCTACACCGATGCGGATAGCGGCATGAGCGATAGCTTCGTTACCTTTCATTAGAACTATTTCTTCTGCCATAATTCTGATTGTTTTGCTTTAAAGTTATTCTTCACATTTTGCTCTGTATACGGTTAAGCAACCGTCTGGACACACAATGGCGCACGAAGAGCATCCGTTACAGGTATCTTCTACTACCTGTTGCACATAGTTATATCCTTTTTGATTTACTTTGGCGGTGAGCGACAGTACGTGTAACGGGCAAGCTACTACGCACAAGTTGCACCCTTTGCAGCGTTCTGTATTCACTACAACTACACCTTTCATTTTAGCCATAAGTCGATTACCTTATTGATTGTAACCATTCTATTTTCCGCCACGACAATTTTATCGGCTGTTTTTCAGCCGATAAAATAAAAATGTCCGCAAGAAAATAGTTTAGTTTTAACATTCCGATTTATAAAAACATGGCAGAAGGACCTTCTTGTCGCAGTCCTTACCATGAAGAATACATTCAAACAAGTGCTTCAGGTAATCCTGAGGGGCTATATCATTAAGCTTGCAGCTTTCTATCAGAGAAAAGATGAATGCCGAGTTTCCTGCTGCATCCTCACTGCCTATGTTCATACAGTTCTTGAGCAGCAGCTTTACAGGTTTCATCCTTTGCTCACAGAGGTTGTTCGATATTTCCGCAGAACCGTCCTTGAGGATATTTTTCAGGGATTTCCACTGGTTTATCGTATA
>NZ_DS981437.1:1215-2141 GCF_000154845.1 Phocaeicola coprocola DSM 17136 | reverse complement strand
CCGTATTCAGATAAGTGTGGCTATTATCACTTATTGTTTGGTAGCTATTATCCAACATGATTTGCACTTAAGCCGTTCGACCTATGAGGTCCTACAGATTTTGAGCATTTCATTAACGGATAAAACACCTTTACAAGAGTTGTTCAATAAGACTAATTTCAATGATGTCAAAGAGCAATTAAATCCCCTTTTCCCGGGGTTGTTTGATTAATATTTAATTCGTCCCGATTTTAACGGGACACTAATGATAAACCCTCAATCCGTATAGCTTTCCTTTGTTCACCTCGTATTCCTTGCACCGGGTCAAATCCAGATTGGCAAAGTCAATCCTGCCGTCAAACCACTTGGGATGACCACGTTTTCCTGTTTTCTTTTCCAATGTCGGATAGTACAGGACAACATCATTCCTAAAGCGGCTGATAACATGGAAACTGTTCTCACACATAGGCGTTACGAAAGTTTCCTTGGAAAAGAATGCGTCTGCAACCACCGTTTTGGATATGCTTTGCAGCTTGTCTTTTCTGCTGATAAGATAGCAGCTGTACCAGTCAACAAGGTTCTTGTCCATATTATCCAAGGTCTTACAATCCGGTGTCTGAATGGAACCTAAAGTCATGCATTCATGGTTGTCGATGTCAATGATACCGATGCCCATGATTTCCAATCCTCGCTTGTACTCTCCTGCACAACCGGACCAGAAGTAACCTATCCAAGGTGTCTTCTTGCCTGATTTGGGAATATGGAAAGGTCGATGGCAATGGCTTTTCTTTTGCCTGTGAGATGCTTGCTGATGATAGATCCGTTGAACGCAAACCAGTCGAAAGTTTCATGCTCAAAAGGTTACGATAAGTCTGTTCTGAGAAACAGCCATATCTGCCCAATTGAAGGAAATTTTATACGATCCCGGAATGGGCCATGGATTAATT
>NZ_DS981437.1:0-1115 GCF_000154845.1 Phocaeicola coprocola DSM 17136 | reverse complement strand
GAATGGTACGCCTTTATAGGGAAACAGAGGTGATATTACTATATATTAGCATCGGCTCTTCCTCTCCAAGGATGTGAGAAAGGGCTATGATATCGGAGTCAATAATAAGTAAAGAAGCCGTTAATCCTGATGAACTGGATGCTCACCTTCATGCCATTCTGAAGATGAAGGAAGGTACCAAGTCCCGTGATGAAAGCGGGATATGCCGTTTTGGAAAGTATGTTCTTGATGCGAAACAGGCATTTCTGCTTAACAACGAGTCTGGCAATAAAACCACCCTTACGGTAAGGGAAGCCCAGTTGCTTCAACTTCTCGCGCAGAATAAAGGTGAGGTTGTAAACAGGGAAACCATTCTCAACCGTTTCTGGAATACCGATGACGATTATTTTGCTTCACGCAGCCTTGATGTATTCATCACCAAACTGAGGAAGTTGTTTGCCAATGACCCGCAGATAGATATAGTTACCAAAAGAGGCATTGGTCTGAGTCTTGTCGTAAACAACTGACAATATATACCCTCTCAAAATATTCTTTTCAAATGTCTTCTTAGCATATCAAACGATTGAGAAACCATTTCGTCATAATAGGATATGGTGTATGACTCTACTGTCTACAACTACGAAAATGTATATTATGGACAGTATTTGCATCTTCTACATTATTATTTTCTAGAGGGTGTGATCGAGGCTGAAATACCAGTGACTATCTTTTACTCCACAGCAGAATGTATCAATGAGATAAATTCCTACTGTATAGGTTTGCTGCGGGTGACACCGGGTTACCCATACCATCAATTCTCCACAGTCTTCCCATCCTTCTGTGAGATAACAATCACCAATGGGCAACTTACGTGCTCGCTGGCGGATATATTGTTCTGGAGATAATGCTTTTTGTTGCTTTGAGATGATTATCTATTTTATTTTTCACAAAAATAAAATATTATTTCTGTAAATCATTTTTCTCCGTCTATCATTTCCCAAAGTCTTCAGCATATGTTTCGGAAAAGATGTACAAATTATGTCATTTATTTGTACAAATTATTTTATCTTTCGTACAAACTTCCAAAAAGTTTGTACAAAGTTCTAGCAAAAATTCAGCATGTTTTTCATAATTCT
>NZ_DS981438.1:1495-2285 GCF_000154845.1 Phocaeicola coprocola DSM 17136 | reverse complement strand
ATTGGGTGTTTATTCACCGGATTGAGATTTATAAATAAGTTAGTAACAACGAAAGATAGCATCTAACGATGCTCCTTTCTAACCATTAGATGTAATTACTCAATAATATGAAAACGATAGAAACGATAAATAAGCATTTTAATACTCTTGGTGGATTATATAATATAATTCAAGTTTCGCAAGTACTCAAATAATGTAATAAAAAAGGCTAAAGAGTTTGATAATTCGATGATTATCACTATATTAATGTCGCCAAACAAACGATATAGCACCCTTTAGCCATGAACAAAAATAGATATATTATCGGTGAACTCCAAGAGTTTTTTGCAAAGAATGACTCTAGCAAGGCAATAAACAGCATATCAACCATTATGAACAGCATAAGGATACAAAGCAAAGTCATCGGGTCAGTTAAGAATCCGAATTGCAAATTCACCTGTCTTCAGGTGTTGCAGCTGCTTGTTCTGTTCCCGTTCTTTTCAATTAAGAATGCTGCCAACTATTCGTCTTCTGCCCTGGGCAAGATGTTTGTCTGCCACAAAGATATGTTCTATCGTTTCATGAACGACGGCAACATCAGTTGGCGACGTATAATCTACTCGGTTTTCAGGCAGGTGTATTCACGTGTGAAACGTAGAACGACATTGAAGTCGGACATCAGGTGTGTCATCTTCGATGATACAGACCTTCCGAAGACCGGATTCAAAACCGAAAAGATCGGCCAGGTATCCTCATACCCAATGAGCTTATTCTTGGATTCAACGCCATTGTTCAGCTGGTTTACCGAGGG
>NZ_DS981438.1:0-1395 GCF_000154845.1 Phocaeicola coprocola DSM 17136 | reverse complement strand
TTCCATGATGCAAGCCAATAAAGTGGGCTCTGTTGGACTGGATTGCCAGTCGCTGGACGATGAAGGGGTGCTCGGGGTGCTCAGCTTCCTAAGCTGATTCATTGCAAGTTCGCAAACTCAGATCACTTATGAAGGGGTGCTTGGCATTGCTTTCAATAAACGCTTTCCTTGCGTCCAGGCGACCTCTTTTACCCAGGAGCAGATGGAGCTGTTCGCCTCGTTGCAACGAAGCCAGGCGAAGAAGAAGTTGGAGGTGGACGCTGATGCGGTTCATCAGGCGGAACAGGTGCTGTATGCTTTCTTTGCCGCCATGACTCAATGGGAGAAATATACCGACCAGACAGATTTTGATGCGCCGGATGTGCGACCGAAGTTGCAGCAGATCTGGCAGCAGTATGTATCCGAGAAGCCACGGATGGGGTATCGGCCGCTCGCTTTGTCGCTTTCTCCAGAGGGGACGTATGCCACCTTCCGCCTGGTTGATGCCGAACAGGTTTCCCGCAACAAACTTTACATCTATGCGCAGGATGAAAGAATCAATCTCGACTATCGTTTCTGTATGAAACGTGTGGGGGAAGCATGGAAAATCGATGCAGTACAGATGCGGACAGACGGGTGGAGGCGTTGTGGATTGTAAAAAGAGGAACTTGAACGAAATTGCATTCGGGAATGATATTTTCAATTTCGGATAATAAACGGTATTTTATTCATAGACCTAACCCAATATTAGAATGGGTATAATATTTTGCTAACAAACCGGGATAACGCTTACAGCGTTCCCCGCTAAACCATTAACGATAATAATTATGAATACAGAGGAACTTTATATTTGGCGATATGGGATAGATAAACTTCCTAAAGGATTATTGGAATATGGTAAATTTGATGTATGTGATACTTATGATGAAAGTAAAAGACAACGATTTCAAACTAAATGGAGATGGATGTGGAAAGACAAGAATGGTTGGGAAGAAAACTTGCCTCCCGTCTTATACCTCGTATGCAACAAGAAACCGGGAATTTTGCAATTTGATTTTTGTGACCAGTGGAGCATAAAACTAAAAATCGTATCGGAAGAGTTTTTGTCTTTACTTCAAGAAAATGGATTCATTGATAAATATGATATTGCAACTGTCAAGGTAGTAAACAAGAAAAACGAATCTCTAACGGATAAAAAATACTACGCTTTACGTATAAACCATTTTGACAATGATTCTTTCCATTTCGGGAAAGGTATAACATTTCATCAAAATGATGTAGAGAAAAAATTAGGAATTAGTTTTACAGTATATCCTGATATGAAACTGAAAGACAATTCCATCAAACCGATTTCTTTGTTTTGAATAGCATAGAATATGGTGATGGAATAATATCCGAATCCACCACAGGCGAGAC
>NZ_DS981439.1:82708-84241 GCF_000154845.1 Phocaeicola coprocola DSM 17136 | reverse complement strand
TAAGAGAGTGGACAATGGCTATATTAACGTTGTAAACGTTTTTCGAGCGAGTATCGTGTTAGGAACGCCGGGCAGCGGGAAGTCATACGCAGTAGTAAATAATTACATAAAACAGCAAATCGAGAAAGGTTTTGCGCTCTACCTGTATGATTATAAGTTTCCTGACCTTTCGGAAATCGCTTACAATCATTTGCTTAACCACTTGGACGGCTACAAGGTCAAGCCGAAATTTTACGTTATCAACTTTGACGACCCACGCAAGAGCCACCGATGTAACCCTATAAACGCCAGCTTCATGTCGGACATTGCGGATGCTTATGAAGCCAGCTACACGATTATGCTTAACCTCAATCGAAGCTGGATAAGCAAGCAGGGCGACTTCTTCGTGGAAAGCCCGATTATCCTGCTTGCAGCCATTATTTGGTATTTGCGCATCTATCAAGGCGGCAGGTATTGCACGTTTCCCCATGCCATAGAACTGTTGAACAAGAAATACGCTGATGTATTCACGATTTTGCGCAGTTATCCCGAACTGGAAAATTACCTTTCCCCGTTCGTGGACGCTTGGGAAAGTTCGGCAGTTGAACAGTTGCAGGGGCAGATTGCCAGTGCAAAAATCCCGCTTTCAAGGATGATTTCACCCGCCCTTTACTGGGTAATGACGGGCGATGATTTTTCACTTGACATCAACAACCCGAAAGAGCCTAAAATACTGGTTGTCGGCAACAATCCTGACCGCCAAAATATCTACTCGGCAGCACTGGAATTATATAATTCCCGTATCGTGAAGCTGATAAACAAGAAAGGTCAGCTTAAAAGTTCGGTGATAATAGATGAATTACCAACTATATATTTTCGGGGGTTGGATAATTTGATTGCCACCGCCTGCATATTCCGGCGGATACCCGTTCAGCATTTCCGGTGATATCCGTTCAGTCCCCAGTTAGTATTCAGTGTTGTTGGCAAAGTTAATACTTCTTTCTTAGGCTCTCTCCTTTAAGGTCAAATTTTATTGCCTTATGCACGATTCTGTCCAGACAGGCTTCCGCAATGAGCTCGCTTTGGAACACATCATACCAGTCTGCAACGGGAAGCTGGCTGGCCAGGATGAGTGCCTTCCGGTTGTACCGGTCATCTATGATCTGTTCAAAGTCATGCTGTATCTGGCCGTCCAGCTTGACCATCCCAAAGTCATCGATAATCAGCAGGTCATGTGCGTTCAGCTTCCGGAAGAAGTTTGTTTCCCGTCCTTCCAGATGTGCAAGCTTCAGGTTCTCGATGAGCATGTTCATCGTGAAGTACAGTACCTTCCGGCCGTTCCTGCATGCCCTGTCACCCAGGGCACAGGCAAAGTAGGACTTCCCGGTTCCTGCCGGTCCGGTAATGATGACCGTCATTCCGCCCGTGATGTAATTTCCGGTTGCAAGGTCGGCTGCAGAGCAGTCTGTATGCCCCTTGCCGTGTCCGTTTCAAGTTCTTCCATCGAGGCTCTCAGACGGAAGCCGGCATTCTTTATAGACGCTGGATGCGGTT
>NZ_DS981439.1:0-82608 GCF_000154845.1 Phocaeicola coprocola DSM 17136 | reverse complement strand
GGAACATCCATTCCCACCTCGGGATCTTCATCTCAAGGAGGTCGCTCGATGTTCATCGATGGCTTTACTGTATCACATTACGGTTGACAGTTTCTTGTCAATCGGTAACTTGGGCTTACACCGCGGTTGGATTCTCCGGCCTGCTGAGCTGGAGTACTTGTTTTATCAGACTCATATCCTTTGTTGTTCCTGCCATGACTGTGCTGTTTCTTGTTAGCTTACCAGCACAAAGGAAACTGAAACCGGGGAAAGAATGAACGGATATGCTCCGGAAACGAAGATATACGCTCACAATTCCATGCACGGCTGAACGGATATACTCCGGAAAATCTGAAAGCATACGTCTAAAGTGAACGGGTATGCTCCGGAAAAAGGGTGCTACAACCTGCAATTCTCGGAGGTGAACGGATATGCTCCGGAAAAATTGAGATTTTAATGTCTGGTTATCCATTTTTTCATCCTTTTAGGGGATGAACGGATAAAAATTACGCTTTTAAGGTATGGTTTTATACCCTAATAAGCTGCCGGAAAGTGAACGGGTATGCTCCGGAATATGTACCGCCCGAAGCAACAAGGTTGCGGTTCTGTTAGGCTTTCAGGATTACAGCCAGCTTACCCGTGATTACGGGGACAAGGAAAGCCGGGTTATCCAAAATACTGTGGGTAACGTGTTCAGCGGTCAAGTAGTCGGTGAAACGGCGAAAATCCTTTCCGAGCGTTTCGGAAAGGTGTTGCAGAAACGGCAGAGCATGACGATAAACCAACGGGAAAAATCCACCTCGATAAGCACCCAAATGGACAGCCTGATACCCGCCAGCAAAATATCCAACCTCACGCAAGGTATGTTCGTGGGTGCTGTGGCGGACAACTTCGATGAACGGATAGAGCAGAAGATTTTCCACTGCGAAATCGTGGTGGACAACGAAAAGGTGAAGCGGGAAACCGCCCATTACGTGAAGTTGCCGCAGATTATCGACTTCACCGACAAGGACGGCAACGACCGGATGCAGGAGGAGATACAAGCCAACTATGACCGCATCCGTCAGGAAGTCAGGCAGATAGTCGAGGACGAGATAACCCGGATTAAGAACGACCCGGAGTTATGCCACTTGATTAAGGAGGAAGAATAGCTATATATAATAATGTATGGAGTGAAGAACAGCCGATGTAGCTTTACGGTTGTTCTTCATTTTGCTTTTTGGTGCGGTAGGCTTCAAAACGCACTAATATTTCGTGCAGGTTCTTCAATGCTTCCACAGCCTTGCCTATCGGCGGCATCTTGCTTTTGTCGAAAGTCAGTTTCTTCAAATCGGTAGTGTACGCCGTAGCCACTTCGGGTAACGCCATGACCGCTTCGGCATCCTTGAATATCGGTGCATCAGCCAGCGACAAGTGCGAACGGGAGTTTTTATTTAGTCCGTCCTCTATCGTCACCCGGTACATGGCATCCAAGAAATCTTCCGAATGTAGGTAATCGTTATATTCCTGATTGTGGTAGAGTGCCGACAAGTCGTAAACGTCACGGATATGCTTTGCCAACAGTGCGGCTGCATCCTCATTGTAAGACAGCTTTACCAGCCTTGAAACCTTGTCGCAGATAGTCTTTCGGGGGTTGATACACTGCGTTTCAAAACTTTCCAGCCCGTAGGTGCTTATCAGTTCCTCTTGCCCGATGCTTTCAAGAAAGGCGGTCACAATCGGTTTGATAACCCGCTTGTCCGCCGGGTAGAACATCAGTTTTTTGTCCGGCAGGTCACAGGATTTTATCTCTACTTCCAAATGTTCTTTCAGTCCCACGCCTTGAAATACATTGTCATACGAGAAATACAGTTTACGGTAATTACCGCCCGTTTCCGACAAATCTTCCTTGTATATGTCACTATTGAGTTCGGCTATGTATTTGGAAAGTTTCTTGTTCAATGTCTTTTCTGCCTGCTTGGACGCACCTTTATCACCCGTGAACACGAACAAGTCCAAATCTTCCGAGAAACGTTCTATCAGCCCGTAGGCTTTGGAAAGTGAAGTTCCGCCTTTGAAGTAGGTCTTATCCGCATATTCGGACATGGAAATATCCCGCAGTATCTTCGATACCCAGTAATCCTTTTCCACGTGCGACTGCTCGTAGCCGAAATGGTCAGCCGCCAGTGCGATGATTTCCTTGAACGCTTCCTTGTCCGAATGTAAATTCATATTTCTGTCCTATGCTGTTTTATAATCCAAGTTGAACCGTGTCGTGGGAAGAATGGTCTTTGCCATTTCCGTTTGCAATACGGTTTGTCTGATGTCGCCCAGTATATCCGCCACCACCTTTCTGACACGTGGCGGGTAACTTTTCGCCAAAGATACGATTTTTTCCAGTTCCGGCAGGCTGTACCCGTTGAAATATTGGCTTTTGACCCGGTTGTAGATGTCCTGCCCGGTTGTTCCGGGTATGCGCTTCATGTCCTTTATCGCATCGAGCAGCCGCAAGTACGGGACAAGGCTTTCATCCGGATAGACCATGCAGTAGGCTTTCACGCACTCTATATCCAAGTTCTTGAAACGGAAACGGCGAACCGGGTTAGGAGTGGCTATCGTTATGGTTGTGGCTACCTGTTCGGTCAGCCCCATTTTGTTATAGATGTAAGCCCCCGTGATATAGCCGTTCAGTTTTTCAGTCAGGTAGCGGAACTGTTCATCCTGATAGACAGGCAGCTTTCCCAGCCCCAGCACTGATTTCTTGGGACGGTAGTACGCCCCCTTTTCAACCCGTACCAGTACCCCTTTGCGGCTCTGTTCGGAAAGTAGCACCGCAACATTGGCGGTCTTTTCCGTTTCAAACGATAAATCCCGGAACGTGAATATACGCCCGGTATCTATCCGTTCAATCTGCCCAAGTATCTCTTTTCTGAATGAAGCCATATTTATGTCCTTTGTTTCTATATGCAAAGATAGTATATTATGTAATCACCTGCAAAAACATAACAAAGATTTTGCCGAAGATGTTTTCTTTTTGTCGTGTCACCTGATAATAGGAGAATAACGGAAACTCAATCAAAGGCTTGCCATACGCTTCATAAACGCTTCACAAATGGCTCACAAGTATAATGCGATTTTTGTAAAACTGTTGATTATAAGCCGAAAACAATATATACAAATGGCTCACAAATGGCTCGTTTAAAGCAAGCGATTAACTTCGGTCTGTACCCGTTTTAAATCTCCAACCAACAGTTGGAGATTTACCGCACCCGGATAATTTCAAGCTCCGCAGGACAAATTCGGGCATCCCTTGCCCCCGTTTTTAGTCGCTATCTGTAGACTGGACTATTATTATACCATTCAATAATCAAATCATTATCGTTATTATGGACATTTAAAGTGAAAAAGATATTCCTATAATGATTAAAGCAATAGATGCAAATATGTATCTATATCTTTTTGTAGAAAACATTGCTCCTATACAAGAGATAGATACAGCAAATTGCATACATTTTAAACTTAACTCTGTAGTCTTAAATATACACATAGACAAAAAAGATAATGCCAAAACAAATAGTATAGCATTCAATATATATTTCAGTTTCATATTCCTTTGATTTACATTGACCTTATTAGCAGTAGCATATAAATTGCTCATCCTAACCCAATAACCAATCCTATACAAAAGAACAAGGTGAATCTCTTTTCCTTGTGTTTCAGCCCATAGACCAGCCCGATAATAGCACATAAAGGAATATTAGATGAATCTGCATTTTTTCCTTTATTTACAAGGTATTTATGACTTTCTTTGCTCAATTTGCAAATCTCACGGTTCTCATTGTTCTGTTGTAGCATACATTTATGCAACTTAATGTTCCCATGATTCAGTTTAATCTATTTTCTCTAATTCAATTGTAGCTACTTTCTCTTTATCTGGACTAATTTCATTCTGTATAATGGTTATATGTTTTTGGGTATAGCTTTTGATAATCCAAGGGGCTCCACCCAAATATAAAGCATTGCTATTAAATGTGATATATTTCCCTTCTATTGTATAAGTAATATCAATTTCATCGTAACCTTCCCAATTTACTTTCCCTTTCCGAGTATCTACAAATTGCATACCGACCCCCATATTTTGTACTGTCCAAGCCTCACAATGCCCTGTTCCACGCCATGAAGTCTGATAAAGTGCTTCGGGGGTTAATTCATTTGTCTGTTCATTATCATCGTCGCAGCTTATAAAGCTGAATGTACAGAGGAATAGCATAAGTATTCCAAGAATTTCTTTTGTTTTCATATTCTTTTTTTTAATCTCTTGTTTAACTCATTCAATCTTTATTTTGTCTCTTCGTTGAACCAACCAAAGATAAGACAAAGATAAAAAGAAGAATTCTTTGGCAGATTAAGATACTCTTGGAATATTGTTATAATGTAAATTTCTAAACCTATGTTTATTTTTTGTTGTCAAAACTTTGCTTGCGTCTGATTCGGCTCATGTGTATGGGTGTAATTTTAAGGTAGGATGCTATTTCTTTTAGTGATACCATTTGAAGGATTGCAGGGCATTTTTTTAAAAGTTGGAGGTAACGCTCTTCCGGTGTGAATCTGAATAAATCCAAATAACGTGAATATGATTGGAAAAACATCTGTTCGGCTGCGATACGGGCTATCCGTTGGTTTTCATTATTTTCCTTGAATTTTTGCTGTAAGAATGTAGAAGAACAGATGTAAATCTCGCACGGGATTATCGCCTGTATATTCAATTCTGATTTCATGCCATATAAGCAAGTGGGATAATCGGCTATAAATTCATTTGGAAAGGAAAAACCGACATTATACGGCTTGTTTTCTGTCCGGTTGGTGCAACTGTATTTGACTACGCCTGATAAGATAAACCCGAAGAAAGAACAGGCATCACCTTCATGGAGAATAAACTCATTCTTTTTATAATGTCGTAACTCTCCATGTTTCAGACACAACTCCTTGAAGAAGTCTATGTCTATGTTACTCATATATGAATTGAATTCGGCTATCATTTGTATATAAGAGAAATGTATAAAAAATATCTGAATTTCCATGTTTGGAGTTTAGTCTGTTTTTTGTCTATATATCCAAACCGTACTAAACTTTTTTCTGTTGACTGCAAGATATAAGTACTGGCGAAAAGAGTAAGAATAAAAGGTATTTCTTTTTGACAGTATTACTTTTAATAATTTGAGGAGGAAATAATACTCTAAGTAAAGGCTTATTCTACCGTCCGAGAGCTTATTTTGCTCCAGCTTGGGGTTTTCTTTCGTTTTATTTTCTAACATTGCCATTGTTTAGAGGTTTTATCTCGATTTAGGTGCCGTAACCGGGTAATTACACTAAATAGTTGATTTTCTTTTGTTTTTTGCGGATGCAAAGGTACAAAAGAAAATGATATTTCAAAGTGTACTGAATAACAGAAAATGGCAAAAATAGAGAAAAACAGAAAATATTCAAATGACTGATAATAAGAAAGATGAATTATTTTTATTCTATAATCTCCATGTCTTGTATCGGCATTGGCATTGGGTGGTAAAGAAGCAATAGATAACATCCATATTCTAAAAACTATTCCCTACATAGAAATGTCACTCCAATCTATCGGGGATTTGAAACGAGTGCAATAACAGATTACTAACGAAGCGCGATGACGCTTAAACAGTGTTCCCCGCTAATCCATTAAAGGGTTCACATATGGTTCATACTCGAATGATTTTCTTTTGCAAAATATGCAAATTACTTGAGTTTTAGCTATTTCAAAAAACGACCAAAGGGTTCACAAAGGGTTCATCGAAAGAGAGTGAAATCATTCACTCTCTTTTTTTATGCCCTTTTCAATTCTGCAACCAATGGTTGCGGAATTTCATCCCACCCGGACAAATCGGGACACCGCAGGACAAATTCGGACAGCCCTTGCCGCCCGTCCAAATATAGCATATTTAGTCGCTACCTTTGGGCGGGACTATTCCCGTAACCGCTAAAATTTCAATTATTTATGGCAAACAGAATGACCCCGCCCGCAGAGGGGCAGGAAAAAGACGTGCTGCTGGTCTTGGATAAACAGCAGGGAAAGGTGAGTGCCGTTAAGGGTATTGACAAGGAGGGCAATTTGCAGACCGTACCGCCGACACACGGTGGCGAGTTCATGCAGGTGGACAAGAACAGCGATGTGTTCAGCAACTTCATTTCCAACTTCTACCGCAAGTATCAGGACACTTCCGGGCTGGAACTGTTCAGCGTCAAGGCTTCCGAAGCGGAGCGGGACGCAAAGGCAATCGAGGAAAACCACCGCAACCCTACACCGGAGGGCGACAAGCGGGCTGAAATGCTTCGAGTTCCGAAGCCCGACTTCCACGAGTTCAAGCAGGGTTACCGCTTCGACCCGGCAAAAATCGACTGGGAGAACCTGAAAAAAGTCGGCATCACCGCCGACACCCTGAAAAACACGAAGGACTTCGACCGGGTGATGCGTGGCTACAAGTCCCGAAATACCTACACCGTTTCGGGGACGGTGGGCGGCTTCTACCTCAAACCTACCGATGTCAAGCTCTCTTTCTATCAGGCAAAGGACGGCACGGTAGTACCCAAGCTGCACGGCGTGCAGCAGGACGAAAAGCTGTTGCAACGCCCGTTCCATGAACACGGGTTCACCAAGCAGGAACAGGGCAACTTGCAAGGCACTGGCAACTTGGGCGGCATCGCTGAAATCAAAGACCCGAAAAGCGGCGAGCAAATCCCCGTGTTTGTCAGCCGGGACAGGTACACGCACGAACTGGAATACATGCGGGCTGACAAATGGAAATGCCCCGATACAATCTGTAACGTGCAAGTCAGCCCGGAACAGAAAGCCGCCTTTGAAGCCGGGCAAGCGGTGAAAATGGAAAACCTGCAATTCAGGGACGGCACGAAGCGCAGTGCCTATTTGCAGGTCAGTGCGGTGGAGCGTGGCTTGGAGTTCCTGCCCCGTGCCGCCGTCCAGTTCTTGCAGCAGGGGCAGCAGCCCGCAGAACAGCAGGTAGCCGGGCTAAAGGACGGCAAGGGCGTTGAGTTCAACGGTCATGTACAGCCCGGCGCACAGGGCAAATCCCACGACAAGGTGCAGCCGAAAGACGTTACCCCCGCCGCCGAGAACCGGACGCAGGTAGCGGTCAATTCCGGGGGCAAGACCAACGAAGCCACCAAGCAGGGCAAAGAGCCGTTGAAACAGGGTCAGGACAAGCCCACCCCCAAGCAGAAAGAGAAGCAGGAGAAAGCGCAGGACAAGAGCCTGAAAGCTGACAAGCCCAAGAAGTCCAGAGGAATGAAAATGTAATATCCACCATTAAAAAGTAAAGAATTATGATTGCATTGATAGCAGAAAAGCCCAGCGTGGCAAAGGACATCGCCCGCATCATCGGTGCGACCGGGCGTAATGACGGTTATCTTTCCGGCAACGGGTATATGGTGACATGGGCGTTCGGCCACTTAATCCAGCTTGCCATGCCGGAAGCCTACGGCGTGGCGAACTTCCGCAGGGAGAGCCTGCCCATACTGCCGCCCGATTTCCAGCTAATCCCCCGTCAGGTGAAAGCGGAGAAAGGGTACAAGGCAGACCCCGGCGTGCTGAAACAGTTGAAAGTGATAAAGGAAGTGTTCGACCAGTGCGACCGGATTATTGTCGCCACCGATGCCGGGCGTGAGGGTGAGTTAATCTTCCGCTATATCTTCCATTACCTGAACTGCCGGAAACCATTTGTGCGCCTGTGGATAAGCAGCCTTACCGACAAGGCAATCCGTGAGGGGCTGGATAACTTGCAGCCGGGAGAGCGTTACGATAACCTTTACCTCTCTGCCAAGTCCCGCAGCGAAGCGGACTGGCTGATAGGGATAAACGCCACCCAAGCGTTGAGCGTAGCTGCCGGGCAGGGGGTGTTCTCGCTGGGCAGGGTACAGACACCCACGCTCGTGATGATATGCGGCCGCTATTTGGAGAACAGGAATTTCGTACCCGCCAAGTTTTGGCAACTCAAAGCGGTGACCGCCAGCGGGGGAATAAATTTTACCGCCCAATCGACCGCCAAGTGGGAACAGCAGCCCGAAGCCATAGCCGCCCTGCAACGGGTAAAGGATGCCGGGCAACTTGTGGTTAAATCCGTTGAGAGGAAAGAAGCCTGCCAAGAACCGCCGCTTTTGTACGACCTTACCACGCTGCAAAAGGAAGCGAACACGAAGCTGAACTTCTCGGCTGACAAGACGCTTTCCATAGCGCAAAGCCTGTATGAAAAGAAAGTGATGTCCTATCCCCGAACCGGAAGCCGCTATATCCCGGAGGACGTTTTCGATGAAATGCCGGAACGTGTCGCCCTGCTGGGGCAATACTCCCGCTTTGCCGGGTATGCCGCCGGGCTGGACGGCACACCCCTGAACCGCCGCAGCGTGAATGACGGCAAAGTGACCGACCACCACGCCTTAATCATTACCGAGAACCTGCCCGGCGAACTTTCCAAAGACGAGCGGGCGGTTTACGAGCTGGTAGCCGGGCGTATGCTGGAAGCCTTTTCGGGCAAGTGCGTGAAAGACGTTACCACCGCCTTGCTGTCAGGGGGAGATACCGACTTTACGGTGAAAGGGTCTGTGATGAAAGAAGCCGGGTGGCGTGCCGTGTTCGGCGAGCCGGAAACGGGCGGGGATGAAGAAGCCGCCAGCCTGCCGCCACTCCAAGAGGGAGAATATTTGCCACTCTCCGGCGTGGATCTGCTCGAAAAGCAGACCAAGCCGAAACCGCTGCACACGGAAAGCAGCCTGTTGGCGGCAATGGAGAACGCAGGCAGGGAACTGGAAGATGCCGAACTGAAAGCCAGCCTGAAAGATGTCGGGATAGGCACGCCCGCCACCCGTGCGGCGATTATCGAAACGCTGTTCGCCCGCCAGTACATCGTGCGTGAGAAGAAGAACCTTGTGCCTACCGACAAGGGGCTTGCCGTTTATGGGATTGTCAGGGACAAGAAGATTGCCGATGTCGAAATGACGGGCATGTGGGAAACCGCCCTTGCCAAGATAGAAGCGGGCAGCATGGATGCCGACACGTTCCGAAAGGGCATCGAGGTGTACGCAACGCAAATCACCGCAGAACTGCTATCGGTGCAGCTATCTGTCGCTACTGGTGAAACCTGCCCCTGCCCGAAATGCGGCAGCGGGCGCATCCTGTTCTACCCGAAAGTGGCGAAGTGTTCCAACGTGGACTGCACGCTTACCATATTCCGCAACAAGTGCGACAAGCAGCTTTCCGACAAGCAGATTGTCGAGCTGGTGACTAAACGCAAGACCGGGCTAATCAAGGGCTTCAAGGGCAAGAACGGCAAGGCTTTCGATGCTTCGCTGGTACTGGACGAGCAGTTCAATGTCGGTTTTTCATTCCCCGAAAAGAAAGCGAAACCGAAGAAATAGCCTATCTTTGCCGCTGAAATTTCATTGTGATAGGTTTTACAGCTTATAATAATTGAAATTTTAGTGGTTGCGCCCGGAGGGAAACCGGGCGCATTTTTTATATGTTCCCGCCAAACAGGTAGGTCGAACAGACCACCCCGTTATCCAGCACCCTGCTTTCCGAGAGCTTCCACAGCGAGCCGGATGTTTCCCCGACAAAACCGATGCCTTTGCCCGCCATGACCGGGACGGTGTAGATTGTCAGGCTGTCCAGCAGTCCGGCTTTAATCAATGAAGTAAGCAGCTTGCCGCCACCCACCACCAGCATGTCGGTTTCCTGTTTCAGTTCATAGACCCTTTGCAGCGGTTCTTCGGTCAGGAACTCCACCCCGCAGTCCGGTGTAACGTTGGTGTCGTAGTGTGACACCACAAAAGACCGTTTGCTTTTGTGCGGCCACCCGCCCCAGTGTTCAAAGATGTAGTTGTAGGTGTTCGCCCCCATAAGCAGGCAGCTTGCGGCGGCGTGTTCCCTTGCCGCCAGTTCCTTGACCTCACGGGGCATCCAGTCCAGTTCATAGTCCGGCGTGGCGGTATGCCCGTCCAGCGATACGGCGATGTGCGCTTTGATTTGTTCCATATTGTCAGGTATTAAAGTGATATAAATCCCTACTGTCTTGGCACGTTAGCCGCAACCCCAAAAAAGAAAGCGTGGCATGACGCTGTTTCAAAGTAGAGGTACTGGCATACCCAAATGTGGAAACAGTGCAGCCACGCTATGACAAACGCATAGCATATCCTGCGCTGAATATCCCCACATTTTGAAAAGTGCCAGTTTTCTACTTTGGGACGTTCGGCGAACGTATATGTTATATATAAAGGCAATATTCCGGCAACCGCCGTCCAACTGCCGTTACTTTTCCGTGTAACTTCTGCAAAGTTAAGCAAATACCCTGAAAAATCACGTGCAAACAGAAAAAATCCTGCCGTGTTATCACAACAGGGCAGGACACAAGCACCTAAAAATACACAAGTTCAGCCCATACGCCTACGGGCAGCTTGCGTTCCTTTGAAGATGATATGAACCGATGACAAAACAGCTTTGGTTCGCCGTGTCTTTGGTGATGATGTCCCTTTCCCGCATGAAGCGGATATAGCTCTTTGCGGTGCGCTCCTTGATGTCCAATACCTGCTGCAACTGCTCGCAAAGGTCTATGTAGGTGATGCGTGTCTGCCGCCCGAAGATGTCATGTGCGACATTCACCAGTTCCCTTTCCTTGCGTTTCTCCTTTTCCTCACGGGGCTTCTCGCCCTTGTACACGTGCATCCCGGCTTCCTTGTCCCATGCAAAGAGCATCAGCGGCACGTCCAGCGGGCTTCCGTCCCTTACTTTCAGGGCTTTCACCACCGACTGGGCGGGTTCATCGTCTTTCTCTATCGAAAGGATTGTAGCCGCCTTGCGCTGCAACTCGCTGCCCAAATGTCCCCGCAGCTTCAAACCGTTGGGGACGAAATGCAGCACGCACAGAATACACGTGTTGTAGATGCCAGCCAGCCGATAAAGTTCATCTATCACCGCCACGCTTTCCGCTTCATCGTTGGCACTCTTAACAAGGTCGGCGATGCCGTCAATGACGACCAACTGGATGCCGCCGTACTGGTAGTAAAACTTATCCATGCTCTGCACAATGGCGTTCAAGCGTTCTTTGCGTGACATACCCGTCAGGCAGAACGCTTTGAGTTCATCGGGTTTGTCCGGCTGTTTGGCACGTGCCAGCAGGTTGCTTACATTCTTGAACAGTTGCACTTCCGATTGCTCGGTATCGTAAAGCAAGACCGCCTTGTGCCTGCCGTTGGCGGTTATCTGTATGCCCAGCGTATCTACTTCCGCACCAGCCGGGCAGATGCAGCCCGCCACGATTGCGGCTACATAATTGCTCTTTCCCGTTCCCTCGCCCCCGGTGATGCCGAACAGGTTGCCTTGTGTCCCCAGCGGAACGTCACCCGCCGAAATAATCTCTTGTGCTTTGGCGGGCGGGTTGTTGAAATCTATCTCGCATGATTTTAGCATAATCAATGTGTCGCTATACAGGTTGTCTAAAAATTCGATAAACAGCTTCAGGAAATCTTCACGGGTGTTCCCGGCTTTGAAGTAGTCGGATATGTCCTTTTCCTCTTTCGTTCCCGGAAGCGGGAGCAGCAGGCGTTTCACGCCAAATTCTTCCAATAGTTTTTCCTGCTTGCATGAACTTTCCCTGCCCGTCTTGTCCATGTCAAAGAGCAGGACGATGTGCTTGAAGCGGAACGTCAGCCGATAGACCAGCGTGGGAGGGATAGTCACCGTTTCGCTGTTGAAGCAGATAGCGTGAAAACCGTGCGCCGCCAGCGAAAGCACGTCTTTCTCGCCGCCCGTGATGAATAGCGTGTCGCCTTTGGCTGGCAGTTGTTCCAGCCCGAAACTGTAGTTCTCGCCGAAGCTGCCGCCGTAGAGGAAGCGGGGCGTGGAGAACGGGCGGTACAGCTTGATGTGCTGTTTGCCCTTGTAGCCGTACATGGGTTCTGCCACCGATGAAGTGTAGGTGTACGGTTTGCCCTCTGCCGTTTCGCTGTGATACTCCCGGAGCGAGCAGACCTTGTAACGTTCCAGCAGTTCGGGCGTGATGCCGTACTGTTGCCAGTACACCAGTTCGGCAAGCGGGAACTTCTGTTCCCGGAACTGGTAGGGCTTGACGGGCTTTTCGGACGTTTCTTCGGGTTTGTCCGGCACTGCCCGGCGGACGGTTGCCGGGGGAACGGAAACCGGAGTGCCGGAAGCCAGCCCCAAACCCAAGTCCCGGTCGATGATTTCCAGTATCTCCACGAAGTCAGCCGCCCGGTTGCAGTCCAGCCCCTTTAACTGCCCCACGAGGAAGAAACAGTCGCCGCTATAACTGTCGTTGCCGAAGTCTTTCATCTTGTAGATACCGCCCCGGCGGTCGAAGTAGATGTTGCAGGAAGCCTTGCTGTCCTCGTACAGCGGGTTAAGGAAGTTGCGACCTATGCGCCAGTTTCCGGGCAGGTAGTGTTTGAACACCGCCAGCCCGTTACTTGTCCTTTCTAAGATTTCCTCTTTCCTTAGCATACAACTGGTGGTTGGTTATCAGGTTGTCGATGTTCTCCTTGTTGCTCCTTATCAGGCGTTCTTCCAGCATCCGGCGTATCTCGCTGACCTTGTAGAAGTAGCGTCCCCTGATGTTGGAATAGGCGATAGTCCCCGACACCCGCAGGCGTTGCAGGGTCTTTTCGCTTATTTTCAGGAACGTGCAGACCTCGTAGCTGTCCACCCACATGTCTTCCTCGCTTTGCCTTGCCGTTTCCATGTGGTTGAAGATGTAGTCGGCAATGGCGGTAATCTTGTTGTCCAGTTCCTTGTAGGCTTTGGACTCGAATGTTATTATTTCCATAACGGTAACTGATTGATTTGCCGCAAAGTTCGGGTGTCCTGAAAAATAAAACGCCACAGATGTACCCACCTGTGGCGAAATAAATTTTGTTAAAGCACGGTTGCCTAATCCTGCTCCCTCATGCGCATCAGCAACCTGTCTTTCAGGGTGGAGAGGAAGCCCGTTCGGTCTTTGGTCTTGGCTTTTAGTTCCATGTAGGTGTGGTAGAAGTCGCCGAGGTCTATGTCGAACACGTATTCAAAGTAGGCTACAATCTCCTTAATATCAACCGTTCCCTTGTTCAGACAGCCGCAGGCGTCCAGTGCGTAGATAAGTTCCACCAACGCCCTTTTCGTCCCCGTCCAGCGCAACAGCCTGCCCATGAAGCCGTTCTTCACCCGCTTGCGCTGTTCCCGGCGTTCCAGCTCGTGCAGACGGTTGGTGAGGTATATTTCCAGCAGTTCGTTGGCTAAAATCTTGGCTACCTTGAAATCGTGACTGGTGCTGAACTGTGGGTCTGTTTCGTAATAGAAACTGTCCACGATGATTTGTATGTCAGGCTTCCCACGTATGAAATACTGCCTGTCCAAGTAGGTGGCTTTCGTTCGGTGGTACTGGTAGAACGCCAAGTTCCGCTGGAACGACCTTGAAATCCGGTCGGTTTCCGACAGCAGGTAGTCCCGCTGCACGTCCTCGCTGCCGCTGGGGAAGCGCACCTCTATCTTGTAAACGGTATTGTAATAGATGATTTTGCTCGCTAAAAGCGGTTTCAGTTCCTTGAAGAAGTGTATTTCTTCTTCCGTGCTGGCGAACGGGTAGGAGATTATAAAGGTTTTGAGTTCGCCCAGTATCTCTTGCAGGTAGTCCACGCACAGGCGGCAGAGCGTCAGCGTGTCCGCTGCGGTGTCCTCGTATTCCTGTATCTGCCATTCCACTTTTTGAAGCAGTCCGGCGAAGTATGTTTCCAACGGTATCTTATGTTCCATAACCTTGTGCTTATCTTTTATGAAGCACAAAGTTACGGGCATAAAAAATCAGTTTTATTCTTGATTTTTCACATTACGTTCTTGTAACTGTGCATTTTCTTGTTTCCTGCGCTTTTCTGCGTATTTCTCCGGGGGTATCTAAAAGATACGCCTTGCAGAAGTCGTTCAGGTTCGATGTCGATGCGAACCCGGTGGTGAACGCCACTTCGGTAAGCGTGAGGTTTGTGTTCAACAGGTAGTGTTCCACGTCCTTTACCCGTTCCTTTATCACCCATTCCTTAGCCGTGTACCCGGTCATTTTCTTTACCTTTCGCCGGAACGAGCCGTATTCCATGCCGCATTTGTCCGCCAGTTTCTCGGCATCATAGACCATGTAGCCTTTCAGACGTACCATTTCGGTGAACGTCTGCCTGCCCAGTTCCGGCAGCATCCGTTCGGCGTGGCGCAGTTCCTTTTCCGTCACCAGCAGTCGGTTGCCCCTTACCGGGTTTCTCCGCAGCAGGTGGAAAGCGTGGCATACCGTGTTGTACACGTTGCAGAGGTACTGCCGTCCCGGTCGCATCCAGTGGAGCGCATCGCAGTAGGCGGTCAGTTCGGGTATCTCGTCCCGCTTGCGGTGCTGTTCCGCCAGTTCGTCAAGTATGGCGTAATGGGTGGTGGACATACCCAGCAGGATAATGATTGCCTTGTAGTCCTTGTATGCCGCCAGTGTCGGCGTTTCCGGCAGGCTTTTGAGCGTGTCGCACACGTGGGCGCACAGCCGCCCGTCCTTGCTGAACGGTTCAAGTTCCAAGTAGTTGTCCATTTTCCGGCTGTTGTGCAGCAGCCATGTTACCTTTTCGTCCAGTTCCTTGCAGGACGCTTCCAACTCCGCTTCGGGAGCGGGAAGCAATAATGATGTAATCCGTTGTTCCATATCTGATGTTTTATATATGAATGACATATCATTTGTTCCACTTCACGCAATCCGTCCAACCCCATTCATCGAACAGCCATGTTTCTAAGAAGAAAAGTACAAAGGGCAGCAGGAACAGAAAATATGCCTGTACTGCGCTGATATGCTTAGAGCGGCGGTAGCGGTTCAACAATGCCTGTACACGGGCTTTCCTGTATCGTGCAAGAATAAATACACAAATAAGCAAAAACATTGCACCTAAATAGCCAAGATGTAAGGACGACCATTCCGGTACACTGTTAATCAGGAGAAAGTTGCCGGGCAGAACTACTACCCACCACCAATACCAAAACAGCAGTATAAAACCTGACATCCGCCCTATCTTCTTGCCCCAAACCTCTCCCTTGAAATATAGGTAGTCAAAAAAATAGTATCTGTAATTCGTCCGGTTTGCACGTTGCTTCACTCGTTCAAAATAGTTATCTGTATTTTTTATTCCTTTATTCATAATGGCTTGGAAAGGAACGCCGTCAGATGCTATCTTTCGTTGTTACTAACTTATTTACAAATCCCAATCCGGTGAATAAACACCCAATCCCAATAAGGGGATAAACAATGCCACATAAGACTGCAAGCATATTCAATCCTCGTTCATCTCCCGTGAAGCCGTCTAAACAAACAGCTTGCAATATGAAGTTTGTAATTTGCCAATCCAATAAACTTTGGTCTATACAGATAAAGGCAAGCCACAAAAGGATAGAGCAACATTCCAAACCCAACAATAACATTATGGTTTTAGGCTGCATTGCATATAGTTTATAGACCTTGTAGATTACCAGTATATCTATTATTACAAGCATACCCAAAAGACAATATTCCATAATGCCATATATTCCGAACAGACGACCAAAGCCTAAGCCACCACAAAATAATGTTATGGCTATCAGCAAAGCACTGAAAGCTGTCAATGCTATTATGGATTGAACAGTTTTATTCATCGCACTATTGTTAATGGTTAGCAGGGAACGGCTTGTCCGTTATCCTGCGTTGTTAGCTGTATCTATTTTAGAAAATCCAAATCAAAATAATATTGATTGTCATTCTTCGGATTTATGTAAATCGTTGCCACTCCATAATATTGCAATAGCATTTCCAATGAAACTTTTTCCTTCAAAATTGCATCACTGCGAAATGTTTTTGTCTTTCCTTTGTATGGGGTGGTGTACGTCACGGTGCATATTGCAGTGGACACTACTTGTTCACTATGATAAATGTCAGGAAACAAAGAGCCGCTAACACCATTCCAAAACTGGGTTTCCCATGAATTGAATACCTTAAAGACTGGCTCTTGCATCCTTGACTTCTTGCTACTCCATTTCTGCGCACTGACTTTACATTGGCTTAAATCAACCGATAATCGTGTTCCATGCTTTTTTATCTGTTTGATTGCCTGCCTTGCTCTATATCTACGAATAGCAGCACCTATAAGATTGTGATTTAACCATACAAGCAATAAAACCACTCCCGGTATTCCAATGGCATACCACCTTCCGGCAAAACAAATGCCCACACCGAATACATAAATCCAAATAAAAATAAATCCAAGTATTCTCAATATTTTATTCTCATAGATTTTCATGTCATATAATTACAGCTAATGCCTTGAATGCTTAGAAAGGAGCATCGTTAGATGCTATCTTTCGTTATTAGATATCTATTGCCCTTTCTCGCTTGAGGATATGGAACTAAAGTTGCCTTTATAATTCGATTATTACAGTTAAATGGTACATAAGCCACTTTACTATCAATACTTAATGTGTCGTTTAGCTGTTTCAAATGGGAGTGCTCATTTTGTAATAAAACTTCCGTTTTTGAAAAGTCCACAGAACTGCATATCGGATAGAAACCGGAAAAACAAGTAGGCGTTATGTAAGCTGCTTGATTTTCATAATCAAAGAACAGGAAACGGTTTCCGTCTGCCACATTATCATACACAGCAAAGCAATCAAACTTTCTCACTCCATTGATTGTATAGCTTTGCACGAAGTCAATATTGCTATCATCTACCGCTTTCAACTCAAAAATGACCTTCTTTTCATCGTGCTGATTAAAACACAGCCTATATAGAGTTTCAAATTCTGTTTTTTCTGTTTCTATATAAAGGGTATCTTGTTCAGTCAAAAAATGATACTTTACTGAATTTTGTTCCACATAGCCGTTTTTCGCTATAACATAGCTAAGTGGGAAAAGGAACAAACAATACAATACAAATATTCTCATGTCTTTATATCTAATGATTAGAAAGGAGCATCGTCAGATGCTATCTTTCGTTGTTACTAACTTATTAAATCTTTATTGTATAATTTTTAGCCAATGACGATGTGTTATTATAAAATAAAGTAATACAACCAAAATGGGATAAATCATCCATGATATGAAGGAAGAAACCTTTTGGCTATTAAATATCAGAGGTTTACTCCTTATAATTTCCATACCTTTTTTCCTTTTGATATAATACGAACAGAATGTCTTGTATAATAAAACATAGATTATGATGAAAAACACAAAAGGGGTTTTATAATTGAAATTCTCCTCTATCAGTAGATATGCCAATACTATAACAGGAAGAAATAATATTCCACATATTATCTGTATCGTCCGCTCATGTGGATTTTCCAATATAAATTTATCCCTATTAAATATGAATATCTGATAATACATCGCATCTAAAATGAATTTTATCATAAAGAGTTATTCGTATTGTTAGTAATGGCTAAGCGGGGAACGCTGTTAGGCGTTATCACGCTTTGTTATAAACTCAAATTACTTTGCATGATTGGCTTTTATTTACCCACCATTCCTGTTCTTCCACCTCACGAGCCTTTTGTATCTCGTCCGTTGTCAGATTTTCATTGTGATAGGCATTATATAGATTTTCCCAACCATTCTTACGATATTTCGGTGATACAATCCATTCGCCTGCATCATTAAACAGGCAGAAGTTTGCAGGAGTATCGGGTATAATCTCATCTGCCCAAGAACAGACTTTTGTCAGTCCCTTTGCGGATTTCCACTTACCCCGATATTCAGATAAGTTCAATTTCAGTTCTGCTATTTCATTCCGTCCTTTCTCTATTTGCTGTCCGCTCATCCGATACCCCTGCTTGAAAGAACCGGAGAATGTACCGCTATATCGTTTATCTCCGTATTCCGCAAACGAGTAATACCCGTATATGAAACCGTCCAATTCCGTATATTCACTTTTTATCATTTGGGAACAGGAAGAAATGCTATCTACACAAACCTTTCCCTTAAACGGACAGATTACGGATAATCGGGTACGACTGATACCCTTTATCTCATATTCTCTACTATCCATTTTCCGAACTTCGGTAATATGAATATCAATTCGGCTACAATCTTCTCCTAATATGCCAATCATGCTTAAATTGTCAAACAAGCCCGAAAGGTCTTGCTGCAAAATATCTGCTTTGGGATTTTGTGAATAGGCTACTCCACAAAACCAAAAGAGTAAAAAGATAATGATATGGTATATTTTCTGTTTCATATTTTGCATTACTGTTTATAATGGCTTGACAAGGAGCTGCGTTTAGCAGCTAACTTGGCTTGTTATCAGTGATTTATTTTGCGATACCTGCACATGTAAATTTTAATCCTGTGATTGAATATTGCTTCACAAAATCTACAAATTCATCTGTGCAATAATAATTGTTATTAAACAGACTATCCCGAAATATGATATATGAACCGATATTTCCTTTATTGAAAATACCATTATTATCTCTCATCATCTTCAAAATTTCTTCATTGCTCTTGGACTCTATATTTAAGGCATCGACTGTATTCAATACATTTATAAAATAATAGTTTGAAGTATTACCGTCTACATTGACAGGTAAAACTTCTATTTGTCCTTTCAGCTTTTCAGCGAGCAATAAAGATGTTCTTTTATTTACTATCAGACAACCAGAAAAATAACAAGAAGCATCAAAGTCCTCACTTCGTTTGTCTTTCTTTTTTCTTTTATCTTTAAACAATTCTAAGCTAAGCCCTTTCCACTCATTAACAAGTGATTGACCATTATAATCCCAAACATCTTTATTTGATTTATCTTCTTCCTTGAATACAAAGAACTTGTAATTATCAAAGTCTTGTCCAATTTCATATATATTCATAATGTTACACTATTTAATTACTGATAATGTTTGGTGGCTAACCGACCTTTTTAGGGGAGGCTAAGCCGCTTGTTATATGCCATTTCCAAATTATTAAAGATATTAAAACCTATATATGATTCTTTGTTGGGGTATCTCAACCTATAATAGCAATTCCAATAACTAATCATTTGATTTTTAGTTCGATCAAAGAATTTTTCATTTTCTCCGATAAAACGAAGGTAGCTATCCATATTACACTCCAAATGCTTCTTCACATCGTATAAAATATTATCTACATATTCTCCTAATAGCTTAAAGCAAAATGGTATAGTCCAATATTCTGTGCAGGAGATTAGGTTTTGTAGATGGCGTTGCCTTACAAAACCATTATTATGTCTTGTGAAAATACAGTCAAGAATATTTCTTTGTACTGCTGTCATATTGGACGGTGTCTGTTCTCTCATATATACCCGTTCTGGAATTGCTATATTCAAACCTCCAAGATTGACGATATAGTATCGGCTGCTTATATCATCATTTTTCATCACAAGCATATCCAATACTCTCCGTACATCTTTTGCGAGATCCGGAGGAAATGAATTTAATATTTTATCCTTTTCATACATGGCATATAATGTTCGGCGGATAAACCACCTTAAAAGTTTCATCTGTTTGTTATCGACCTATTTTATTTTTAGTTTTTGACTATATGCAAGTATTACGAAACGATTATCTAATCCACAATCAATTACTTCATTCTTTTCTAATTGAGAATAGGCTTTTACAAATCTATTTCGACATTTACTTGAATGTATGTAATGATTGAAGTAGTTCTCGGCTTGTTCCTTTTCACCATATCTCAACATATATGGCAGGGCAAGGAGAGAGTCTTTCGTGTATTGATTGAAACAACAGCCATGTTGCATAATGAAGTCAATAGCCATTTGTCTATTCTCAAATAAATCAAATATCGGACAAGCATATTTTTCAAGTAAATCAATTATTGTTTTTACTGATGGAGCATAGCTTAGTCCGGCAAGATCCCAAGATTGATATTGATTTATTGGCGATAGGTATCCAATATGATTATGATATACTAAGCCATCATCATTGACATTGAGATTCTCTTCTTGCACCCACTTTTTCAAGTTTTTACAGGTAATCGTAATCAGTGGATATATAGCCACACTACAAGATGAATTATATACACTTGAACGAAACCATATTTCAAAAGTCAAATTTTTGTCTTTTGAAATCTTTTTCAAACATTGTCCATTTTTAGACGGCTTAAATCCCATTGCGATAAAAGGAATAGCTATCTCATTGCAGGCTTTAATAAATATATCTCTTGGTTTCATTTCTTGTTCTTTTCAGGTCGATAATGTTTGGTGGCTAACCGACCTTTTTCAGGGGAGGTTAAGCCGCTTGTTAGTCGCACAATTTGTTCTTTTTTCAACTCAACTATTAGCTGCTCATATTTTTATCATCTTTACCATAAAAGGTTATGGCAGATAGACGACCTAATCTATACCATTATAATTATCCTTCGGCTTTAAACCATTCAAGATATTTAATGCCGTTGTAATCTACTAATTCCTCAATATGTTTTTTGGGAACATCAGAATCATCGTAACTTTTTTTCTTTATATAGATGTTCTGATTTTTCTTTTTATCTTTAAATCCATTAGGAATATAGCAGACTATACAATTCGATGCTGATACATGTTCTTCCTTGACGTAGAGTTCAATTACCCAATCAGGCACAAATTGATTGTTTATCATCCTTTTTACCATTTCAAATGGATTCTCAAGATGATCCAAAATTTCCACTTTCAAAAATTCTGGGTAATAGAACTTAATTCCTATGTCCTTGCAGAACTGACAGCGATGGTCGGGATTTGGGCGTTTCTTTGTACGACCTTCTTCGTAATCTCGTATTTCTTTCATGTATTCATCTTGATTGAAATACTCCATAAATTCTTCCCTACTTTTATCGGTTGTGCCAATCCAAATCATATATTCTAATCCAGCATTAGACCCTTGCATTCCTTCAGGCGACAGTTCAAACTCAAACGTACCAAGATAAGTCATGGTTGTGGTATTCTCTGCCTTCTTAGGAGATATACCCTCACGACAATTATAGCAGATAACAGCATTTGCCATTGTAATATTTTTATCAGCTATCGACAGACTTATCTTTTGGGTATCAGCAGGAATAAGGTTAAGTAATCCTGCCAAGCCGTCAGATGTGAATTTCATAATAAGAAAATCCTCATCATAGCTCATTACACCAAGCTCCTTACAGAACTGGCAACGAAGTTCCTTATTGTCTTCATCATAATCTTTCCACCATTGACGGAAAGCCGATTGATCCATATATTTCTCAAAGTCAGCTTCGGAATCGAATTGACCGACCCATATCATTATCTTACTCATTTTCTTTTTTTTATTTTTCAAGCGACTAATGTCCGGCAGATAATCGACCGTTAGGGAGATTCATCCGCTTGTTATCGTCATAAATTGTACTTCATTAATAATGATTTAAATTCTTCATTTAACCTCTTTCCTCCAAATTGAGCAGCAACTTTTTGAATACTGTCTTTTTGCATTACAAATTCCAATTCAGTAGGCTTTAATTGAGAACAACACCAATCAAATACACGCAAATTGGGAATATCGGCAATGTTTTTTATATCAACTAAATTTTTACATTCCCAAATAAATAACCAATATAAACTATGTAAGTTCGATAAATTGGGGAATTTGCTAAACGGTTTTATGTTACAAATGATTAGTTCTTCTAAAGGAGAAAGATTGGCTATATAATCAAATGTTTGCTCTTCTTTTGTGGCAATACCATTAATACATAATCTCTTTAGATGTGTCAATTTGTTTAATGCTGTATAGTCATTGAATTTACACGAATACATCCTGATATCTTGCAATTCGGGCATATCCAAAATAAAATCCATTGAGTTGCCTTTAATATGCCACAACGATAACATGGTTGCATTTTTATACTTGTTCAATTTGATTTGAGGACAAGTAAGATATGCAACGTGAACACCATTCTGCTCAATTCTTTTTATTCCTTTCTCCATGTTCGTTTTTATTTTAATGACGATAATGTTCGGCGGATAATCGACCATTTAGGGAGATTCTTCCGCTTGTTATGTGCCTTACTTACTATTCCTCATATTTCTCAGCATTTTCAAGCCCTCGTATAAAATCCTCAAAATTTTCTGCTAATGTAGTTATTTTGAAATCTGATTCTTGATCGATATGCACAACTTTTGGTTCTCCGAATGGACCACATTCTCGATAATCCAAGAAAATCATATCATGCCCAGCACTCGGACAGTCACAAATAGCCACACCTATTTCCGGATATCCCCATTCATCAATCATAAACTGACTGCCAATTTCTCCACATAGTGAATAGTCCTTTTCCCTACCTATACCGTAAATGCCAGTTATAGCAATATGGTCTTCAGCCCAATTTGTGGGTGAATCAGTAGGGAAGCATGTATTGAAAGGGATGCCTCCATTATGCTGCTTCATCAGCCATATATAGGAAGCTGGCAACTTGTATCCTAATTCTTTCTCTACATCAGCTATCAATTCATCAGTTGGGGCATCACTGATATACTCCTTGCGGGCATAGTAATTATCATCCCAAAAGTTTGTAAAATCAAAACCTTCAAATTCTTGTTTCATATTCTCATTTTCTTTTTTTGTGGCACATAACGTTATACTATCAGCCGATTTGGCTGTTATTTTCTTTAAGTATCAGACCTCGTCTTCCTCCATCAACAGATCGTCCAACGGGCTTTTGATATTGCTTTTGAAAGTGTCGGCTATGTGGACATACCTTTCCGTTGTCTTGATGTTGTTATGTCCCATAAGCTCTTTCACTATCTTGATGTCGGTTCCTTGCTCCAACAGGTGGGTGGCGAACGAATGGCGCAGCAGGTGCGGATAAATCCGTTTCGTGATTCCCGCTTCCCGGGCCGCTGCCTTCAGCCGTTTCGACACGATACTCTCGGTGAAAGGTTCGCCCGGTCTGTGTTCAAAGAGCCACACTTTCGGTTTGTATAGTCTGTTATATTCCGTCAGCTTTTTCATCAACGGTTTTGATAGCAGGGTGTAGCGGTCTTTTTTTCCTTTACCCTGCCGCACCCGTATCAGGGAGCGGGATTCGTTGATGTCGCCGGGTTTCAGTTCCAGCAGTTCGCTGATGCGCAATCCTGCGGAATAGAGTATGGAGAACATGCAGAAGAAGCGCAGGTCTGTCACCGTCGCGTCGAGTATCTTCTTTATTTCCTCCTTGCTCAACACGTCGGGCAGCGTCTTCTCCCGTTTGGCACGGTTCACCTTGTAACACCGCCGTTCCTGACCGAGAACTTTCTCGTAATAGAACTTGATGGCGTTGATACGCTGGTTTTGCTGGCAGGAGGATATGTTTTTCTCGTGGATGAGATACAGCAGGTAGTCGTTTATCTCGCCGGGGGTAACCGTTTCAATCTTACGCCCCTCGAAATGCTGTTGGAAATCGCGGAAATAGGAGGTATATACCCTTACGGTATGGTCACTGTAACGCACTTGCTGAAGTTTTTCCAGATAGCCTTCCGGCAGTGGCGGCCGTTTGTCTTCCTCTTTACGGGGGGCGGTTTCCTTGATGGCAGAATAGTCTATAAACGCCATTTTCACATAGCGGTCGAAGAACTCGGCAAGCACGAAATCTTCTGCCGGCAGATAAGCCCTGCCGCCGACAAGCAGTACGTTTTCTTCCTTCGACAGCGACAAGCGGATGTCATTGTCATTACCGAAAGTCACTTCGACAAATTCTCTCCCGTTTCTTATCACCGGAGAAAGTTTGATCTTGGTTTTTGGGGTATATATTTCCATGCCTCACGTTTTGTCGGATATTGAAACCCGTTTTCGCAAATTTATAAAAAAACACGGGTTATCCATGCGCTTTATTGACATTTAACAATAGATCCCGACTACCTGACAATAAGGTGAGGAGCCACGAAAATACCCTCTGCCAAATCCGTCCTTCCCGGCACTCCGTTTCTCCGATTTCCTCTGCCCTGCGCCACAAGCGGCCACTTCTGTGCCCGATGCTTCCATTGCCTTTCCAACTCTTTTACGTTCAGCCGGTTCCCCTTACTTTCGTTCCCGCATCGCTATTGGTGCTAACTAAAAACACTCGTAATTATGGACGAAAACGTAAAGAACGACGCTAAACAAGTCATGCTCGTTCAGAATGCCGACGACGGACGACTGCAAGCCGTTACCGGCGTGGATCGGGACGGCAATATCCAGACCGCCGACCCCACGGATCAGAACGTGGCGAGCCTGCTGAACGTGAACACGCAGGATTCAGCCCTCGAAGCCTTCTTCAAAAAGTTCATGGAACAGGCCCAGAACCCCGTCCACACGGGTATCTTCGTCATGACGGAGAATGCCCTGAACAAACTTATCCGCATCGACTTCGACCCGGAGATTCTGGAAAATTACCGTATCGACCCCTCCGAACGGCTCCAGACGCAGGAGCAGCGGCAGTTCGAGCCGCTGGACGTCACGAAGATAGACCTGGCGGATATGGAGAAGAAAGGTATCCGCATGGAGGACATCGAGCCGCACCTGAAAGCCATGTCTTACGGACATAAATCCAACGGGCTGGTGGAGATGAACCCCGAACTGGAGAACGGGATGCGTGTTTCCACCAAAGGGCGCGTGTCGCTCGAAGAGCAGGCGGACGGCTCGCTGCGCGTCGTGCCGCATTACTGGCAGGAACGGCCCGACCTCGACGCCCCCTTCCACGGGGTGCTGCTCGACGAGGAGGCGAAAACGAACCTGATGAACACCCGCCACGCCGGGAAAGTGATCGACCTGGAGCTGGAGCCGGGCAAGCTCACGCCCTGCTACGTGTCGATAGACAAATGGACGAACACGCTGGAACCCATGCCCGTTTCGCTACTCGAAAAACGTGCCCGCATCAAGGAGGCCGACCTCTCGGAAGGCAAGCAGATGGATTTCTACGGCGGCGGCAAGGTGTTGCTCGAAGGATATACCACCCGCGCGGGTTATAAGCGGGATGCCTATATCCAAATCGACGCGGCCGAACGTAACTATTCCTTTACCTACGACGGTTTGGATCGCAACCGCTACGCCCAGGAGAACAAGGAGATTTACCGTCAGAAGGCCGCCGAGAAAAACGGACGGCAGGAAACTACGGCCTCCGAACGACAGCCCACGCTCACGATTCACCGGACAATCCTCAAAGCCTCCGTGCCCAAAGAGGCTTATGACCAGTGGACGGAAGCGGTGAATGATCCCTCCAAGCGGGCGGATGTCAAGGCTTTCTACATCAAGGGCATGGTCAAGGACGGGCAGGGTGAGCCGTTCAACGCCTGGGTCAAGCCCAACTTCGAGCGTAACAAGATGGACTTCTTCCGCTGGAATCCCGACCGTGCGAAACGGCAGGGAGCGGAGGTCAAACCCGCCGTTGAAAGCCGTACCCAGGTCGCCGTCAATTCCGAGGGCAAGACCGTCGAAGCGGTCAAAGGTGTGAAAGAGCCGCTCAAGCAGGGACAGCAGGAAGCCACCCCGACGCAGAAGAAAAATTACCGCAGCAGCAAAAAGAGCAACTCCAAAGGTGTCAAGGTATAACGTATGAAATGGTTCTACATGCAGGCCGGAGCCATGCCGCTCCTGATCGCGGCGCTGGCCGCCTTGTACCTCCGGCCGGGTAAACGCAGCCCCCCGGAGGAGGCGGACGACGGACGGCAGTATTACGACGGGAACGGCAACCATGTCTATTACGACCGCCGGCTGATCGCCCGTCCGGAAAAAGAGAAAGAAGAAGAACTACAAGAAAACAACCACTGAAAAATCCGAATCATCATGCAAGTAATTATCGCAGAAAAGCCCTCGGTGGCGCGTGAGATCGCCGCCATCGTGGGAGCCACGAACCGTAAAGACGGTTTTATCGAGGGAAACGGCTACGCCGTAACCTGGGCCTTCGGCCACCTGGTCGGGCTGGCAATGCCCCAACAGTACGGCATCGCGGGTTTCCGCCGGGAAAACCTGCCTATCCTGCCATCATCGTTCATCCTCCTGCCCCGGCAGGTTCGGGAGGGTAAAGAGTATAAGGCCGACCCGGGTGTCGTGAAGCAGCTCGGTATTCTCCGGGAATTGTTCGGCATGGCCGAGCGCATCATCGTCGCGACCGACGCGGGGCGTGAAGGTGAGCTGATCTTCCGCTACATCTACTCTTACCTGGAATGCCGCACCCCTTTCGTGCGGTTATGGATCAGCAGCCTGACCGACCGGGCCATCCGCGAGGGGTTACAACACCTCCGCCCCGGCAACGAATACGACAACCTTTACCTCTCGGCCAAAGCCCGCAGCGAAGCCGACTGGATCGTCGGTATCAACGCCTCGCAAGCGCTTGCCGTGGCTGCCGGGCGGGGCGTCTGGTCGCTCGGACGGGTGCAGACCCCCACGCTGGCGATCATCTGCTCCCGTTACCTGGAGAACAAGGCGTTCAAGCCCGCCACCTATTTCCGGCTGAAGCTCTCCACGGCAAAGGAGGGCACGGAGTTCACCGTCCTCTCCACGGAGAAATTCGACGGCAGGGAGAAGGCGGAAGCAGCCCGCGCCGAAGTTATCGGCGTCCGAACGGTACGCGTCGTGAACGTGGAGCGCAAGGAGGCCAGGGAACAGCCGCCTCTCTTGTACGACCTGACGACACTCCAAAAAGAGGCCAACAGCCGGTATGGTTTTTCGGCAGAAAAAACGCTCGACATCGCCCAGTCGCTTTACGAGAAGAAGTTCATCACTTATCCCCGTACCGGCTCACGCTATATATCGGAAGATGTGGCCGAGGAGATTCCGGCACTCATCGGGAACATGACACGCTATCCCCGTTTCGCGGAATACGCGGGCAGGATGGATACCGCATCTCTCTCCCGCCGAAGCGTGGACAACGAAAAGATCGCCGACCACCACGCGCTGCTTCCCACCGAGAACCTCCCCTCCGAACTGGATGCCGACCACCGCATCGTCTATGAGATGGTCGCGGGGCGGATGCTCGAAACCTTTTCCGGGGCCTGCGTGAAAGAAAACACTTTCCTTACCCTGCAAAGCGCGGGACATGATTTCACGGCCCGCGGCAGTATCATGGTCGAGACGGGCTGGCGGGCCGTCCTGAATGAACCTGTCGAAGAGAAAGAGGAGGACATGACCCTCCTTCCCGACATCGTGCAAGGCGACGAGCTGCCCGTCAAAGGATGCGGCACGGAACAGAAACAGACCCGGCCGCGCCCCCTTCACACGGAATCGAGCCTGCTGGCGGCGATGGAAACCGCCGGACGCGAACTGTCCGACGAGGCCGAACGCGAGGCGATGAAAGATGCCGGCATCGGCACGCCCGCCACCCGTGCCGCCATCATCGAAACGCTCTTTGCCCGCGAGTATGTCAGGCGAGAGAAAAAGTCGCTTGTACCCACGGACAAGGGACTGGCCGTGTATGCCGTGGTCAGGGACAAGAAGATTGCCGATGTCGCCATGACGGGCGGCTGGGAACTGGCCCTCTCGAAGATCGCCACCGGGGAGATGGACGCCCCGACGTTCCATCGCGGTATCGAGGTCTTCACCTCGCAAATCGCCAAAGAACTGCTGGAAGCAAGAATCGACGGCGCGGAGAGTGACACAGCCTGCCCGCGTTGCGGCAGGCCCGTGGTGTTCTATCCCAAACTCGCCAAGTGTCAGAATCCCGATTGCGGCCTGACCGTATGGAGAACCGTGGGCCGCAAGGAGCTGACCGACAAGCAGCTCGCGGAACTGCTGACCAAAGGCAAAACCGGCACGATCCGGGGATTCGTCAAAAACGGCGGCGGAACGTTCGACGCGGCCCTCACGCTCGATGACCAGTTCAAGACCTCGTTCGTTTTCGAACCGCGCGATACTCCCAGGCAGGGAAAGAGGAACAAACGGAAATAATCGTTACCTTTGCCACTGGAAAAGACCTGTCATAACGAGATACGCTTGTTTGATAAGGATTTTTTCAGTGGTCGGCGCTTCGGGTGGGAACCCGGGGCGCCTTTCTCTTCCCCGATTATCAACGACCACTAAAAATTCTTATCATGCCAGACAAGCAACACCATACCCCCACGGGGGAATTGTCCTATTACGGACTTTCGTTACTATCCTACCTCAAGGACAGCCACCCGGAACTCATCGCCGAAAGTGAGTTCATCGCCGAGCGGGCCGACAGCGCCGCCCAAGCGTACAGCGAGGCGATCCGTTCGGGCTGCAACCACATCGAGGCCGAAGAAATTGCCCGCGAGGAACTCTGCCGCGGACTGCACTTTTCACCCTACAACACGCTGGTAAACATCCTCTGGAGGGAATTCGAGGCGGAGATTCCCGAGGATACCGCCCGGCAGGCGGCTCTACGCCTGCTGCCCCTCTGCCGCGGGGTGCTGGAGAAGTACGACCTCACGGACGACTTCGCCGACACGCCCGACTACGAACTGTTCTATACCGAACTGACGGGAACCGTCCAAATACTTCTCGAAGATGGCATTCAATAAGAAAACCCACCTCCGCCAGAATATCGACGCGCTGAAGACGGCCTTCACGCTCGACAGGGAACGGCGGGCGCCGACTCCCGAAGAAGAAAGGACACTCGGCGCATACAGCGGCTTCGGCGCCATCAAGGAAGTGCTGGAAAACCCCACCGGGAAACCGGACAAGGACGGCATGGCAACGCTCGTGGCCGAGTTGCACGAGGTCATCAGGGCGAACACCCCCGACGAACGGGAATACAAGCGCTACATGGACGGGATCAAGAACTCCGTCCTGACGGCTTTTTACACGCCCCCGAAAGTGGCAGACGCCATCGTGGAGGCGATATGGGACACGCGGATCGTCCCCAAACGTATTCTTGACCCCAGTGCGGGAACGGGGGTTTTCGTCAGTGCCGTGGATTTCCACGCCCCCTATGCGGAGATCACCTGCTTCGAGAAAGACCCCGCCACGGGGTTGATCCTGAAGCACCTGCACCCCGAAAAACGGGTGCGGGTACAGGGATTCGAGCGCATCGAACCCAAATACGCCGGTTACTACGACGTGGCCGTGAGCAACATCCCTTTCGGGGACGTGGCGCTCTTCGACCCGTTCTTCTCCACCCATACCGACCCCGTGCGGCGGCAAGGCACACGGGCGCTGCACAACTATTTTTTCATGAAGTCCGTCGATATGGTACGCGAGGGCGGCCTGGTGGCATTCATCACCTCGCAGGGAGTATTGAACGCCGAGCAGGGACGCCCCGTGCGCGAGTGGCTGATGAACCGCTGCGAGCCCGTATCGGCCATCCGGCTGCCGAACAACCTCTTTACAGAACACGCGGGGACGGAGGTCGGCAGCGACCTGGTTATCCTGCAAAAGAAAGCCGCCACGGGGGAACTGTCCGAACGGCAGCGGGATTTCATCGAATCCCGCAAGCTGTCGAACGGCATCCGGATAAACAACCTTTTCCAGTCGTTCGACAGGGTGATCCATACCGAGGCCAAAGTAGGCAAAGACCCCTACGGCAAACCGGCGATGGAGTTCACCCACGCGGAGGGCGTGGACGGCATCGACCGGGAGATGCGGCGTATGCTCTCGGAGGATTTCAACCGGCATTTCAACGAGAGTTATTGCCTGGAACATGCTCCGGAACAGACACCCGGTACACCGGAGCGGGAATTGTCCCGTCCCCGTCAGGCGGAACGCCAGCGTGCCGAAAGACACGAGCCCCGCCTTGCCGGAGAAATCGTCAAGGAGATTATCGCCGATGCCCGTAACCTTCAGCAGCAGCGGGAAGAGGAGGAAAAACGCCGCGTCGTCGCCGAAATGGCGGCACAGGGCTACCATGTCGATACCGAAACCGGGGAGATTACCCGAATCGAAAACAAACCCGGACAAGCGTTACCGGATTCTGCCGCCACATCCGCCGGAGAACCGACCGGGGAGGATCTGGCCGACTTCGGGGCCTGGTCGAAGGAGCGGGAGAATCGCTTGTGGGAGCAACACCCGCCGAAACCCGAAGATTTCGGCATGACGGATACTCCCGTGCAGCACGTGGGCGGAATAACGGAACCGAAACCGCGGGAGGGCTTCGCCGGGTCGCTTTTCGACACGGTGGAAACGGCGGCTCCCGCACCTGCCACCCAAGCTGCCGAACCGGTAAACGTGCAGCAGGAACCGTTGCTGACGCTCTACGATCTGTTCGGCTTCAGCGCCGAGGAGCGGCGGCAGGCAGAACTCGGTATATCCAAGAAAAGGAACAGCCGCCGGGGAGCAAAGCGGAAGACGCCCCGACAACCCTCATTATTCGCCCCGGCCTCCTCTCCGGAGGAACAGAAGAGCGAAATGCCGAAAACGACGCCACCGGAGCGTGATCCCGAAGACTTGTATGCCTCCCTGAACTGGGAGGACAACCCGCCGATCAACGGCTTTTACGAGATGATGATGTCGCTTACCCCGGAACGGAGGGCGGAACTACGCCGACAAAGCGCCCGGCAGCAGGAAACCCCGGAACAGCGGGAACGGCAGGCGGTACGCCCCCCGACGGAAGCCCCGAAAGACAGACGAAAACAAGCCGCCGGTACGCCGAGAACGGGCAGCTTGTTCGACACGCCGGAAAATCCGGAGGAGGAAGAACCCGGTAAAGAAACGCCGCAGATACGGGAGGCGGATATGAAACCCCGCCCGTTCGAGGGGGAGGTCGCCCCCTATTTCCGCGAGGGGACACTCGTCACGGACGGACAAAACCGGGTCGGCTACCTGCGGGAGACTGAATCCCTGCAACCCATGTTCCACCCGCTGGAACTCACGCCTGCACAACGGACGAAAGCCTCCATGTATATCGAGATACGCGATGCCTATTACCACCTTTATAACAACGAGGCGGAAACGCTGACGGCGAACCCCGCCCTGCGGGAGATGCTCAACCGGCTTTACGACAATTTCACCGAACGCTTCGGACGGCTCAATGACAAACGCAACCTCGACCTGATCAAGATGGACGCGCGGGGGACGGAGATTCTGTCGCTGGAGCGTTACATCGACGGCAAGGCACGCAAAGCCGACATCTTCGAGCGTCCCGTGGCCTTCAATCCCGATGAGATCACGCACGCCGACGACGCTTCGGAGGCCCTTGTGGCCAGCCTGAACAAGTACGGCCGGGTGGAACCGCACTACATGGCCTCGCTCACGGGAACTACCGTGGAGGGAATACTCGGGGAACTGAAAGGACGCATCTATTACAACCCGGAAACGGACGGCTACGAGGTTGCCGACAAGTTCATCGCCGGCAATGTCATCGGGAAAGCCGACCGGATCGAGGCGTTCCTGCGGGAGAATCCCGACCACGCCCCGGCCCGGGAATCGCTGGAGGCTCTGCGCGAGGCGACGCCCAAACCCATCGCTTTCGACGACCTGGACTTCAACCTGGGCGAACGGTGGATTCCAAAAGGTGTTTACGAGCGTTTCGCCTCCTCGCTCTTCGATACGGAGGTGAAGATCACCTTCGCCTCCAACCTGGACGAGTACGGCGTGAAGGCGGAAGCGACGAACGTGAAGATCACGGAGCAGTATGCCGTCAGCGCGCAGACCCGTAAGTACAACGGCCTGCACCTTTTGAAACACGCCCTGCAAAACACTTCGCCCGACATCACCAAGACCGTCCTCAAATGGGTGGACGGCGAACGGCGGGAGGTCAAGGTGCGTGACGGGGAGGCCATACAGCTCGCCAACAGCAAGATAGACGAGATCCGGGGTGCTTTCCCCGAATGGCTGCGCGAGCAGTCGTCCGACTTCAAAGACCGCCTGACAGACCTCTATAACCGTACTTTCAACTGTTACGTGCGCCCGAAGTACGACGGGACGCACCAGGAATTCCCCGACCTCGACCTCAAGGGGCTGGGAATCGACAAACTGTATGACAGCCAGAAGGACGCGATATGGATGGACAAACTGCTCGGCGGCGGGATAATCGACCACGAGGTGGGCGGCGGAAAGACCCTTATCATGTGCTGCGGGGCCTACGAGAAGAAACGCCTCGGGCTGGCCAACAAACCCATGATTATCGGGCTGAAAGCCAACATCCATGAAATAGCCCGGACGTTCTGCACCGCTTACCCGATGGCCAAAGTCCTCTACCCGGGCAAGGAGGATTTCACGCCCCGGAAGCGTGAGCGCATCTTCCGGGAGATACGCAACAACGACTGGGACGCCGTGATCCTCTCGCACGAACAGTTCGGCATGATACCCCAGTCCCCGGAGATACAGCAGGAGATATTGCAGGCCGAGCTGGACTGTGTGGAGGAGAACCTCGAAGTGCTCAAAGCACAAGGCAGGGACGTTTCCCGCGCCATGATGAAAGGGTGTCAGAAACGCAAGGCCAACCTGGAAGCCAAGTTGCAGAAGGTGGCGCACGCGCTGGAAACACGCAAGGACGACGC
This sequence comes from Phocaeicola coprocola DSM 17136, assembly GCF_000154845.1. Taxonomy (GTDB): domain Bacteria; phylum Bacteroidota; class Bacteroidia; order Bacteroidales; family Bacteroidaceae; genus Phocaeicola; species Phocaeicola coprocola. The sequence goes on along the minus strand of NZ_DS981439.1, from coordinate 50,217 downwards.
CGTGGACTTCCGCCTCATGGGTATCGACCACCTCTACGTGGACGAGAGCCACAAATTCAAGAACCTGACTTTCACGACCCGGCATGACCGGGTGGCGGGCCTCGGAAATCCCGAGGGGTCGCAGCGGGCGCTCAACATGCTTTTCGCGCTGCGTACCATACAGCAGCGCACGGGCCGCGACCTGGGGGCGACGTTCCTCTCGGGAACGACCATCTCCAACTCGCTCACGGAACTGTACCTGCTTTTCAAGTACCTGCGCCCGAAGGAACTGGAGCGTCAGAATATCCGCACCTTCGATGCCTGGGCGGCCATATTTGCCAAGAAAACCATCGACTACGAGTTTTCCGTGACCAACGAGGTCGTGCAGAAAGAACGGTTCCGATATTTCATCAAGGTTCCCGAACTGGCCATGTTCTACTCCGAGATTACAGATTACCGCTCGGCGGAGGATATAGGGATCGACCGACCGCAAAAGAACGAGATATTGCACAATATCCCGCCGACACCCCAGCAGACGGAGTTCATAGAACGGCTGGTGCAGTTCGCCAAATCGGGCGATGCCACGCTCCTGGGCCGCCTGCCGCTCTCGGAGCGGGAGGAAAAGGCGAAAATGCTCATTGCCACAGACTACGCCCGCAAGATGTCGCTCGATATGCGTATGATAGACCCCGAACTATACAGCGACCACGTGGACAACAAGGCGAGCCACTGCGCCCGTATGATTGCCGGTTACTACCGCCGTTTCGAGGCGTACAAAGGTACGCAGTTCGTATTCTCCGACCTGGGAACCTACAAACCCGGAGCGGGGTGGAACGTCTATTCCGAGATACGGCGTAAACTCGCGGAGGATTACGGCATACCCCAAAGCGAGGTGCGGTTCATCCAGGAGGCGACCTCGGAAAAAGCGCGCAAGGAGATGATCGCCGGTATGAACGCCGGGAAAATCCGCGTACTCTTCGGATCGACCGAGATGCTCGGGACGGGAGTGAACGCGCAGAAACGCTGCGTGGCGATACACCACCTGGACTGCCCCTGGCGTCCCAGCGACCTGGAGCAGCGCGACGGGCGGGGAATACGCACCGGGAACGAGATCGCCAAACTCCATGCCGACAACAAGGTGGACGTGATATTATACGCCGTCGAGAAGTCGCTCGACGCCTACAAGTTCGGGCTGTTGCACAACAAGCAACTGTTCATCCGCCAGCTCAAGACCAACAACATGGGAAGCCGTACCATCGACGAGGGGGCCATCGACGAGAAGAGCGGCATGAATTTTTCCGAGTATGTCGCCGTCCTCTCGGGAAATACAGACCTGCTGGACAAGGCCCGCCTGGAGAAGAAGATCGCCACGCTCGAAAGCGAACGCCAGGCATTCGTGCGCGGCAAATCATCGAGCCGCTACAAGCTGGAGCAGATCACGGAGAAGATAGAGAAGAACAACGACCTGATACGGCGTATCGGCAAGGATCTGGAACACTTCAAGGCCCGCGTCGAGTTCAACGAGGACGGCTCGTACCGCAATCCCGTGAAACTGAACGGGCTGGAAACCTCCGACCCCAAGCTCATCGGGAAACAGCTCAACCGTATCGCCGAAACGGCACGCACGCTCGACAGGCTCGAACCCATCGGGAGCCTCTACGGGTTCGAACTGCTCGTCCAGAGCGAAACGACCGGGAAAGACGGGCTCGACCTGGTGCAGAACCGTTTTTATGTCCGGGGTGAAGGGGATTATCTATACCAGTATAACTACGGGAATATCGCCTCCGACCCGCGACTGGCGGCGATGAACTTCATCCACGCGCTCGCGACCATCGAGCCGACACTGGAAAAATTCCGGAAAAAGAACGAGGAACTGGAGAAAGATATTCCCGTCCTGCGGGAAGTGGTGGAAAGTTCCTGGCGCAAGGAGCCCGAACTGACGGCCCTGAAAGCTGACCTGACGGAAATAGACCGCAGGATACAGCAAAGCCTCAAATCGATAGAAGAGAGCGAGGGAAAGGAGGCGGAGGAGGATAACGACGTGTGCCGGGAACGGCATGACACGGCGGAAGAGCTCCCGAAGGAAAACAACACGGCGGCCCGTATTCCTTCCCGGCTGCGGCAGATTGCCGACGCCTCCGGGGGGCGCATCGTGATCGCGGGCGTGGGCAGCCCGCCGGAGAACGGCCCCGCGAAGAAAGGGATCAAGATGTAAGCGAAAAGCCGACGGAAGTACATATTTCCATCGGCTTTTTTCATATGCCCGTGAGCGTTGTCGTCACACTTCCTGCAAGAGTGTTTGCAGCTCCTCCTGCGTGGGAAGATAGGTCATGTACTGGGCGGCGAAGACCTGCTTTTCATCTTCGGGCAGCGTATAACGGACGACCGCGTCGTTTTTCTCCGCGCAGAGGACGATACCCACCGGAGGGTTATCCCCGGGATTCATCAACTCACGGGTGTAGTAATTGACATACATCTGCATCTGCCCCAAATCCTGATGGGTCAGCTCCCCGGATTTAAGGTCTATTAAAACGAAACAGCGGGCCAGGTAATTGTAAAAGACCAGGTCGATGTAGAAATGCTTGTCGTCGAAGGAGATACGCTTCTGTCGCGCGACGAAGGCGAAGCCTTTCCCGAGTTCGAGCATCAAGCGCTGCAAGCGGCTGATGAGCAGTTGCTCCAGATCGGTTTCCAGAAAATGCTCTCCCTGGGGGATACCGAGAAACTCCAGGATATACGGGTCGCGGATGATCTCTTTGGGTTCGACACGCCCGGGTTCGGTACGGGAAATCTCCTCTTTCACGGCTTTCTTGTCTCGGCTGGCCAGCAAGCGGTCATAGAAAAGCGTGTTGATTTGGCGGTCGAGCTGCCGGACACTCCAGTTTTCCTTGACGCACTCGTGCAGGTAAAAATCACGGGCGGCATCGCCCGACACCTTGAGAAGCGTGCGGCAATGCGACCAACTCAATTTATCACACAGCGTGTGATATTTCGGGTAGCACTGGTAAAACTGCCTCATGTACCGCAGGTTGGTGGCCGTGAACCCGTTTCCGAACTCCGCCACGAGCCGCCTGGAAAGGGTGTTGATGACAGCCTTGCCATATCCGGCACGGCCGGTTCCCTGCTGCTCGTACTCCACTATATATTTCCCTACCTGCCAGTAAGCCCTCACGAGGGTCGAATTGACATGATGTATCACCTTCGCGCGCGCTTCCTGCAAGATATGGCGCACGTTATGCAGCAGCTCTTCCTCCCCTTTGTCGGCAGGATATATTTTATCTGTTTCTTTCATTGTTCATTATTATATAGGCTTCCAAGTGCAAACATACTGATTTTACGGCAAATATCGAACGGTTGTACCGCCTTGTCGTGCCTTATTCCATGTATCTCCGCGTTTTTCCATGACGCCGGACTCTCGGGACAGGGCCTAACCGGAACCGGCAGGACGATCCTTTTTCAGCTTGCGGAAATTACTGAAGTTACGCTCGATGAACCGCAGGACGTCCGATTCCCGGTAGAAGGTCTTGTGATAGATCATCTCGTAAGGCAGCTCTCCCGAGGTGCGGTAACGCTGGAGTGTGCGCTTGCTGATATTGAGCATACGGCACAGGTCGTAATTGTCCAGAAGACGCTCCCCGTCAGGCAGGATGGAAAGCGGTTGCTCCACGTCCCCCGCGCACAGCTTCTCAATACGTTCCAGCCGTTCCGAGAGCCGCTGCATCCATCCGTCGAAATATTCCTTATCCAGAAACATGGCCTACTCCTTTGGTCGGTTTTTGCGCCGCACGGAACGCTCCTTCAGCACACGGCGGATTTCCGTGAGGGAATAATACAGCTTCCGGTTGATGGCCGAATAGGTGATCACGTGATCCGAGCGGAGGCGTTGAAGGGTACGCCCGCTGATGCCCAGGTAACGGCAGACCTGCTCGCCGTCCATCCATTCGTCGTTTATATACTCCTTATTCCATGCACGCCCCTTTTCAGGGAGAGAGGCGATTGCAGCCTCTATTTTCTCTATACGCCCGACAAGCTCGTTATAGGCTCGCGAACCGATCACTATGATTTTCATACTCCTTTGTTTTTTAGTCTGTTACAAAGGTCGGGCTTATATGGACAGCTTAAAACGAGGTCGGTACGACTTTTTTTGATAATTTGCAGTGAACTGATTCTCAACGGTTCATGCGGTGAAGAAGGCAGTGTTTTTTGCCGAAATCCGCTGCCCGTACTCGGTATTTTTATTGGCAGAAATGCGATAGCATACTGTGATTCAACGCTTAACGGTGTTCTAATCCGGACGGGGCTACAACGGAACACCCGTATCGGCTCCTTATACGGGTGCAAATACGGGCGTTCGGGAAAGTTCCTTTCGAGAGTTACGGGGGAAAACCGACCTCGGTTCTTTTGTTATATACAACGCTGATTATCAGTGCTTCTATAAGAAATAGAGTGCTTTACCGGTTCATGTTCTACTCGGAATTGCCGTTTTTCTTGTTTCGCTTCCACGTCTGCATACGTTTAAGCAGGGCCTCTTTCGCCTTGTCAAGCCACGGTGTCGGGTTGTTTCGGATTTTCATATCGCAGAATGTCCTCGAAAGGTTCATGTCGAGGTGTACGTTGAAAGCGTTGGAAATGTAGCTGGCAAGTTGCGTGAGTGGCACATTGCCGAAACAGCCTTTACTGTCGAGCAGGTAAATAAGTTCCGTCAGATCCGTCTTCGAGTCCTGCCATGTCGGACGCACGTCAGGCAATGGCAGAACCATGTTCCGGAGGTTCGTGCTCTCCAGTGATTCCAATTCGCCCATAAGATAAACCGACAACATATCGTTGGCCAGGATTTTCGCCACCTTGAAATCCGCGTTTGTCGAAAACTGCGGGTCGAGTTCATAGTAGAAGGTTTCCAGGTATTGCTCCGTGTCGGTCTGCCCGCGCAGGAAATAGAGGCTGTCCAGGTGTGTAGCGCCGCTGCGGAAATAGCGGATAAAGTCGAGGCGTTTCTGCGTGTACGCGTTGATGGCCCGAACATGGGCGTCCAGGTACTCCCGTTGTGCCTCGATACTTCCTACCGGACGGTTCATCTCGATATTGTAGAGCTTGCGGTAATAGATCAGACGGCAAAAAAGACGAGGTTTGATTTCTTTGAAGAACTTTATTTCCTCGTCATCGTTTTGAAAACGGTAGCCGATGATATATTGTTTCAAACGGTCGAACGCTTCTCCCAGGACACGTGACGCTTCAAGCGACTTTTTCAACACGTCGGTATCCCGCGATTCGATACGTTCGATACTCCGCAGGACTTCGCTGTTTAATTTTTCTATAAATGCAATCATAATCCGTCTTGTTACTTTCGCGTATAAAGTTAGCGAATCGAAAAACCGGCGGATTACGATTTTTATCTTTCTCTTCGTTTTTTTATCACGGAGCCGATTTTAATGTCAGATCCGACCTTCCTGGCGGATGGAAGTGGGATTGCTCCCCATATTCCGCTTGCAAAAGTCCGTAAAGTGGGATTGGGCGGAGAAACCGCACATGTAGGCTATTTCCTGCAACGTGTAGTGTGTCGTCCGCAACAACTCCCCGATACGTTCGATACGGCGCTGACGTAACCACGAGGAGGCCGAGCAGCCGAAAACCCGCTGGAAACGCCGGCGGAAGGTAATCGTGCTGGAATACCCGCAAACCCCGGCGAGTTCCGTGACGTTATCCGAGGCAAGATAATTCGATTTGACACGGGAGATGAACTCGTAATCGTCCCCCAGGTGCAACAGCTCCTCGAACTCCCCGACATCGGCGGGAGTGAGATGTTCATAAGAGGCGTCGAGCATTTTCAGCATGACAGCAGCGTTACATTCAACGGGCATACCCAATGTCTTACGGGCTTCACGCAGGTAATTCTTGAACCGCAGCCGCAGCGTGTCGTGATGCGGGTAGGAACACTCGGACAGAATGGTGCAAACCGTCCGCAGTTCATCGACACAACAGTAGCCGAAATACCACGTTACAAGACGCTCGACGTAATGGACGGCATGAAATTCCTCCGAAAGCATCAGAAGAAGCAGGAACGGGGTGAAATCCTGGTATTCCCTCGTTATGGGACGGGGTGCTTCGTCAAGCAAGGAGGCGATGTCCCGCATCAGCAGAGAATCTCCCGAGTACGCTTTTATTTGTTCGGAACTGCGGGCATAATCCCGGTAACGCGATATGACCGCCGACAAAGCATTGAACTTCACGGCGTGAACGCCTTCTATAAAGGAAGGGCGAAGACTGTTGTAAATGGATAAGTCGGTTTGCATAAGTCATTTCTATAAAACGGAGCCGCATCCCCTTGTTGCCAAAACTCCGCAAGTCGTTACTTATGAACCGCTTGGAACACGGTACGAATCCTAATTACAAATATATCGCATCTGATAATCCGGAACAAATATCAGCAGGTAAAAATGAAAATAAACCTCGTTATTTTTGATTATTACCTGCAATAATATTATATTTGCAAACAAATAAGAGTTGTTTGACAGCATGAGAAATATAGTGTATCAAAGCACTTTACCAATTTCTTATCCGTTGCCCATTCTCATGCGAGTTTCTTTTAATCTATTTGTAGTCAATTAAATACCTTCAGACTACATCAAATATAAAAATAAAATGACAAAACCATAAAACCGAAGAAAAAACGTGTTCACGTTTATAGAAAAAACATGCTGATATTTTCAAAGAAATATGCTGATATCTTCAGGAAAACATGCTGATATTTTTTTATTTTCTGTACAAACTTTTATCACCTGTTCCCGATAATATTTTATCTTACTTCCACCTTTCTATCAAAATAAGATAAAACCATATCAGTCTGTTCATAAAATAATTACTATTTTTGCAAATGAGTTAATAACTGCATAAACCGATTATCAAAAAGATGAAAAGCATGAAAGTAAAAAACAAAATCTATCTGCTGGCAGGATTCTCTTTACTTGCTGGAAACATGTGGGCACAAAACATTTGCATTTCTACCCCAAACACTTCGCTTGTTCTGAATGCACCAACCGGTGGTGAGCTGAAGTATCTTTATTATGGAAACAAGTTAAATGAAACTGATTTACAGAATATCAACGGGGGCAAGAACTGCGACCATACAGCTTATCCGACTTATGGTATGAACTGCCCTGGAGAAACTGCACTGGCTGTCAGACATGGTGATGGAAACATGTCAACACAAATGGAAGTGGTAAGCGTAAGTACTGATAAAGAGAATCAGGCTACACTAACCACTGTACGTCTGAAAGATAAGGTATATCCTTTCTATATAGATGTACGCTATAAAGCCTACGAAGATGTAGACATGATAGAAACATGGACTGAAATAAGCCACACAGAGAAAAAACCTGTTTACCTGACACAATTTGCATCTGCCTACTTGCCAATCCGCAGAGGAAACGTATGGCTTTCACATTTATCAGGTTCATGGGCTAACGAAGGTCAGCTTACCCAAGAGCCTTTACAACCGGGCATGACAATTATCAAGAACAAAGACGGTGCACGCAATTCACACACATCGCACGCGGAAGTGATGTTTTCACTCGATGGCGCTCCTCAGGAAAACAAAGGACGTGTTATCGGAGCTGCACTTTGTTACTCGGGAAACTACAAACTGAGAATAGATACTGACGACAGCGACTACCATCAGTTTTATGCAGGTATCAACGAAGAGAACTCTTCGTATACACTTCCTAAAGGAACTGTATTTCAGACTCCTGCCGTTGCACTTACATATAGCAACGAAGGTCTGAGCGGTGCGAGCCGTAACTTCCATAAATGGGGAAGAGCGTATAAGCTGGCACATGGTAACACCGTACGCGATATTCTGCTGAACAGCTGGGAAGGTGTATATTTCGATATTAACCAGAAGGGCATGGACCAGATGATGGGTGACATTGCCTCAATGGGAGGTGAACTTTTCGTAATGGACGACGGATGGTTCGGCGACAAATATCCGCGTAAGAACGACAGTTCTTCACTGGGCGACTGGGTAGTAGACAAGAACAAGCTTCCCGAAGGCATTGAGGGATTGATAAGAGACGCCAAGAAACACGGAATCAAGTTTGGTATCTGGATAGAGCCTGAAATGGCAAACACGACCAGCGAACTGTATGAAAAACATCCTGAATGGATACTGAAAGCTCCTCAGCGTGACCCGGTACTGGGACGTGGAGGTACACAGGTAGTACTTGACCTGGCCAATCCGGAAGTACAGGATTTCGTATTTAAAGTCGTAGACGACTTGATGACAAATTACCCTGAAATAGCTTATATCAAATGGGATGCAAACATGGCTATCATGAATCATGGTTCCAACTATCTGCCTGCGGATAAACAAAGCCATATGTATATAGAATTCCACAAAGGATTCGAAAAAATATGCCAGCGCATCCGTGCCAAATATCCAGATTTGACTATTCAAGCATGTGCAAGCGGTGGCGGACGTGCCAACTATGGTATTCTTCCCTATTTTGATGAATTTTGGGTGAGCGACAATACCGATGCACTTCAGCGCGTATATATGCAATGGGGAACATCGTACTTCTTCCCTGCTATTGCCATGGCTTCACATATCAGCGCAGCTCCTAATCATCAGACTTTCCGTACCATTCCATTAAAATACCGTATTGATGTGGCAATGAGCGGACGACTGGGTATGGAAATTCAGCCCAAGAATATGACCGATGAAGAAAAGGACTTATGCCGCAAGGCTATAGCTGACTATAAAAAGATTCGCCCAGTTGTGCAGTTGGGAGATATTTACCGCCTCATCTCACCTTACGACCGTCTGGGAGTAGCTTCGCTGATGTACACTAGCCCTGAAAAGGACAAGGCCGTATTCTACTGGTGGAAAACAGAACACTTCGTCAACCAACATTTGCCTCGCGTAACAATGGCAGGACTTAATCCTGACAAAAAGTACCGCATCACAGAACTGAACCGCATAGACAATCAACCGCTTGCCTTTGAAGGGAAGGTATACAGTGGTGCTTATCTGATGGCGAACGGACTGGAAATACCTTACAACCATATCGTTGATTATCACAAACAGAATGATTATTCCAGCAGAGTCTTGTATTTGGAAGAAGTAAAATAAGTCTGTAAATTAAGTAAAAATAAAGGCTGTTTCAGAGGTTTTAGGTCTGAAACAGCCTTTTTCGTTCATCAGAATTTCCAATCTGATATGCTATCCAAGACCTTTCATTTACTCAACAGACAAAATGTACAGCATATTTTTTCATATGCCGGTTCCCAACCTCAAAGATCTAATCATTTTAAGTTCTTCACACTGTGGAAATAATACAATCCAACAGATTATTTTCTATAACAGCCCTCAGCCATAACCCATAGTTGTCGTATATGTCCAATGACCTGTCAATGTTCATTTAAACCCAAAAAACATATATGACATAGAAAACAATAAAAGAGCCATATCAAACTCCATTTCGGAATATTGACATGGCTCTTTTAGAATAAATAAGTTTTATAATTTATTCCCAATTATCAGTGCGGAACGGATATAAAGGAAGTTCACGAAGATTTGCAACATTTCCCGGCTGGAAATCTCGGAAACAATAACGTACAGCAACGGGCTGTGCAACCTTATCACAAGTCACCTTTATCTGCAAATTATTAAAGACCTCAGCTTTTGCCGGATAAAAGACCTTGTCACTTCCTGCAACCTCAAATCCTTCCATATCAGACAAACGGTTAAATCCTTCTTCTGCATGATCGAATGACAAGATAGCTGCACCATCCTTTACTTCCATCGATTTGTAGACTGGTCCGTAAGCTTCTATACCCGGAACATGATAAGTCTTACTCAATGCCATATAGGCAAGACGTTTTCCTACATCAGTCTTATTTTTAGGATGAACATTTTTTATTTCATAAGGTTCTACCAAATCGTTTGTAGAAATCATTCCACTGTTTGGAATGATAGACTGTGCCTGGAACTGTGCTTCGCGAAGCAATGCACATCCTGTAGTTTCTGTAGAATTGAATGGAGCTATCTCTACATAATAGAACGGCAACTCACCCAATCCCCACTCTTTACGCCAGAGTTCGACCATCGTTTTCAAACGTTCAGCATACGTTTTATGTTTACCTACGTTCGATTCTCCCTGGTACCACAAAAATCCCTTAATAGTATAATTCTGCAAAGGTTTCAGCATACCGTTGTACATCAATGTCGGACTCAGATAATGCCACCAGTCGTGTCCGTCTTCCTTACGGATATCACGTTTCAAGTCAATATCGGGATATTGAGAAACAATCTCACGGGGCAACCATCCTTCTACCATCGAACCTCCCCAGCTACAGTTGATAATACCAATTGGAATATCCAGTACCTGATTCATCATCATCGCAAAGTTAAAGGCTGTCGCGCTGAATGCCGGAGCATTTTCCGGATTACTAACTTTCCAGCTTCCTTTACATTCGTCGACAGGCTGCAATTGTCCGTTCTTTTCAACAGTAGCTACACGGATTCCTTTCCACTTTGATGAAGTAGCGATCGTTTCATTAGCTCCTGCTATCGGACAATTCCAGAAGCCTCTCAACGGCATCTCCATGTTCGACTGACCAGAACAGAACCATACTTCTCCTACCAGTACATTATTCAAAATGATTTCTTCACCATCGGAAATAGAAATGGTGTAAGCGTTGTAACTTGCCGTAGGAGTCTTAATCTTTGCAATCCACTTTCCGTCTGCACCGGCAGTAACCTTGTATGTTTCACGATTCCACGACGGACGGATTGTAACTTCGGCATTTGCATTGGCTTTTCCCCACAAACAGGCTTCCGTCTGTTGCTGCAAAACCATATTGTCGCTCATAATATCAGGCAATGTAACTTTTGCCCATGCCCCAGCCTGCATCATCAGCAGACAGGCACTGATAATCCATTTTTTCATATCTTCAATATTTTAAAGTAATTCTTTCAGTTTACCATTTCATCAGTTTCTTAAGGAAGGCGGTCAGCTCTGAAGCCATCTTCTGATGCTGTCGCATGGAAGGATGGTAACTAGCACCTATCCCCAGCGAACCTGTCTGAGGCGACATATCAAAACGATATATCTCTTTATCTCCATGACTGTTCATTTCACCCACTACGGTATCCATTGCTTTCTTTACATCATCCAATGGTTTTCCATTCATCATGGAACCTGTCAGCAATACCAGTTTAGCATGAGGATAGACAGCACGGAGCTTTTTCACAAAACTGCGATATCCCTCAGTCAGCAGATTCATGTCATAATTGTCGAGACTTGTATCATTTGTTCCCAAATTAATACACACCACATCCGGTGTATAAAGCGTATGATCCCATAACTCTGTAGAGTCTGTAAAAAGGACCTGTTCGTACATGGCAGGCATACAGTCCTTACTGCCCGAACGAGGTGCACCGTAGTTACGGTATACACCGATTCCGGAACGGGCCACTACCAGATGCTGGGCTTTCAATGCTCTCGCCGTACGGGCTGCATATGTATAAAAATGATTTTCTGTTTCATAGGTAAACGGATCAGAAGGATTTTCTGATTCTACTCCATAACCGCAAGTAATGGAATTACCGATAAATTCAATTCGACGTTCAGGTAACACCGGAGCCTCGGCCAGTCTGCATCCTTTATCTAAATAAAAGCCCTTGAATGCTGGCTTCAGTTCATATCCTTCTATGGCATACATAATGCGAACACGGTGTGTTCCTTCCGGTAATCCTTCTGCTAACGTCTGGATCGAATCGTTTTCAGCGAAGTTAATCCGATAAGGCAATTCATCGTCAACTTCTACCATAAACGCTCCGCTTCCCGGTTTTGCTTTCATCTGTAAGGATGTTCCTTCAAAGTTTGCCAGTATACTGACTCCCGGATAAGTAAAACGGACAATATGAGGAATACTCCGGCTAATTCTTCCCATATAAACGATGCGTGAATCATCTGAGGATATAAATTCTTTATCACACTGACGGATTTCGGCTGAAACCGGAGAAGTAAATCCGGCTATGAATCCGTACAGCAATAAACCATACAAATAGTTTTTGTTTTTCATATATCATAGTATTTTCTGCAAATATAGCACATCTGACTCAAGAGCGTTTGATACTTTATTATCTAATATCTGTCAAATTTAAGATCTATTCACTCTGTTTCGGATTATTTGCTTACTGATATGGTACTTTTTTTACCCTTTCTTATAACCATAAACTTCTCTTTTTCTATCCTTTTTCGAATGACAATGTTCGTCAGTAAGATCTACAACAAAAAACTTGTCAACTAACTAATATAAGCAAATAGGAAAAGATAAAATCTACGAGTTTGTACATAAGCCGTTGCAACGGTTAGAAATTCTGCAATGATTCGGTAATGAAAAATGTCAAGACTACAGTTTATAACATAAAAAAAGTCTACAAATCAAAATGATTTGCAGACTTCTGCGGTGCGTACGGGACTCGAACCCGAAAATGTCCACAATTTGATTTTCAAATTGTTACAACGACCGTATATCTTTTCTGTAACGAATATGTAACGAACATTTGACTGATTATGTCCTAATGTGACTTAACAATATCTGCGCGTTTTATCATTACGGTTGCAAAGATACACACTTTTTCTGTAACAGCAAACTTTTATCCTATTTTTTTCAAAATCAAATCGGTATGGATTAAAGTTCAGACCTCTAATTAGTTCTCTAATAACGTCTTATACATTGTATTTCAATTTGTTGTTTCATTTTTCAGAAAGACCACTGCCTTAAAACCGACTTTTCTGTAAATCTCCAAAGTCCATTTTAAGGCAATACACCGGAGTAACACCTATAACCGCAAGCCATGCTATTCCATGACTAATGCTTATTACAGAAGTTACTCAACGATGAAGAAGGTTTCACCTCCTTTTTATCGCACAACCTATTTTTGCTTTATTTATCGTAGTCAGAAACCCATTTTCTTCATAAAATTCCAAAAACGCTTTCTGCCTACTAAAAGCCGATTTCAGAAACAGTACAAGCAAAAGAAAAGCCAACAGCGACCACAATGTCATAAATGACACTGCCATCGCCGTGGGCACTTCTTTTATATGCTTGTACTAAAACGGTAAAACCGTTCTTACAGTCATTATTTCATCCATATACAAGTAGCCGAAAATGCCACTTCTACAGGACACGCCAAGCGTGGATCTGTTCTTGTGACCATTTTCGGCTACAAAGCCCCGTGTCGTAAAACCAGTTTGCCTTCCATTGCAGACAAAGCAACAGCAGACAATCCCGTTTTTACGACAATGTACCACCGGAGGAACACCAGTAACCGCAAGCCATGCACGTATGACAATGACGGTTACAGGATTTCCACACGGTGGTCGGAAAGCCAACTTTCCCCTTAGTTGTAGCACCGCCCTTAATCCATCCACATGGCGCTGCACGCCAATACCTCTGTTCCCTTTTCCTTTCCGCCTCTCTATGCGTATGCCTCTGTTTCCATGCCGCCATCCAGGACGGCATCAGGTGTCATTTTCGTTGCATGGGGCAAAGGTAAAGACGGGATTAGGAACTCAAATTTTTTGTCGAAAAATCTCCACGCCCTTTCAGGGGTAGTATTTTATCTAAAAAATTTGCTAATCCTACTCCCTAACCTTTGAGAAGCCCCCGAAACGAAAACGACCAATGCGGTCGGAAGACGTCACAAGAAAACATCGGACATACAGAGAGGCGAAAAGAAAAAGAAACCGCCCACTCCAAATCCGAACAAGGTAATCAACAATCTAAAATCGGAAAATATGAGAATGATATTGAGTGACATCGGAAAGGTATTGTGGAAAGCATTATCCGCAGTAGTAACGGCAACATCAAACATAGCCTTTTGTGCTGGCGGTTTGGTAGTAGGTATCATAGGAGAAATCCTATTCGGCATGTTGAGCATCATGTTCGGCATCCTAATCTCCCTATTTTCAGTAATGGCGGCAATCGGCTTTTTCATTTGGTTATTAACTATTTAACAAATAAAGATATGGCAAGAAGATACAGCAGAACAGCAGCACAGCAATGCAGGTTTTACGAGGTGGACAACATCTTTGAGTATATGGTGGAAACCTACATCAACGGCAACCATTCAACTCTAAGAAGGCTATACCACGAACTCAACAAGGAAGCGAGAAAGGACTTTATCGGTTTTCTTTTGGTGGAATGTCCTCCACAATACCACACGGAGATTTTACAAGAGATTGTCTGACCCCATAAAGAAACGGAGATGAACAGGACAACGGAAAAGATACCCACATGGAGTTTAGCCTATATCATCAATGGCGATGCAAGCGCACTCACAGACGATGAAGTTCAGACAATAGACAGATGGATGAAGCAATGGCAAGTACAAGATGTTTCACCCCTCACAGATGAAGAAGGGAACGCACAGCCTTATTTCACCCATTACCCCCTTTTCGGACTTCCCACAGAAGTGGAAGATTGCGAGATACTTTATTTGAACGACAACCCGACTAAAATTTGAGATTATGATGAAAGGAACAGACCATTTCAAACGAACTATACAGATGTTTTTGGAGCAGAGAGCAGCGGAAGATGAACTATTCGCCAAAAGCTACCGCAACCCAGCCAAGAACATAGACGATTGTGTCACATACATTCTGAACTATGTGCAGAAAAGCGGTTGCAACGGCTTTTCAGACGAAGAGATTTACGGACAAGCCATTCACTATTACGATGAAAACGAGATTGAAGTAGGCAAACCGATACAATGTCAAGTAGCTGTAAACCATGTGGTGGAACTGACAGAAGAGGAAAAGCAGGAAGCAAGGAGAAAGGCGGTTGCCCAATATCAGCAGATGGAACTCCAAAAGTTACAGAACCGCAACAAGCCGACAGCGAAAAAAGAAACACAAGTCCAACCCTCATTATTTGAATTTTGATTATGAAACCGAGAAACAAGTTTGAAAAAGCGGTTTTTGCTCAAAGCAAGAAACTGCCCCGTATAAGCAAAGCACAGATGAAATGGGCGTTCCGTGAATGTATAGACCACTTCGCACACCGCTTGCCGAAAGGTCGTACTACCTGTATGGATTGCGGTCATAGCTGGATAATGAGCGAACAGACCAAACAATGCACTTGCCCCGAATGTGGGGCAAGGCTTGAAGTCCGTCTTACCTATGCACGCAAGGTTCAGCAAAAACAATACTTTACCATACTTACCACAAGCGGAGAATACCAAGTGCTGCGCATGTTCCTGCTTATCGTGGAAATGGAAAAAGGACTCAAGGCACAGCCTTATGCGTTTGAAATCGGGCAGTATTGGTGGAACAAGGAGGGACGCAAGGCTGTCGTGGGCATACAACGGATACTTGGCAGATATTTGGACACTTTCTCTTTTGGCTCGCCTATGGCTATCCGGCAGGACAACATCGCTTATGACCACATTTCATATTGCCCCATGTATCCGAAAATCAGAGTTATTGACACATTGAAAAGAAACGGCTTCAAAAGGAACTTTCACGGCATTGTTCCGACCAAGCTAATCCCTGCACTGCTTTCTGACAGTCGGGTGGAAACATTGATGAAGTCGGGAAAAATCAATCACCTGCGCCATTTCCTATTCAATCCGCAAACACTTGACAGATGTTGGAACTCCTATAAAATTGCCATGCGCAATAAATATGACATATCGGACATGGTGATATGGTGCGACCTCGTATGTCTGTTGGATAAATTAGGCAAAGACTTACGTAACCCTCATTTTGTCTGTCCGCCCGACCTCAAGGCAGCACATGACCGGTACATGGAAAAACGACAAGCCATATTGGAACGTGAACGGGAGCAACAACGCATATTGCAGGAAGCCGAGCGGTTGGAACGTGAGCGTAAGAAATTGGAAGACATGGAGAAAGACAAAGAAAATTATATACGAAAGAAAGCCGTTTTTTTCAATCTTGCACTGACAGACGGATTACTAATTATCAAGGTGTTACAGAGCGTAGACGATTTTTTGGAAGAAGGGAAAGCCATGCACCATTGCGTCTATACCAACGAATATTATAATCAGGACAACACACTGATACTTTCCGCACGGATAGACGGAAAACGTATTGAAACAGTGGAATTGTCATTAGATACATTCAAGGTCGTACAAAGCAGAGGTGTATGCAATTCCAATACCGAATACCACGACCGCATCATAAACCTTGTGGAGAGCAATGCCGAACTGATACGGCAACGGATGAACAAGGCGGCATAAATGTATAATGACTTAATACTTACAGATATGGACGTAAAAATTGAAAACTTGTTTTTCGGGTGGCATGAGAAGCTGCCCGAAACATTCATCAGACTTGTCAATACATTGGTATTGACAAGGAACGGGAAGGAAGTGAGGGAAGCGATGGCGACCTTAGCCCAAGACAAGGATTTCAATGACTTCTTCCTCTACGGATTTGGACGCAGGCATTTGTGGGTCAAGCAAAAAGGTGTACCCACCATTTATGGAAACACGGATTACAGACTTTTGATTGTTGAATTTTAATTGAAAAGGCTATGGCAACAAGAATGACCATCAACGGAGTAAGCACCTGCACGACAGGTGAGAAGTACGAGAAATTCCAAATGAAAATCGGGCGTAAAGTCCGCACGATGTACCAGTACGACTATCGGGACACCTTGTCGGGAGAACTGTTCTCCTGCGTGAAGCCCACTTTGGAGGAGTGCAGGCGGTTGCGTGACGAATGGATAAAAGAAAAGGAGGACAGATTATGACAGCAGGATATGACACGCTGATAGTTACATTCAGCGATCCCATTTGCGTATTAGACCGTATGTTTGACTGCCCTGCATGGGGAGTGGAAAGTCTGAAGGAATGGATAGACGGCTACGAAAGCACACGCATGACCCCAATAAACGACCATACGGCAGTCATCACTTCCGAGTATAACACGGTGCACGTGGTGGAATGGCTCAGAAAGCATACCCCCATTGCGGAGATGAAAGAATTTTGAGTGCGTGGCGGTGGAAACACCGCCCATTCGCTCATGAAGCGAAAACCCATAAAACGGAAAGAGCATGAAATACTATTTTATACTGACAGACGAAAAGGACGCATGGATGCAGTTCGTTTACCTCCCTACGGGAGATTATGTGTCCGGCTATATCCGTGATTTGCGGAGCGTGGGAATATCCGTACATGACTATGACCATTGGAACAAGGATACACAGCCCATTGCCGAGCGCACGCTTGAACATGTCCGACAGCGGATGAACTCCAAATGAAAAAAATCGGGTGGCAGAAGCCACCCACTGACAATAACTTAAATTCACGGACAAATGGTAGCGAATACAATCTTACAGCAGTTGGGCGGACACGGCTTCGCAGTAATGACGGGCAGCCGCAATTTCATCAGTTTGGGCAACGGACTTCAAATGAGCCTTGCAAGGAACAGGACTTCAGCCAACAGGCTGAAAATCATCTTGGACGGGGACACCGATACATATACCATGTATTTTTACCGTCAGACACTGACGAAATGTGCGGACATCAAGGTCAAGGACATCGCCAGATACGAGGGAGTGTACTTCGATATGCTCCAGCCCATTTTTACGCAGGTAACGGGACTTTACACCTGTTTCTGACCCTTTGGCGGATGGCGAAAATTGCTGCCCGCTACTTTCTTTCATGAGCAGGTCAGCGGATAAGAAAGTAGCAAAGAAACCATGTTCAAAAGACTTCCACAGACGGAAGTCTTTTAATTTAATATTTTAGAAAAATCTATTCGTTGATATAAAATACTAGCCATTACCATCGCTAATATTTTTTGATGTCCATATTCCATATCATCAAAATTTGTTTGTCCGTGTTCTATTGCAGCTTCTATTCTTCCAGCAGCAGCTAATATTAGATTTTTCTGGTCTTCATCTCCAAAACTACCCTGGTTAATAATAGCTTCATAATCAGAAGACTCCCATCTATTACCTTTTTTATAGATATTCCAATTCAAATGTGATTTTACATATTCTGCAAGAACATCTTCATTAGCATGATATTCCTTTGGTGGCTGTACTTCTGATATTTCATCCAATAATCTATTTACTTCTTCTGCCAATGAATCCTCTTCTGGTTCTACTCTGTTTTCTTTCAAATTCCAAGTCAACTCCCAATTTGGTACTATGTGCGATAAAGGGCGAGTTACCATATAATCAAAAAGCTCACTTTGCTTAAAAAAAGCAGATGTTTTCTCTTTTCTTGTCATAATTGTTGTGTATTATATTATCTCATTTTACAGATTTCTATTCAGTATAAGCGAGAGCGGATAAATGTACTTGTTGTATGCCCTCAGTTTTTCCATATCCACCCGGTTGCCCGAATACGGGTTGCTCTTTTCGTCATAAAAGAATATGTCCGTTATATTCTCCCTGCGGACGATATGCTCCCCGCACAGCGGAATATCCTCCACATCGAATTTCTCCAGCGGGAGCGTGTCCACACTGCCGGGAAGGTCGTTTCCCAGTTCGTTCAGATTGTGGTTGAAAAGGGCAAAGCCCCTGCGTTTGAAGTCCAGATGTATGCCATACGGACGCCCCGTCAGAAAGGCATCCGCCGCTTTTGCCATATAATTTTCCATGATTGCCTTTTCCGTTTTCAAAAGTGATACAAATTTAGGACTTTTACCGGAGCAAAGCAAAAGCTTAAGGAAAATACAAGGGAGAACCTCACCGTCCGTGAAGCCCTCCCTCATGGCTATTTTTCATACAGCAGCAGAAATTCCATTTTCCGCCGCCGCTCTATCGAGCGGATTTTCCGTCCCTTATAGTGGCAGTAGGATATGTATTCCCCATAAATGTCTCGGTCGCCCGCTTCCAGCTTCTTCAGCAGCCGGCTTTTCGGACGCTTCCCGTAGCCGAACAGCGTTCCGTGCCCCACATTGTAGCTGAGAACGGTCAGGAGCAGGGCATCTTTTTTATATTTGCAAAACAGCCTGTAACGCTCCTCCAAATCCTTCCGCAGCAGTTCCTCCGCTTCCGCCTCCGTCATGTCGTAGGACAGTTCCTCTCCCTCTAGCCGACAATGTCCATAACCGTAGTATGGATAGTCCGAACGGTCATGGAGTCCCTCGTATTTCTTGACCAGTTCGACCGCCAACTCCGCCTTCGGCTCATCATGGAACGATGCGGGCGTTTCATCCGTGTCCTGTGCAGGCAGGCTGGCGGAGAAAGTGACCGCCAGCACCGCCGACACAAACAGCCGTTTCAATTCTGCCTTACTGATAGACACCTCCTTTCATCATAGCCGAAGTATCAACCCCGGACGGAATGTCCTCCGTGTCCGTGTCGTTGTTGAACTCCACTTCCCATTCAAAGGCATTGCCGAAGTTGTCCTCCACCGTGATGGTCAGGCTTTGCGATTCGTCGCACTCCGAGGTGTAGTACAGGCGGAACTTCCCGTTTTCCAGCAGGTAACGGTCGTTGGGCTGGAATACCAGACCGTTGTCCAATTTCAGCGTACCTTCGCCGTCAAACTGGAAATATCGGATGGTATAGACCGCCCCGTCAAACTCGCCCTCACGCACCAGCTCGCATCGTATCTCCGCCGTCTCCCCCTGTTTCAGTTCCTTCGGCACGGGCATCGTTTCCACCGTGAACGGGTAGGCTTGCATTACGTCCAGCTCATCATCGCAGGAGGCGAAGCCGAAAGCGAGCAGCCCCAAACAGAAAGTTGCCAGTGATTTCACCATGTTTCTTTTCGTTTTTGTTCTATTGTTCAATCTGTTCATGTTCATAATCGTTACATTTTAATGGATTTGCTTTTCTTTTCGTTCTCATGTTGCGTCAGCCTTCCGGCAAGCGTCTTTTGCAGGTGTTCGTTCAAGTCCTTGCATCCGCCATAGATACCGGAGCAGTCCGACACCCTTTCCCCATAGCGGGTGCCGAGGGCTTCCAGCGTCCGCCTCCCGGCTTCGTCGTTGTCAAGGTAACAGTTTATCCGCCCATAGCCGTCCAGATACCGGAACGCCTTCGCCGCGTTGGACACCGAGTTGAGCACGAGGTGGTCTTCCCCGTTCCCGATACCCAGCGCACGGGCAGACAGGTAGTCCATGAAGCCCTCATGCACGTTGCAGACGGTCGAGCCGGACGGCAGCAGGGTGACATCCTTCGGCGGCACACACCCCTTGAAGAACGGGTTGCGTATCTCATATCCGCCGCTTCCGTTGCCGAAAGCAACGGCAAAATACCGCTTGCCGTGCATGGTATAGCGAATCTCCTTACAGTTTGCTACGGCGATGGCGGACGGTATGCCACGCTCTTGCAGATAATGGAGCAAAGCCCGGTTCTGCAAGGGAAGTATCTCCACATCCTCAAAGCTCTGCCCGCCAGCTTGTCGCACTCCGGAACTCTGACGCGGCTCATGTTCCGGAAGCGGCATACCCGACATCTCCGCCACATACTTCACTTGCGCAAGGAAGTCGTCCGTCCTGATGAACTCCCCGGCAAGTGCGAAGATGTTTCCGCCCTTGCCTTCGCCAAAATCATACCAGAGATTTTTCTCCGGGTTCACCTTGAAAGACGGTGTCTTTTCCTCCCGGTAAGGCGACCTGTACCATACGGCATTGGCACGCCTTTGCACGGGATGATGCCCCAGCCGTGCAAGGAAGTCCTCTATCGGCATTTTCTTCATTCTGTCTATTTCCGTTTCCATAGGCTCACACGTCAGTTGATGATGAACTTTATACCTATCCCGTACTCCGTGCGGCACACGCCCGTGCTGCCGCCCCAGAGAAAACGCTCTCGGAGCGTGGCGGTCAGCGCGATGAAGTCCGCAAGATACACCTCCATGTCCAGCGTGGCGGCGCAGCCATAGACAAAGGCATCCCCGTTGCCCAGCCTTGCCCCGTCATAAAGTGTCTTTTTGCCCCAGTTCGCCGTCTCATACCCGGCAAGGGCTGACGCACCGGCATAGAGGAACACCGCCTTTTTCGCATCCGAAAGAAAATTGTAATAGTAGCCCCCTTCTGCCGTGAACTGTGCCACGGGAACATTCACACTCCTGTACGGATGGTTCGTCTGAAGGTATTCCGCTCCGTACACCCACTTGTTTCCGCCCCTCGCATAGCTTGACAGTGCGGCTCCCAGCCAGTAGCCGTCCGACCCGGTCATTCCGGCTTTCATCTCGATGCCCCGCATCTTCGGCAGGCATCGCTGGGCTTCCGCCCGTCCTGCAAGAAGGACGGACAGAAGCATTGCCATAAACAGTACCTTGCCTTTCATCGTACGCGCAGTTCGTTGATGGTTTCAGCCTGTACCAAATCCCCGTTCTCCACGACAAACGTCTGGTGGCGACCGCCGTCTTTCTCGTTCATTTCCACCACGAGCTGTTTGCCGTTGGGGATGGTGAACTTCGGAAGGCAGAACACTGTGCGTTCGGACTGTTTCCCGGCTACGCGCACCGCATAGTTGTAGGCGCGGAGCGGGAACAGCACCTGTTCCTGCATGGCGGTACGCTTCGCCACTTTCTTGTCCACAATCTTGAACGTGATATAGTCCACGTCAAACGGCACGTTGCTCTGGTTCTTTACCTCCGTGTGCAGGTACAGCAGGTCGTTGTGGACGTATATCCCTTTCAGCAGGTACTGGATGCCGAAACGCTTGCAGCCGATGTGCTTCACCTTGCGCTTGTTCTCCTTGTGCAGCGACTTCATGATGAGATGTACCAGCATCGGGCTTTCACAGCCCAGCTCCTTCAGATAGATTTCCTGCGCATTGTTCGGGCGGTTTACCATGCTGCCGTCATGGATGAAGTCCTTCATCTCCACGTTGAGCATCAGCGGCTCGTCGGCATATTTCACGTTGAACGAATAATAGGAGCCGTCCTCCGTGATGACGCTCATGTTCGTTTCCGTGCGGAAGTTCCTTACCGTCGCCTTCACGCGGATGACGTTCTCTGCGCCGTCCGCCTTGCCCGCTATGAGGTTGGGAGAACCCAAATCCACATAGCGCACCGCCGAGGGGAACAGGATATGCACCGTCTTGTCATACGTGACCTCCAGACCGTGCGGCGGTATCATGCGGTCGAACATCAGCTTCTTCGTCAGCCCGTGGTACAGGTCGCCGTCCTCTTCCGCCTGCGGACAGACCTCCTTCGTCAGTTTCAGCCCCTCTGCCTTTGCAGTGGCGGTACTGTCATTGCTTACACCCTGTGCATAGGTTGCACAGGCTATGCCTGTGAAAAAGGCAAACATTGTCATTACTTTCTTGATACTCATTTTACTTTGGATTTAGTGGATTAAAATTGTCTTGTTGTTTTTTCTTTTCGTCTTTATGTTTTTCGGTTGTCATTCCTTTCCTGATACAGCAGCACCCTGTATCCCGATTTCAGATGCACCCTGACGGTACGCATCCTTTTCGAGATGTATTGTGACACTCCCTGTATCACGCCCTTTCCCAAGTCGGAGGCGAGCTGCGCCCCGGCATCGGTCGAGATGCTGATGCTGCTTCCCAGCGAGCTGCCCATGTTCGCCCCGATTTCCTTCGCCGCGTCAATCTCCATCGAGCCGGGGATGAAGATGCCCGCCTGTCCGTCGTTGTCATACACCTCCAGCTCCACCGGGATGATGTTCCCCTGATGTTCCAGCGAGGTGATGCCGATTTCCAGACGCTCGCCCTGCAAGCGTGCCGACCCCACAAGGGGGGCGTTCCGTGGAACAGTCCTGCCCGACACCCGCATCGGCTCCAGCAGCCGGAGCTTCACCGTCTGACCGTCCGTTATCGTCTGGTCGCCCTGCACGCAGGCGGTGATGGTGTTCTTTCCGGCAGCCTCTGCCGTGCCGATGGCGGTGTGAAAGCCGAAGTTGCGCTCGCAGCCGTAGTCCGCGATGAAAGCCGGGTCCGTCAGGGGTTGCGGCAGGGCGGACACCGTTGTCGGACGCACCCCGCTCACGGCTTCCGCCTTCATTCTCTTTTTGCCTCTATGACCGGCGGGCGTTTCCGTTTCGGGCTGTACGACTTGCCCGGCATTGTTTCCTCCGTTCCGGTATTTCGCAGCCAGCTCGTAGGACTTCTCCAGCAGGGCGACCTGTTCCTCCATTGTCGAGGGCTTTTTCTCCTGCTCCATGACCATGCGCTCCAGCTCGTCGATGCGCTGCCTGAGTTCCTCCTTCTCGGCATCCTCCTTCGGCGGCTCGTAGAACGTGCCCAGCGAGGTGTTCAGCCGCTTGTTGGCAGTAACCGAAGAACGGATACCCGCATGTTGCCGGCTCTCCGTTTCCTTTCGGGGCGTTTCTGCCGGTGTCAGGCGGTAGTCGTCCGGTGCAGCTGTCGTATCCGGTTTCACGTCCGTGTCGTCCCAGAACGAGGACAGGTCGCCCACCATGCCCCGGCGCTGCTTCTGCCTTTTCTCCAGTTGCTGTTGTTCGTAGGCTTTCGCCTTGTCGCCGATGATTCCGGCGTTTTCCGGCTGGGGCATGTCGGTGTTGAATCCCTGCCCCAGCTTTTCTTTCTCCCTGTCCTCCTGCGAGGGGGAGAAGATGAGCCACATACAGCCCAGAAAGGTCAGCCCCATCAGCGGATAGACCAGCATCTTCCTTCTCAACTGACGCTGTTCCCCTGTCAGCGGTCTCTTCTCTTTTGTTTCATTCTTCTGTTCTTTTTTCGTTTCCATATACATTATTATATAGGTTATCACTTTCCTGCACGGGCAGGTTCAAATTTCCGATGTGCCGTATCTCCAGTGCCTTTTCACTTTTCCCGAAGCCGGCAATGGCGGTGGCTGTCGTATAGAGGCATCCGGCGGCGAAGGGGACAAGCATCCCGGCAATGACTGCCAGCCTTGCTTTCGGTGGCAGCGCGTCCAGTATTCCGTGCAGTTCCGTCCTGAAACGGGTGGCGCACTTTTCAATTATTATTCTTGTCTTTCCCATACGCCTATCTCTCCACGCTTCTGATGTCCCTGTTCTCCAGTATCGTGAACCCCTCGATGGTGAACCCGTTCGGGTTGTCGTCCGAGCGGCTCGCGTTCAGCAGGCGGCAGACCGTTACCAGCGTGCGTTCCGTCACGTTGCTCTCGCGGATAATCATCTGCCTTGCGTATGTCCGCGCCTCGTAGGGATAGCGGTCGAAGTTGCAGACCACGCTGTCCACCTGAAGCACCTGATTGATGTTCCCCGCTATGATGCGGTTGTAGAAACCCTTCTCCGCGAAGTCGGCGTAGTAGTTGTACGCGCTCCTGTCCGCCAGCAGCAGCGCGCGCTTCACGTTGT
This sequence comes from Phocaeicola coprocola DSM 17136, assembly GCF_000154845.1. Lineage (GTDB taxonomy): Bacteria > Bacteroidota > Bacteroidia > Bacteroidales > Bacteroidaceae > Phocaeicola > Phocaeicola coprocola. The sequence goes on along the minus strand of NZ_DS981439.1, from coordinate 25,969 downwards.
GTTCGATGGCGCTCTTCTCCGGCGAGAGGGTGAAGAAAAGCTCGTGGAAGCGGCGCACGTGTTCCCTTGCTTCCGCAGGGCGGTTCTGCGACAGGTCCTGCGAGAGTGCGAGCATCAGGCTCTTGCCCCCGTCAAGGACGTATATTTTCTGCCTCTGCGCTTCGGCGAAGCGGAAGGCGCACACCACCGAGCAGACTACCACGAGGGCGCACGCCGCCGTGTAGATGATTCCGAACAGCCGTATCTGCCGGAATCCGGTTTCGATGTTTTTCAGACTCTTGAACTCCATTTTTCTGTCTTTCTTTTTGGGTTGTAAAATCATGTTTCGGTATCTGTTTTCCGGAGCGGCGCTTCGGGGCTACCGGTGTCCGCCCCGGAAGTTCAGGCTATTTCCTTTTCAGCAGCCTGCCGGCCTGTTTCTTGATAAACCTGCCCGTGCGTCCCGCCACATTTCCCGCTGTGGCTCCTGCAAGACTGCCTGCCAGAGCTCCGGCGGTGCCGATGTTCTTGTTGTAACTGCCTATGCCGCCACCGGCTTGGATAATCCAGCCTGCCACCGTCGGGATAGTGAAATATCCCACGATGCCGATGATGAGGAACACGATGTACACCCCGTTGCTTGCCTCCACCGAGAAATTCGGGTCAGCCTGCATCGCCTCGATGTCCTGCTGAAGCATCAGTATCTGGATTTTCGCCAGTATGGTGCTGAACAGGTCCGATACCGGAAGCCACAGGTAAATCTGTATGTAGCGGCTGAACCACGCCGAAAGTGTCGAGTGAAAGCCGTCCCACACGGAAAAGGCGAAGGCTACCGGTCCCAGTATGCTGAGCACCACGAGAAAGAACGTCCGGAGCGTGTCGATTATCAGTGCTGCTGCAAAGAACACCAGTTCCAGCAGCTCGCGGAACCAGTCGCGCACGCTCTTCTTGATGTTGTAAGACGCCCAGTCCATATACATCCCCGTCATCGTGACCAGGTCCGACGGCGACCAGCCCAGCTCGTCTATCTGCCGGTCGAACTCCTCGTCCGAAGCAAGGTAGGCGGTTTCCGGATTCCGCATCATCGCCTCGTACTCCAGCCTGTCCTTCTGCTCCCTGTATCTGTTCATGTCGAAGGTCTGTTCTTCCAGCATCGAGTGCGTGCCCTGCACGACAAGCCCCAGCACGGAATTCATCGTACCCAGCACGACGGTCGGGAAGAAAAGGATGCACAGCCCGATGGCAAACGGGCGCAGCAGCGGGTACACGTCTATCGCTTCGGCACGGGCGAGCGACTGCCACACGCGCATCGCCACGTAGAACAGCGCGCCCAGTCCCGCAAGCCCTTTAGCCACCCCTGCCATGTCCGAGCAGAGCGGCATCATCTCCTCATACAGCGAGAGGAGTATCTGATGAAGGTTCTCGAACTCTCCCATAGGCTACCAGTATTTTTCGTCGGGGTTTCCATAGAGTGCCGTCACCCGGTCCATGTCGTTCTTCTTCCTTGCCCGCAGGTAGGATACCGAAATGGTCTTGTTCGTATAGTAGCGCACGAGATTGCGGTAGTTCAGCAGGCTGCGGTAGGCATTCTCGATGATGGCGAGCCGTTCCGCGTCCGTAAGCGACATTCCCGTCACGTTCACCACATTCTTCAGGTCCTGCAGCACGTCCGAACTTTCGTCTATCAGCATCGCATAGCCCGACGAGATGGCGGCAAGCTCCTCCGGCGTGTAGTTCTCGTCCGAGAGCATCTTCTGGTAGTTGTTCACGTAGGTTTCCGAGATTTCCATCACCAGAGAGATGCTTTTCGCCACCTTCGCGCCGCCCCTTACCACGTCGTGCACTGATTTCAGTGCGTCGTAATACGCCTTTCCCTGCTCGAACACCTTCTTCGTTTCCAGAAAGCCGTTCAGGGTGTTGGCTTTCGTCCCGGCTGTCTCCACCATCTCCTTGGCGGAGTTGATGATGCTTTGGGCAAGATTGCCGGGGTCGGACACCACCCATTGGGCGTATGCCCCGCCCGTACCCGCAAGGCACAGGCAGACCGCTATCAGCGGCATTTTCAGTTTCTGTCTTATTTCCATATTCACGTTGGATTTAGTGGTACATGCTTATTGTTCTTCTTTCTTTCCGCTTTTAGCTGTTTCATCCGTATCCACCCGGATATAGTCGCCGTTAGGCGAAAAGGACAGGACGTCCGTTTCCTCGTTGTACGCCACGTCGATGCGGAAGCCCGTGTTCATGTACAGGTTACCGTCCGCCTCCCTTTGCAGCAGGTAAGTTTCCGGCTTCAATTTCCTGCGGACTCCCGTCCTGCGAAACAGCGTAACCTTGTAGTGCGCGCCCTCCTTGTACACCAATATATCAGGCTTGCCCTCCACGCTTTCCCAGTTGCCGCAAATCTTCTCGCGCACATCCTCGTTTTCTTTCATTACCGTCTCGCAGGCTTGCAGCATCAGCGATGCCAGCCCTATCAGACCGCCGCACAGCAGCAGTCGTTCCGTCTTTGTCATTTTAATATTCATTTTCTTGTCTTTTTAAGTTTTGTTTTTCTAAATAGGTTGCCCTTTCCTGTCCCTTTCCGTCAGAAACCCGGCCTTCTGCCTCCACGCTTGTGCATACGGACCTCTCTGGCGTTGCTTTCGGATGCCTCCCTTTGTGCCGGTACCGCTTTCTGGGCTGCGGGTTTGCCGAACAGCTCGTCCGCATCCGGCTTCTTGCCCGTCATCCGGCAGAATCGGGCATCCAGTTCCCGGTATGCCTTTTCCACCTGCTTGAGCACCGTTTCGCGCGGTCCCTTGTGGTCAATGCCGTATTTGTTCAGGATTTCCGGCTTGTACCACATCGGGTCGTCATAGTCTTTCCGGTACACCATACCTCTCAGATAGAGCAGTTCCTGATATTTTTCTTCCAGATAGTCCCGTGCCGGAGCGGGGCAGATGCTTTCGTAAGCCTTTTCCACCGCAAGAGTGATTTTTCCCTTGGCTCTTCCTGCCTCGCACAGTTCTTTCATGCGCTGCTCCTTCCCATATCCCCTGCAGTCCGGTTCAGCAGGCATCCGGTGAACCTGTATTTCCAGTTTCTTGTACCGCTGGTAGTCTTCTTCCAGTCCGTATCGCCTTCTAATATGTTCCGGTAGCGAAGTCCCGAATGTCAGGAACTCACGGAACCATGAGATATGCTCCCGGATTTCCTCCCGTTTCCGCAGCGCTTCATCGCTGTATCGGTCATCAATGTACATGTTGTCAGTCTGTTGGTTCATAAATCATTTTCTATTTTTCATTTACTGTATATTTCCTGCCGGTTCACTGTCCCGTCCATTCCTCTTTCCGTCGCTCTGCCACCTTCCGGATGGCGGCTTCCATGTCGCCACCCAGTTTCTCCGCCAGCTCACGCACTTCCATCTTCTCCGTCTCCTCCGTCGTATAGGCGAGGTACTCGTGCATCGACACCTCCGTGGCATACACCGCCGAGTGTGTGCCGCCAAGTCCGATCCAGACTTCCTTGTACCGCCTTGCCGGGTCGTTGGACTGGTTGATCGAGAGTATCTGCGACTTCTCCTTTTCCGTCAGACCCAGGAGCGACTGTATCTGGTCAAAGCGGTTCATGTATTTTCTCTGGTCAAGCAGTATCTTGCAGTCCGAGTTGTTGATGATGCTCTCCTTCACGATGGGCGATGAAATGATGTCGTCCACCTCCTGCGTCACCACGATTGCCTCCCCGAAATACTTTCTCACTGTCTTGTAGAGGTACTGGAGATAGGATGCCATGTTCGCCGATGACAGGGCTTTCCATGCCTCCTCGCATATCAGCTGCTTGCGCACGCCTTTCAGCCGCCGCATCTTGTTGATGAATGCCTCCATGATGATAATCGTCACCACCGGGAAAAGCTCGGCATTGTCCTTCACGGCATCAATTTCGAAGACCACGAACCGCTTGTGCAGCAGGTCGATGTTCTCCGCCGAGTTGAGCAGGAAGTCATACCGCCCGCCCCGGTAATACTGCCGGAGCGTGGTCAGCAGATTGTCGATGTTGAAGTCCGACTTCTCCACCTTGATGTAGCGTTCCTCCATTTCCTTGCGGTACACGTCCCGCAGGTACTCATAGAACGTGTTGAACGACGGTGCGATGCTCCTGTCCTGTTGGAGTTTCAGGATGTAGGCGTTCACCGCGCTTCCCAGCTCCGCCGTCTCCGTCTTCGTGGCGGGTTCGTTCTCGCTTTTCCACAGCGTCAGCAGCAGTGTCTTGATACTGTCCTTCTTCTCCACGTCGAACACCCCGTCGTCCGTGTAGAACGGGTTGAACGAGATGGGCTTCTCCTCCGTGTAGGTGAAGTAGATGCCGTCCTGCCCGTGCGTGCGGCGGTGTATCATCTCGCACAGTCCCTGATAGGAGTTTCCCGTGTCCACCAGTACCACGTGCGTGCCCTGCTCGTAATACTGCCTGACCAAGTGGTTCATGAAGAACGACTTCCCGCTGCCGCTCGGTCCCAGCACGAACTTGTTGCGGTTGGTGATGATGCCGCGCTTCATCGGCAGGTCGGAGATGTCGATGTGCAGCGGCTTGCCGCTGATGCGGTCCGCCATGCGGATGCCGAAAGCCGAGGGCGAGTCCCGGTAGTTGGTCTCTCCGGCGAACAGGCATACCGCCTGCTCGACAAACGTGTGGAACGATTCCTCTGCCGGGAAGTCCGCCGCATTGCCCGGTATGCCCGCCCAGAACAGCGTCGGGCAGTCCGTCGTGTTGTGGCGGGGCACACATCCCATGCTTGCCAGCTGGCTCCCCACGTCGTTCCGTATCCGTTTCAGCTCCTCCCCGTCGTCGCTCCACGCCATCACGTTGAAGTGGGCGCGGACGGACTTCAGCCCCTGCGAGTGTGCTTCGTTCAGGTATTCCTCTATCCACTCGCAGTTGATGGCGTTCTGGCGGCTGTAGCGCGAGAGCGACTGCATGTTCCTCGCCGACTTCTCGAAGCGGCGCAGTTCCTCGTCGCTGTTGCCGACAAACACGTACTGGTTGTAGATGTGGTTGCAGGGAAGCAGCAGTCCCAGCGGGGCGGCGAAGGACAGGCGGCAGTCCGAGCGGTCGGTGGAAAGACGCTCGTAGCGGTAATCCGTTTCCACCGATGCCGGCAGGTCTTCCGTGTCCGATAGCGTGTGCAGGCACAGGCGGTTGCTGCCCACCCGCATTTCCTCCGCGCTCATGGCGATGTCTTCCAGACAGTTCGTGTTGCCAAGCGACAGGGTGAGGTATCTGCCTATGATACCCGTTTCCTTCTCCGTGCCGGCAAGCTCGTCATCGGAGAGCCGGCGCAGCCGGATGTGCCCCGAATCGTTCAGGATGCGGGCGAACTGTTCCACCGCCTCCATGAACTTCACCGCCGTCTCCCGGTCCTGTATCTCCTTCGGGACGATGTGTCCCCGGCACAGCGTGCTCCAGTTGCTCTGCTGCCTCATGCGCTCCCTCGTCGTCTTGGTCAGGAACAGATAGCATTTATGATTCAGATACGGACGCTCGTTAAAGTGCATCCCGTTGCTCCGCGCGAGGAAGCCCGTGCCCGTCTTCTGCCAGTCGGGGCGGTATTCCTCCTTTACATACCAGTCCTGCTTGTGCAGCACCGAGTAGTCGGGCAGCACCTTTATTGCCTTGCACCACGTGGCGTGGATGCCCTCGTATTCCTCCGCCGTCACGGTATAGACTTCCGGTAGCTCCACCTCGAAGGCGGCGGTGATGTCCGCGTCCTTCGAGATGATGCAGCCGTGTTCCACCGCCAGCAGCGGGAAGCGGCTCTCCAGCGTGGTGGCTTTCATTACGTTTCTCATGCTTTTCCTCCTTTCTTTTTTCGTCTCAACAGATGGGACACCCGTCTGCGGTGGAGCAGATAGCGCGGGCGCATCCGTGCAGCGCCCAGCTTCATCAGCCCGTGCTGGCCATACTTCGCGTTCAGCCGGAACGTGAGCCATACCACGGCGGAAGCCGCCGTGACTCCCAGGCCGATGCAGACCCACTGGCTCACGCCAGCCATGTACAGGATGACAAACAGGATGAAGGCGGCGAGCAGCCCGCCTGCGAACAGGAACAGGTACTGCGCCTTCAGCCCCTTGAACTCCACCGGACGACCGATGCCCTTGTTTACCGGGTATTTTTCGCGCTTAGCGCTCAACAATTCGTCAGTCATTGTCCTTATACCTTATATTATATATGTATGGGAAACGCCTGTTTAGAGGAAAAACGAGCGCAGGATGGTCGCACTTACTATCAGGAAGATGCAGGCTCCGAACCAGCTCGCAGCGGTCTTGCTCGTGTCCGGGTCGCCCGACGAGAACTTCCCGTACACCTTGATGCCCCCGATAAGACCCACCACCGCGCCGATGGCGTAGATGAGTTTCGTCGCCGGTTCAAAATACGAGGTCACCATGCTGGTTGCTTCGGTGATGCCCGCCATACCGTTGCCCTGAGCGAAGGCGGAGATGTTGGCAGCCAGCAGAAGGGCTGCGAGGATAATCTGTTTCTTTTTCGATGTCATTGTCATAATCTTTTTTCGTTTTTTGTGCCTTGGGGTCGGATATTCCCTTCGGCGATTGATACTTTTTAATTCTTGCGGCTTCGGATAAAGCCGGCTTCCGGATTTAGTGGATTCGGTGGCAAGCCGTCTTTCAGCCGTAGTCGATTTTCTTTTTTCGCATCTTAGTTACATCTTTTACATTGTTATACATAGTCGCGGATGTTGAAGTTCTCGTATTCCTTCCGTACAGCCGCTTTCATTCTTGTTTTCTTCTCTGCGGGCTGGATACTTGTGAGATAGGTTTCCACCATTTCCGACACCCTTGCCTCGTACCGGGCATTGTTGCGCCGGAACATGTCGTAGAACTCTGTCCCTTCCAGCTCGTGGAATACCTTGCCCGCTTGCAGGATGTCGGCTTTCCTTGCCTTCGGGTCCTTCACCGCCCTTGCCGCACGGTCAATTTCGTCAAAGGTACTTCCGCTTGCCTCTGGCGGTTCCCCGTCAAACTCCCCGTCCGTGTCGTGGACGCGGTTGTCCCTGAAAACCTCGTCCAGATCCTCGTCGGGCACTTGGCGCGACGGCTTTGTTTCCGCTGTGTGGCTGCCGGCGGTTTCCATTTCGTCGTCAAAGGTAACGTCCTTTTCGTCCACCGCCTCGCTTTGCATTTCCGTGGCAGCATTTGGCGTCGGAGTGGCAGCCTGTGGCTTCATTTCCGGCATTCTGAACCTGCTTTTTCCAATGACATCGGGCAACGGTTCCCGTGCCGGTTCAATGCCGTCCTTGCCGTCAGCTTTTCGTGACTCCTTGCGTTCCCATGTCAGGTAGAGCAGTACCCACAGGTTGCACGCCATCATCAGGATTAGCAGCAGCGTCACCATAGGCTTACCGCTATCTGTCCGACAACATCGTGGCTTTTCTTCCTGTGCAGGCTCTCCGGCTCCGTACCGTGGTGTTCAAGGTGTTCGGTGACGATGCGGTCTGTATAGCCGGATATGGTCATCCCGTTTTCTCCCGCCATGCCCGCTATGCGCCTGACCGCCTTGTGCTTCTCCCGGCTGATGTACACCGCCTTCCGTGCGGTGCCTTCCGGCTTGCATCCGTTCAGGTACTTGCCCTTATAGGCTTCCTCTCTCTGCTTTCTTTTGAAAATTTGGATGTTCAGTTTCATTTCGTCTTTACTTTTTTATGTGATACAATGTTTTCCTCAAATCAGATTGTCCCTGTTGCGGCGGTACAGGTTGTTGATTTCGTCCTTGTTCTCCTCAAAGTGGCGCATCAGCACCGTGTCGATGTAGCCGCCCACGGTTATTTCCTTGTCGGCGATGGTGTTCACTATCTTGGAAACGATGCTGTGTGCCTCCTTGCTGATGTACACGCAGTGCCGGAGTTTCACCTCGTTCCGTTTGAGGAAGGTCGAGCCGTAGTCAGGCTTCTTTCTTTTCGCGGGTTCGCTCCGTGCTTTAGCTTCCGTGGGCTGTACCGCATCTTCCGGTACGTTGCCGGCATCGGGTTCGTCCGTTCCTTCCCTTGCCGGAGGTCCGCCCATCTGACGGGATTTTCCTATGGAGGCAAGCAGCAGGCTTTCGTCTATACCCTCCGTATTCAATTTTCGGCTTGCCATGAGGTTTATCCGTTGATGATGGAACATATCTCTTCCGACAGCTCGCGGATACGGCTTCCCTTCAGCATGGAGGCGTCCGGCGGCAGGATGGTCGAGCGGAACACCGACTTGCGGTCGTCCGACGGCTCGCGGCGGAAACGCTTGCTGTCGGGCAGCCTCGTGTCAAGGACATGGAAGTCGTTTTCGGCGAACAGCTTCCCGTACAGGTCGTACAGCCCGGTCTTTTCCCGTCCGTCCACCATTGTCCAGAACAGGGATATGCCTTTCGTCTTGGCAAGCCCGGTGGTGACGAGGTTGTCGTTGAACATCATCACGAACTGCAATGCGCTTTCCACCACGAAGCGGTCGGCGCTGACGGGCGTGAAGATGTAGTCCATCTGCGAGAGCGTCTTTATCACCCCGTCGCTTTTCAGCGTGCCCGGCAGGTCGAAGAACACGATTTCCGGCTGGTATCCTTTCTCTGACAGCAGGCTGTCCGCATCGTCCAGCGCTTGCACGGCGTTGCTTCGGACGATGGGAAATCCCTTGCGCCCCGACTTGCGGAAATGTTCACAGGCAACGGCTTTCAGGCTGTCGTTCTTTTCGATAAGTGCCGTTTCCTTGTCGCGCAGCCCAGCGATGCTGTGCTGCGGCTCGTCGCAGTCTATCACGGCGACATCTATCCCCATCACGTTGTGGATGTAGTTGGCTACGAGCGCGGTGACGGTCGATTTGCCGACACCGCCTTTCTGTGTTGCGAATGCAACGAATGTTTCCTTGTTCATTTTTCTCTATGTTTTAATCGTTGTGGGTTTATGACTGTGGCGGTGTGCTTCCCCGCCTGTTCATTTCTCTGCCTCTGTATATATGCGTATGCGCACTTTCTTGCATACACGTATTTCTACGGAGGTCTTGGTTTGAGTCTCCGCTGGTGTGTTGTCGTACGCCAATACGTCAGTACGTCAGCACGTATGTACGTCAGTGCATCAGTACGTATGTATGTCAGTACGCCAGCGGAGCTGTGTGTCTGTCCGTCCGTGCGGACCTGCCTTTTCAAATGTCTGTTTCCGTCCATGTTCATTTATTTGCCTTGTTGCTTCATCGTTTCTGTCCGCAAAGGAATATACAAATCTGCCGGTCTGTATCGTTTCCCCCTTGCGTGGCAGCATTTGGCTTCGTTCCGGTAGCTTGTGGCGTTTTTCAACCACTTCCCGGTGTGTTTTTACCCCGTACCTTTGCCCCCAAGCGGCAGGGCAACGCTCCCGATGCGCACACCGCCCCCGGTTTCGTCTCTCTTTTGGGCAGCTGGAAGGTATCGGGCGACCGATACCTTTATGGGTTGTTATAGCAGGTTTATCCCCAATCCGTCGTGTACGGATTCTTGTGTCCTTAAAGACACAGCAAGGTGTCCTTTGAGTTACTCAAAGGGTTTCCGGTTACTCCCGGAAACGACCTTGCCCCTTGCGGGGGAGGGCTTTCCCTCCGAAGTCGGGAAGCCTGTTTCCTACCTGCGGTATGCGTGCCGGAAGCTGCGCTTGTGCCGTGAAACGAACCACTAAATCCATAATAAAGATGAACAAGAAAAAGAACGTGGATGAAGCGTCCCTCAAATGGGGGCGGCATCCGAAAGAGAGCCGCAAGTCGCACTGCGTGATGGTGCGCTTCGACAATGAGGAATGGCAGAAGTTTCTCGCCATGTATGAGAAATCCGGCGTGTACGCGAGGGCGGTGTTCCTGAAAGCGCACTTCTTCGGGCAACCCTTCCGTGTGCTGGTCACGGACAGGACGCTGCTGGACTACTGCACGAAGCTTTCCGCTTTCCATGCGCAGTACCGCATGGTCGGCAACAACTACAACCAGACGGTCAGGGAGCTTCGCTGCCATTTCTCGGAAAAGAAGGCGATGGCATTGCTCTACCGTCTGGAAAAATGCACGGAGGAACTGGTCGCCCTGACGCGGCAGGTCGTGGAACTTTCAAGGGAGTTTGAGGAGAGATGGTCGCGAAGATAAGCATGGGGACATCGTTGTACGGCGCACTCGCCTACAACGGTCTGAAGGTGAACGAGGGCGAAGGCAGGCTCCTTGCCGTGAACAGGGTCTTCGACGACGGCAGCGGACGGGTGGACGTGGCACGTACCGAACAGGATTTCAAGCGGTTCATGCCGGAGCAGGTGCGCACGCGTAATAAGGTTATCCACATTTCCCTCAATCCGCACCCCGACGACCGTCTGACCGACACGGAACTGGAACAGCTCGCACGCGAGTATCTCGACAGGCTTGGCTACGGCGACCAGCCTTATCTCGTGTTCAAGCACGAGGACATCAGCCGCCACCACCTGCACATCGTTTCCGTCAATGTGGACGAACGGGGCAGGCGGCTTAACCGTGACTTCATCCACCGCCGCAGCAAGCGCATTACCTCCGAGCTGGAAAAGAAGTACGGGCTGCACCCGGCTGACCGCCGCCGGCTCCGTACCGACAACCCGCTCCGCCGGGTGGACACATCGCAGGGCGACGTGAAGCGGCAGGTATCGAATGTAGCCAAGGCGGTCATGGCAGGTTACAAGTTCCAGACGATGGGTGAATACCGCGCCCTGCTCTCGCTCTATAACGTCACGGTGGAGGAAGCCCGCGGCATGGTGAACGGGCGCGAGTATCACGGGCTGGTCTATTTTTCGCTATCGCCCGACAACTCGTCCGCCACCGACGGTGCCGGGAACAAGACCGGCAACCCTTTCAAGGCTTCCCGTATCGGCAAGTCCGTCGGCTATGAAGCCGTACAGCGCAGGTTTGAATACTCCAAAGGGCAAATCCGCGACAGGCATCTGGCGGAGATAACCCGCAAGACCGTCGCCGCCGCCCTTGCCCGGACGTACCGCCGGGAGGAGTTTGTCGCCCTGCTCAAAGCGAAAGGCGTGGATGTGGTGTTCCGCCACACCGACGAAGGACGCATCTACGGGGCAACCTTCATCGACCACCGCACGGGCTGTGTGCTCAACGGCTCTCGTCTGGGCAGGGAGTTTTCCGCCAATGCCTTGCAGGAGCATTTCACCTTGCCTTATGCCGGCATTCCGCCCATACCGTTCACCATTACCGTGGACGGGCAGCAACCCGACACCCGTTCCGCCGTGGAACACGACGGGGGGTATTCCTCCGGCTTGGGCTTGCTCGGCGGCGACACTTCGGGCGCACAGGCGGAGGAAGCCGCCTTCGAGCGCGACCTCAAGCGCAGGCGGAAGAAACGCCGCAAGGGGCTGGGGCTATAATTCAATCATTCACACTTAAAAACAGAAACAGATTATGTCACAACAGGAAGACGATTTGAGGGCACTGGCGAAAATCATGGACTTTCTCCGTGCCGTGAGCATTATTCTGGTGGTCATCCACCTCTACTGGTATTGTTATGAAGCCGTAAGGCTGTGGGGCATCGGCATAGGTGTCATGGACAGGGTACTGATGAACTTCGACCGCACCGCAGGGCTGTTCCATCATATCCTCTACACAAAGTTCTTTGCCCTTCTGCTGCTCGCGCTCTCGTGCCTCGGCACGAAGGGCGTCAAGGAGGAGAAAATCACTTGGCGCAGGATTTGGGCGGTGCTTGCCGCCGGGCTTGTGCTGTTCTTTCTTAACTGGTGGATATTGTCCCTGCCGCTTCCGGTGGAGGTGGTCGCCGGTTTCTACACCGCTTCGATGGCGGCGGGCTATGTCTGCCTGCTCATGGCGGGCACGTGGATGAGCCGCCTCTTGCGTACCAACCTTATGGAAGACGTGTTCAATGTGGAAAACGAAAGTTTCATGCAGGAAACCCGCCTCATGGAGAACGAGTATTCAGTCAATCTGCCTACCCGTTTCTATTATAGGAAGAAGTGGAACGACGGATTTATCAACGTGGTAAACCCGTTCCGTGCTTCCATCGTGCTGGGCACGCCGGGCAGCGGCAAGTCGTATGCCGTGGTAAATTCCTTCATAAAGCAGCAGATTGAGAAAGGTTTTAGTCAATATATCTATGACTTTAAATATCCCGACCTTTCCACCATCGCCTACAACCATCTGTTGAACCACCCGGACGGGTACAGGGTCAAGCCGAAGTTCTATGTAATCAATTTCGATGACCCGCGCCGCTCGCACCGCTGCAATCCCATACACCCGGATTTCATGGAGGACATCACCGATGCCTACGAGAGTGCCTACACGATAATGCTCAATTTGAACAAGACTTGGGTGCAGAAACAAGGGGATTTCTTCGTGGAGTCGCCGATTATCCTGTTCGCCGCAGTGATTTGGTTTTTAAGGATTTACAAAGACGGCAAGTATTGTACCTTTCCCCATGCCATCGAGCTGCTCAACCGCCGCTACGAGGACGTGTTTCCCATTCTGACCAGCTACCCCGAACTGGAAAACTACCTTTCCCCGTTCATGGACGCATGGCAGGGCGGAGCGATGGAACAGCTCGCCGGACAGATAGCCTCGGCGAAGATTCCGCTCTCGCGCATGATTTCCCCGCAGCTCTACTGGGTCATGTCCGACAGTGAGTTCACGCTCGACATAAACAACCCCGACGAGCCGAAAATCCTTTGCGTGGGCAACAATCCCGACCGCCAGAACATCTACGGGGCGGCGTTGGGGCTGTACAACTCGCGCATCGTAAAGCTCGTGAACAAGAAGGGCAGGCTCAAATCCTCCATTATCATCGACGAGCTGCCCACGATTTACTTCAAGGGACTGGACAACCTGATTGCCACCGCCCGGAGCAACAAGGTTTCCACCCTGCTGGGTTTTCAGGACTTTTCCCAGCTCAAGCGTGACTACGGCGACAAGGAGGCCGCCGTGGTGATGAACACCGTCGGCAACGTCTTCTCCGGGCAGGTGGTCGGCGAGACCGCCAAGACCCTGTCCGAACGTTTCGGTAAAATCTTGCAGAAGCGGCAGAGCATCACCATTAACCGCGAGGACAAGTCCACCTCCATTAACACGCAGATGGAGAGCCTTATCCCGGCGAGCAAGATTTCCACGCTCACGCAGGGCATGTTCGTCGGGGCGGTCGCCGACAACTTCAGCGAGCGCATCGAGCAGAAGATTTTCCATTGCGAGATTGTGGTGGATGCCGAGAAGGTCAAGCGTGAGGAACAGGCTTACAAGCCTATTCCCGTCATCACGGACTTTACCGATGCTGACGGCAACGACCGCATGAAGGAGATGATTCAGGAGAACTACAACCGCATCCGTGCCGAAGTGCGGCAGATTGTCGCCGACGAGTTGCAGCGCATCCAGTCCGACCCGGAACTGCAATACCTTTTGCAGAACAAGTAACGCGTCGCAGGCGAAAAAAGGAAAATCCGTAGCACTGACTGTTACGGATTTTCTTTTTTGTCAATTATATTTTCTGCTTTATATAACAGATGGGGCATTTCCTTTCCATTATATACAATGGTGTGGCTGCCGCAGGGTATCATTCCGATGGCTTCTGCCACACGGAGGGAAGGCGAGTTTTCGGGACGGATGCTGCAACAGACTTCCTGTAATCCCAATTCCTCAAAAGCATGTTGCAGGCATCTTCGGGCGGCTTCCGTTGCATAACCATGATGCCAATACACATTGTCCAGCATGTAGCCGAGTTCCACGGTATTATTCCCGTCAATCACGCTTTTCATTAAGCCTGCCTGTCCGATAAACTTATTGTTTTCCTTTAATATGACGGCAAAATACCCATATCCGTCCTTACGGTAACGGGTAAGCTGGCGGTTCAGCCATTGGTGCACTTCCTTCTTTTCAAATCCGTGTTCCCATGCGTACATGACTTCCGGCTTGCTCATAAGGGCGAGTAATGCACCCATGTCCTTTCGGGTGATTTTTCTGATTATAAGCCGTTCGGTTTCCATGACCGTAAGCGATTCGGTATAGGTCTTTATTTCCATACCGTCGTCTTTCCATTCCCTGACCAGCTTCCGGACGGTATCGTCTATGAGCTTGCGGTATGCGTCATTAGGGACGACTTTCAGATAAAACGCAGCGTTGGTTTCTTTCAATACCCAATCCGCTATATCCTGCAAGTCCTTTCCTTCGGGGATATAGTCCTTGTGTATCATGAACTCGTTGATATTGTCCTCCAGCAGTTCTTCAACGGCAATACGGTTGTCTTCATCCAAATCCGAAAAGGGAGTTTCTTCGATTTCGTAGATTTTGCCAGACAATTCATCCGCCTCTTCATCATCCGCTTCCGGTGCATAATTGCCGCGTTTCATGTCAAGCATTTCCTGTGCGAACTGTCCGGACTCCCTGTCCTTGTATTTCTTGGCATATTTTTCCAGCAGTTCCCAATCCTGCCGCCTCATAGGGAAACGGAATGCGGCACGCTCCACTTCGTTACAGCGCATCATGTCCGCCTGCTCGTCTTTCGGAAGCGACTGGCATTCCTTACAGATATGCCGTGCGTGTCCTTTGCCCGTAAAGCTCTCGTTGGACTTGCGGCAGCCGCATATTTTACAATAGTGTCCGTTATGTCTTTTCTTTTTCTTTGCCATTTTCACGATATAGAAACTCCCATGCAAAATAGACCGCAAATTGCATGGGAGATACGTTCTTGTACTGTTTTACAGTTTCTTCTTATCGGGTACGCAGCAGTATCAGGTCAAAGTACATCAGCCGGGTGTGCATGGGCTGCATGGCTGATTGTTCTTCTGCCGTTCTCCTGCCGTGCAGGAAAGTCCATTCCTCTTCCTCTGTGGAAAACAGGAACTTGAAGCCGTTCCGCTGATAAAAATCAAATATCTTCGGATTGTTCAGGGCATCCACCACTATATAGCGGCATCCGGTTTTGTTCAATGGTTCGATGAACCATGACTTGATGGCATCCAGTATCTCATCGCCGATATGCTGTCCCATATAGCCGTCACTGACGGCAAGCTGCCCCACCAGCACCGCAGGATATTGGGGACGGCGTTTCTCGTTGGGGATGTTACGGTTGAGCCTGTTGCGCCGGCTGTTCGGGAGCAGGTCTGCACGGATACTCGAATTGGCTACGGTGAAAGCTCCGACGATGCGGTGCTTGTCCTGCTCCACGAAGCAGTAGGACTTTCCCAAAAGCTGGTAGGCATAATCCGCATACTCTCTCGTGAAGAACTCGGTTATATCCCTGTCCTTGCACAAGAAGCCGCCGCATTCGCGCAGCACGTCTTCATTCAGCTCACGGAACTCACAATACTCCAGCATACCGACCTATCCCTCCTTATCTATATTGTACAGTCTGGAGCGTTTCAGGATAGCACGCATCTTTTCCACCTGCTTCGTGAAGTCTATGGAACCGCGCCTTTCTCTGGCGTTCCTGTCCGCTTCTTCCACGAAACGCTCCGCCGCCTTGCCACGAAGTACCGGAATAGGTTTAATTTCTAATGCCATAATCTATTGTATTATAATTGTTTCTGCAAAGGTAAGCAATTTTTTGCAGACTATGACGCCCATGCCTCATTTTCTCGTTATCTTTTCCGCATCCGTTCCCGTTCCTCGTCCTCCTGCATCCGCCGGTTCAGCTTCTCCGCAGCCTTGTCGAAGAAATAGGTGCGGCTGTCGTTCTTCCGCCGCTTGATGTCCGCATAGGTATTGTAGCACTGGCTCTCCTTTATTTCCATGCCGAACACCTTGCAGAAACCGTCCAGCAATTCCTTGATACCCGTTTCACCCTCGTTTACCAGCTTCATGGCATCCAGCCCGTAAATCAGCTCCACCAACTCAGCCATACTGCCCGTCCAACGCATGGAAGGGGCATTGACAGGCATTTCATTTTTCTTTTCGCATTCGGAGTGGATGGTTGTGGATAGTGGCGACACCTGCGGGCGGTTGGAAGGGATATGTTTCTGCATCTTGCGGACGAAAGACAGGGCTTTGCGGACAAACAGGTGGGTATGGTTTCTCACACCCGCAATGTACTGCGTGTGGTGGTATTGCAGTTCGTTTTCGGCGTACGCCAGCGCAATCTTCGCCCCGTCCGTATCGCCGTCATGCATCAGTTCCACAACCGCCCTGACAAAGCGGCTGTATGCGGCATTCAGACTGACTGTTTCATCGTTCCCGTCTATAAGACCGAAAAATTCGGTTTCTGTCAATATGAGGTATTTCATATCTCTTTCAGTTTTATGTTATTACACTTGGGTTAAAAGTGTGCGCACATAAAACTATGGGACAAATTGCGGTCCTGCGGGAGTGTTTTTCTTTTTGCATGGATATATTACACTGATATTCAGCCAAATATTTACCGAAAATATTTTTTGGAGCTTTTCCCGATGCCTCATTTTTTGTTCAAAATCTGAACGTGTGTTCACATTTTGAACGTCGGAAGCTCTTGAAAATGTTCATTTCTTGAACACAACCACCGGCTGGCGGGGTGTTTTCCGCCCGTAGGTTATCCGTATTATGTTGTCTTTCCACCGTTTGCTTTCCGTGCATGTCCATTCGCTTTCGGGCAGCGACGACTGGAACAGCCTGCTGCCGTTTCCCGCAATGACGGGAACCATGTAGAGGATGATTTCATCCACAAGCCGCATCCGTATCATGCCGTTGATGATGCCTGCCGTCTTTTCGGTTGCTTCTATCAGATAGTTCAGGGAGTCGTCGGTCTGTTCGGTCCGGTTGGAGAGGAGTGTAAGCGACGTGTCTTCTGTCAGGACGCAGGTGGCAGCCTCTTTCAGCGCACCTATCCCGTACTGGTCGGAACCAAGCCATCGCCCGGACAGACCGGTTGTTTCTGCCGGACAGCCGTCCATCGTCAGGACGGCGAGTAATCGGACTTTTGCCATAGCGGTCATTCTGTTGCGACCGGAAGCCGTAAAATAAAAAATAGCGTGCAATACACGTTATCTCTAATGGAGGCTCTGGTAAAGCCTATCGGGAAATATACGCGAATGCACGCTATGCCAAGGCATAGCATAAGCATCACGCAATCGCTCCCGATGTCGAAATTTACCAGATTTCCATTAGAACGCCTTGCGGTCTTATTCTATACTATATCTTAGTCGGTACGGGAAACCGTGTTTCTCCGTACCGTATTTCTTCTATGTTCATGCAAAGATAGGATTTTCAGTCGAGATTTTCTCATTTTTCGCTCTTTTTCTGCATGATACCGTATTCTTTCATCTTGTTGTACAATGTCGTGCGGCTGATGCCCAGCAGTCCGGCAGCCATTTCGCGATTCCCGTCCGCCTGTGCCAGTGCCCGCACGATGCGTTCCCTTTCCTCATTCCCGTCTTTCAGCAGCAGGGAGCAGCCTGCCTGTGCCGTGCTTTCCGCTTCCAGCCTGTCGGCTCCTATCAGCCTTCCTTCCGTCAGCAGGACGGCGGAACGCACCGTCTGTTTCAGCTCCCTCACATTTCCTGCCCACATCCGCCTCATGAGTTCCTTTTCCGCCTCCTTGTCGAATCCTTCCGTATGCCGTCCCAGTTCCTCGTTGGCAAGCTCCCGGAAAAACTCCGCAAGGGGCAGTATGTCTTCCCGGCACTCCCGCAGCGGCGGTATCTTGATGACGAACTCCTTCAGGCGGTGATACAGGTCCCGCCGGAAACGTCCTTCCTCCACTGCCTTCTCCAGATTCTCGTTGGTAGCCGCCACGATGCGTACGTCCGCTTTCCGTTCGCGGGTGCAGCCCGTCGGACGGTAGCATTTGGTCTGCAGTGCACGCAGCAGTTTCTGCTGTACCTCAGCGGGCAGGTTGCCCACCTCGTCCAGAAACAGCGTGCCGCCGTCAGCTTCTGCCATGCAGCCCTTCTTTCCGGTTGTGGCTCCCGTAAATGCACCTTTCTCGTATCCGAACAGCTCGGATGCAGCCAGCTCCCGTGTCAGCATACCGCAGTCTATCGCGACAAACGGACCTTTCTGCCGGGTACTCTGCGCATGTATCTTTTCTGCTACGTGTTCCTTGCCCGTGCCGTTTTCTCCAAGTATCAGTACCCCTATGTCCGTCGGGGCTACCAGTGAGATACGCCGGTCGATGGTCCGGAATGCGGCACTTCTGCGCTCCAGTATGGGCATGGTATGCCTTCTTTCCGATTTGCGTACCAGCTCACTTATCCTCGGAAGCAGCTTTTCCTGCAGCAGGGTCTTGGGGATATAGTCCTCGGCTCCCAGCCTCATGGAGCTGACCGCCGACGCGACCTGCGCATAGTCGGTCATGATGACAAACGGGTTTCTGACACCCGCTTCCCGCATCCGCTCCAGCACTTCCGTACATTCTCCGTCGGGCAGACGCAGGTCCGACACGATGATGTCCCCATCGTCCAGTTCCTCCAGCAGCCTCCGTGCCCCGGCACAGTCGTATGCCGTGCGGGTCTTGTAGCCTGCCTTCTCCAGCATTCCGCAGACATGGTCGCGGAATACCGGGTTGTCTTCTATTACTATTATTCTTCCCATACCGTTCTCTCCATTTCCTTTCGGGCGAGCCGGATGATCGTTTCGCCCTGACCGGTTACCTTTCCGGCATACTCCCTGATTTCTTCTGCCGTCCCGTTTCCGTGGAGCACGTCATACAGCTCCTGCAGCGGTCCTTCGGCATGTATCAGCATCCACGAGCTGCGGATATGGTGTATCCAGTAGTCCAGCCTGTCCCTGTCACACCTTTCCGCTTCCTCCCGTATGGCGGCCATTTCCTTCTCCGTTTCCCTGACCAGACATTCCAGCCTCTGCCGCTTGTCGCCGTATGCGAACAGCGGACCGAGGTCTATGCGTGGGGTACTGTCCTCGCCGATGCATTCTTCCGCGGCTGCCAGCAGTTCGTCGATGGAGAACGGCTTGTACAGCACCGAGCCGAAGCCCGCACCTGCCAGCTCCTCTTTCGTGATGCTTTTCGAGCCGGTCACCACCATCACGGGGATGGTGCGTGAGTTGCCTATGTCCGACGTGCGGAGCAGTTCCAGCACCTCGTAGCCGCTTGCGTCCTGCATCTTCAGGTCCGTGGTCAGCAGGTCATAGTGTCCCTCGCGCAGCTTCTCCGCCATTTCCCCCGTGCTCGTGCAGGTGTCGCAGTGCACCCCGTTCTGCACGAATATGTCGTGTATCATCCCCAGTATGATGCTGTCGTTGTCCAGCGACAACACCGAACATCCGCCCAGTCTTGTCTGCTTCGCTGCTGCCTTGCGGTCTGTCTCATCGGCTTTCTCCGCCTGGGGCAGCGGCAGCACCACGCTGAAGCGGCTGCCCGTGTTCCGTATGTTCTCTACCGATATGCTGCCCTCCATCAGTTCCGCAAGGCTTTTCACTATCGACAGTCCCAGCCCGAATCCGTCCTGCGTGGCGGCATTGCTCAGCCGCTCGAACGGCTTGAATATCTGTTCCCGTTTGTCCTTGTCTATTCCTCCTCCGGTATCTTCCACCGCAAGCGTGAATTTCCCTCCGGCATACAGGGCGGTCAGTGTCACGCCTCCACGCTCCGTAAACTTCAGTGCGTTCGACAGCAGGTTGCTGCCGATACGCAGTATCAGGTTCCTGTCGCCCATGACCACCTCGTCAGCGGCGTTGTTCACCCTGAACTCCAGCCGTTTCTCTTCCATCCGTGCGGCAAACTCCGTTTCCAGCGTTTCCGCCACTCCCGCCAGTCTGAACGGCTTCACCCTGACGGTCTCCTTTCCGTTGTCTATGCGGTAGTAGTCCAGCAGGTTCTCCATCAGTGCCCCCATACGCTCCGCCGACTGCCGTATATGCTCCGCGTGCAGCGCTGTTGCCTCCCGGTTCCCGTCCTTCAGTATCAGTTCCGCATTGCCGCGTATGGCGGTCAGCGGTGAGCGCAGGTCGTGCGTCACCGTCTGCATGATGTTCTGTCTGCTTTTTATCAGCTCTTCATTCTCCCGGACCGACCTGCGCAGGGTCTCTATCAGTTCCTCCCGCTGTTTCCTGTCTCTGGTGCGGCGGCGGATGTCCCTCCGGACTACTGCATACAGCAGCACCGCACACAGGACACCTGCCGCCGATATGCCGCATATCAGTACGAATGCCGTTTCTCTCAGTTCCGCCACCCGCATGTGTCTTTCTTCCATGCGTTCCGTCTCGTCCTGTCCGATTTCCCGTATCAGCCTCGAAAGGTTCCGGTTCAGTATGCTGTTGCGTATTTTCAGTGAATCCGACAGATAGGAGAATGCCTGTTCCTGCTCTGCCAGTGCCGTACGCATCTCTTCCTCAAACCGACGCATCTCCGCAATGTGCCGGGTGTTGGGCGTCGTGCTCACCCGTGTGGTCGTGCGTGCCGGTTCTTCTTTCTTTTTCTTGCGGAACAGACCGAACAGCCCGCCCCGTTTCTTTTCCTCTTCCGGTTCGGTGCGTTCTGTCACTGTCGTTGTCCGTACCGATGCCGTCTGCTCCAGTCCGGGCAGGTGGCGTTCCAGCAGGCTGTCCATGCGGTACGCCGTAGTCGGCATATCCACCATCCGCTCAATTAGCCTGCGTTTCTCGTGCAGCAGCCTTACTACCGTGTCTATCCTTGCCGTCTGCGCCGGTTCTCCGTAGTAGCCTTTCAGCCGGTCTATTACCTCCATCGTGTGCGATTCCCTCCGGTCGTATGTATCCATGTCCGAGTCGTCCCACAGCATTGCGCGGTCATTGTCCAGAAACAGTGTGATCAGTCCCCGGTATGCTTCGCTGGCGGCGGTACGCTGCATGAGCAGGCTGCGTTCCTCTGCCTCCGCCTGCTCGAATACCTGCTTTTCGTACCATACAGCCGTGATGATGCCCAGTACGAGCAGTCCCAGTATGAGATAGCCCGACAGGATTTTCAGGTGGAGGGATTCCTTCCATCTTGAAAATGTATTGTTGTTCATGTATTTTCGGATTGTTTTTTAGGCGGTAAGTTAGTGGAACCTTCCCGAAGGGATGTTCCAGATCCTGACAAAAATCAGTGCGCGTTTTTATTGGTTCCAGAAATCCATCCTGCGCTTCTCCCATTTCTCATATCCTATGGCTTTCAGTTCGCACGGACTCATTCCGGTCTGCTTCTGGCAGAAGTCCGCAAAATTGCTTGCCGAGCCGAAGGCGTTGCGCTCGGCCACTTCCTTCAGCGGCAGTTCCACCCGGTATTCCATATCCTCCTCTATGCGCCTTATCCGCTCCCTGCGAAGCCATTCCGAGGGTCCCATGCCGTAGTATTTCCTGAACTTGCGCCGCATCAGCGAATAGCCCATGCCGCACAGTCCGGCAAGTTCCTCCGCCACGAATGTGCGGTGGCTGTAGTGGTTCACTGTCATGCGGAATACCGCCTTGTCCAGTTCCGGCAGCCTGCTCTCGGCGTATGCCATATCCTTTTCCTCTATGCGGAAAGTCTTGCCATACAGCTTGTTGCGTCTTTCCCTGAAGAAATAGTCGCATACCCTGTTAGTCATCTCGTTCGTACGTGCATGGCCTTTCAGTGTATGCAGCACGTCGCATAGCACCAGCATTTCCCGTGTCCGGTATTTCCGTTCCCATGCATCCGTCAGTTCATTGCACATGTAGCAGATCACTTCATGCTCGCGTGAGCGGCACAGCATGATCATCCATGCCCTGAAATCCCTGTCCCTTGCCGACGGTGCTTCCTTATCCTTCCGCAGTGCGCTCACTGCCGCCAGCATCAGCTCCGTGTCATTGCCGTACTCCGCCAGCCGTATTCTCATCTTCGGCAGCGAATGCCGTTCCTTCACCGACTTCCGTATGCTCTCCGCCAGTTCTTCCATCCGTTCCCTGCACACTTTTGCCCTGTATGCCTCCGCAAGCACCGCTTCTGTAATTCTCAGCTTCATCTTTCTCTGTTTTAATGGTTTATAATGGTTTTCCGGCAAAAGTAGCGTGGAGTCGCTGGACTATTGTTCCAAATCCTGATAAAAATCAATGCTCGGTTTTATTGTATTGTAGAAATGGGGTGTATGTTCTTATAAGTGAAATACAGTTTTTGTTCCTCTTTCGCCTGCCTGACCTTCTTTTCCGGATATTCTCCGGTAACATTGTGGGCTATCATCAGCAGCTCATCGGTATTGTATTCCTTGATTTTCATTGTCCTCTAATTTAACCTGTTCCACTTTCTTTTCCCTCAGTTTCATTGTATTTCCTTATACCCGTCAGAGATCCTTCTTGGCTCGAAAACGGATAATAACCACTGTCCCGCATGGCTATTAATGCCTCTTCTGTTGCTTTCGGGCCATCGTTGAGAGAACCGGGTAAAAGGATATACCTGATTCTGTTGCATCCTTTCCTGTCTTCGAAGACAACGATGAACCGGGAACGTGTCAGGTATCTTACACCTTTCTTGAACCGGACAGAACGAATCTTGTCCCGCTCTATTAATGCCGAACTTGAACTTTTTTGAAAGATACTTCTCAAGACATTGAACAATAACCATGCGCTTGTCAGCCCCAACCACAGACACATGGGCAGATGGTCTCTGTCCATGTAGGCCAGCCACGCGAGCAACAATCCGGTTATGGTATAGAAAACCAGATGTTTCCACAGTCTTTGTTCCTCGTTCTTGAGATTGACCTCTTCCGGATTGCCGTTTCTGGCCATTATTATTTTATCCGGATACAGGTAGCAGTATCCGATCATAGTCTTGAAACGTATCACTTTCTCCATATTCATTTCACTTGTTATTCCTTTATATTGACAATCAGTTCTTCCTATCTTTCTGTATTGCATATTCAATCAGATTGACAGCGACCTTCAATCCGATATATATGCCGAGAATAAAAGGAATGAACATAACCAGAGGCGAATCGTCGGAATCAGTGAAGAAGCACAATATGGCGACTATAAACAGCGCTTTCTCATAATAATAATAAAACCAGAGAAAAGGAGTCAGAAAGAGTTCCCGCTGCATGGTGTACAATAAGGGGCGCTGCTCTTTTTTTCTGTTCATTTCACAATAAAGAATGATGGCCATCAATATGATGACCGCACTCACAAACCAAGTCCCGGCTATGATTTCGGGAAACAATAACTTCAATACGAGCAATATACAGATACCTGTAGTGGATGCTTCATTCAAATAATAAATCTTAGGCACCATGTTATTCTTTCAATTTAATGGTTCAGTCTGTTTCTCTATAAATATAGCTTCTTTCTTTTGAAGCAGAAGTCATATACTTATATTAAAGTTACATTTTATGATTATTTACACATATTTCACACTGTCGTTTTACCTTCGCTCTCGCCATTTTAGTATTTTGGTATCAATTATAGGCACTTGCCGTTTTGTTACGACTGAGACAGAATGTATGAATACAGGATTGATAGCTGAATTGAAGGTCAGTTATAAGACAAATAAATGAAGAGATGTATGGATACGGGATTCATAAACAGAATTAAAGGATATGCCGCCTTGTTCATGGCGGTAATGGCAGCAATCCTGCTTGTTCCTGTGGACGGTTATTCCAGTGAGAGGGAATATCCCGATGTGATATTGGACACCAGGTTGGAAGCTGATGTTTTTTCAGGTGGATCTCTGCAGGCGGTTTTCGAAAAAGATGGATGGATGTTCTATATGTTGGATATACGGGATTTGACTGATAGAGAAATGGCTTGCGGACATATCCTTCCCTTGGCACCATCCTATTCGCAGTATTATGTAAGGTATTGGGACAACGGCAGACTTTCAATGATCGTAGAGTGTGTGGCAAATCTGCCGGTGGGAATCCAGACTTTTTTTGATGAAAACGGGAATATATCAGAGCAGGTGGATTACAGTAAAAAATTCGGTAAAATGTCCCCACAGGATATATTGTCCATACTGGAGAGAGAAAAGGTTATTTCCTTGTCAGATGGAAGGTCACGCAAGGTCTCGGCGTCAGAATTTGCATTCTTCTTCAGTTTGGAATATGATGATAAGACGAATATATGGCTTGCGGATATTAATCTCGACTTTGAGAAGGAACCTGAAGCAAACCCTGTATCTCCTTTTTACAGAAAATACGCCCGTTACAGCATCGACGGGGAAACCGGCAGGATTTTGGATGTTACGTATGAAACCAGGTATGAAGAATCAGAATATGACGAAGTGGGAGCAGATTGAAAATCTCACACAGGTCAGTGGTATAATGTATGGATTGTCATATCATTTCACCGTCAGCGATATGCCCCAGCACAATCAGAATGACAAGCGGCAATATCAGGAACAGTACAGCCCAGATACTGCTGCACTTTTCATATGACTTGTCCTGACGTATTTTCAGATACCTCCTTTTATGATGGTAATACGCATGTAAGGCAATCCATAGGATGGCACACCAGATGCCGAATCCCCACACGATGGTATCGGCTAAACCTTTGTACGGATGAATGGGAATATTTTCCGCAGTCATAAGGCAAGCCAATGCGATGTCTGTGCTGTAAATGGTCAAGATAATGCTTAATATCAACGGCGTGTGCCATGAATACATCCTTGTGTCCATCATCCATGTCAGACGTTCGGTTTTATAAAATAAATATCCTAATATTCTGTGTATATCCATAATCGCTCGTTTATCTTGAGTCGTAAAATCTTCCGTGCCGCATCATCCGACCGTCAGTTTACTGTCAGTATGTTTTTTTCTTACTGATTACCTTTCCCGTGGCATCGTTTATGATGAGCATCCATCTGCTTCCTTTCCTGTCCAAAAAGGAATAGCGCCACCGCTTAGGCTCGACGGGGGACTGGTGGGGGACGACACTGCTTTCCGGGTTCTTCCGGCTTCTGCATCGCCGGGTATATCGATTGCCTATGTATAGTGCCTGACGGAGACACAGGCGGAAGCCTTCAAGATGGTCTTTCATCCCGGTTACGTTCCCGTCCTTGTCGTAGTAGTAAGCCCTGAGCATTGTAGAGAGACCGGGATAGTTCAAGCAGACGAACAGAATATCCGTGAGCTGCGTCTGTCGCACATCCTCATACCTGTAAATTTTGGCGATGCCTTTACTCCAGTCGATGACATAACGCATGAACCATCTCTCAAATAAATGATGTAGTCCAACTTCTTTTCGGTGTCGCAGATGCACTGATATGCAGAGGGACACAGGGAATCTATGTTTGGATGGAGTTCCTCCGCCGTTACCGCCGTGTCGTATTCGATGTGGCACGACACCTTTTCCACTCCCCGTGTGGCAGAACAGCCGTACAGGGAGAATACCGCCACTATCCCTGTCAGTAGGAGAGGCAGCACCGGGCATTTTCTGTTCGCTTTCATATTCTTTGTCTGTTTGTTGTGTTATCGTTTTACTCCGAATGCCGTACAGCATACTCTATCAGATACACCGCCACTTTGTAACCATTCTATTTTCCGCCACGACAATTTTATCGGCTGTTTTTCAGCCGATAAAATAAAAATGTCCGCAAGAAAATAGTTTAGTTTTAACATTCCGATTTATAAAAACATGGCAGAAGGACCTTCTTGTCGCAGTCCTTACCATGAAGAATACATTCAAACAAGTGCTTCAGGTAATCCTGAGGGGCTATATCATTAAGCTTGCAGCTTTCTATCAGAGAAAAGATGAATGCCGAGTTTCCTGCTGCATCCTCACTGCCTATGTTCATACAGTTCTTGAGCAGCAGCTTTACAGGTTTCATCCTTTGCTCACAGAGGTTGTTCGATATTTCCGCAGAACCGTCCTTGAGGATATTTTTCAGGGATTTCCACTGGTTTATCGTATAGTTCACAGCCTTTCTCATCAGTTCGTTTGCCATGAGTTTGGTATCCTGCATCATCATGACCACCTTATGATGGATACGTTCAAGAATAGGTCTCGTAAGCTTAAGTCTTTTTTCCTTAATCTGCTCACCGCTGAGTTTCATTGTGCGGAACAAGTCTTCATTTCTGACATATCACCGATAGGGTCTATTATATCCATCGCAGTTCTGTCTGATGGCAAGGCATCGACCCACAGCCTCCTTGCATTGTGTCCAGCATCCTATATGA
>NZ_DS981440.1:1022-1852 GCF_000154845.1 Phocaeicola coprocola DSM 17136 | reverse complement strand
CAGCTGTCGACAAGAAGATAGTCGAAGCGTACACCCTCAATGATTGAGCGCTTCAGCATACTGATAGCAGTCTCAATCTTGCTTGCAAGATACTCAGAGCTACGTTTAGCAATACGCTCATCCTCAGAACGTTCCTTGGTATAACGTGAGTTTGCCTGCTTCTTGGATAAGCCCTGTGGCTTGTCGCTGCGCTTACCCTCTTCTCCATGAAGAGAGAAGTCAAGAATAGACTGAGATATACCGTCAGTAAAGCATAGGAACATTGCTTTGAAGCCCAGTATAGGCTTCATTTGAGTATGAGAGAAGACTTTACCGATCTTCTCTGTCTTGAATCCGGTCTTAGGAAGATCTGTATCATCGATAATGACGCATTTGACATCAGATTTTGCTGTTGTCTTGCGGCTCACACGAGAATACAGCTGTCTGAAAACCGAGTAGATTATACATCGCCAATTGACGTTGCCGTCATTCATGAAACGATAGAACATATCCTTATCGCATGTAAACAACTTGCAGAGTGCAGAGGACGAATAATTGGCAGCATTTTTCACCGAGAAGAACGGGAAGAGCACGAGCAACTGCAACACCTGAAGACAGGTGAACTTGCAGTTCGGATTCTTGACTGAACCGATGACTTTGCTCTGTATCCTAATGCTGTTCATTATGGTTGATATGCTGTTTATTGCCTTGCTGGCATCATTGTTTGCAAAAACTCTTGGAGTTCACCGATAATATGTCTATTTTTGTTCATGGCTAAAGGGTTCTATGTTTTTTGTTTGACGACTTTAATATAGTGATAATTAACCGAATTATCCAAACACTTTTAGCCC
>NZ_DS981440.1:0-922 GCF_000154845.1 Phocaeicola coprocola DSM 17136 | reverse complement strand
TCTGTGTTAGTTGTGATTCTCGGCATCCCTTGGCCAGTCAGTCCGGCCCGATGGAAAACAGTCGGAGGGAACCGGCGCCGGTCACGCAGTCTACGGTAAACCTGTGCCAGATAAAAATAGCTCTGAGACTTTATGTAAGGAATCGCTGCCGGAAAGCATAATAATCGGCTGCTATACGAATCAGCGAATCATCTGTAACAGGAAGGTAGTTCTTGTAGTAAGCCTGAGTAAGAAGAAGGGCATAGTATGCACGGTTCCTGCCATGAAGACGGTCGGGAGAAGAAATTTTTACGCAACAACGACAATGCGCTGTCGGGATGTGTGCCCATCACACGTTCCACAGCCTGAAGCTCACGGTAAATACGCCGATGTGCGTACTGCCAGCCGGAGAAGCCGCCAAAAACCAGCAGCAAAAGAACAATTATGATGATAACCCTACTTGACTTCATAATACTAAGCGATGTTTATTCTTCCCTACAAATATAAGAAGAATCCGCTTATCATGCGATGGCAAAACGGGAAATGGTATGAAAATAACAGTTCTCTCCATCATAGGGAAAGCATGTCTTCATACCATAAAGGAGAACTCAAGACTGCACAGCCAGGCAGTTTATCCCGCTATTATCCCCCGAATAATCTATTAGTAGTTTACCGACAAAACAATCAAATTATTTATATTTGTAATAGTCTTACAAACATTCAGTATGAAAAATAAAACACTCATCATCATTGTCATCATAACAGCAACCGCAGCCGCCCTTTCACTCGGCATTTACCAGAAAAGGACACACCAGATAAATGCTTCACTACTGCAAATTGAGCAACTGATGTATGAAAGACCCGACAGTGCCTGGTAGATACTACAACACATGCCATCCATTTCGCAATTACGTAAAGAGGAGAATCCACCACAGTGCGAGAC
>NZ_DS981441.1:102573-104670 GCF_000154845.1 Phocaeicola coprocola DSM 17136 | reverse complement strand
TGTGAAGAAAAAAGCAACGAGATAACTTCCGAACCCAAACTGTTGGACAAGGTGGATGTGTCAGGATGCATAGTTACGGCAGACGCCATGTCCTTCCAGAAAGCCATCATAGATAAAATCCGGGAAAAAGGCGGTGATTTCCTTATCGAGCTGAAGGCAAACCAGAGAACTCTGCGATATGGGGTTGAGGACAATGTCAAACTTGCAGAGCCTGTGGATGTATATTCGGAAGGCCCTTTTCTTGAACATGGCAGAATAGAGACCAGAGTATGCCGTATCTTTCGTGGAAATGACCTGATTACGGACAGGAAAAAGTGGAATGGAAATCTGACGGTTGTCGAAATACGGACTGCAACGGAGAGAAAATCTGATGGTCAGAAATCTTCCGAGAGGAGGTTCTATGTCTCCAGTTTTCACGGAAGTGCCAGGCGGCTGAGTACAATAGCCAGAATGCATTGGGCAATAGAAAGCATGCACTGGGACCTTGACCGCAACCTGAGGCAGGACTTCATCAGGCGGAATAGTGCAAGGTCCGCCAGAAACCTTGACACGATACAGAGGATAGTACTGGCAATACTTTCTATATGGAAAGGTAAAAGGAAAAAGCTCTCCGACAAGGCTAAGGGAACGGCCGAACTTATTAGAGAACTTTCTTTGGACTTTACCGCAATGATACATATGCTGGATCAAAAATGAGATAATTTGTAATTTCAGAGGATTCGTAACGTTTTGGGTATCAATCATAACAAAATCCCTACTTCCCATAAGAAGTGGGTGGGGGAATTATGTGCCTTTATCTAAGCTTAAATGAAAGAGCCGTGTGCCAGCAAGGCAATAAACAGCATATCAACCATAATGAACAGCATTAGGATACAGAGCAAAGTCATCGGTTCAGTCAAGAATCCGAACTGCAAGTTCACCTGTCTTCAGGTGTTGCAGTTGCTCGTGCTCTTCCCGTTCTTCTCGGTGAAAAATGCTGCCAATTATTCGTCCTCTGCACTCTGCAAGTTGTTTACATGCGATAAGGATATGTTCTATCGTTTCATGAATGACGGCAACGTCAATTGGCGATGTATAATCTACTCGGTTTTCAGACAGCTGTATTCTCGTGTGAGCCGCAAGACAACAGCAAAATCTGATGTCAAATGCGTCATTATCGATGATACAGATCTTCCTAAGACCGGATTCAAGACAGAGAAGATCGGTAAAGTCTTCTCTCATACTCAAATGAAGCCTATACTGGGCTTCAAAGCAATGTTCCTATGCTTTACTGACGGTATATCTCAGTCTATTCTTGACTTCTCTCTTCATGGAGAAGAGGGTAAGCGCAGCGACAAGCCACAGGGCTTATCCAAGAAGCAGGCAAACTCACGTTATACCAAGGAACGTTCTGAGGATGAGCGTATTGCTAAACGTAGCTCTGAGTATCTTGCAAGCAAGATTGAGACTGCTATCAGTATGCTGAAGCGCTCAATCATTGAGGGTGTACGCTTCGACTATCTTCTTGTCGACAGCTGGTTCACCTGCACCGAACTCCTGAAGTTCATAGTCTCAAGGCACTTTGGTTGCCATCTTATTGGAATGATAAAGATGGGCAAGATCAAGTATGAGACAGCTCTCGGAACCAAGACCGCACCTGAACTTATCAAGGTTCTTCAGAAGACAAAGAACTTAAAGTACAGCCGATCAATCGGTTATTATACTGCTACCATCTCTGCAAAGATCTCAGGCATCAAGGTCAACCTGTTCTTCTATAGAAAAGGCAAGAACGGTAACTGGAATGCCCTGCTAACCTCCGATCTTAAGTTGGACGCCAAGGAAGCCTTCAGACTTTACTCAAGAAGATGGGTTATTGAGGTCGCTCACAAGGAAATGAAGCAAAATCTAAAGCTCGGTAAAAACCAGTGTAGGGACTTTGCCGGACAGATCGCCGGCATATCATTATGCGTCTTGCAGTACAATATACTCAGTTATGTCAAACGCAATGAGTCTTACGAGGCCATCGGAGGACTCTTTGCTGAAATTACAAAGAACTCTGTTGACTTTCAGTAGCAGAAAAAATCTGGCTGCTGATCGTAGAAGGTATAAGCGTCATTG
>NZ_DS981441.1:0-102473 GCF_000154845.1 Phocaeicola coprocola DSM 17136 | reverse complement strand
TAATAATGAATAAAACTAATTCCACTAATATTATGATCTGAGTTCGATAAAAATTCGCCAAGCCTAAGCGGCTCTGGCAAAAATAAGATGAGTTCTTTGAAAAGTTTGTCAATAACGTGCGGGTCTGGGCTAATCCCAAACACGCAAATAAATCATTCAAGCGTATAATCATTGTGTATGAAAGACTTGCAGGAGGATATGGAAGAGGTTATTCCGAGCCTCTTACTTGCCGCTTTGGCCAAGTTGACAGCAGCAAGCGATGCATTGAAGTGAAAATCCAATTTCCTGAAGTCGGTAGACTGGCAGCTGGTGATTCCTGCATGCTGCTTGCCATCTCTAAGCAAATTCCAACTGGAACCTGGTTCTGTAATAATCCAGCACTCGCGTCCATCCAAGGAATCGTCTGTAGAGAAATAAAGTTGCCACTTGTCTGTTCTTCCGTCCATCGGATACCAGACGGCTAAGGAAACATACCTTTTGAAAGCTTTAGCATAAACCCTCAATCCGTATAGCTTTCCTTTGTTCACCTCGTATTCCTTGCACCGGGTCAAATCCAGATTGGCAAAGTCAATCCTGCCGTCAAACCACTTGGGATGACCACGTTTTCCTGTTTTCTTTTCCAATGTCGGATAGTACAGGACAACATCATTCCTAAAGCGGCTGATAACATGGAAACTGTTCTCACACATAGGCGTTACGAAAGTTTCCTTGGAAAAGAATGCGTCTGCAACCACCGTTTTGGATATGCTTTGCAGCTTGTCTTTTCTGCTGATAAGATAGCAGCTGTACCAGTCAACAAGGTTCTTGTCCATATTATCCAAGGTCTTACAATCCGGCGTCTGAATGGAACCTAAAGTCATGCATTCATGGTTGTCGATGTCAATGACACCGATGCCCATGATTTCCAGTCCACGCTTGTACTCTCCTGCACAACCGGACCAGAAGTAACCTATCCAAGGTGTCTTCTTGCCTGATTTGGGAATATGGAAGGGTCGATGGCAATGGCTTTTCTTTTGCCTGTGAAATGCTTGCTGATGACAGATCCGTTGAACGCAAACCAGTCGAAAGTTTCATGCTCAAAAAGGTTACGATAAGTCTGTTCTGAGAAACAGCCATCTCTGCCCAATTGAAGGAAATTTATACGATCCGGGATGGCCATGAATAATTTCATGGTGTCCATGAATGCTTTTTCAAAAGGTTTGTGTATATTCGCTACTGATTTGAGAGCCGACAGGCACTCGGATTGGTATTGCATAAGGAGTGTTTCTTTAGTCATAATCAGAAGAGTTCAGAGACTTCTAATTTACTAAGAAATAACGAATTATGCAATACTTTCCTCCTTTATTATCAGCAGGTTAGCTCTCTTTTTTCAGCACATTTCTTCATGCTTAACCATTCGTTTTTGACAACATTTCAATGACCTCTTTAGTGTTTCCGAACCAGCTTTTGCCGGTTCTGTTGTTTAACTTTTAATCTTTCGGTAAAAATTTACCGAAGTATTGTTACATTTACAAATGTAAAAAAAACAAAAAGGTCATCCAAATATTTTATAAGGATTTATCAACACGTTATGATTCCTTTTTCGATTACGATGAAAACAGTCTTACTAATGAGAAAATCGAACAGGTCCTTGCCTTTCAAACGTAGTTTACGGAACTTTGACAAAGAGCTGGAGGAAGCAAAAATTTATTTTTATATCTATGAAGATACAAAAAATATTGGTACATAGCCCAATATTTCACTAGGTATGTACCAATATTTTTATGAATTTATTGTTGAAGGCACGTTTTCTGTACCTTCAATTAATTTGTATTTCTTTTAGACAAAGGTATGTATACCATCAATTCCCAGCCAGACAAACGGTTGTTCGCAAAAGGGAATAAATCAAATTTCCGAGTCATTCCCCGCTTATATTGTATGGCAATTTCCATACAACCAAAGTCATAACCCAAACGTACAAACACAGGTACATTTACAAAATCTTTATCATAAAAATAATAAGCAGATTCTACCCCTACAGACAAATTCAATCCTTTATACAAATAATATCCCACACTTCCGGAGAGAGAAACCGACAACAAATTACAAACTCCTGCATTTCCCGCATAAGTTATGTGCTCGTCCGGAGAGAGATAGCTTAATCCATACTTATAACGATGATATCCGGCTGTTATCGCAAAATCGAAAAACCATCGGGAATCAATCGGCTTCAACCGCCAACGATAACCGAAACCTAAAGAGAATCTGGAATCAAAATAAGTCTTCCCAGCATCAAAAGGAGGTACCCCGGCTGATGGAGGAACCATATCATAACCTACCATATCTTTTCCTCCATAAATTGTCAGACCTGAGGAACGGCCTGTCTGTCCGTAAGTAACTAGCCAGCCACTAAATAACAATATAAGAACAGTCAAACGCTTTATCATACAATCAATTTTTGTGTTTAATCAATTACTTCCAACTCATTCTTTCACACCATCCATCCATTCTGTCTGCATCATCCGACAGCCCCCTACTAGTCCAAAACCATTCTCTACATTGGTATAGGTAGGGCGTACAGGAGCCAATTCCGATTCTCCCAATTTATTGTTTACTTGTTCATTCATCGATTTCAGATAATGATAGAACTCTTCCGACAAACTATACAGACAAACCTTATATTGTTTCCTGTTTGTATAAACTTCACCCTGAATAGAGGTTTCATAATCGGATATATAAGTTTTGTTCAGCCGAAGTGTGTAGTTCTTCCCTTGAATCTTCTCATCGCTCCAAATATACAACTGCTCATAATACGTATAGTCACCTATAAGAATTTCATCCAAACCGGCTGAGACCTTCAGGAGCGGTTCATCATTCCAATCCATATACGCCGTATATTCTTCGTCATAATACACCCGTGAATCTCCATCCCTCCAATACTTTGCTCTTTCTTTCACCGTTACGGCATAATAGTTTACTGTACTTGCCTTATCGGTAAAGTTTATCTGAAACTGAAGCGTACCAGGATCGGATGGCTTTCGCTCCATATGAACAGAATTCAACGGAAACGGAGCTGGAATTGTCGTAACAGACGAAACTGTTTCCAAGTCTTCAGCAGAAGCTGTCAGCCGGATACGATCGCCTTCCTCGTATCTCTGCACCGTATAATAACTTTTGGCGGGAACACCCGGTAAAGCTTTGTCCGTCCACAACAGACCGACAGGTGTACCGTTTACTTCCAGCCGGACATCCGTCCCTGTCAAACCAGAAACAATTTCCCCCTTGCCTGTGACTGGAAGACTGCGTGAAAAACGTACCACGGTTGTATCTCCACTCCCGGGATAACTGTATACAACTAACTTAGGGATTCCTTCCGCCTCATCCAGATCGAAATGATATACGCAAGATGTAAACAGTAAGGATACCCCAAGTATGATCATGAAAGAAATATATTTTACCATCATCCTTATTAGAATTTTAAAGTATAACTGAAAGAAGGAATTACAGGAAACAGTCCTATCGCCTTGCCTCTGAAACTACCATCGGCCTGCCGTTCTACTTGAGTATAGAAAGCATTCATCCGGCAATAGGCATTGTAAATACTGATATTCCAGATACGTTCGAAACCTCGTTTGGTTGTCCGCCGGAAATTGATGCCTACATCCAGCCGATGATAGGCTGGCAGGGTAATATTGTTCGGCTTTTCGTAGACCCAGCTTCCTGCCGCATCAGACGGCTGGACGGTTCCAGGCAAAGAAGGATTTTCTACATACTGCATAGGCACAGTAGCCCGATCGCCACTACGGAAAGTCCATGCTGCGTACGCATCGATACGGTTATTAAACTTATGACGGAACATCAGGTTCAGCTTATGACGGTTGTCAAACTTGCTGGCATACCAGTCGGGGTAAAAATCTTCGAATTTCTGCTTGCTCCACGACAGCGTATAACTGGCCTGAAAGACATTCTTCGCGTGACGGTACGCCAGTGAGGCTTCCAATCCATACGATTTTCCTTTGCCTACCCTCACCCATTTCTCCCAGTTATCGGCAGGAAGTGTCAGGTTACCACCGGTATCATATTCCAGCATACGGTCGGTAATACGGAAATAGCCTTCTATGTCCATGCTCAAGTTCCATGGAAGCTTCATATAAATACCTCCCGCCACCTGACGTGAACGCATCGGACGTATGCGACTGGTAGAAGGAACCCAGCAGTCAGTAGGAAGATTCAAATAAGAGTTCGAAAGCTGATGGGCAAACTGACTCATTTCGGTATAAGAAGCCTTCAAGGTAGCCCAATCGAAAAGCCGGTAACCGACAGATAATCTCGGTTCCAAGGAATGATAAGTCGCTCCCGTAACCCGATACAAGACATAGTGCAGACCCGCATTTACCCGCAACTTTTCGGTCAGCTGCATATCATCTTCCACATAAAAAGAGATTTCACTCCCCCGATAACGACCTTCACCCGCCGACGACAAGGTATCGGCAATCCCTGCCGTTTCTCTTATATCCTGCGAAGCGATACGCTGCGGATGATACAAATGAAACAAATAGTTGCTACCCAGACGAATATGATGACTCGCAGCCGGACGATAACTGAACTCCATCCGGTAACCCACATCATCAATCGTCGAATAATTGCTTCTTTGCATCCGTTCCATCGACACCCTCTTGTCTTGTTCATAATAGCTTTCGTCCGACAGGAAACTATACTTTGCCAGATTACGGGCATACACCAGTGATACATTGCCCGACAGTTTAGGAGTAAGCTGACCGTTCCAGTTCAATCCGACCGACAAGTTGCCCCAACGGATATGGAATGTATTCTCATCCCGTTCCTCGTACTTCTGGAACATATATCCTTCCGGAAACTGTTGCAGCACTCTCGACTTGAACAGATCACGGGCAGAATATACGCTGAGCGACAACTTGTTCCGATCGGAAAACCGATGCGTAATTTTAGCATTGATATCGTGGAAAACGTAACGGGTCTTAATATTTTTATCTGAAAAATTTCGATTCGCTATCCACAAGGCAGGTGTGGTCAGCAGATCCATCCAGCTCCTTCGCATACCAAAACTAAACGAAGTCTTATCTTTGATGACAGGTCCTTCAAACTGGAACCTGCCATCCAGCAGTCCGATGGAAAAAGTGCCATGATATTCTTTCATGTCCCCCTCCCTGGTACGAACATCGATGACCGATGCCGTTCTTCCTCCATAACGAGCCGGGAAACCACTCTTATAGAAGTCTACATTCTTCACCACGTCCGTATTGAATGCCGAAAACAGTCCACCCAAATGATTGACCTGATACAACGGAGTACCATCCAGCAAACACATATTCTCATCATTCCGACCGCCATGTACATACAGCCCGGAAAGCAATTCCGTACCGGAAGAAACACCCGGCAAGTTCTGAATGGACTTGACAAGATCCGGAGAACTCAACAGAGAGAATTCCGTATTCAGCAATTCGGGAGTAAAAGAAACCTTTCCGGTCTGAGTGGTAAAAAGCGGATCATTCAGATTTGCTGTAACCTCCACACCTGCCAGTGCCGTTGTGCTTTCCTTCAGATAAATAGTTCCAAAATAATCAGACTGCAAATCGAGTTCCTTTACCACTTCCTCATAGCCAATATAAGACACACGAAGCACATGCTTCCCCTCGGGTAAAGTAATACTGAAAAAGCCATGCTCATCAGTCAGTGTTCCGGTACGCGTAGTCTTGTCATACACCGTCACATTAATCAGTGATTCACCATTATCCTGACAGACATAACCCGAAAAGGTATACTTGTTCTGCCTGAACAGCAGCACATATTCATCCTTGATTTCCCACTTGATACCAGTCCCGCCAAAAACAATATTCAGATTCTCCGCCAGTGTCTTGTCGGGCAACGGTCTGCCCGCAGGTGTCACATCAGCCAAAGCAGAATCGTATACAAAACTTACATGATATACCTCCTGCATGGTATCTATCACTCTTTTCATCTCTGTGGATTCGGACGAAGCATTCGCCGCCACATGCAGACACAGCAGAACAGCACAGAAAAATGTTCTCATCACTTCTTCTTTTCAATTTTTACTTTCAGCACCTTTTCTATTATCTCGATTATTTCATCCAAGCTTCGGGAATTAAAATTGGCAGTCAGCCGTTTATCCGTATTGTCAGCTGTCAGACGGACATTGTAATACCTGGAAAGTTCATCGAGTACCTTTTTCAAAGGCGTATTGCTGAACACAAAGCTACCTTTACGTGTCTGTGCTCTCTGCGTAAGTACTTGAGGTTTCTGTTGTCCTTTGACAACCTGCGCCCTCATTCCACGTGTCAGAATTACCGCATCCGGTTGTCCTACAGCCGTATACTGTACTTTTCCCACCTCAACGTGTACAAATGCCATATCATTCCGGCTTTCATCCAGCAAGAAACGAGTCCCTAACACCCTCACTTCCGACAATCTGCCACTTACCGTAAACGGCCGGGCAGCATGATGACGAACCCTAAACAAACCCTTTCCCCGTAGACGGACATCCCGACGGACAGACAAATATTCACGAGAACAATAGCGGATGGAAGAATGAGGATAGAGCATTACGGCAGAACTATCCGGCAACAGGCAATCGACCGGATGCTCGTATGCCGTAATCTCCGTCCATTTCGCATCAGTAAACAGGTATATCTTTATGACAAACACCAAAAGTACGGCAGCCGCTATCCCCGCAAAAGCCATCACATACGAACCAGAACCTGACTTGCTTTCGGATATAGCATGTTTGTGCTTAAAAATCTGCAATGCCTTCTGCGTATCAAGTTTATTTACACGGTAATGCTTCAGTACAAACCGGAGACATTTTTCTTCTAAATCTTTCATACTTCTTCGATTTTAAGTTTCATAGACAAGACTGTACAAAGGTTGAAATTCACTATTGCCAGCAAGCTAATTTTAGCCGAAAAAGAAAGTATATACTTTATATGCTCCCTCACGTATCAGTCGAAGTGCTTTCTGTATATGATTATCAACCGTATGAACGGAGATATGAAACTTGTCGGCTATGTCTTTATACTTCATGCCATCCCGTTTGTTCAACAGAAACACTTCCCTGCAACGGTCGGGCAATGAATCAATGGCAGTCCAGATACGTGCTTCCATGATCGTACGTTCTTCTACATCTTCCTCGGGTAACCTGTCTTCCAGATCGGATGGAGAAAGACTAGTATCGAACATACTACTTTGTTTCAGCCAGTCAAGGCTACGGTTTCTGACCATCGTATAGAGGTACGACCTAATATTAACGATCTCCCCACCTTCCTGTTCCATTTTTTCCCACAAAACCGAAAAACACTCCTGCACGATATCTTCAGCTGCATCTACATCGTGAATATAGTGTATGGCGTACAAGCATAAAGGTCTGTAATGGTATCTGAACAAATTATCAAAATTCATATCACTTACTTCTAGTTTTGATATTATGAATCATGTTTTACATAATGACGTACAAAAATGCCTAAGTCACTATGTTGCATTCGCAAAAAGAAGTTAATTTACCAAGAAAAATCCAGAACTATGAAAGCATAAAAGGTAAGAAGTCAAATTGATTAAAACGATGCAGAAAATACATCTGCACATATTCAAAAAACATCAGCATATTTACTCTTTTTTTTGTACGAAAGTCCCCGTCTTTCGTACAAAAAATAAAAAAAGAAGACGATGTTTTTGTCACTTCTTGCTGATAAATTCTTATTGATTAGCGCAAGGCTTCTTCTACCGCTCTGAGATAAGTGTCCAGACGATTACTTTTTAAGATAAGCTTACGGCTCTTCTTGTCTATATCGGGAAGTAAATACTCCCACATGGTTTTCAGTTTGGCAAGCAACTGAGCCTCGCCTCCTTCAATAATCCGGCAATAATGTTCATACATCAACCCGTGCATTGCAGATACCTGACGGTATAATGTTGTTTTATCGGGAGATTGACCTTTGCGAACAGATAGGGCAAGCGAAGGATCAGCAAGCAGCCCTCTGCCTAGCATCACACCTTTCAATCGTGGATATTCCTCCAGCAACTCTTGAACAGTTTCTAGTGTACACAAATCTCCATTATACACCAATGGCAGTTCACAGGAGTCATAAAACTCCTTAAAAGCAACACGGTTCACTTCTCCCTTGTACTGCTGTTTTCCGATACGTGGATGAAGAGTTATCTGAGACACCCCTGAGCCGTTCAGTAAAGGTAATACCTGTTTCCATTCATCGGCATGTAGCCACCCAAGTCTCATCTTGACAGAGAAACGGATTTCCGGCAACTGACGCATCGCATCCAGCAGCGCAGCAACTTTTTCGGGATAAGGCAATATGCCCGATCCCTTTCCACGGTTGGCTATAAGCGGGAAAGGACATCCCATGTTAACGTCTATCTCCCGATAACCTTTTGAAGCCAGAAAGCCGGCTAGCTGATTCAGTTCTTCAGGTTCTGAAGCTACCAGTTGAGGTATCAGATGACTTACTGTATTTTGCCGAGGCAGTACTTCCCGCTTATCTTTGTTACGGATTTCACCTTTTTCCAAACGAATAAAAGGGGTATAGTAAGCATCTACACCTCCAAACGTCTGTTCGTGTGCATTACGCCAGGCAGCCTCCGTAAACCCTTGCAACGGAGCTGCATAAATTGCCGGTATATTCTGTTCCATACATCCGCAAATATACGGATAATTCGTTACCTTTGTAGAATACATTAAAAAATCATCCCCATGGATAAATACATTTATGAATTGAAAATGAAGGTGCGCGATTATGAATGTGACCTGCAAGGCATCGTAAACAATGCCAATTACCAACATTACATAGAGCACACACGACATGAGTTTCTTACTTCTACAGGCATCAGTTTTGCCCGACTGCACGAAGAAGGAATAGATCCGGTTGTAGCACGTCTAACTATGGCGTTCAAAACTCCTCTGAAAAGTGGCGACGAGTTCGTTTCGAAACTGTATATGAAGAAAGAAGGAATAAAATATGTATTCTATCAAGACATATTCCGATTGCCCGACATGAAAATTGTCATTAAATCGACGGTAGAAACCGTATGTGTAATAAACGGACGACTGGGCAACAGTGAACTTTTCGATACGACTTTTGCTCCCTATCTTTCAGAATGAAAAACCATGAATTACTTTGCCGTCTGGCATTAACTCAGCTTCCGGGAATCGGTATTGTAGGAGCTCATAAGCTGCTGGATGCTACGGAAGGAAAAGCTGCTATGCTTTTTGACCATCCCAAGGATCTGGGAGATATCATTCCCGACATTTCACCGAAGATCGCTTCTGTATTCGATGCACCGGAGGTTTTGCGCCGTTGTGAAGCAGAGCTTTCGTTCGCAGAAAAAAATCATATAGCCTGTCTTACTTGTGATGATGAAGCTTATCCCTCCCGGCTCCGGGAATGTGATGATGCTCCACTTGTCCTGTTTTACCGGGGAACAAGTGATTTGAACCAGCGTCATATCATCAGCATGGTGGGAACCCGTAATGCGACTGATTATGGAAAAGATATATGCATGCGATTTATCGGTGAACTGAAAGAATTGTTACCGGATGTAATAATTGTCAGTGGGCTGGCCTATGGGATTGACATACATGCTCATCGTGCGGCCTTGCAACATAAAATGGAAACAATAGGTGTTCTGGCTCATGGTTTGGACAGAATTTATCCGTCTGTACATCGGCGTACAGCAGCCGAAATGACACAATGCGGAGGACTGCTTACCGAATTTATGAGTGGTACAAATCCCGACAAGCAGAACTTCGTCAAACGAAACCGTATCGTAGCAGGTATCAGTGACGCAACCATTGTTATCGAATCGGCAAATAAAGGGGGATCGCTTATCACGGCAGAAATAGCAGAAAGTTATCACCGCGACTGTTTCGCTTTTCCAGGACGCATTAATGATATGTATTCGGCTGGATGCAACGAACTGATACGTTCGAATCGTGCTGTATTGCTTCAGAGTGCCGAGGAATTGATAAAGGCTATGAACTGGGATAGTGAAGCACAAGCTCCTGCGGTTATACAACGGCAGTTATTCCCCGAACTCGATGAAAATGAAGAAAAAATAGTATCCTTACTCCAAAAGCACCCAGACGGAATCCAAATAAACACACTTGTTGTAGAAAGCAATATCGCCATCAACCGAATGACGGGCATTTTATTTGAGCTGGAAATGAAAGGAATAATCCGTACACTTGCCGGAGGGGTATATAAACTGATATAAGATTAATAAAGCATAGCCCGTGAACAAAATAAGAAAAGGGCAAAAAAAATGGGA
This sequence comes from Phocaeicola coprocola DSM 17136, assembly GCF_000154845.1. Classification (GTDB taxonomy): domain Bacteria; phylum Bacteroidota; class Bacteroidia; order Bacteroidales; family Bacteroidaceae; genus Phocaeicola; species Phocaeicola coprocola. The sequence continues at coordinate 92,165 of NZ_DS981441.1, read as the reverse complement.
GAACGCTTTCTCCCAACCTTGTTAACCTTAAATCTAATACTATGAAAAAAATCACATTGCAAATGTAATAATTCGTAAGATATCACGCAAGAGCAAACAACAATATTACAAAATGTTTAAAACTATTTTACATTTAAAGACGTTTGCGCACACAAAATAACACTTTGATTTTATCAAATCGAGTAGGAGGAAAACGAAGTAGTTTTCTTCCTACTTTCGTTTTCCGACCTCTCACACCACCGTACGTGCCGTTCGGCATACGGCGGTTCTTTACTATGGATGCCTTTCGTATTCTTCGAAAGACACTTCCACGACATCTTCTTCAACCATCCATTTGTAGGTCTGCGCTCCTTTATACCCTTCGCATTCCGTCCTATCTCTTTAAAGGTAGCCCAATACTTCTGTTTTGGTTTTATGCATTCGTTCCAACAAACGGTAGTTTTCAGTTATGCCGTTTAAATAAAGTTTGGTCCTTCCCTATAGGCATACATGCCTTGGGTACTACGACCTCTGCTGACTTCTCACGGCAAGCTTTACTCCATCATGGTACTTCGAATCATTCATCCTCACCATATGTCCGTGAGACATCCTCGGATAAGGGTATTAACTTTCAATCTTATGTCTGCTCCATTTACACTAACCGTCCCGAATAGCTATAGGGCTTTAGTTTGTTTCGCAACCTTACCCACGGTCATATGCCTTATATGAAGTTTCTGTTCGTCAGACCAGATGTTTGCCGCCAGCTTCTTTCAGATTCCAACTCGCGATGGACACCCTTGCTTTTGGCTGTATGATTCCCGCTATTAGGGCTCATTGGGGACTTGCACCCGTTAGCTAATACTCATGCCGAGCATACAAAAAAGAAATCCCTGCCGAATTCTACTTCAGCAGGGATTTCTCTATCAAATAAAAGCTTTACAGCAAGGAATTAATCTTTCAACTTAGCCTTGATAAAGTCACGGTTCAAACGAGCAATATTGCTGATTGAAACGCATTTCGGACACTCAGCTTCACATGCACGTGTATTTGTACAGTTACCAAAACCAAGTTCATCCATCTTAGACAACATGGCTTTTGCACGACGCAAAGCTTCCGGCTTACCCTGAGGCAATAAGTTCAACTGGCTAACCTTAGCTGAAACGAACAACATTGCAGAACCATTCTTACAAGCAGCTACACAAGCACCACAACCGATACAAGAAGCAGCATCCATAGCTTCGTCAGCAACTGGCTTCGGAATCAGAATAGCATTTGCATCTTGAGGAGCTCCTGTACGTACACTGATAAAACCACCAGCCTGCATAATCTTATCGTAAGCTGTACGGTCTACCATCAAATCCTTGATAACCGGGAAACCAGCAGAACGCCAAGGCTCAACAGTGATTACATCGCCATCTTTGAAACGGCGCATGTAAATCTGGCAAGTAGTAGCACCAGTAGCAGGTCCGTGAGGATGTCCGTTGATATACAAAGAACACATACCGCAGATACCTTCACGACAGTCATGATCGAATACAATAGGTTCTTTGCCTTCTTCAATCAACTGTTCGTTCAAAATATCCAGCATTTCCAAGAATGAAGTATCTCCCGGGATATCTTTCATCTGGAATGTATCGAAATGACCTTTTTCTTTAGGTCCGTTCTGACGCCAAACTTTCAGCGTAAATGATATATTTTTATCCATTTTACTTAGATTCTTTAATTGTTTAACTTCACTGATTAGCTCTTATAGTTACGAGTCTGAACTTTAATTGCTTCGTATACCAGCGGTTCTTTATACAATACCGGAGCCTTATCATCGCTACCCTGATATTCCCAGCAAGCTACATAGAAGAAGTTTTCATCATCACGTTTAGCTTCTCCTTCTTCTGTCTGGTATTCTTCACGGAAGTGACCACCACAAGATTCGTTACGGTTCAATGCATCGTAAGCAATCAGTTCACCCATTGTAATAAAGTCATTCAAACGAATAGCCTTATCCAATTCAACGTTCATACCTTCTTTTGAACCTGGGATAAACAATTCTGTTTCGAATTCTTTACGGATTTCTTTCAAACGAGCCAAACCAGTCTTCAAACCTTCTGCAGTACGTCCCATACCAACGTATTCCCACATCACGCGACCCAATTCCTTGTGAATAGAATCTACAGACTTCTTACCCTTGATATTCATCAGGTGATCGATCTTATCCTGAACAGCCTTTTCTGCTTCAGCAAACTCAGGCAGATCAGTAGAGAAGCGAGGAACAGTGATCTGGTCAGCCAGATAGTTCTGGATAGTATAAGGCAATACGAAGTATCCGTCAGCCAATCCCTGCATCAATGCAGAAGCACCCAGACGGTTAGCTCCGTGGTCAGAGAAGTTACATTCACCGATAGCGAACAGACCTTTGATAGAAGTCTGAAGTTCATAGTCAACCCAGATACCACCCATTGTATAGTGGATAGCCGGATAAATCATCATCGGATTATAATATTTTACGCCATTGATTTCTTTAGCCAATTCACCTGGATTTACGTCGGTGATTTCTTCGTACATATCGAACAAGTTACCATAGCGCTGACGAACTACGTCAAGACCCAGACGTTCGATACTTTCAGAGAAGTCGAGGAATACAGCCAAGCCTGTGTTATTTACACCAAAGCCGTGGTCACAACGTTCTTTAGCTGCACGTGAAGCAACGTCACGCGGAACCAAGTTACCGAATGCCGGATAACGGCGTTCCAGATAGTAGTCACGGTCTTCTTCAGGAATATCGCTTCCCTTCTTCGTTCCAGCCTGCAATGCTTTTGCATCTTCCAGTTTCTTCGGAACCCAGATACGACCATCGTTACGCAATGACTCAGACATCAAAGTCAGCTTAGACTGCTTGTCGCCGTGTACAGGGATACAAGTCGGGTGAATCTGTACGTAAGCCGGGTTAGCAAACCAAGCACCCTTGCGGTAGCAAGCCATTGCAGCAGTACAGTTACAAGCCATTGCATTGGTTGACAAGAAGTAAGCGTTACCGTAACCACCGGTGGCAATTACTACTGCGTGAGCAGCGAAGCGTTCCAACTTACCAGTTACCAAGTTCTTGGCAATGATACCGCGAGCACGACCGTCAACCAATACCACGTCTTCCATTTCATAACGAGTATACAGTTTTACGGTTCCAGCACCTACCTGACGGCTCAATGCAGAGTATGCACCCAGCAACAACTGCTGACCAGTCTGACCTTTAGCATAGAAAGTACGAGATACCTGCGCACCACCGAAAGAACGGTTAGCCAATGTACCTCCGTATTCACGAGCGAAAGGAACACCCTGAGCAACACACTGGTCGATAATGTTGTTTGAAACCTCAGCCAGACGGTAAACATTTGCTTCACGAGCACGATAGTCACCACCTTTTACAGTATCATAGAACAAACGATAAACAGAGTCACCATCGTTCTGATAATTTTTTGCAGCATTAATACCACCCTGTGCAGCGATAGAGTGTGCACGACGAGGAGAGTCTTGAATACAGAAGTTGAATACGCGGAATCCCATTTCACCTAAAGAGGCAGCAGCAGAAGCTCCAGCCAAACCTGTACCTACCACGATGATGTCCAGACGACGTTTGTTTGCCGGGTTCACCAGTTTCTGATGAGCTTTATAGTTGGTCCATTTCTCAGCTATCGGGCCTTCAGGAATTTTAGAATCAATTATTTTAGTCATAATGTTTTTTCAGTTTAAATCAGTTACACTTAAATTAGCAAGCACCGCAACCCATCATATTCTTCAAGAAGAACACAACAGCTACTACCATAAAACCAAGAACGATGATAGTAGAATAGATGTTAGAGATGCATTTCCAACGGTTAATCCAAATCATGTTGTTCCATCCCAAAGTCTGCATTGCACTCCAGAAACCGTGAGTCAAGTGGAACCACAAAGCAATCAACCAAATGATATACAACACGAAGAACAACGGATTAGAGAAAGTCTGCATAATATAGCCATAACCGTCGGCTGCATGAAGACCACCCAACATAGGGTTACCGATGATTTCAGCGAACTGCATTTTGTACCAGAAGTTCATAAAGTGAAGAGCCAAGCCCAGGATTACGATGATACCCAATACCAACATGTTCTGAGAAGCCCATTCTACATTCTTCGGACGAGCATTTACAGCATAACGTTCGTTACCGCGAGCTGCACGATTCTGCATTGTCAACCAGAAAGCGTAGATAATGTGAATTACAAACAAGGCAGCCAATCCCACAGTTGCTACCAGCGCATACCAGTTAGCACCCAGGAACTCACAAACCATGTTGTAAGCTTCGCCCGAGAACAAAGCAACACAGTTCATCGCCATGTGAAATGTCAGAAACAGGACAAGGGCGATACCAGTTACACTCATCACCACTTTCCTTCCAATAGATGAATTACTTAACCACATAAATGATTGAATTTAAATTATTTAATTGTTAGAACTAAAATTTCTTACTACATACATTAAAATACGATACAAAATTAGAAGTTTTCCCTATATAATACAAGGGATTACGGAAATAATTCTTTAATCTGTCCAGTGATTTAAGCAACAAAAATAATGAATGTGCTTCAGCAAGGAGAAAATAAGACTAAAGAAGTTATTGAACATTTTACCTTCGCTGTTGGTCAATAACCATTTCATTATGAACAATTCAGGACAGGTTCTACTTTACTATCCATAGTTTTTCTGAAAACCGGTAAAAGAAGCTTCTTTCAAGGCAAAGCAACATATTCAGGACATCCCTTATCTTAATAGCATAAAAAGAGCCGTTTTAGCTTTTTACTACATTGCTAAAACGGCCCCTTCTTACTTATAATCTAATAAATACTCTAAGCAGTTATTTACGTTCCGGGAAATTCATTCCTGGTTTCTCTAATAGTTCTACCGCCTTAAGCATACTATTGTTCATGAGATTTATTACCTGAAAATACTCACTCATATCCCATAAATCACGAGCAATCAGAGCTTTCATTTGAGCTTTTATGAGTGGAAGTGCAATTTGATATTGTTTCTCATCATATTTTGCTCCTAATGTTTCACCTAGCTTTCTCAGTTCTTCAAGCATAGCAGATGTCACTTCAAAATTCTTATTAAAATGTCGGAAGTCCTTATACTCTTTCAGCCATTCTTCACGATATGCATCTACCAGCTTCAAGTTCATCTGCACAATAGCTCCTTTATCGCGCAAGGCAAGATAATAATCAGTATACATGGTTGTATCTACAGGCACAAAATAATCCGGCATGATACCTCCTCCACCATAGACAGTACGTCCCAGCTTCAATGTCTTGTATTTCAAAGAATCCGGAAAATGGATACTGTCTGCACTCAACATTTCCCCACGATTGTAACGATCTATCAAATCTTTATTGTACTGTTCAATACTCTCGTAAGGCTTCTGAATACAACGACCGGAAGGCGTATAATAACGAGCAACAGTCAGACGAATCATAGAACCGTCAGGTAAATCAATCGGACGCTGTACCAGCCCTTTTCCAAAAGTACGTCTGCCCACAACTATAGCACGGTCCCAGTCTTGTAATGCTCCTGTTACGATCTCACTTGCCGACGCAGAAAATTCATCGACCAATACAACCAAACGTCCATTTAAGAAATCACCATTTCCCTCAGCATCAAACTCAGCACGAGGATTACGACGTCCTTCTGTATAAACGATAAGTTCTTTCTTACCTAAGAACTGATTAGCCAATTCAATCGCTGCATTCAGATATCCTCCACCATTTCCTTGCAAATCGAGAATAAGGTCGCGCATACCTTCCTTCTGCAAACGATGAAGAGCATCAGCAAATTCCTTTCCTGTAGTTGCGGCAAAACGATTTACACGAATATAGCCGATTTTTTTATCAACCATATACGAAGCATCAAGGCTATATACAGGAATCTTATCGCGTTTGATAGTAAAAGGAAGTAGCTCTTTTACTCCACGACGCATAACTTTTACGGTTACCTCTGTACCTCGTTTACCTCGCAGACGACGCATCACATCTTCCGTACTCATTTTTACACCGGCAATCACCGTATCATTTACCTCAATAATACGGTCGCCTGCCAAAATTCCGACTTTCTCCGAAGGCCCTCCGGAAACAGGCTGGATAACAAATAGCGTATCAGTAGCCATATTAAACTGAATTCCTATGCCGTCAAAGTTTCCTTGCAATGGCTCATTCAACGCTTTTACCTCTTCCGGATCAGAATAAGTAGAATGAGGATCCAGTTGCTCCAGCATCTTTACAATAGCCGACTCTACCAGCTTATTTTCATCTACCTGATCGACATATAAGTTTGATATGGCAAACTCCGCCAACTGCAACTTGCGTGAAGGAGAGTTGAGCATCTTATTCTGTGCTACTACTGAACAGAAAAAGAAGAAGTTGCACAACAAAATCAAATAAAGTCGCTGTTTCATAGTTTTCATCATAAATTAATATCCAGTCCTTCTGGCAAAAACGGTGTTACATCTTTGCCATATTGCAATAATTCACGTACGATAGTGGAGCTGATGGCTGTCAGTTCCGGCTCTGTGAAAAGCAAAATAGTTTCAATGCCGGCAAGCTTTCTATTTATGTCGGCAATGGTTTCTTCATATTCAAAATCACGAACAGTACGGATTCCTCTGATAATGAACTTAGCGTTCCTCTGTTGCGCAAAATCGACAGTCAGATTATCATACGCTTCTACTCGTATGCGAGATTCGTTTGCGTAGAGTCTTTTTATCATCTCCACACGTTTTTCGGTAGGAAACCAAGTTTTCTTATTATCATTGACACCAATTCCGATAATAATCTCGTCCATAAAGGTTAATGCACGTTTTACCACCGAAAAATGCCCGATTGTAAAGGGATCAAATGTCCCTGGAAATATCGCTCTTTTCATTTCAGCCAATAATCACAAATCAAGAGATACTTGATCTATCAATTCAACAAGTCCTCTTCTATTACCAAATTATTAATAATAAAGTTTTGTCGCTCCATGGTGTTCTTACCCATGTAAAACTCCAGCAACTCTTTAACTGCATCCGTTTTACGCAAAGAAACCAGTTCTAAACGCATGTCCTTTCCGATAAAATTCCGGAACTCATCAGGCGAAATTTCTCCTAATCCTTTAAATCGAGTAATCTCCGGATTGGGACCCAACTTTTCTATTGCTGCAATTCGTTCCTCATCTGTATAGCAATAAATAGTTTCGTATACACCTTTTTTACGGTTACGAACGCGGAAAAGCGGCGTCTGCAAGATGTAAACGTGTCCTTTCTTTATTAAATCGGGAAAGAACTGAAGGAAAAAAGTTATCATCAGCAAGCGTATATGCATACCATCCACATCGGCATCAGTTGCCACGATGACTTTATTATACCGTAATCCGTCCAAGCCATCCTCGATATTCAGCGCAGCTTGCAACAGATTGAATTCTTCATTCTCGTAAACGACTTTTTTAGTTAATCCAAACGAATTCAAAGGTTTACCACGCAAACTGAATACAGCCTGAGTATTAACATCACGGCTCTTGGTTATAGAGCCACTTGCAGAATCTCCCTCCGTGATAAAAATAGAACTTTCCAAACGCGGATCATTTTCTTCATCTTTCTTAGCCCCTTTCAAGTCATTCAAGTGAATACGGCAATCACGTAACTTACGGTTATGCAGATTTGCTTTTTTGGCGCGTTCACGCGCAATCTTAGTAACCCCCGCGATAGCCTTACGTTCTTTTTCCGATTCCTGAATCTTCTGAAGCAACACATCTGCTACATCGGGATGTTTATGCAAGTAATTGTCTACGTTTTCCTTTATAAAGTCACCAATAAACTTATTTACACTGATTCCTGAAAGTGGATAAGGATTACCATCTGAATCTTTTTCAGGAGCCATCGTCAAAGAGCCCAACTTAATCTTTGTCTGACTTTCGAAAGTCGGCTCTATTACATTAATGGCAATAGCAGCTACCAGCCCGTTGCGAATATCCTGAAATTCCATATTTTTACCATAGAATTCCTTGATAGTGCGTGCAATATGCTCCTTGAAAGCACTTTGGTGCGTACCACCCTGAGTTGTATGCTGTCCGTTGACAAACGAATAATATTCCTCTCCATACTGAGGACTATGAGTAAAGGCTATTTCTATATCTTCATCTTTCAGGTGAACAATTGGATACAAGCCTTGAGAAGTCATATTGTCATTCAGCAAATCTTCCAGACCGTTACGGCTTACAATGCGATGGCCGTTATAATATATCGATAGCCCTGTATTTAAATATGTATAGTTACGCAGCATCGTTTCGATATATTCAGGACGGAAGTGGTAGTTTAGAAACAAGGTGTTATCGGGCTCAAAGAAAATATAAGTACCATTTTCTTCCTCTGTAGATTGAGTAGTATCACTTATCAGTTCTCCTTTTGCAAAAACAGCTTCACGCATCTGCCCGTCGCGTACACTTCGCGCTATAAAACGAGAACTCAACGCATTGACAGCCTTTGCTCCGACACCATTCAACCCGACACTTTTCTTAAATGCCTTTGTATCATATTTTCCACCCGTATTCAGCATAGATACGGCATCAACCAGACTTCCTAACGGAATACCACGCCCATAATCGCGTACAGAAACACGCAAATTATCTTCCATCTGTATTTCAATGCGTTTTCCTGCTCCCATTTTAAACTCGTCAATACAGTTATCTACGACTTCTTTCAGCAATACATAGATGCCATCTTCTGCCTGAGAGCCATCACCTAAACGCCCGATATACATACCAGGACGAGTACGGACATGCTCCATATCGCTCAGATGACGAATATTCTCCTCTGTATACGAAACGGGATTCGCTATTTGTTCATTGTATTCTTCTTCCATAAACAACACTCAAACGATATACTAATTTTCTTCTTTCTTTCCTGCTACCAACATCTTCTTATATGCACGACGACGCTTGTGCTGAACAGCTTCGAAAGCTCCCCACTGCGCCTGCACTTTCTTGTTCATTTCCAGTTCCGGATTACTTTCTCCATATTTGAATCCCATCTGTTGATAAACTGGAACTAAATCATAAAACAACAATGCATTTACTCCTTTACTTTGATATTCGGGCTTCACACCTACCAGCAATAAATCAAGCACTTTCGGCTTTTTGATAAACAAGGCTTTAAGTAAATGGAACCAGCCAAAAGGAAGCATCTTACCTTTTGCCTTTTGCAGTGCTTCCGACAAAGAAGGCATAGAAATACCCACAGCTACCAGGTTTTCATTTTCATCTTCTACAAGCGAAACCATTCGCAAATCTATCAATGGCAAATACATCTTGATATATTGATTGATTTGTCCCTGAGTCATTTGTGAATAGCCGTACAAAGGTGCATAGGCTTCATTTATCAAATCAAAAATCTTCTGTCCGTAGTTTTTGCTCTTTATTTCACTACGTTTCAATTTTTTGATTTTCAGCTTATATTTTTCCAGAATAATTTCGGAAATACGGATAAACTTCTCTGGCAACTTATCGGGAACAGTCAACTTAAACTCTACCCAGTCGGCTTCCTTTTCGAAGCCTAAACGCTCCATATGCTGTTGATAATAAGGGTAATTATAAATAGTCGACATGGTTCCTAGCTGATCGAACCCTTCAACCAGCATACCTTCTGCATCCATATCGGTAAAGCCTAGCGGTCCGACAATAGCTTCCATTCCTCGTTCTTTTCCCCATTCTTCTACTGCTCCAAGCAATGCTTCAGAAATTTCCGGCTTATCTAAAAAGTCAATCCACCCAAAACGGACTTCCTTTTTTTTCCATGTTTCGTTCGCACGGTGGTTAATAATGGCAGCTACACGTCCTACCACTTTTTTCCCTTCATAAGCAAGAAAATAATCAGCCTCACAGAATTCAAATGCTGCATTCTTTTTCGGGCTGAACGTATTCAACATATCATCGTACAAATCAGGTACGGAATAAGGATTGTCTTTGTATAATTCGTAATTGAAGCGAATAAATGTCTGCAACTCTTTTTTAGAGCTTACTTTCTTAATGATAATGACCATCTGTTCGTTATAGTATGAAATTTCAGGTTGTAAAGATACAATTTTTTATTCGAAGAGTAATTCTCTTATCCCGAAATTCGAGTATTGGCTCCTTCGTTTTTCCCATTTATCTATCATATAATACTTACAAACCATCATAAATGACATAAGGAACATTAACATCCTCAAATATCAGTAAAACATTGTGGAGATATTTCCCAAAATTGAGTAAAAAGTCCCCAATAAACATAAAAGCCACAGAGAGAGTCGCTTTCAACCATGTCTATAAATCAATAAGTTACATTTTTTATCGTAAGAATAAATAAAATTGGTTCAATTATTGTTACACGACATAAAAATTAGGAAACATGAAAACTAGAGAAAAAGTAAAACTATTTTTTTTATTTATTTTTTATTGTGTAATAACACAACAAGTCTTTGCTCAGAAACGAACAATCTCTGGAACAGTAACTTCAGCAGATGAAAAAGAAGCATTGATAGGTGTTTCTATCACAATAAAAGGAAATGAAGCTATCGGTACAATAACCGACCCGGAAGGGAAGTATAGCTTGCAGGTTGAACCAGACCAGACACTGATTGTTTCATACATCGGAATGAAAACAGCAGAGATTCGTGTTCCACGCAAGAATTCAGTACTGAATATTGTATTGGAACCAGAGTCAATGAATCTGGACGAAGTTGTCGTAACAGGTTATGGTAACTTCACAAAATCTTCTTTTACCGGTTCGGCTAACACACTAAAAGCCGATATGTTAAAAGACATCCCTGTCATGAGTGTGGAACAGAAACTGCAAGGTATGACAACAGGTGTCAATATTACCAGCAGTTCTGGCCAGCCGGGAGCCAACCAGAATATCCGTATCCGAGGTATGGGATCTTTTAATGCCTCTCAAGAACCACTGTTCGTTATAGACGGAGTACCTGTTACTTCTGGAAGCCTTAGTGCAGGCGGTTCGGATGCGGCATATATGAATAACTCAAAAACCAACATCATGAGTACGCTGAACCCTGCTGATATCGAGAATATTACAGTAATAAAAGATGCAGCAGCAGCTTCACTTTACGGTTCGAGAGCAGCAAATGGAGTCATTCTTATCACGACTAAAAAAGGTAGTGCCGGAAGAGCTCAGGTAACCTTGAATATTTCAGGTGGTTTCTCAAATGCTGCAGTCGATTTCCGTCCGACTCTGAATGGTGACCAACGTAGAGAGTTATTATATGAAGGACTGGTAAATTATGCCATCGACCAGAACATGGAATCACCAACAGCATATGCTGATCAGGAAATCGGCCAATATGCATACGCACCATCTATGGGGTATACCGACTGGCGGAAAGAATTGTTACGAACAGCTACTCAGCAGGATTATGAAGCATCTGTTTCAGGTGGAAACGAACGTTCCACTTATTATGCTTCACTGGGATACAACAAGCAAGAGGGTCTGGCTAAAAACTCAAGTCTTGACCGATATTCTGCTCGCTTGAATCTTACTCAGAAAGTAGGGAAATATGGAGAAGTAGGAGCCAACATGATGTTCACACAGATGAATCAGGAAATGAACGAGGAACGAGGATCTGCCATCAATCCGTTCCTTTGTGTAGCCATGACCATGAATCCTTCAATGACAGTACGTGATGAAGAAGGAAATTATATCGGTGCATATGAAGGTAGTACCCTCAATCCATTACGCGATATCATGACCGACTACAACCGCGTACGTATGACACGTATGTTTTCTACCGGCTACGCAAGTATTGAGCCGTTAAAAGGTCTGAAGTTGAAAGAAACAATAAGCTACGACTATACAACCCAAAAAGATTCCAGATACTATAACCCGCTTAGTTCGGCAGGCCCTAAAAGTGGTAGTGACGCCCAGACAGCAAAAGGGTTTATCGAATATGGAAAATTTATCTCTTCTACTTCTTTAAACTACGTACGTACGTTTGCATACAAACATCATCTGGATGTACTGGCCGCTTATGAAATAGAAAGTTATCAGACCGACAAAGCCTCAGGAATGAAGTCTAAACTTCCTTCAGACATCTTGACAGAACCCGATAATGCAGCCGTCTTGAACAGTTTTATTTCATCCACTCAAGATTACCGCATGATTTCGTATTTGTCACGTCTTAACTATGATTATGACGACCGTTATTATCTGGCAGGAAGTTTCCGCCGAGATGGTAGCTCACGACTTTCTCCAAGCAACCGATGGGGAAATTTCTGGTCTGTTTCGGGTATGTGGAATATCAGTAATGAAGCATTCATGAAACCGGTAAAAAAGGTCTTGAACGATCTGAAAATACGTGCTTCTTATGGTGTAAACGGAAACCAGCCAGGATCTCTTTACGGATATATGGGACTGTATAGTTACGGACAGAACTATATGGGAGCATCCGGTTCGTATGAATCATCTCAACCTAATACCAATTTAGGATGGGAAAAGAACTACAACCTGAATATCGGACTTGACCTCGCTTTCATAAACCGTATTTTCGTAAGCCTGGAATATTATAATCGTGATACAAAAGATTTGCTTTACAATCTTCCTATCAGTGCTACAACCGGATTTACCAGTTATCTGGCCAACGTCGGACAGCTTAATAATAAAGGTGTAGAATTTGAATTACGTACATTGAATTTCGCTTCCAACGATTTCAACTGGACAACAGTTTTCAATCTGACACACAATAAAAACAAAATCGTTTCATTAAACGGTCAGCTTGATCAGACTATTGAAGGTACATGGTTTATCCACAAAGTGGGCTTGCCATATCACACATTCTATGTAAAAGAATTTGCCGGAGTAAATACTCAGAACGGGAAAGCAGAATATTATAAAAATAAGGTTAATGAAGACGGTACAATCGACCGTAGTCTGACAACCGATCCGAATGAGGCAGAAAGCATACCATTCAAATCGGTTAACCCTAAAGTATCTGGTGGTCTGACAAATATTTTAAATTATAAATGGCTGGATTTGAGTTTCACTCTTACATATTCACTGGGAGGTTACTCATACGATAAACTGGGAACCAGCATCGAGAACGGAACAGAGTCTATTTATACATCCAGATATAATCTGCCTGTATATGCTTTAGAACGCTGGCAACAACCGGGCGACCAGACAGATGTCCCGCGTTTCGTATTTGGAGAGAAAGCAACTGTTACCAATTCATCACGCTACATCCACAGTACAGACCATTTAAGACTGAAAAATCTTACTCTCGGATTTACATTACCCGACCAGTGGACAAGCAAGGCATTGATCAACAAAGCACGTGTCTACTTCTCTGGAAGCAATTTGCTGACATGGGCTAAATGGAAACAATACGATCCAGAAACTCCTGTTAACGGCGAAGTATATTGTGAAGCTCCACCTATGCGTACATTCAGTTTTGGCGTACAATTAACATTCTAAATTCATTAACGATCATATCATATGAAGAAAATATATATTTATTTACTGGCGGCTACTTCTATTATGGGGGTATCTTGTTCCGAAGACTGGCTAAATCTGAATCCTTCTACATCCGTTACTACCGATCAGGCCCTTTCAACTTTGGAGGATATAAAGGTAGCGTTAAACGGAGTTTATCGCGAAACATCACAGCACAGTTATTACGGAGATAATTACTGGTACTACGGAGACTGCCGCGCCATGGATGTACAAGCCAGAGAAAACAAAGCATCAGGCAAGCGTGTTACTCCTTATTATACATATAATGTACTAGCAACTGACAACCTGAATATAACTCTTCCTTGGAGTCGCCCTTATCTGGTAATCAGACAGGCAAATAACATTATCCAAAAGATAGAACAGGGAGCAGTACAAAGCAGTGATACCAAAGAACTGGACCGCATAAAGGCGGAAGCCTTGGTGTTGCGAGGACTGGCCTTGTTCAATCTGACCAGACTTTTCGGAATGCCTTATATAAATGACAATGGTGCTTCTCTGGGAGTTCCCATCGAATTGAAACCGGAAGAACCATCCCACCAACCGAAACGGAATACAGTAGCAGAATGTTATGAACAAGTTGTCAACGACATAACAACAGCACGCTCTAGCCTAAGTACAGAAAGAACGGATGGTTATATCAATTACTGGGCAGCACAAGCATTGCTTTCAAGAGTCTATCTTGATATGGGGAAAAATAAAGAAACTTACGAAGCTGCAGCCGATGTCATCAATAATAGTAAAGGATTGTATCAGCTTTATACACGTGACGAATATCCTACCATATGGGGAAAAGACTTTCAGGCAGAAGCTCTGTTTGAATTATACATAAGTACAACCGAACCTTCAGAATGGGGAGGTGGTACCGGTGGTGAAGGAGCTCCAATGGTTTATGCAAATGAAGAAAAGGGAGTAGACTGGAACAATCTTATCCTTACAGAAGAATTTCTGAATTTGCTTGAAGAAGATCCTAATGACGTACGTCATTGTATTACCCAGCTATCGCTTATCGAAAACAATGAAGGTCTTCCCGAAGCAGCCTGTACCCGTAAGGTATTTCTCAGTAAATTCCCAGGAAAGAGCGGTGATCCGAAAGACAATAATATCAGTATTATCCGCTTATCGGAAGTTTATCTGAATGCTGCTGAAGCCGGTGTAAAATTAGGAGGAGAATACTTGGAACCTGCAAGAGGTTTCCTGAATCAGATTGTCAGCCGTGCCAATCCGGAAAAGTCGGTCAGCGCAGAAGAATTTACTATTGAACGTGTTTTGAAAGAATGCCGGAAAGAATTGGTAGGCGAAGGACAAATTTTCTTCGACTATCTGCGAAACAAACAACCGATCGTTCGTAAAGGAGGATGGCACTTGAGTACACTGAATACATTAAATGCTGAAACAATCCAACCCAATGATCCGCGTATTGCTCTTCCTATTCCACAGTCGGAAATAGATGCTAACCCCAACATCGTACAGAATCCACAATAAGCTCCATTTGTGATTTCTAATAAAATCTCCGTTTCAGAATAACTAACCAAGTTTTTTATTCTGAAGCGGATTTTTTTACTTATTATCCGAAATAAAAATGATTAAGGAGAAGAAAATTATCTATTTTTTCTAGTTCGACCAAAGTTACAATACTTTTTCTAGAGCCAAAAAGAAATTTAAAATCGTATTATGCAATACAAATAAACAGAAATAAACAGTATGGCATTTCAAAAAGAAACAAAATAAGCACTATTTAAAGAAAAGGCATCAAAACAAAGAGCTCCATTACTGGCAAAAAAAGATTCAAGCTGAACACTTCCCCGATTTTTTTAATTCTCAAGAGACCCTGCCACCAATTTTCCGGTAGAGAAAGAATCATACCGATAACTTCCGCATAATTTTTTTGTCCGGAGGGAATTTGATTACTTTTTAAATACCAGTTGTAAACTACATTCTGAAACTTTCCTAATAATTTATTATAACGGACATCCCAATATGCTTGCTTATCATACAACTGTTGTATCACTTCCGGACGTAGCATACTTAACCACTTCGAATATTCACTATCGCCAAGCAAATTACGAACATTTACCGCTACATAGGGTAACAATCCGAAATAGCCGCTATAACGTATATTGCAATCGTCAGCATGAATACATACTTGATAAGCCCAGAAATTAGCTTCAGCCTCACTGCTAACTCCAAGCAAGTGGGCAAGTTCGTGTGCGTAAGTAAACGGAAGCTGTACAGGTAGTAGCTCATGATTCACATGCGACTCATCGAAAAAAGGTCCCATATATCCCAATACTCCAACTCCCGAATACAAGGCATTACAGAAGGATTGTTTCGGATGCTGAAAACTTTCTGGACGAGTCAGTCCATATTTATCGGGAACTTCTGCATAAACCGGCTTGATTTTTTGTTCTATGTCTGGCTGTGAAACATTCAAGTCTTTTTTATATGTACAGTTTAAACTATCTGTATAAATAGCAAGAAACTGCTTGAAACGTTGTTCATTATAAGAACAAGGAGTGACTTCTGTCCGTTCAAAGAAACTGTCTCGGAAATAATTCATTCCCCATCCCCAATAAAACCAGACATATATCCAAAGCAAAACTTCCAGTTCACTCCCTACGATCGATTTCCAAGTTTGTCTTCTAAGCCTGGCTATAATCGGATACAGCAATAGCGCTACAACTGTCGCAACGACCAGAGCTTCACAAAGAGAAAACGAAACTAGAGAAGCCAACCGCGACAAACAGCCGGAAACAGCAGGATAAATACAGCAGGCATAAAATTCACCTGCACCAGATATAAACCGAAACATACACACACCAGCCAAAAGTAAAGCCAGTATTATCCAACGAATATGTTTCCACCGAGGTTTTTTCATAAGAACAAAGTTATCATTTTCTGAATTAATTCTTTACTTTTGTCCGGTAAAGATTATTAATACTTCAAACATATTCTACATGGTTCTGAATTATATTTGGATTGCTTTTTTCCTGACCGCATTTATTGTAGCTGTAGTACGTCTTATATTTTTAGGAGATACGGAAGTCTTTCCTGCTATCATTAATTCAACATTCGATTCTTCCAAAACAGCATTCGAGATTTCACTGGGACTAACCGGAGTACTATCCCTCTGGATGGGCATCATGCGTATCGGAGAACAAGGTGGTGTTATCGGAGTTTTCTCTCGTTTACTGAGCCCACTCTTTACTAAATTATTCCCGGAAATACCCAAAGGGCATCCTGTTACAGGAAGTATTTTTATGAATCTTGCCGCCAATATGCTAGGTTTGGACAATGCTGCAACCCCTTTAGGTCTGAAAGCAATGGAGGGATTACAAGAACTGAATCCGAAAAAAGATACGGCAAGTAATCCGATGATCATGTTTCTGGTACTGAATACCTCAGGATTGACCTTGATTCCTATCAGCATTATGGTCTATCGTGCCCAACTGGGAGCTGCTCAGCCTACAGATGTTTTTGTCCCTATCCTGCTGGCGACCTTTTTTTCTACACTTGCCGGTATTATTGCAGTAAGCTTATACCAGCGCATCAACTTGCTGAACCGGACTATTCTGTTATTCCTAGGTGGTACAAGCCTAGTTATTGCAGGTATTATTTATTTCTTCAGCATGCTGTCACGTCAGCAAATCGATATATATTCTACAACTACAGCCAATGTATTCTTGTTTGTCATTATCATCGGTTTCATAGTTGCCGGCATGAGAAAGAAAATTAATGTATACGACGCTTTTGTAGAAGGAGCCAAAGAAGGGTTTACTACTGCCGTACGCATCATCCCTTATCTGGTAGCCATTTTAGTAGCCATCGGAGTCTTCCGTGCTTCCGGATGCATGGACTATTTGATAGAAGGTATAGCCAACTTGGTGAGCTTATGCGGCATCAATAGTGATTTTGTAGGGGCACTGCCTACAGCACTGATGAAACCATTAAGTGGTAGTGGAGCTCGCGGGCTAATGGTAGATGCCATGAACACATACGGAGCCGACTCTTTTGTAGGACGGTTATCTTGCATCTTTCAGGGATCTACCGATACTACGTTCTATATTCTCGCCGTTTATTTCGGAAGTGTGGGAGTTGTCCGTACACGCCATGCTGTACCATGCGGATTACTCGCCGATCTGGCTGGTGTCATAGCCGCAATTCTTATTTGCTATTTATTCTTTAACTAATATACGATATGATTACTTATCAAACTGAAGGGGTAGAAATGCCCGCTATCAAAAAGCGCGAAACCACAGCGTGGATAAAAGCTGTTGCAGAAACTTACGGGAAAAAAGTAGGTGAAATAGCTTACATTTTCTGTTCTGATGAAAAGATTCTGGAAGTAAACCGTCAGTATCTTCAGCACGATTACTACACTGACATCATTACGTTCGACTATTGTGAAGGGAACCGGATTGCAGGCGATTTATTTATTAGCCTTGATACAGTCCGTACCAATGCAGAGCAATTTGGAGCAACTTACGAAACAGAGTTGCACCGCGTCATTATTCACGGTATTCTGCATCTGTGTGGCATAAACGATAAAGGTCCGGGAGAACGTGAAATCATGGAAGCTGCCGAAAATAAGGCACTCGATTTGCTGAAAGATTTTCAATAATTCCATTCGGAATCTATTCAAGACCTATTACCTGAGCACATTCCTAATTCGGGTAGGACTGCTGAAAATTTCCGCTGTTGTTTTCTTAAATTCATGCTGACATTTCTAAAAAACATCGGCATGAATCAGGGAAAACAACAGCGGATTTTATTTCATACTTTTCAGTTCTTTACTCCCTCCTCTCCTTTCCTCTTTACTATAACTCTTTTTACGAACCTGAATCAAAGCTAAGCCACTAAATTTTCGTATTTTTGCAACAGATATAAAAACAAAAGATTAATGGACTTTAAGTATGACGTTATTGTTATAGGAGCCGGACATGCCGGCTGCGAAGCCGCTGCGGCAGCAGCTAACCTTGGCTCGAAAACCTGTCTGATCACAATGGATATGAATAAGATCGGACAGATGAGCTGTAACCCTGCCGTGGGAGGAATCGCCAAAGGTCAGATTGTTCGGGAAATCGACGCACTCGGCGGATATATGGGATTGGTAACAGACCGCACAGCAATTCAGTTCCGCATGCTGAACCGTTCCAAAGGTCCTGCCATGTGGAGTCCACGTGCACAGTGCGACCGAGGTAAATTCATCTGGGCATGGCGCGAAATCCTGGAGAACATTCCCAACCTCCATATTTGGCAAGATACAGTAGAGGAATTATTAGTAGAAAATGGTGAAGTAACCGGATTGGTTACATGCTGGGGAGTAACTTTCCATGCCAAATGTATTATTCTTACAGCCGGTACTTTCTTAAACGGCTTAATGCATATCGGACACAAGATGCTTGCCGGAGGACGTTGTGCAGAACCAGCATCCTATCATCTGACAGAATCCATTACACGCCATGGCATTACTGCCGGACGAATGAAAACAGGTACTCCGGTTCGTATTGATGCACGAAGTGTAGACTTCAGCCTGATGGAAACACAGGATGGAGAAAATGATTTTCACCGTTTCTCTTTCATCAGCGAGCCCAGACAGCTCAAGCAGCTTCAATGCTGGACATGCTATACTAACGAGGAAGTACACGAAGTATTGCGTAGCGGATTGGCCGACTCTCCCCTTTTCAATGGACAAATTCAGAGCATAGGACCTCGCTATTGCCCAAGTATCGAAACAAAGATTGTGACTTTCCCCGATAAGCCACAGCATCAGTTGTTCCTTGAGCCGGAAGGAGAAAC
This sequence comes from Phocaeicola coprocola DSM 17136, assembly GCF_000154845.1. Lineage (GTDB taxonomy): Bacteria > Bacteroidota > Bacteroidia > Bacteroidales > Bacteroidaceae > Phocaeicola > Phocaeicola coprocola. The sequence continues at coordinate 72,843 of NZ_DS981441.1, read as the reverse complement.
CACACAAGAACTTTATCTAAACGGATTCTCCTCTTCACTTCCAATGGATATACAGTTCGCTGCGTTAAAGAAGATTCCTTGCTTCAGAAACATCGTTGCCTATCGCCCGGGATATGCTATCGAATACGACTATTTCGATCCGACACAGCTTAAGCATACATTAGAATCGAAAGTCGTAAAGAACCTATTCTTTGCCGGACAAGTAAACGGAACAACCGGATACGAAGAAGCCGGAGGACAAGGTATCATTGCTGGTATCAATGCACACATTAATTGTCATGGAGGTGAACCATTCGTACTTGGACGCGACGAAGCATACATCGGAGTATTGATTGACGACCTGGTAACAAAAGGTGTAGACGAACCTTACAGAATGTTTACCTCACGTGCAGAATATAGAATTCTGCTCCGTCAAGACGATGCCGACATGCGTCTGACAGAACGCTCATATAAACTAGGTCTGGCAAGTAAAGAACGCTACGACAGACTTTGCCAGAAGCGAGAAGAAATACAGCGGTTGGTTGAGTTTGCAAAAACCTACTCCATCAAGGCAGATAAGATAAACGACGCTTTAGAGGGACTTGGAACAGCCCGGCTTACTCATGGCTGCAAACTGATAGAGTTGCTTAGTCGTCCGCAAATCACTATCGAGAATATTGCCCCGCATGTGCCATCTTTCCAAGCTGCACTCGACAAGGTAACCGACCGGAAAGAAGAAACAATTGAGGCAGCAGAAGTGTTAATCAAATACCAAGGCTATATCGATCGTGAACGAATGATAGCAGACAAGATACATCGCTTGGAAGCCATCCGTATCAAAGGAAAGTTTGACTATGCCAACTTGAACTCTCTGTCAACAGAAGCCCGTCAGAAGCTCATAAAAATAGATCCGGAAACACTGGCGCAAGCAAGCCGTATACCAGGTATTTCTCCAAGCGACATCAATGTGCTTCTCGTGTTACTGGGACGCTAAAGCAAGCATGTTTCACGTGAAACAACAAGTTTAAGAAACAAACATAAATTACTGGATATGAATAAAGAAACATTAAAAAAAAACCTCCGTGAGATACCAGACTTCCCTATTCCGGGAATATTGTTCTACGACGTCACTACATTGTTTAAAAATGCCGAGTGCCTCCAAGGGATGATTGACGAACTATACGAAATGTATAAGGATAAAGGCATCACAAAGGTAGTCGGTATCGAATCTAGAGGCTTCATTTTGGGAGGTGCTTTAGCTGCCAGATTAGGAGCCGGATTCATCATGGCAAGAAAGCCGGGAAAACTTCCTGCAGAAGTGGTAGAAGAAACTTATGCAAAAGAATATGGGACTGACACCATACAGATACATAAAGATGCTATTAATGAAAATGACATCGTCTTGTTGCACGATGATTTGCTGGCAACCGGAGGAACCATGGCTGCAACCTATCGCTTAGTAAAAAGATGCGGTGCTAAACAGGCATTTGTAAATTTTGTAATCGAGCTGAAAGGATTAAACGGTAGAAAAGCATTTACCGACGATGTAGAAGTGACCACGCTGTTGCAACTTTAAAAGGCTGCTCAGCCGGACGGACATATAAGAGTTTAATATCTCCTATTCACAATAAATAAGGAAAAGAAGAATCCGGCAAATACATTTTTGTATATGCCGGATTCTTCTTTTATAGAAATCCTTAAACGTACAAGCTATAACATGGAAGAACTTAGTACAAACGAATACCTTCGAGGAATCGTATTAAATTTGCCAAGCACTCCCGGCATCTATCAATACCTCAACAAAGAAGGAGTGATTATTTATGTTGGGAAAGCAAAAAATTTGAAACGGCGTGTATATTCGTATTTTTCAAAAGAGCATCAATCTGCCAAGACACGTATATTAGTCAGCAAGATTGCAGACATCCGCTATATTGTTGTAAATACAGAAGAAGACGCCCTGCTCTTGGAAAATAACCTTATCAAGAAATACAAGCCTCGCTATAATGTCTTGCTGAAAGATGATAAAAGCTATCCATCTATCTGCGTCAGCAACGAGTATTTTCCACGGGTATTCAAGACAAGGCAAATTATCCGGAACGGTTCTACCTACTATGGTCCATACAGTCATATTCCTTCTATGCAAGCTGTGCTAGATCTGATAAAGAAACTATATCCGCTCCGCACCTGTCATCTGGCACTAACCCCCGAAAACATTCGTCAGGGGAAATTCAATGTTTGCCTGGAATACCACATCAAGAACTGCAAAGGTCCATGTATCGGGATGCAATCTCACGATGAATATATGGATAATATAGCCCAAGTAAAAGAGATTTTAAAGGGAAATACTCAGGCTATAAGCGACGCACTGATGAAAGAAATGATGTCACTCGCAGAGGAGATGAAATTTGAAGAAGCTCAAAAAGTAAAAGAAAAATATGAACTAATAGAAAGCTATCGGGCAAAGAGTGAAGTCGTAAGTTCCATTCTTCATAACATAGATGTATTCTCTATCGAAATGGACGAAAATTCGGCCTACATAAACTATTTGCACATCACAAACGGATGCATAAACCAGGCGTTCACATTCGAGTATAAGAAACGTCTGAATGAGACAAAGGAAGAGCTGCTCCAGCTTGGAATTATTGAAATGAGAGAACGGTATAAAAGCTGCTCTCGCGAAATTATCGTACCTTTCGAACTAGATATGGAACTGAATAACGTAACATTTACCATACCGCAACGAGGCGATAAGAAACATCTGCTTGAGCTTTCTCTTCTCAATGTAAAACAATACAAAGTAGACCGACTTAAACAAGCCGAGAAACTGAATCCGGAACAGCGGAGCGTTCGCCTCTTAAAAGAAATTCAGGAGCAGCTGCAAATGGACAAAATGCCTATGCATATTGAATGCTTCGACAACTCAAACATACAAGGTTCCGATGCAGTAGCGGCATGCGTAGTATTTAAGAAGGCACGTCCCAGCAAAAAAGACTACCGCAAATACAATATCAAGACCGTAGTCGGACCGGATGATTATGCCTCTATGCAGGAAGTAGTACGCCGGAGATATTCCCGCATACTCGAAGAACAAGGAGAACTACCAGACCTAATTCTGACCGATGGTGGAAAAGGCCAGATGGAAGTTGTAAGACAAGTAATAGAAGACGAATTAAAATTACAGATTCCTATTGCCGGACTTGCCAAAAACAACAAGCACCGCACTTCGGAAGTTCTGTTCGGATTTCCACCGATGACTATAGGAATAAAACAAGGCACTCCCCTTTTTCATCTCCTCGAAAACATACAAGACGAGGTACACCGTTTTGCCATTACTTTCCATCGCGACAAGCGTAGCAAGAGTCAAATAGCTTCTGCATTAGACGGGATAAAAGGCATAGGAGAAAAGCGCAAAACAGCCCTACTGAAAGAATTCAAGAGTGTGGCAAGAATCAAGCAGGCAACTGTCGAAGAACTTGCAGCAGTAATCGGAGAAGCCGCAGCAAAAAGCGTAAAAGAGGCCCTATAAAAAAGCTCTGCGAAATGACATACCAAGTCTTTCCGCAGAGCGATTATAAATATCAATATCACCCATTTCACAGTCGGCAGAATCCTACTTCCACAAAGATACAATTAAATTAAGCTATACATTTGTCATTCTTACAATTTATTCTATCATTATACTGAATATTTTCTATCTTTGTAGAAAGTATATGTTTATATGAGAGTAGTTATTCAGCGCGTAAGTCATGCTTCCGTCACGATTAATGGAACATGCAAATCAGCTATAAAGAAAGGATTCCTCGTTCTTTTAGGAATAGAAGAAGCCGACAATCAGGAAGACGCCGACTGGTTATGTAAAAAAATCATCGGACTGAGAGTTTTCGACGATGAAAACGGAGTTATGAATAAATCGATTCTTGAGGCAGGAGGTGATATTTTGGTAGTAAGCCAATTCACCCTGATGGCTTCGACCAAGAAAGGGAACCGCCCGTCGTATATCCGTGCAGCCCGCCACGAGACAGCAATTCCACTATACGAATATTTCTGCAACGAACTTAGCATCGGGCTAGGCAAACAAGTAGGAACCGGTGAATTTGGAGCCGACATGAAAGTTGAATTGTTGAACGACGGTCCTGTTACAATCTGCATGGACACCAAAAACAAGGAATAAAGATGACATTGGAAGAAGCACAAAAAACAGTAGACAACTGGATAAAAACATATGGTGTACGCTATTTCAGCGAGCTGACCAACATGGCTGTACTCACCGAAGAAGTAGGAGAATTGGCACGTGTCATGTCACGCAAATATGGTGACCAGTCATTCAAACCGGGAGAAAAAGATAACCTCGACGATGAAATGGCCGATGTATTATGGGTGCTGATCTGTCTGGCAAACCAGACGGGAGTAAACTTAACAGAAGCATTTCAACGGAACCTGGAAAAAAAGACCAACAGAGATAAAGAAAGACATAAAAACAACCCCAAATTATAAGCATTATGAAGTACAATCACGAACATGAATGTGGATGTGGAGGCGAACATCACCACCACGACCACGAATGTAACTGCGGAAACGAACATCATCACGAACATGAATGTGAATGCAACTGTGACGATGATGCCTGCGACTGCGGCTGCGAAGATGAAGATACAGAAAATCTGCACCAGCCAGATAAATATAATGAGGCATTAAGCAAATACAATACGGTTTTAAAAGATGAAGAAGTAGCTGCACAAACAGCCCATATCATCGAAAAATACGTAAAGGAAAACGATACCGTAGAAGTGAAAAAATTCCTTTTCCACTGTATTGACCTTACTACTTTAAAATGCACAGACAGCGAACCGAGCGTAATGAAGTTTACGCAACATGTCAATGACTTTGTGGATGCATATCCCGAACTTGATAACGTAGCCGCAATCTGTGTATATCCCAACATGGCCGAAATCGTAAACGATACACTGGAAGCTGACAACGTAAAAATCGCCTGCGTATCGGGAGGATTTCCTTCTTCACAAACATTCACCGAAGTAAAGGTTGCCGAAACAGCTATGGCACTTCATGCAGGAGCCGATGAAATAGACATCGTGATTTCTGTAGGCAAATTCCTGAGTGGTGACTACGAAGGTATGTGTGACGAAATAGAAGAATTGAAAGAAGTATGCGGAGATAAACACTTGAAAGTAATCTTGGAAACTGGTGCACTGGGCAGTGCTTCGAATATAAAGAAAGCCTCTATCCTGTCAATGTATTCAGGAGCCGATTTCATCAAGACATCTACCGGAAAGGAAAATCCGGCCGCAACTCCCGAAGCAGCATACGCAATGTGCCAGGCCATCAAGGAATACTTCCTCGAAACCGGCCGTAAAGTAGGTTTTAAGCCCGCAGGAGGGATTAACACCGTACACGACGCATTAGTATACTATACAATAGTAAAAGAGGTCTTAGGCAAAGAATGGCTGACTAACGAACTCTTCCGTCTGGGAACAAGCCGCCTTGCTAACCTGCTATTATCGGACATTGTAGGAAAAGAAACAAAGTTTTTCTAATTTAAATACGCGAAGGGCACGAAGATTCATCTTAGTAATGTTTCTCCGTGCCCTTGTTCTTTATATAACCTCAAGCTTTAGTTCGCCACAAGTCGCCCGTTCTCCCAGTGTTGATTCAGGATAACAGGAGGAGCTGTCGGCTCATGCTTTGCCTGTACAGAAATACTCCGCGAACGTCCCTGACGGTTTAAATCCCAACCGACAAATTCTTCATAGTCGAACTGCCAGCTCTCTCCATAAGCTAACTTATGGATACGGTTATAAATCGCCTCACGCGAAGGAGCATTGAAGCCTCCCACATTTGCATCCATGATACTGGTTTCCGTAGGACGATATGCGCCCTTATAATAAGTACAAGCTCCTTCAAACACACCTATGCCCTCACTCGCATAACGAGAGTCGGATATAAACTTGCTCCATACCACACTGTTCGGATCGCTTGTATAATCTACATTTCTTCCCCATCCATAATGATTTCGGGAATTAATATTATCAGAAATCTCACTTAATGGAATCGTACCCTGACTCTCATAATAATATTCATCCAGCAGTTTAGCAAATCCATGCCCACCCGCTTCATGATGAAGGACACATGCCAGTTCTTCATCACTTGTGCCAATCGGGAAATAGGCAATTCCATATCCTCTGCCATAATCACCTTGATAAGCTGTACTCGTTCCAAAATAACAAGTACCTGCATACTTAGCCGAATTCATCATAACAATAATCAGCACCTCATTCATCAGTGGACCGGTCATTCCCGGGCAGGTTGAAGCATACTGCATACATTTGTTGTTATCTCCTCCTACATGTGTTCCACTGCCGAAATAACCGGAAAATGCCGTACTTCCACCATCTATATATCCTTCATTCTGGGAAACGGCCGTCACGTAATATACATTAAACAGATTCCGGAAAGAGGCATAAGGCTTCTCACTGAAGAAGGCATCGGCTGCTGTCCGCATAACCTTTTCATACGTGCCGTCGGCAACCTGCCTGTCAGAAAAAGCATCCCCCATCAATACCACATTAATGCCGTTTCCTTCGGAAGCCTTTTGTAAGGTATACACCTTTCCATCCTCCGAAAAATCGGAAGATTCGTACGGTAAATCTCCCTCACCCAAGATTTCTTTCAAGAAGTCAGGAAGCAAATTTCTCGATGTTACACTACTATGAAATATCAATTTACCATTCTCATCGAAAGCCATAATAGTAGGGAAACCAGTAAATGAAATAACGCCCGGATTAGATAGCAGCGTAGGCCATTCCATATTATAACTTTCTATCATATTGAGTGCATCAGGATTGTTTGTTCCATCATGACAAAACCCGATGATTTCTAAAGAATGATTTTTATATCGCTGATAAATAGATGATACTGTAGGATGGAAAGCCTCACTGAAAGGACACCATGAAGCCCAGATATAATACAACGTTACCTTATGAGAGGCTACAATAGAAGTAGAATTTATTGTATTTCCCTTATAATCAGTTGCAGTAAAATCGGGCATATACAGATTAAATGTATCGAAGTTAAATCCGCCCGGAGAATTTTGTCCTATACAAACCCAACCACTTTTCTGCCACCAGGAAGAAGAAGTAACAGCCTGAGGTAAATCACCCGACAGCATATTCTTGCCAAAGTTCATATACTCCAACGAAGTCAATCTGCCAAGAGATTCAGGTACTGTACCAGTCAGTTGATTATTGCTCAGATAACTATACACCAGATTTTGCATATTGCCCAACTCAGATGGCAATCCTCCAGTCAACTGATTCTGAGATAAATCTAAATTTCTGAGTTCTGTCAGTTTCCCTATAGAAACAGGTATCTCTCCCGTCAACTCATTATTATACAAATTCAGAGTCCATAATACTTCAAGATTTCCAATTTCATCCGGTAAACTTCCAGTCAGATTATTCGAAGACAAGTCAATTGACATAACTCTGCCCTGATAATCTGTATAAACGCCATACCATTCTGACAAATCAGCATCCGAGCACCAGTTCGAATTGTTCGTCCATGCATCGCCGTTTGTAGCATCGTACAATGCAATCAAAATATCTCTTTCTGTCATCTCATCCTGTTCCAGCAAGTCGTTTGTATCAACAGCCGAGAAACTGGTTATAACAGAGCGGCCACCGTAATACTCCGTTCTGTTGCCTTAGTCAATGTCTGTTGCTGACCGTTTACAGTTCCTGTAATCTTAAAAGTCATACCTTTGCTGAAGACCTGAGGTGGAACAACAAAATAGAACGAAGTAGTTTGTGAAGGAGATAAGGTAACATTTCCCTGAAGTACAATTTCACCGTAACTCTCCTGCCCTCCCCCTGAAAGGCGAAACTCCGGAGCGTCCGATGCAATGTTAACCGAACCAAGTCCGGCTACAGCTTCTCCATTTTTGCCTGACAAAGAGATAGACTGAATATTCATGTTTCCTTTCAGGTTTAGACGTACCAGTCCGCAAACCTGCAAAAAGCGGAAAGAATTGGTGGTACTCTGAGCCACCATCGGACATACACCGGAAGCAAAACTGTCGAAGTTAAACGACTGTTCCGCCGGAAGACGGAAAGAAACATTCGTACCAGATATCATGGCATCTGCCGCATACGGATAAAAGGCATAAAACGTATTACCTCTGACGGGCTTGCTGCTTTCGAACTGAGCCTCGTCACCCGACATGCCTGTCAAATCATAACGGGCTATAGAATCGGAAACATCACTGAAAATACCAATCGCGTCTCCATTCTCCCATATTACAGAGTTACCCGAAAGAGATGTACGGCTCTTCACAACCGATGATGTCGTAGCACGAACCGACTTCAGGCTTTTATCCTGATCTTTAAAAGACACCAGATCATCTTGCTGGCATCCGGCAAGTAACAACAGAAATATACCTAAAAAAAGAGTTATATGCTTCATAATTTACTGTGTTTTTCAAGATTATTACCAGTCTTCTTCATTCTCTGTAAAGTCTTCTATACTTCCACCTGCAGAAGGCGTTTCTTCCTTTTTCCCAGCCTGAGTTATTTCTATAACACGAACAAGTTCCGCAGCCCGGACTGTCACATTTCCTTTCCTCTGGGAAGTCGAGGTATTTGCCCCAATAACAATTAAGTTACCATCTACGCTAATCCAACTGTTGTCGCTGCATGTGAATGTATATTGGGTATTACTGTTAACGGTAAAAGTGAATTTTCCTCCCTCGGCAGTCGCAGAAATATTCGACGGAGATACGTCCAGATAGACAGCTTCACCTTTCTGAACGACCTGCACCGTACGCACCAGACTACCGTCTTCGGATATGACCGTTATTGTCGCTTCACGGGAAGAAGTCGATTCGTTGGCACTTACCGTAAATACAATTTCGTCTGAACTTCCCGACACAGCCTGAACCATCCAGTCTGCATCCGTATTTACCCGATAAGGTACATTCGCTTTTACAGTAAAACGAACCGTACCACCCTCTGGCAAAATATTAAAATGCTCTTGTGATACGACTAAATAGGGGGCCTCTTCCTTACCCTTTTGCATTACTTTTACCGTACGTTCTACACCATTTCCAGAGAGTATAATATTACCCTCACGCATAGCCGATCCGGTATTTTCTTCTACACTAAAATGCAAGGTCGACCGCTCCATTCCTCTGCCAACTACCTGCTTCAGCCAGCTGACGTCTGTCGTTACATCATAGCTAATATTCGCACTGACTTCAAATGAAAAAGTTCCGGATTCCGGTTCACAGATGATAGGATCTGAAGGAACAAGTATTTCGTCGGCAGCATATTGCCGGATAGTAAGCGTATCTGATAGCGATTCCGTTTCATCAATGAAAACGAAGCGTGCCTCACGCATATCATACGTATCATTAGGCTGTACCGCGAAATGAAGCGTGTGCGTAGAAACAGCCCTCGAAGTGATCTCGCTTACCCATGTATATTCTGTCACAGGCTTACATATATATGAAACACTCGACTGCAACTGCACGTCTACTGTACCTCCCAAGGCCCCTACTTCAACCATATCTTCGGAGAGAAGCAACACTTCTTTTTCTTTCCCCTCCTGATAAATCCGTACAGCTTCCTGCAATTCTCCACTTCGCACAAGAATGCTTCCGCTACGCTTTTCATAGCCGTCATTCGCCAAAATGCGGAAACTTAATACCGACTTTTCAAGACTGCGTGTCGAAATCTGCTCAATCCATGTATCCGAAACCTCCACCTCGAATGTCACATTGGCTTCTACCTCCACCTCTATAAGAGATTCTCCGGCAGAGAGTTCATAACTTTGGCGTGAAACAATCAAAGCATCTTTCTGCTTCTGAGAAACAACAATCGTTTCCCGACTGTCACCGCAGTCCAGAAAAACAGAAGCAGTACGCTCATCTGTACCATCATTCGCGGCAACCGAAATAGTGACCGATGCTTCTCCGGCCTTACCTGATGTAGGAGAAACGGTAATCCAACCGGAAGCACGTACATTGCCAACCGTAGCTTTCCAATCGGCAGTAGATGTAAAATGTAATGTTACAGTTCCGCCAGAAGCATCCAACAATGGATGTTTATCGGTACCTTCTGCAAGTGTAATCTCAGCTTCTGGAGCTTCAGGTTCATCAGACAGATTAACTTTCTCTTCTCCCCTACAAGGCTACCAATACCACCGACAACAATACAAATAGAGCTTTTTGCATGCAATGCATTTTACCCCAACGAAACAAAGTGTCCATAGATTTAAGGTTTTTAATTGTGAAAATTTTTCTTATAACATAAAAGATATAACTGAGGCTTAAATTATATATTTTTTACCACTAATCAAAGATTTTTATCATATTTTCTTTACAAAATAAATAGAAATACAGTATTATCTAGGAAATATATACAGATGTATTTCATTTTATATAAGTGAGATAAAGAATAGAATAGAAAATCATAGCTGAAAAATCCGACCAGACAGAAAATTACAATAAATATATATATTATTTACCAATATACACCCTACACTATCGTATCAAAAATTTATTTTATGCAAAGATTCACCCCAATAAATCAAGAAATCTTTCCCAATTTATGCTCAAGAATGCCCCAAAACATCCTGATATTTTTAGAAAATTTGTACAAAAAAATCCCTTTATTCACGTTGTTTTCAAGTAAATAACAACATGAGTAAAGGGACATTTCTTTATATCAAAGATTATTCGAGATCTCGTTACAATAATAGAAATATTATTTATTCCGCTTAATCACATAGTCAATATAAGCTGTAAGTGCCGTACGGACTGCTTCATCTGCTGCTTCAGGAAGCAGGGCCAATGCTTTGTTACGGTAATCATACATCACCTGTTCCGCATAAGTGATACCTCCCTCCTGCTTCACATAATCTACAAAGCTGGCAATTTCCTCCTTCGAAGCACTTAGTGAACGGATACGCAATGCGAGTTCTTTCTTTTCTTCATTGGCACAAGTATTCAATACATGCAGTGCCGGAAGAGTCAGCTTACCTTCCATCATATCATTTCCAGTAGGCTTACCCAGCTCTTCATTATCGAAGTAATCGAAAATATCATCTTTTATCTGAAAGGCAATACCTATCATTTCACCAAAAAGAACAGCCTTCTCCACTTCATCTTTCGGGGCATTTACAGAAATAGCTCCACTCTCTGCACTTGCAGTAAACAGGGCTGCTGTCTTTTTACGGATAACGTCAAAATAAATCTCTTCCGAAAAATCACGGTTACTGATATTCACCAGCTGAATAATCTCTCCTTCCGATAAATCCTGTCCCAAACGTGCTACCAGGCCGACCAGTTCAATATGATTGGTATATGAAGCATGACGCAGACTGGTTGCCAGCATATAGTCGCCTACCAGCACAGAAACCTTATTGTCATACAATGCATTAACCGACGACTGTCCCCGACGTTTGTTACTCTCGTCTACCACATCATCGTGTACCAGACTGGCAGTATGAAGCAACTCGAGCGAAAGCGCAGCATGAAGGGTGGAATCGTTAATTCCACCATAAAGTTTTGCCATAAGCAAAACCAGAATAGGACGCATCATCTTTCCGTTCCTCTGCTTGATATAGCCTAAAACTTCGTCTAATAACGGGGTAGAACTTTTCAGTGAGGCATCGAAAAGAGCCTTAAATTCGCTTAATTCCTTTTCTATGGGTTTCTTGATTACTTCTAATTTATCCATGGAGATTTATTTGGGTACAAAAGTAATAATAAAACAGCGAATACGGTATTTTTTTGTACTTTTACGTAGAAAACTTAATAATTTTACACGAATGGAAAAACTGTTTCTACTCGATGCGTACGCACTTATCTACCGCGCGTACTATGCTTTTATCAAAAATCCGCGTATCAATTCTAAAGGTTTCAATACATCTGCTATCATGGGATTTGTCAATACACTGGAGGATGTACTGAAAAAAGAGAACCCTACTCATATAGGTATTGCATTTGATCCGGCCGGACCTACATTCCGTCACGAAGCTTTCGAGCAGTATAAGGCTCAGCGTGAGGAAACTCCCGAAGCAATTCGTCTTTCTGTTCCTATCATTAAGGATATTATCCGCGCTTATCGTATTCCTATTCTTGAGGTAAGTGGTTACGAAGCGGACGACGTAATTGGTACACTCGCAACCGAAGCGGGAAAACGAGGTATTACGACATACATGATGACTCCAGATAAAGACTACGGGCAATTGGTTTCGGAAAATGTATTCATGTATCGCCCTAAATATGGCGACAAAGAATTTGAAGTCATGGGGGTAAACGAAATCAAAGCAAAATTCGATATTGAATCACCCTCACAGGTTATCGATATGTTGGGACTTATGGGAGATACGGCCGACAACATTCCGGGATGTCCGGGAGTCGGAGAGAAAACAGCACAAAAGTTAATTGCCCAGTTCGGCAGCATCGAAAACCTGCTTGCCAACACCGACCAGTTGAAAGGAGCTATCAAAACAAAAGTAGAGAATAACCGCGAGCAGATTACTTTTTCCAAATTCCTCGCAACAATCAAAACGGATGTTCCCATCTCACTAGATATGGAAGCCTTGAAACGGGAACAACCCGATGAAGAAGAACTCCGTAAAATTTTTGAGGAACTAGAGTTCCGTACTCTGCTGGATCGTATACTCAAAACTGAAAAGAAAACTGCCGCTCCTTCGGCTCCTGTACAAAGCGATCTCTTTGGATTTTTTTCGGGCGAGAATACAGACGAGCCAAAAAATTCAAATCTCACGCGGTTAGAAGACCTTGATTTCGACTACCAACTACTTGATTCAGAGGAGAAAATAGACGATTTTTTACAAATAATCGTTACAAAAGATTTTTTCAGTCTAGATACGGAAACCACAGGAACCGACCCAATTACTGCAGAACTGGTAGGAATGAGCTTCAGCTTTGCCGAAAATCAGGCATTTTATGTACCAGTTCCGGCAAATCGTGAAGAAGCGTTGGCAATAGTTAAAAAATTAAAACCGATCATAGAAAATGAGAAAACACTGAAAATCGGACAGAATATAAAATACGATATGCTTGTACTGGGTAATTATGGTGTCGAGGTCCGTGGCCCGATGTTCGACACCATGATTGCTCATTATGTACTTCAGCCTGAACTTCACCACGGCATGGATTACCTGGCCGAAGTATATCTGAAATATGAAACGATAAAAATAGAAGAGCTGATAGGTCCGAAAGGAAAGAATCAGAAAAACATGCGCGATCTCTCTCCTACTTCTGTCTACAAATATGCATGTGAGGATGCTGATGTTACACTGAAACTGAAAAAGGTATTAGAGAAAGAATTGATAGAAAATAATGTGAACGAACTGTTCCAGACTATCGAAATGCCGTTGGTTCCTGTCCTTGCATATATGGAACGCAACGGGGTACGCATTGACACCGAAGCCTTGAAAGAAACATCACAGCATTTTACTGCACGTATGAAGCAGCTTGAAGAGGAAGTACATCAGCTTGCCGGAATGGAATTTAATATTGCTTCGCCCAAACAAGTAGGAGAAGTACTGTTCGACCGTCTGAAAATTACAGACAAAGCTAAAAAGACCAAGACCGGCCAATATGTTACTTCCGAAGAAGTATTAGAAAGTCTACGAGGAAAGCATGAAATTGTAGGAAAAATACTGGAACATCGTGGACTGAAGAAGTTACTGGGAACCTATATTGATGCACTTCCCTTACTAATCAACCCCAAGACGGGACATATACATACTTCATTCAATCAGACTGTTACGGCTACAGGCCGACTTAGTTCGAGCAACCCTAACCTGCAAAATATTCCTATCCGTAATGAGGATGGAAAAGAGATTCGACGCGCCTTTATTCCTGACGAAGGCTGTGAATTCTTTTCTGCCGACTACTCACAAATCGAGCTGCGTATCATGGCTCATCTGAGTGGGGACCCTCACATGATAGAAGCTTTCCAGAAAGGACAGGATATTCATGCTGCTACTGCTGCCAAGATATATAAGGAGAAACTGGAAGATGTAACCCGCGAACAGAGAAGTAAAGCTAAAACAGCTAACTTCGGTATTATATATGGTATATCAGTATTCGGACTGGCAGAACGACTGAACATCGAACGTAAAGAAGCCAAAGAACTTATAGACGGATATTTCGAAAACTATCCGCATGTAAAAGAATATATGGATCAAAGTATCCGTCTGGCACAAGAAAAAGGATATATCGAAACTATATTCAAGCGTAAGCGCTACCTGCCTGATATCAATTCACGCAATGCTGTGGTCCGTGGGTATGCAGAACGAAACGCAATCAATGCTCCTATACAAGGAAGTGCTGCTGATATTATCAAAGTGGCAATGATTCGTATATACAAACGCTTCATGGAAGAGGGTATTCGTTCCAAAATGATTCTTCAGGTACACGATGAATTAAATTTCAGCGTCGTGCCCGAAGAAAAGGAAAAAGTACAGCATATTGTGATTTCGGAAATGGAAGCAGCTTACAAAATGAAAGTTCCTTTGCAGGCAGACTGTGATTGGGGTAAGAACTGGTTGGAAGCACATTGATATTTTGAATTGTTAAGATATCTTTAAATGGCAACAAATTGCTAAAATATTCATTTTTTCTTGCCAAAAAGTTAGCAACATCAAAAGGTATTACTAATTTTGCAGCGTAATCAAAAACAAAAAGATAGTAACACCTTAAAATTAAAAAAATATGAAAAAAATGAATTTACTCAAGAGTTTATTTGTAACAGTATTTGTTTTCGCTGCTAACCTTACAGTTTTTGCTAGCAACCCAGAAACTGAGTTGATATACAATACTGAGGAAATAGATGGAGTAAAGATGTCGGAAACTGTATATAAAATGAATGAAGGTATTCTGACAAACTTTGAGAAATATAACTATAAATACAACGATAAGAAACAAGTTGTAGAAAACGTGTTACAGAAGTGGGACGAAGGTAGAGGAACATGGCGTAACCATATGTGTATCAAATATACATATAATGAAAACAGCACCACAATCCAATACTACAAATGGAACAAAAATAAGAAAGATTACATTCTCGTTCCGGAAATGACTGTAACTATGGACATGTAAAAACAACATACAAAAAAACAATATTTTCATAAACTCTCTAGTAAAAGAGGTACTTCGTGAGAAGTGCCTCTTTTTTTATTTCTTCTTCTAATCAGACAATCTATTTTGCAAAAAACATAACAATCTGTTACTAAAAACAAGATAAGAATATATCAACTTTTCCGAAAAAATTATTTTTTTAGTAAATGACAAAAAGAATGACTACCTTTGCAAACTGAAATACAATCTGATAATTAATAAGGAAATATATAAGTTTTATGGCATTACAATGTGGCATTGTCGGTTTGCCCAATGTAGGAAAATCGACTCTTTTCAACTGTTTATCGAATGCAAAGGCTCAAGCAGCCAACTTCCCTTTCTGTACAATAGAACCTAACGTTGGTGTAATCACTGTTCCAGATGAACGTCTTAACAAATTGGCAGAATTGGTTATCCCCGACCGTATAGTACCTACAACTGTAGAAATTGTAGACATCGCAGGTCTGGTAAAAGGAGCCAGCAAAGGTGAAGGATTAGGAAATAAATTCTTGGCAAATATCCGTGAAACAGACGCAATTCTTCATGTACTGCGTTGTTTTGATGATGAAAATGTTACCCATGTCGACGGTAGTGTAGATCCTGTACGCGACAAAGAAATCATTGATACAGAGCTTCAGCTGAAGGACCTCGAAACAATAGAAAGCCGTATTCAAAAAGTACAGAAACAAGCTCAGACCGGAGGCGACAAAGTAGCTAAGCAAACTTATGAAGTACTGGTTCGCTACCGTGAAGCATTATTACAGGGAAAATCAGCACGTACCGTACAGTTCGAAACTAAAGACGAACAAAAGATCGCTCATGAACTTTTCCTGCTTACTTCCAAGCCTGTAATGTACGTATGTAATGTAGATGAAGCCAGTGCTGTAAATGGTAACAAATATGTAGAGCAAGTACGCGAAGCTGTCAAAGAAGAGGGAGCAGAAATATTAATTGTTGCAGCCAAGACAGAAGCCGACATTGCAGAACTTGAAACATACGAAGACCGTCAGATGTTCCTTCAGGAAGTGGGACTGGAAGAATCGGGAGTCAGTCGTCTGATTCGTTCAGCCTATAAGCTGCTGAATCTGGAAACCTATTTCACTGCTGGAAAGATGGAAGTCCGCGCATGGACATTCCATAAAGGATGGAAGGCTCCTCAATGTGCCGGAGTTATTCATACTGACTTCGAGAAAGGATTTATCCGTGCAGAAGTCATCAAGTACGACGACTTTATCAAATACGGTTCGGAAGCAGCTGTACGCGAGGCTGGTAAACTGAATGTAGAAGGAAAAGACTATATCGTAGAAGACGGAGACATCATGCATTTCCGCTTTAACGTATAATATACCATTTTAGAAAATCGGCCGCTCATCAGCGACCGATTTCTTTTTTTAATCCTAAAACAAAAAACCATGAACTATCTTATTATAGGTACTGGCGGCGTAGGAGGAAGTATCGCCGGATTTCTTGCTCTGGCAGGAAAAGAAGTCACATGCATTGCACGGGGAAAACACCTCGAGAATATCCGTAATTATGGGCTGCATCTGAAATCAGATTTGAAAGGCGAACACTATCTGAAAGTAAACGCCTGTACAGCAGAAGAATATCAAGGGAAAGCAGATGTGATATTTGTCTGTGTAAAAGGATATTCCATCGACTCTGTCAAGGAGGTAATAGAACGTGCTTCAGCACCTCATACACTGGTTATTCCTATTTTAAATGTTTATGGTACAGGACCACGTATTGGTCGTTTGACACCTGAAGTAACTGTTCTCGATGGCTGTATCTACATCGTAGGATTTGTTTCAGGTGAAGGCGAAATCACTCAGATGGGAAGCATTTTCCGGCTGGTATTCGGAGCACGTCCGGAGCAGGGAGTTTCTCAGGAACGTATTGAAGCAATTGCAGAGGATGTCAGAAGTTGCGGTATCAAAGTCGATGTTTCCGATGATATCAACCGCGACACATTTATCAAATGGGCATTTATTTCGGCAATGGCATGTACTGGAGCATATCACGATGTACCAATGGGAGAAGTACAACACGAAGGCGAAGTACGAGATACATTTATCGGACTGTCCAGAGAAAGTGCAGAAATCGGACACAAGATGGGAATTTCTTATCCGGAAGATCCTGTTTCTTACAATTTGAAAGTAATAGATAAGCTCGACCCGCACAGTACAGCATCCATGCAAAAAGACCTTGCCCGAGGACATGCATCGGAGATACAAGGTATGTTGTTCGATATGATTGATTTGGGTGAGCGTTTGGGAATATCTATGCCTACCTATCAAAAAGTAGCTCAAAAATTCAAGAATAAATGAAACATATAGTAGATATTGAAACCTGGGAACGGAAAGACAACTACAACTTTTTCCGTGGATTTGCGAATTCATGGATTGCTATCACCAGTGAAGTAGACTGTACTGAAGCTTACAACCACGCCAAAGCCAACGGAAAATCATTTTTTCTGTATTATCTTTATGCCATATTGCGCGCTGCCAACGAGATAAAAGAGTTCCGTTATCGCTGGGATAAAAACGGACAAGTAGTCTATCATGATACAGTGGATGTCATTTCTCCTATTGCTGTACCCGGCAAAACATTTTATACGGTACGCATCCCTTATCATGTTGATTTCGAAGCATTTTATACCGAAGCCAGACACATTATCACATCTATTCCTGAAGATGGTGATCCATACGGAACCGATAAAAGCATTTATAAACAAGGAGATTTTGATGTAATCCTGCTAAGTGCCACTCCAAAACTATATTTCACTTCGATAACCTACACCCAACAGGAGGTAGGACATCCGCTGGATTATCCGCTGATGAATGCCGGTAAGGCCATCATACGCGAAGGCAAGCGTATCATGCCTATTGCACTGACTGTAAGTCATGCTTTTACAGACGGAGCACACATTTCACTTTTCTTTGAGAAAGTAGAACAATACCTCAAGGAAATCTGCAAATAATCATACACAAAAAACTACGGGACTTCATCCTATTCAGAACCAGCCTGAATCAATCATTCAGCAGTTCTTTTCGATTGGATGCAGTCCCGCAGATTATCAGTATTATTCACATTTCAAATAATCACAAAGCTTCTGTGTTGCCCTTGCCCGATGGCTGATTTTATTCTTTTCTTCATTGCCCATCTCGGCAAATGTTTCAGTATAACCTTCGGGGACAAAAACAGGATCATAGCCAAATCCTGAACAACCGCGTTTTTTTTCGATTATTTCGCCTTTTACAACTCCTTCGAAGAGATGCTCCGTTCCACCCTCGATCAGGCAAATAGCCGTACGGAATTGCGCTTTACGGTTGGTCTTTCCTTCCAGCTCTACAAGCAGTTTTTTCATATTAGCTTCCGAATCATGTCCTTCTCCTCCAGCATATCGGGCCGAATAGACTCCCGGAGCCCCTCCCAGGACCTCAACCTCCAGACCCGTATCGTCGGCAAAACAATCCAGACCATAGTTTTTATAAATATATTCAGCTTTCAGAGCAGCATTTCCCTCCAGCGTATCAGCCGTTTCCGGAATATCTGCCTCACAATGGATATCCTTCAGACTCAGCACCTCTACCCTATCTCCTAATATGGCACGTATCTCATCCAACTTGTGTGCATTATTCGTTGCAAAAACCAGTTTCTTTTTCATAATCAATTTTATCTATCATATTTCTTCACAAAGATACACATACTCAGGCAACCATCCTCTACTTTCCGTCTGCTATTTCGCTGCAAAAACAGTCTTCCTCATTAATCGAGTAGGAGGAACGGGATTAATTCCCGTTCCGACCTCTCACACCACCGTACGTGCCGTTCGGCATACGGCGGTTCCCTAATTAACCTTTAAACACAGGATGATAGTACATCTTAAAAGTAGGGTAACCAGCTCGAAGCAAACGCTCATCCGACAAAGCCGCCTGTACAGTGGGATGACTTGCCATTCGCCAGTATTTCTTACGACAAAAGGCAGCCATTCGCACACGGCTCTCATCGGGAATAAGCTTCTTCAGATTTCGATACCGGGTTCGGACTCGTTTCCAAGACTTCCAAATACACATCCGTATGCGATGACGGAGCCAACCGTCCCATTCCTTTATCCTACTTTTGAGACCTGCAAACTTAAAATAGTTGAGCCAACCACGGATATACCAAGTCAAACGTTGTTTACGATATTCGGAGCTCCAGCCGTTATTACGGCTGGTGAGTTCACGTATCTTAATCTTCATCTTCTTGATACTATCGACATGGATGTAGAATTGGCATTTGCCATTTCTACGACCAAAGGCATAGGAAAGGAATTTGATGTCACGCATATAAGCAACATGGGTCTTATC
This sequence comes from Phocaeicola coprocola DSM 17136, assembly GCF_000154845.1. Classification (GTDB taxonomy): domain Bacteria; phylum Bacteroidota; class Bacteroidia; order Bacteroidales; family Bacteroidaceae; genus Phocaeicola; species Phocaeicola coprocola. Next base: position 53,346 of record NZ_DS981441.1, on the reverse strand, counting down.
CTTATTCACCTTTAGAAAAAGTTTCGTTTCAATAAAGGGAAGCAGATTATCCAATGTGCGTTGGGCGGAACGACGGCTTTTACAAAAGATGACCAAGTCATCAGCATACCGAACGAACAAATGCCCACGTCTCTCCAGTTCCTTGTCCAACTCATTAAGCATTATATTGCTTAATAAGGGGCTCAATGGACCACCTTGAGGAACTCCGACCGGACTGTCCTCTTTCTTGCCTCCTATAAGTTCAGATATTTATGAATCAGAGAAATGACACGACCGTCTTTGATGGTACGTGACAGGATTGCTATCAACTTACTATGGCAGACTGTATCAAAGAATTTCTCCAAATCCATATCGACCGTGAACACATAACCGGCAGAGATATATTCGCCACATTTTAATAACGCATCATGAGCACTACGATGAGGGCGGAAACCATAGCTGGCTGGTGAAAATTGAGGTTCATAAAGAGGTTGAAGCACTTGTGAGATGGCATTGCTGAATCAAACGGTCAACAACCGTGGGGATACCCAAGTTACGTGTCTTCCCATTCGACTTGGGAATCTCCACACGACGCACGGGGTTCGGATGGTAGTTACCATCATAAATGGAAGTTATTAGCTTATTCTTGTGGCAACGAAGATAAGGAAGCAACTCGTCCACTTCCATACGGTCAATGCCGCCACTACCCTTGTTACTCTTTACCTGTTTATAAGCAAGGTTTAGATTAGAAGGGGAAAGAATGTATTCCAATAACTCTCCTTTTTCCTGTTTAATGGCTGTAAGATGATTTTCAGTTATCCCAATGAAAGTCTGCATACCAATCAGCACTTCAGGTTCCACCCTCTGCGCCGATTGGTCGGATAGAGTTTCTATGTTCTGCTTTCTTCCCATCATAAGGTAACATTCAGGTATCTTACATAATTAAGGTTCAGCCCTTCCCCATTATGGTGAGTAACAGGTACTATGGCTTCGGCTGACTTCTCACGACAAATCTTGTTTCAACCAGATACAGTTGTGGTGCATCTGTACGTGAGACCTCCCCAGATAAGAACGTACGCTTTCATCTCATATACCCTCTGATTCTACTACATAGGGATTCGGATAGTTATAGGACTTTATTTTGTTTAGCAAACTTGTCCTCCAAATGTAGCCTTATAATCAGTTTCTGTTCGTAGAGCCGAGAGTTTGCCGCCAGCTTCCTTCAGGTTCCTCCTCGCGAAGGACACCCTTGCCTTGGGCTAACGATTCCCACTATCAGGGCTCGTTCGGGACTTACACCCTATAGCGCACGCCCATGCTGGGCGTACTAAAAAAGTCCGGCTTCTTTACAGAAACCGGACTTCCACACATAGTCAGCCTATATTAATTCAAAATAATTTCGTCTACAAATAAGTATCCCGGATTACCTTTTCCACCATGCCATGCTGGAATACTCTTTTCCGACAAAGCTTTTACTTTGACATAACGTGTCTTTACCGGAGTAAAGTTCAAGGTATGTACGTAAATCTGGTTCGGATCAGTTTCCTTCATTGCCGGATAAGACTCTGAAGCGACCTGTTTGAATGCCTTATTATCATCCGAAACCTCAACAGAAATACCTCTGGCATCGAATATCCAGTCACCTTTTTCTACACAGGCACGCAATGTCATCGAACTGATTTCTGTTGCTTCTTTCAAGTCGATAACTGCCTCCATATCATTCTTATAAAACGCAATCCAATGACCAGTCTTATAATTGCGGTTACCAGTCATACCATCTACCAAGGTAGGCGCCCCATTAAATTCATATGCTTTATTAATGGGCTGAAGCATAGAAATAGGTTTGGCAGTCGATTTACTGAAAGAAATAGTATCACAAGTAATACGTGAATTGCCTTCCGGACGCACTGCTGTCATACGCAATACACAAGCCTGGTCAATTGACAGTCCATCTTCATATTTCAAAGAGGCTGCTGTCGGTTCTGTTCCGTCGAGTGTATAGTATATCGGAGCATTGTCAACGGTATATGCACTGACATCCAACTTACCTGTTTCCTGATTTGGAGCAATATTGACTTTCACATCCAAAATATGAGTAGCATAGTTCCAGCCCTTCAGCTTGTAAATATCCATCAGGCGCACTGTACGCTTCAAGAATCCCTCGTAATCTTTCTTCTTATCAGGAGCACTCCACTGAGTTTCGCAAAGAGCAGCCATACGTGGCAATACCATATACTGTGCCTGTGCAAAAGTAGGTATATATTCTGTCCACAGATTAGCCTGTACACCGGTAATGTATTTCTGTTCTTCCGGAGTCAAGGCAGACGGCATTGGCTCGTAGCTATATACTCTTTCCATAGGCAAATAACCTCCGATAGCCAACGGTTCTGTTTCTGTATCCTTAGCCTGATAATAGTCAAAATACAAGTATGTATTCGGAGTCATGATAACATTATGCTTCTGGCGTGCAGCCTCAATACCTCCGGATTCACCTCTCCATGACATAACAGTTGCATTAGGAGCCAGACCACCTTCCAAGATTTCGTCCCATCCGATAATGTTACGTCCATGTTCATTCAAGAACTTTTCTGCTTCTCTTATCACATAACTTTGCAGGTATTCTTCTTTTGAATGTTTGCTGTCGCCTTTGATACCCAAAGCCTTGATTCTAGCCTGACATTTCGGACAAGTTTTCCATTTATCTTTCGGACATTCATCTCCACCTACATGAATATATTCTGACGGGAAGATTTCAATAATTTCAGCCAGCACATCCTTAATAAACTGAATTGTTTTGTCATTTCCGGCACATAGTACATTATCAGAAACGCCCCACATACGCCAAACTTCATACGGACCACCTGTACATCCTAGTTCCGGATAAGCAGCCAATGCAGCCTGCATATGTCCCGGAAGGTCTATTTCAGGAATAACAGTTATATAACGTTCTGCAGCATAAGCAACAATCTCTTTGGCTTGTTCCTGAGTATAGAAACCACCGTAAGGCTTTCCATCGTATTTTCCCGAGTTACGTCCTATAACAGTTTCACTACGTTTTGAACCGATTTCTGTCAGTTTCGGATATTTCTTTATTTCGATACGCCAGCCTTGGTCTTCAGAAAGATGCCAGTGTAAACGGTTGATATTATGCAGTGCAAGCATATCAATATACGTTTTGATTTCATCCATCGTAAACATATGACGGCCAACATCAAGCATCATTCCGCGATAGCTGAAACGCGGTGTATCGTTTATTTCTACAGCAGGAAGTTCGATTGCACCACCTCCTTCATGAACAGAAACAGATTTACGCAATGTCTGGATTCCATAAAATACACCAGCTTCTGAAGGAGCCTCAATGACAACCTTTCCTCCGTCGACAGTCAGATGGTAAGCCTCTGGAGAAGTTGCCTCCAGTCCTAATTTCAATACGATTCCGCTTTCTTTATCACCCTCCTGTACTTTCAGTTCAATACCGGTCTGTTCTTTAATAAAAGAAGCCAGGAATTCGGCATTTTTCTTCATTTTTTCATTACCGGCAGTGTAATAAATAGTTTCTCCACTCTTCAGCAAAAATCCACTTTGTTGAGGTGTGGTAATTTCAAGAGGCATAGGCACAATCTGATAATCAGCGAAAGCCGTTGGCTTATCCGTACACGATGTAATCATCATTCCGGCAAACGCCAGCCCCAGACAGTTAAATTTCGAAAATGGTTTCATGATAATAATATTAAAGTTAGTAATTAGAATGACACAATATCGCTCAATTGATGCAAGCTTACGGAAATATCTTCCAAAGGTGTTCCGTCAGCCGAAGTAACCAAAATCTTCTTAGGCACTCCTGGCAGCAGGTCGAAGAAATTATCAGAGAAACGTACTCCTTGAACAGGTATTTCTACAAATACATCACGAGCCAGTTGTTTGGATTTCAATGTCAGTTCATAAGCTCCATCTTTCTTTCGTATCTTACAACTTATTTCAGGATGGGGCAAATGTTGCTTTTTGGCAAACACCGGATAATATACTTCGTCTGAAAGTACCCTCCGGTCAACATCACTACGTAAAGTCATATGTATAAATGAAGTGGTCGTATCACAAGCTGCGAATGCTTTATTCCAGTCTTCTTCATAAAAGACAGCAGAAGCATTAGCTGGCAACGTACCTTCTACCTGATGCCTGCGATACACTTTTCCATTAAAATCCATAAGTTCAATCTGCAATATTGCTTTTTCGCTCTTCAATACATCCGAAAGCACATAATAGCGCAGTTTATCACCTTCACGAATTGCATCTATCAATACCGGAGCAAAAGCCCGGCGAGTCTGGTAATGCATAGCCTTCCAGTTTCCATAATAATCGATACCCGACCATGAAACAACCGGCCAGCTGTCATTTAGTTGCCAGAGCAAACTACCCATACAATAAGGTCGGTTTCTGCGATGTGCCTCCATTCCGTGACGCATTCCATGTCCCTGCAGAACAAGTCCCATATAAACTAAATCCTCAAACTTTTCCGGAACATGATAATAAATACCCATTGTTTTCTTAATCAGGAAATTGCCAATCGTACTTTTCTGATGGGCATTCATAACCGCTGACTCCAGATCGTAGTCTGCCGGCGAAGCAAATGTACGTATCGTCTTCATCTCCGGAAAAGACTGAAAACCAAACTCACTCATAAAACGCGGAATCTCTGTATCCAGCGTTTCAAAAGGTTTCTGTCCATACCAGGTTCCCCAGTTATGACTATCGCCGATCTTCCAGCTTTCAGGCCGTCCCCAATTGGCTTCATAAGGCGATCCTTCCAGATAAAAGCGTCCCGGATCGAACTCCTTTACTTTCTCGGGCAAAAGCCGGCGGAACAATACGTCATATCCATCCAACATTTGCTGATATATCTCAGGAGCATATTTTTTCTTCCAGCCCCAATAACGCAAGCCCTCATATATTTCATTATTACCACACCACATTGCCAAAGAAGCATGATTCCGTAAACGCTTGATATTATATACTGCTTCTTCCGAAACTCGCTTCAAAAAAGCCGGATCATGCGGATAAGGTGTACAAGCAAACATAAAATCCTGCCAGACAAGAATACCTCTTTTATCAGCTTCCTCAAAAAAGGCATCGTCTTCATAGATTCCCCCACCCCATACGCGTATCATATTCATATGCGCAGCCTGTACATCATCCAGCAGGCGAACGTATCGTTCACGGGTTACACGTGGCAGAAGAGCGTCTGAAGGTATCAGATTAGTACCTTTGGCAAACATCGGAATGCCATTCACTTCAAAATAGAAACTCATTCCTAAGCTATCCTTTTCATGGACAACACGCACCGTTCGCAATCCGATCTGGTGTTGTTTTTTTGCAACAAGCTTACCATCTACACATACCGATACTTCAAATGCATATAAGGCAGCTTCTCCCCACCCATTAGGCATCCAAAGATGCGGAGAATCAATCGATAAAGGCAGTGACAAATTATTCACACCTGGCTGTAACCGGACAGTCTTTTCTACACTTCCAGCCTGTTCATTCCGATAAGCACAAGTCACTTTTATCTGAGCTTCCTGAACCGTTCCGGTAATATTGTTTACTTCCAGGCGGTTGTCTATTTCTGCACGTTCGGAAGTAACCGACTTCTGATGTACAAAATAATCTTCTACTACAGCCTTGTTGGTAAATTCCAGATATACAGGTCGCCAGATGCCACAAGTAACCATTCGGATTCCCCAGTCCCATCCATAGGAATAAGGGGCTTTACGGGTAAACACACTCAGTTTCTGTGGATAATGGTCGTTAGCAGCAGGATAATCAAAACCATTGGTTTCCCATTGAGGCATTACCTCACGGATTGGGGAACGAAAACGTACAAGCAGTTTGTTTTCTCCTTTTCTTAAATTTCGCTTGACAGGAATACGATATCCGACAAACATGTTATCGGTTCTTTGTAATAATGCACCATTCAGGAATATATCCGCATAAGTATCAAGTCCTTCAAATACCAAAAAGATTTCCTCATGTGCCGATTGTTCTTCTGTTAATACAAAAGACGTACGATACAACCAGTCTTCATTCTCAACCCATTGTATTTCTTTTTCATTCATCCCATAAAAAGGATCGGGTAACTTATCGTGAGCAATCAAATCCTGATGTACCGTGCCCGGAACCTGTGCAGCAAGCCATTCGTGGCTTCCATACTTGGAAAACTCCCAGTTAGTATGAAGAAAGAGATTCTGAGCTAACGCATTGCCCCATACAGAAGTGCCAAAAGATAAAAAACTAGCTAAAAACATCATCGGAATAACTTTCCACATGCATCTCATATTACAGATTTAAGAATTATACCACTAATATGGTACAAAATAAAATAAGTTTTTCCGATAATACAAATTAAACGGAAAAACCCATTCTATTTTAAATATATCTTAGAGAAATATTTACTTTTACTTTCGTTTATTTTACTTTCAGCTTGTCGAATCCTTCTCCATACACGCCTACTACATTGCTTTGGGAAATAAACGCATCAGGATCAATATCCTTCACCAGACGGAAGATATCAAGTGATTCGCCTTTTCTTGCCAATACAACAATAACTTTTATATCTTGTTTACTGTACCAGCCCTGTCCATCAAGAAGAGTTACTCCACGGTCTATCTTGGTAGAAATACCTTCCGCAATCTGTTCATATTTCCGTGAGAATATCAGGAACTGAACCGACTGACGAGTACTGTTTATTACATAGTCGATAACTATGCTCATAATGAACAAAACACAGAAGCCAAACAAAACTCTCTTCCAGTCATGAAAGATAAAATAGCACGACGAAATGATTACAATATCGCAATACATCATCATACGTCCCAAAGTAACATCCTTGTACTTGTTGATAATCCATGCGATAATATCAGTACCTCCCGTACTACCGTTATTACAAAATACAATGCCTATTCCAAAGCCCAGCAATCCGGCTCCTATTACACAAGCCATAAACTCTTGTCCCGGGCCAAGCAGTTGCGGGAGATTTCCGTCACTGCCCCTGAACAGAACCTGAAACCACCAAAGCAGGAAAGTCAGCATGAAAATAGCATATATCGTCTTTACGCTGAACTTTGGTCCCAGAATCTTCAAGGCAAACCCCAGAAAAACAGCATTAATCACAAAGTAAGAAACCTGAATTTCTACTCCTGTAGCATAATAAATAATAGCGGCAATACCACTGACTCCTCCTGTCGTGATCTGATAAGGAAGCAGAAAAGCTACCCATCCCAGTGCATAACATATCAGTCCGAAAGTAATGGCAAGGTAGTCTTTCGACTCCCTGCCAATTTTTTTCTTCAGAATCGTTTCCATAAAACGACTGCTATTAAAGTACAATATTTACAATCTTCTTCGGAACAATAATGACCTTTTTAGGAGTCTTTCCTTCAATCCATTTTTGAGATTGTTCGTCAGCCATTACAGCAGCTTGTATCGTGTCATTATCTGCATCTGCAGGGAACTCCATAGTGAAACGAGCCTTTCCGTTGAAAGAAATGGTATATTTTACACTATCTTCCTTCAGATATTCTTCATTAAATGCCGGCCATTGTGCATCACAAACAGATGTTGTATTGCCCAAAGCTTCCCACAACTCTTCTGCCAGATGAGGAGCAAATGGAGCAATGATGACAATCAAGTCGCTCAACACGGCCTTGTTACGGCACTTCAGTGAAGTCAGTTCATTCACACAAATCATGAATGCACTGATAGAAGTATTGTAAGAGAAGGTTTCGATATCACCAGTTACTTTCTTAATCAACTTATGAACAGCCTTCAACTCCTCTTTAGTCGGTTCTCCTTCTGCTGGCATGAAGTTGCCCTGACGGTCGTAGAACAAGTTCCAGAGTTTCTTCAAGAAACGGTGAACACCATCGATACCATTTGTATCCCATGGTTTAGACTGCTCTACCGGTCCGAGGAACATTTCGTACATACGCAGTGTATCAGCTCCGTATTTCTCTACAATCATATCCGGATTCACTACGTTATACATCGATTTACTCATCTTTTCTACAGCCCATCCACAGATATACTTGCCGTCTTCCAAAATAAATTCGGCATTGTTGTATTCCGGACGCCAGTTTTTGAAAGCTTCTACATCCAATACATCATTTGAAACGATATTAACATCTACATGAAGCGGAGTCACATCGTACTGATCTTTCAAGCCCAATGAAACGAATGTGTTAGTATCCTTGATACGGTAAACGAAATTGCTTCGTCCCTGAATCATACCCTGATTAACAAGCTTCTGGAATGGTTCTTCCTTAACACTTACACCCAGATCGAACAGGAACTTGTTCCAGAAACGAGAATAAATCAAGTGTCCGGTAGCATGTTCTGTACCACCTACGTACAAATCAACATTCTGCCAGTAATGGTCGGCTTTCTCAGAAACCAGTGCCTGATCATTGTGCGGATCCATGTAACGCAAATAATAAGCCGATGAACCAGCAAATCCCGGCATGGTATTCAGTTCAAGTGGGAAAACAGTTACGTTATCTATTTTAGAATTTTCTACGACTTCACCTTTAACCACATCCCATGCCCACTTAGTAGCATGTCCCAATGGAGGTTCTCCGGTTTCCGTAGGCAAAAATTTATCTACCTCAGGAAGTTCCAGCGGCAACTTGCTCTCATCAATCATATAAGGCATACCATCCTTGTAATAAACCGGAAACGGTTCACCCCAATAACGCTGACGAGAGAAAATAGCGTCACGCAAACGATAGTTTACTTTTACACGACCCAACTGATGCTCCTTCACATATTTTTTGGTTATGGCAATAGCTTCTTTGATAGTCAATCCGTTCAGGTTCAAGTCGCAATACGGAGTAGCTCCTGCTTTCGGAGAATTACATACGATACCTTCTTTAGCATCGAAGCTTTCTTCCGACACATCACAACCTTCTACCAATGGAACGATAGGCAAGTTGAAGTGTTTTGCAAAAGCATAGTCACGACTATCGTGAGCCGGAACAGCCATAATGGCTCCTGTACCATATCCAGCCAATACATAGTCGCTGATCCATACTGGAACAGATTCACCAGTAAACGGATTCACTGCATACGAACCACTGAATACACCGGTAACACGGCGATCGGCGATACGTTCACGTTCGGTACGCTTCTTAGTACGGTCCAGATAAGCTTCCACTTCTGCTTTCTGTGCCTCAGTTGTCAGTACAGAAACCAGTTCACTTTCAGGAGCCAGTACCATGAAAGTAACACCAAACATAGTATCAGCACGAGTAGTAAAGATGGTAAATTCCAAATCGCTGTCTTTTACCTTGAAACGTACCTCTGCACCTTCCGAACGACCAATCCAGTTACGCTGTGTTTCTTTCAGAGAATCAGTCCAATCTACAGTTTCCAGTCCGTCGAGCAAGCGCTGAGCATATGCTGACACACGCAGACACCACTGACGCATCTTCTTCTGCACCACCGGATAACCACCACGTTCAGATACGCCGTCCACTACTTCATCGTTAGCAAGTACAGTACCCAGTTGCGGACACCAGTTAACCATAGTTTCACCCAAATAAGCGATACGGTAGTTCATCAGCACTTCCTGCTGTTCCTTTTCGCTCTTTGCTTTCCATTCTTCTGCTGTAAAGCTCAGTTCCTCACTACAAGCTACATCCAGTCCTTCTGTTCCTTTCTCCTCGAAATGCTTGATCAGTTCACTGATAGGTTCAGCTTTTCCACAAGTATTGCAATAATAGCTGTTGAACATTTTCTGGAAAGCCCATTGAGTCCAGTGATAATAACCCGGCTCACAAGTACGAACTTCACGGTCCCAGTCGAATGAAAAACCGATTTTATCCAACTGCTGACGGTAACGGTTAATATTGTTTACGGTAGTGATAGCCGGATGCTGACCGGTCTGAATAGCATATTGTTCAGCAGGCAAACCATAAGCATCGTATCCCATCGGATTCAATACATTATAGCCCTGCAAGCGTTTGTAACGAGCATAAATATCGCTGGCAATGTAGCCCAGCGGGTGACCAACATGAAGTCCTGCTCCCGACGGATAAGGGAACATGTTCAGTACATAGAACTTCTTTTTCGATTCGTCTTCGACAACCTTGTAGGTTTTGTTGTCTACCCACTTCTGCTGCCATTTTTTCTCGATCTCTCTGAAATTATATTCCATAGTGATGTTATATATTTGATTTTTACTATTTCCCACAATACCGTGCAAAGATAGTAAGACTTCGGGAATAAAACCGATTTTTCCGCTAACAAATATCCGACCAATCCGTTATCTTGCAGCCTATTAACTCATACTCCTTCCCTAGTTGACATTCCTGCCGCTTTTTCCCCATTACTCAACAACTAATTATACTGCATCTTTTCACACTAATACTTATCAGGTTTTTAACGGAATAATCAACTATTACCAACAGGTTGTTAACACCTGTTGAAACAATAACTAAAATTCTATTTATCAGAAATATATATCTATCACATCCCCATATAGAACAAGGATTTTAACAGAGATATTCACACTTATTTCACACCCCTGTTTATATACAAATACACTTTTCAACAAGCTTATCAAAAGAGTTTTTCCTAACAGCAACTATACCCAAAAAGAAAATTCCCCTCTGAGCTTTCCGTTTTTCTGTAAAGCAGAACCAATAACGGAACCCAGAGGGGAATCGATATCAGATAAATTAAAAAGTTACTTTTCGAAGTCAGCCCAGTTAGTCAGACGCATATCACCCTGTTTGATGAAAACCTGATGCATACCCAACGCTGCCGACAAACTGTGGCAAGTCTGTCCCTTAGTAGAAATCTTCAGATAATCCCACAACAGTTGTTTGTAGTCCGGATGTGCACAGTTTTCGATTACAGCCTGTGCACGTTCCATCGGACTCTTTCCACGTAAATCAGCAATACCCTGTTCGGTGATAATCACATTTACAGAGTGTTCACTATGATCGAGGTGAGAAACCATCGGCACGATTGAACTGATACATCCTCCTTTTGCTGTCGACGGACAAGAGAAGATAGAGATATAAGCACTGCGGGTAAAGTCGCCCGAGCCACCGATGCCATTCATCATCTTCGTACCGCAGATATGAGTTGAGTTTACATTTCCGTAAATATCAGCTTCGATGGCTGTATTCATTGAAATAACACCGATACGACGAACAACTTCCGGACAGTTAGATATTTCCGACGGACGAAGTACAAGCTTGTGGCGGAAGAAATCCATATTATCATAAATATCTTGCAGACAGTCGTTTGTAACACTGAGTGAACAAGTACTTCCAAACTTGATTCTACCCTCTTTAATCAATTTGATGACTGAGTTCTGAATAACCTCCGTATACATTTCGAACGGTGGAATACTGGGATCCTTGCCCAATGCACTGAGTACAGCATTAGCAATATTTCCCACTCCCGACTGCAACGGAAGGAAAGTAGACGGAATAATTCCTCGGCGCATATCTGCCGCAAGGAAGTCAGCTACATTCTGACCAATTTTATCCGTAATAGGATCCGGTTCATGGAATCCTCTCGCTTCATCAGGCAGATTCACTTCTACCACTCCTACTATCTTTTCCGGACTTACCTGAATATAAGGCAATCCGATACGGTCGCTTGGACGTACAATAGGAATCGGACGACGATAAGGAGGGCGTTCCATTTCATACAAATCGTGCACACCTATCAGGCTTTTGCTGTGCGCAGCATTAAGCTCTACTATCACCCGGTCGGCAAGACGAGCAATTGTCGGAGTAATTCCCACACCTGCAGTCAGATAGATCCGTCCGTCTTCTGTAATTTCACAGGCTTCGATGATAGCTGTAGTTACATGACCTAAAAAACCGGAACGCAAACGCTGGGCAACCTGAGAAAGATGTATATCCGTATAATTGATTTCACCGGCATTGACTACTTTGCGGAAGTCAGTATTCGTGGTATATGGAGCACGGAAGTGAATAGCATGAGCACGAGTGAGCACTCCGTCGCAAGAATCTCCGGTAGAAGCTCCCGTAATAATACCTACCTGAAAGTGTTCTCCCCTGGCGTGTTTTTCTTCAGCCTGCCTCGCAAGCTCTGCAGTTACGGCTTTCGGACTTCCTGCCGGCGTAAACCCGCTCAGGGCAATTATCTCTCCATCTTTTATCAAGCTGGCAGCTTCGGCTGCGGTCATAAAATTATAAGTCATGGTATTAGGTGTTTTTATAATTATTAGTATTAAACTTACAAAATCTGCTTATTAGTATTTACGGTTAAAAATCTCGGAATAAATAAATGCACGCCTTGCGTCCGCAGGTGTCTTCAACCGGACAGTGCTACCTGACTCAGGCTGTTGGGCAGTAGATAGCGCATCCTTCTGAAGCGCTTCTTCCGATAACTTCCGATGCTTTCTCCCCTCTCCTTTTCTTTTCTTATTAAGCTTATTATCAGCACTTTGTTCAACGCATTCATTTTGTTGACCAGCCATGATAATATCCGGCTCTACATGGACTGTTGCCGGCTTAGCCATCTTCTTACGGGAGGGTTTGTTCCTTTTCTTTTCCTTTTTGGCATAATTCTGATAAGTGGCGAAAGCAATAGCCGCCACTATAACAAATATTTTTATCACTTCGTCCATAGTCTGCCAAAATGTTAAGGATTTGCCCAAAGATACTAATAAATATAACACATTCATGGATTTTAGGGAAGAAACTCATATCTTTGCAAATGAATTTATTAAATAATAACATAACATTATGACAAAAGAAGCTACGGGAGCGGACTTTAAATCCGCAACCGAACTGGAAACCAAAAAACTGTTTATCGAAACCTACGGCTGTCAGATGAATGTTGCGGATAGCGAAGTCATCGCATCTATCATGCAAATGGCAGGATACAGTCCGTGCGAAAGCCTCGATGAAGCTGATGCCGTATTTATGAACACTTGTTCTATCCGTGACAATGCCGAGCAGAAAATCCTGAACCGGCTGGAGTTCTTCCATTCTCTGAGAAAGAAGCGCAAGCACCTGATTGTCGGAGTATTGGGATGTATGGCAGAACGTGTAAAAAACGATCTGATAGAAAATCACCACGTCGACCTGGTAGCAGGACCGGATGCTTATCTCACATTGCCCGATTTGATCGGCGCAGTTGAGGCAGGAGAGAAGGCCATCAATGTAGAGCTTTCTACAACTGAAACTTATCGCGATGTCATTCCGTCACGCATCTGTGGAAATCACATTTCCGGATTCGTATCTATCATGCGCGGCTGCAACAATTTCTGTCACTATTGCATTGTGCCTTACACTCGCGGACGCGAAAGAAGCCGTGATGTGGAAAGCATTCTGAACGAAGTGCACGATTTACAGCAGAAAGGGTATAAGGAAGTAACGCTGTTAGGCCAGAACGTCAATTCTTATCGCTTCGAGCGGGAAGGAGAGGTCGTAACATTCCCGATGCTATTACGTATCGTTGCCGAGGCTGTGCCCGAAATGCGTGTACGCTTTACTACTTCACATCCCAAAGACATGAGTGATGAAACACTGTATGTCATTGCTGAAGTACCTAACGTATGCAAGCATATCCACCTGCCGGTACAGAGCGGAAGTTCGCGTATTCTGAAACTGATGAACCGCAAATATACGCGCGAATGGTACCTGGAAAGGGTAGAGGCCATCCGTCGCATCATTCCCGACTGTGGATTGAGTACTGATATCTTCTCCGGATTCCACTCCGAGACAGAAGAAGATCACCAGATGAGTCTTTCGCTGATGCGTGAATGTGCATACGACTCAGCTTTCATGTTCAAATATTCCGAACGACCGGGAACATATGCTTCGAAACATCTGCCTGATGATGTTCCCGAAGAAGTTAAAATACGCCGGTTAAACGAAATGATTGAATTGCAGAACCAGTTATCTGCCGAAAGCAATGCCCGCAATGTAGGAAAGACATTCGAGGTACTGGTAGAAGGCATATCAAAACGCTCCAAAGAACAGTTATTCGGACGTACCGAGCAGAATAAGGTAGTCGTATTCGACCGTGGCACACACCGTATCGGTGATCTTGTACGTGTGCGTATCACCGAATCCAGTTCTGCTACCCTGAAAGGTATCGAAGTAACCGAATAACCCCAGACAATAAAAACAAATTTCTTATTTATAATTCAAAATCCGAAAAGAAACAATGAAAAGAAGAATCACGCTCAGTTGGCTGCTCATGGCGTTAATCTGCCTGCCCATGTTCGCCCAGATGCAAGATCCGGTACGATTCAAGACCGAATGGAAAAACCTTTCGGCCAATGAGGCTGAAATTATTTTTACTGGTACGATGGACCAGGGCTGGCATGTTTATTCTACCGACCTGCAAGAAGGAGGTCCTACTTCTGCCACTTTCAACATCGACAAGATAGAAGGAGCAGAGCTGGTAGGAAAACTTACTCCGATAGGGAAAGAAATCAAACAGATGGACCCTATCTTCGAAATGGAAGTAAAATTCTTCGAAGGCACAGCTAAATTCTCACAGAAAGTTAAGCTCACTGGAGGCGACTATCTGATTACCGGATACCTGGAATTTGGTGCATGCAACGACCAGAACTGTCTGCCACCTACCAGCGTTGATTTTTCTTATAAAGGTACTGTAGCCGCAGCTGCTTCGGCAACAGCTGCACCAGCTAAAACAGAAGAAGCAACTGCACCTGCCGAATCAACAGAAACAGTAGATTCTACAGCAGCCGTAACAACTGCCCCTCAGACATTGCAGGAAGCTACCGATTACTGGAAACCGGTTATCAAAGAGCTATCCAATTACGGAAGCACCGAAGAACAGGAATCACATTCTTGGATTTACATCTTCTTCACCGGTCTGATCGGAGGTATTCTGGCCCTGTTCACACCTTGTGTATGGCCAATTATTCCGATGACTGTCAGCTTCTTCCTGAAACGTACTAAGGACAAAAAGAAAGGTATTCGTGACGCATGGACCTATGGTGCATCTATCGTTGTGATCTATGTAGCGCTGGGACTTGCTATTACACTGATATTCGGAGCTAGTGCACTGAACGCATTGTCTACCAATGCCATCTTCAATATCCTATTCTTCCTGATGCTGGTTATCTTTGCGGCTTCTTTCTTTGGAGCATTCGAGATCACCCTGCCGTCTAAGTGGAGCAACGCTGTCGACAGCAAGGCTGAAGCAACAACCGGTCTGCTGAGTATCTTCCTGATGGCATTCACTTTGTCATTGGTATCATTCTCTTGTACAGGTCCTATCATCGGCTTCCTGCTGGTAGAAGTTTCTACTACCGGTAGTGTTGTAGCGCCGGCTATCGGTATGTTAGGATTTGCCATTGCACTGGCTTTACCTTTCACACTGTTCGCTATGTTCCCGTCATGGCTGAAATCAATGCCGAAATCCGGAGGTTGGATGAACGTTATCAAGGTGGTACTGGGATTCCTGGAACTGGCGTTTGCCTTGAAATTCCTGTCGGTAGCCGACCTTGCTTACGGCTGGAGACTGCTCGACCGTGAAACATTCCTTGCACTTTGGATCGTTATCTTTGCTCTGCTGGGTATGTACCTGCTGGGTAAGATCAAATTCCCTCACGACGACGACAACAATAAGGTAGGAGTAGGACGTTTCTTCCTGGCACTCATCTCACTGGCATTTGCCGTATATATGATTCCGGGACTTTGGGGAGCTCCTCTGAAAGCTGTCAGCGCATTTGCACCTCCTATGCAGACTCAGGATTTCAACTTATACAAGAATGAAGTACACGCCAAGTTTACCGACTTCGATGCTGGTATGGAATACGCTCGCCAGAACAACAAACCGGTCATGATAGACTTCACCGGATATGGTTGCGTAAACTGCCGTAAGATGGAACTTGCTGTATGGACTGACCCGAAAGTAAGTCAGATGCTGAACGACGACTACGTACTTATCACGCTGTATGTAGACGAAAAGACCAAGCTTCCAGAACCGATAAAGGTTACAGAAAACGGAACAGAACGTACTCTTCGTACAATAGGTGACAAGTGGAGCTACCTGCAACGTTCTAAGTTCGGAGCCAATGCACAGCCATTCTATGTATTGCTCGACAACGAAGGCATGCCTCTGAACAAGTCATATTCTTACGACGAAGACATTGCTAAATATGTAGACTTCCTCCAGACAGGATTGAAAAACTACAAAAAATAATTACCCTCAGGATAAATAAATCAACAGGAAAGCTTCCGGAAAGTCATTCATTTGACCTCCGGAAGCTTTTTTTATTTTACGCCACAAACAAAAAATCACTGTTTTCAGTGACAAAGAATTCTCTCGGAATACCGTTTCTTTGTAAGATAAACGAACCTCAAACAATCCATATCATGAAAGTAAGATTCTTATATTTATTGTGCTTGCTGACGTGTATATTACCAGCTTGCTCAAGCGATGACAATGAACCGGTAGACGAACCTGTAACAATAACAGGCGTAAGCGTTTCACCCGAAAGCATCAGTCTGGAATGTGGAGAAACAAAGCAGCTGACAGCCAAAATATCACCGGAAAATGCTACGGCAGGAGATATTACATGGACCTCATCCGATGAAGCAATAGCTACGGTATCATCCGATGGAACTGTAACCGGTATAAGCAAAGGAACGACCACCGTTACAGCCACAGTAAGCGGAAAAAGCGGAACATGTGAGGTGACTGTTACCCAAGAAGTACAGTCGGTAGAAATATCGCCTGCTACAGCAACCTTAACCAGCAAGGGAGAAACCATACAGCTCACCGCTACAGTCCTTCCAGAAGGGGCAGGAGAGGCCACATGGACATCTTCCGACGAAGCAGTAGCCACAGTATCACCCGAAGGAATTGTAACAGCCATAGGCGAGGGAACAGCTACCATCACAGCTACAGCCGGAGAAAAAACAGCTACTTGTACAATCACTGTCAGTATCTCTATTGTAGATATCGAGGGTAACCAAGCTACATTCCATCTCGACGGAGCCAGCGCTGCACAAGTATCACAAGCCATCAGTGAAGCAGCTCAGGCAGGTGTAACCCGTTTTATACTCACAGGAGATTCCGAAGCACTGGGACTATATGATGGAAATCCTTTCAGCGGTATCCAAATCGAATTACTCGACTTATCCGGAGTAACCGGATGGCAAGACCGGGATGCAAATGGCCTTCCTGAGCTGCCGGCAGAAAGCTTCAGACATACAAGCAGTTCCGATTTCTCCGGATTACAGGAAGTCATCCTGCCTCAGGAAATACAGCAACTGCAAGATTATGCTTTCTATAAATGCAGCAACCTGACCAAAATCACCGCTCCGGGCGTAGTCAGAGTAAACAGCTTTGCTTTCCAAAGTTGCACCAAACTAGCAGAAGTAAGTATGCCTGAAGTTACTTACCTTGGTACCAATGCCTTTATGTCAACAGCCCTGCAAGTTGCAGACTTCTCCAAATTGCAAACCCTTGAGGGTAGTGTATTCTGGCTTTGTTCCAAACTGACAGAAGTCAACTTGCCGGAAGCAACGACAATCGGAAACGCGACACTGGTTTCACAAGGTGGTTCCCGTACAGGAATAAATACATTTGGCGACTGTTCACAGCTGGAAAAAGTATACTTGCCTAAAGCAACTACCATCGGAGATGATGCATTCAGCAACTGTAAGTCACTGAAAGAAATAGAGCTTCCGCAGGCAACAACTGTCGGAAACAAAGCCTTCTATAACTGTACTGCACTGACCAGCGTCAACCTGCCTCAGGCAACCGCTCTAGGTGATGATGTATTTACAGAATGTACAGCCTTAAATACAATCAAGCTGATCGCCGAAGGAAGCATTTCGGTACAAAACTCAACATTCGGACCAGCCGATACCATCACAAAGAATGTCGACCTTACCCTGAATATCAATAAAAAAGGAGAAACATGGGATGAGTTCTGGCAAGAAGAAGAATGGAAAGACCATAAATGGAAAAGCATTTCTTTTGTTGAATAAGCTTTAATCCTATCATAAATGAATGCAGGTTATCCGGACAGAAGTTTCCCAGATAACCTGCATCGCTTAATTTGTAGTATTTTGATTATAAATTTCCCTACAATTTTTCTTTCACGCGAATTATACCCTTAAAGAACCTTAACAAAACACTCTCCATACCCGATTTATTTGTTATTTTGCAGCAAATTAGGGAATAAAGTGAATATACTCAATATAGATACATGTCCTCTCTGCGGGAAAACGCATTTTGAGGAAGTCATGACTTGCACGGACCATTATGCCACCGGTGAAAAATTTACGATTTACCGCTGTAAGGCGTGTGGTTTTTTGTTTACGCAGCATGTGCCCGACGAAAGTGAGATAGGCAGGTATTATGAATCGCCGGATTATATCTCGCACACGGATACGCGCAAGGGACTTGCCAACCGTCTGTATCACTATGTACGGGGATTTATGCTGGGACGCAAGGCTTCGCTGATAGAGCGGATCTGCGGTACCCGAAACGGAAGCTTGCTGGATATCGGTACGGGTACGGGGTATTTCAGCCATTTCATGCAGAAACGGGGATGGAAGGTTTCTGCCATCGAGAAGAGCCCGCAGGCACGGGCGTTTGCCAAGGAGCATTTCGAGCTGATGGTGGAGGCTCCGGAAGCGCTGGCGGCTTACGGCAAAGGGAGCTTCGATGTGATTACGCTGTGGCATGTCATGGAGCATTTGCAGGATATAAACGGTACCTGGAAACGGCTTGCCGACATGCTGAAGGAGTGTGGTGTACTGGTGGTAGCTGTACCTAATCCGGTTTCGTTCGATGCACAGCATTACAGGGAGATGTGGGCGGCGTATGATGTACCGCGGCATCTGTGGCATTTTACGCCTTCTGTCATGCAGCAGTTCGGAGCAAAATATGATTTTATCCTGACCGAACGGCATCCGATGCCGTTTGACGCGTTTTATGTTTCCATGCTTTCGGAAAAGTACCGGGGAAGCCGTATGCCTTTCCTGAAAGGTATGATTAAGGGAACGGAGGCGTGGTTTGCTTCGCTGGTGAAAAAGGAACAGAGCAGTTCCATGATTTACATATTCAGAAAAAAGTAAGGGTATGAGCAGAAAACCGAGATCTTTTTTTGATATGCAGTTCGTAACGTCGAGCATCAGTACGATGCTTGTCCTGCTGTTGTTGGGGATAGTCGTTTTTTTCGTAATGGCTGCCAACAATCTTTCTGTATATGTCCGCGAGAATATCGCTTTCTCAATTCTGATCAGTGATGATATGAAGGAGACGGATATTCTCCGCTTTCAGAAACAGCTGAACAAGGAGGTATATGTAAAGCAGACGACGTATATATCGAAGGCGCAGGCCCTGAAGGAGCAGACGGAGGCGATGGGAACAGATCCGGCGGAGTTTCTGGGGCATAATCCGTTTACGGCTTCCATCGAGGTGAAGCTGAATGCGGATTACGCAAATTCTGACAGCGTTGCGTGGATAAAGGATGAGATTCAGTCGAAGAACAAGCAAGTGATAGAGATCAATTACCCGCAGGATCTGCTGGATGCGGTAAACAGTAATATCCGGAAGATCAGTATTGTTTTGCTCGGACTGGCGGCACTGCTTACGCTTATTTCGTTTGCGCTTATCAACAATACCATCCGGCTGGCGGTATATTCGAAACGTTTTCTTATTCATACCATGAAGCTGGTGGGAGCCAGCTGGTCGTTTATCCGGCGGCCGTTTTTGCTGCGCAACATGTGGATAGGGATACTGGCTGCTACGATGGCGGATGCGGTACTGATAGGACTGGCGTATATGCTGGTGCGTTATGAACCGGACTTGCTGGCGGTGGTTACACCGGGGGTGATGGTTGTGGTGATGGGAGCGGTTTTTGTTTTCGGGGTGCTGATTACTTCGCTCTGCGCACTTATTTCCATCAACAAGTATCTCCGCATGAAAGTGAGTGAATTGTATTATATATAATAGGTGAAACTAACCAATCAATTTTTCTTTTCAATATGGACAAAAAGAACTTTGCCTTTGATAAAACGAACTTCATCCTGCTGGCTGCGGGTATGGTGGTGATTATCATCGGTTTCCTGCTGATGACGGGACCGGGCTCTACGGAAACGACTTTCGAGCCTGATATTTTCAGTGTACGTCGTATCAAGGTAGCACCGCTGGTTTGCTTCCTGGGATTTATTTTCATGATTTACGGTATACTGCGCAAACCGAAAAGTATTCAAGATAACGATAATAATCTGACGGAATGAGCTGGATAGAAGCATTGATCTTGGGTATTCTGCAGGGATTGACGGAATATCTGCCTGTGAGCAGCAGTGGACATCTGGCTATCGGATCGGCACTGTTCGGCATAGAAGGGGAGGAAAATCTGACGTTTACCATCGTGGTGCATGTGGCAACGGTGCTGAGTACGCTGGTTATCTTGTGGAAGGAAATAGACTGGATATTCCGCGGGCTGTTTAAATGGCAGCTGAACGAAGAAACAAAATATATATTGAACATCGTGGTATCGATGATTCCGATCGGCATTGTGGGGGTGTTCTTTAAGGATTATGTGGAGGGGATTTTCGACTCGGGACTGCTGATTGTGGGATGTATGCTCCTGCTGACGGCTGTACTGCTGACTTTCTCTTATTATGCGAAACCGAGACAGAAGGAACGTATCAGCATGAGGGATGCGTTTATTATCGGACTGGCGCAGGCTTGTGCGGTAATGCCGGGACTGTCACGCTCGGGAAGTACAATCGCTACCGGTCTGATACTGGGTAACAAGAAGGAAACGCTGGCTCAGTTTTCTTTCCTGATGGTGATACCGCCGATTCTGGGAGAGGCTTTGCTGGATGGAATGAAGATTATAAAGGATGCTTCTGCGGTAAGTGCGGGCATCAGCACGGCATCGCTGGTGGTAGGCTTCCTGGCTGCTTTCGTTTCGGGATGTATCGCATGTAAGTGGATGATTAATATTGTAAAGAAGGGCAAGCTGATCTGGTTTGGCGTGTATTGTGCCATCGTGGGTATCATCACGATTGTTACAAGCTTGCTGTCATAAACACAAACGGATGAACTTTAAAGAAGGAGAAGTGTTATATTTTGACAAGCCGCTGCGATGGACATCGTTCGCGCTTGTGAATAAAGTGAGGTATCATATCAGCCGCAAGCTGGGAGTGAAGAAAATAAAGGTAGGACACGCCGGAACGCTTGATCCGCTGGCTACGGGAGTCATGATTATCTGTACCGGAAAGGCTACCAAGCGTATCGAGGAGTTCCAGTATCACACCAAGGAGTATATCGCTACGCTGCAACTGGGGGCTACAACTCCCTCGTATGACCTGGAAAAGGAGATTGATGCTACGTATCCGACGGAGCATATCACACGCCAGCTGGTGGAGGATACGCTGAAGAATTTCATGGGAACGATAGAGCAGATTCCACCGGCTTTTTCGGCTTGTAAGGTGGACGGCAAACGTGCATACGACCTTGCCCGCAAGGGGGATGAGGTGGAGCTGAAACCGAAGACGCTGGTGATTGATGAAATTGAGTTGCTGGAATGTAACCTGCCGGAAATCAAGATTCGTGTGGTATGCAGCAAGGGAACGTATATCCGGGCGCTGGCACGCGACATCGGTGAAGCGCTGAACAGCGGAGCGCACCTTACCGGACTGATACGGACACGGGTAGGGGATGTCAGACTGGAGGATTGCATGCAGGTGGATGACTTTGAAGCATGGCTCGACCAACAGGATATAGAAATTACAAACGATTAAGGAAAGGATAATAAGATGAAACTGTCACAATTCAAATTTAAGTTGCCGGAAGATAAGATCGCACTGCACCCGGCGAAGTACAGAGATGAGTCGCGACTGATGGTGGTTCATAAGGCTACCGGAGAGATTGAACATGTGGTATTCAAGGATATCTTGAATTATTTTGATGACAAGGACGTATTTATCTTCAATGATACAAAGGTATTTCCTGCACGTTTATATGGTAATAAAGAAAAGACCGGAGCACGTATCGAGGTGTTCTTGTTGCGTGAGCTGAATGAGGAACTGCGCCTGTGGGATGTGCTGGTGGACCCGGCTCGTAAGATACGTATCGGAAACAAGCTTTATTTCGGAGATGACGACTCGATGGTGGCGGAAGTAATCGATAATACGACTTCACGCGGACGTACACTCCGTTTCCTGTACGACGGACCGCACGATGAGTTCAAGAAGGCGCTTTATGCACTTGGTGAACCGCCATTGCCACCGTTTATCCACCGTCCGGCTGAACCGGAGGATGAGGAACGCTTCCAGACAATCTTCGCGAAGAATGAAGGGGCTGTAACGGTACCGGCTGCGGGATTGCACTTCAGCCGTGAGCTGATGAAGCGTATGGAAATAAAGGGTATCGATTTCTCTTTCATTACCATGCACTGTGGACTGGGTGGTTTCCGTGATATCGACGTGGAGGATCTTACCAAGCATAAAATGGACTCGGAACAGATGTTTGTGGAGGCTGAGGCTTGCCGCATCGTAAACGAGGCAAAGGATCGTGGTAATAAGGTGTGTGCGGTAGGTACTGATGTTATGCGTGCCATAGAAACAGCTGTGGGTACCGACGGACACCTGAAGGAATTCGAGGGTTGGACAAACAAGTTTATTTTCCCTCCGTACGATTTCTCACTGGCTAATGCGATGGTCAGCAACTTCCATATGCCGCTGTCTACAATGCTGATGCTGGTTTGTTCTTATGGCGGATATGAACTGGTGATGGATGCTTATAACATTGCGCTGAAAGAGGATTACCGCTTCGGTACTTACGGGGATGCAATGCTGATACTGGATAAATAAACGGATACCATGGCAAAAGTTTACTTGGGCCTGGGTACAAACATGGGCGATAAAGAAGCAAACTTACGTACTGCCGTCCGATTGATAAATGACAGGATAGGGAAGGTGACTTCCCTATCTTCTTTTTATCGGACTGCTCCCTGGGGATTTGTGTCGGATAATGATTTTCTGAATGCGGCAGCATGCTCGGAAACGCTGCTCGATCCGCTGGAGGTACTGCATCTGACGCAGGCTATCGAGAAGGAAATGGGCAGAACGGCCAAGTCGGTGGAAAGGGTGTATAGTGACCGGCCGATAGACATCGACTTGCTGATGTACGATGATACGGTGATGCAGACTCCGGAACTGACACTGCCGCATCCGCTGATGGGGGAACGGAGTTTCGTCATGGACCCGCTGGCGGAAATTGCCGGTGAGATGGTGCACCCTGTTTCGGGACTGACGATGGAGGAAATGAGAAAAAGGCTTGCCCAATTTATATAAAGCTATGTTAAAAGAGGGATAACTTTGTAATTATTCCAATTTATATCTGTATTTTTGCAGCCGAAAATAAAAGTGGAAAGATTTGAGTAGCTTGCAACCACGGAAAAAAATGCTAAAACACATAGTATAACACTCTTCCCTGATACAACTATCTACTCTTGTCCGTACACGGATAAACTTTTAATTAATCCTTTTTTAATTTTAAAGACATGGGATATTTATTCACATCCGAATCGGTGTCGGAAGGACACCCCGATAAAGTGGCGGATCAGATTTCCGACGCTGTGCTTGACAAACTGTTGGCTTATGACCCCAGTTCAAAAGTAGCTTGCGAAACGTTGGTGACTACCGGACAGGTGGTACTGGCAGGAGAAGTGAAAACCAAAGCGTATATCGATCTTCAGCGTGTAGCTCGTGAGGTAATCAACAAGATTGGTTATACCAAGAGTGAGTATATGTTCGAAGGTAACTCGTGTGGCGTATTCTCGGCTATTCACGAACAGAGCCCTGACATTAACCGTGGAGTGGAACGCGAGGACCCGATGAATCAGGGTGCCGGCGACCAGGGTATGATGTTCGGCTACGCTACCAATGAAACTGAAAACTATATGCCGCTGTCGCTCGACCTGGCACATAAGCTGCTGATGGTGCTGGCTGAAATCCGCCGTGAAGGTAAGGTGATGACTTACTTGCGTCCGGACTCTAAGAGCCAGGTGACTATAGAATATGATGACGACCGCCGTCCGGTTCGTATCGATACCATTGTGGTTTCTACACAGCATGATGAGTTTATCCAGCCTGCTGACGACTCGAAGGAGGCTCAGCTGAAGGCGGATGAAGAGATGCTGGCAAAGATACGTCAGGATGTAATCGAAATCTTGATGCCGCGTGTTATTTCTGAAATTCATAATCCGGAAGTGCTGAAGTTGTTCAACGACCAGATTAAGTATCATGTGAACCCGACCGGTAAGTTCGTTATCGGTGGTCCGCACGGGGATACAGGACTGACCGGACGTAAGATTATCGTGGATACTTACGGTGGTGCTGGTGCTCACGGTGGTGGTGCATTCTCTGGAAAGGATCCTAGTAAGGTAGACCGTAGTGCGGCTTATGCAGCACGTCATATCGCCAAGAATCTGGTAGCTGCGGGTGTTGCCGACGAAATTCTGGTTCAGGTTTCGTATGCAATCGGTGTAGCGCGTCCGATTAATATTTACGTGAATACGTATGGACGCAGTAAGGTGGCTATGAGCGACGGTGAAATTGCCAAGAAGGTGGATGAAATCTTTGATATGCGTCCGCGTGCCATCGAAGAACGTCTGAAACTGCGTAACCCGATTTACAGTGAAACTGCTGCTTACGGACACATGGGACGTGAACCGAAGGTGATTACCAAGCATTTTGAATCGACATACGAAGGCAACAAGGATGTAGAGGTAGAACTCTTCACTTGGGAAAAGCTGGACTATGTAGACAAGGTGAAAGCTGCTTTCGGAATTAAATAACTGACTGTTATGTAAATGAATAAAGAGAATGAGGGATATTCCGAAGGGAGTATTCCTCATTTTTTGTCTTGATATACTTCAACGCTGACTGATGAACGATATTAAAAATGTATGTGTGTATAGTGCTTCGAGCACTAAAATTGACCAGTCTTATTTCGATGCTGCCGAAAAACTGGGGAAAATACTTGCTGAACGGAAGATTAATCTGATAAACGGTGCAGGGTGTCTGGGACTGATGTGTGCCATCAGTGATGCTACGCTACAGGCGGGCGGAACGGTTACCGGGGTGATTCCGCATTTCATGGTGGAGCAGGGCTGGCATCACAAGGGGCTTACGCAACTGATTGAAACGGAAACCATGCACGAACGCAAGCAGATCATGGCGGATATGTCCGACGGGGTGATTGCACTGCCCGGAGGATGCGGAACGCTGGAGGAGTTGCTGGAAATCATTACCTGGAAGCAGCTGGGGCTGTATCTGAAGCCTGTCGTTATTTTAAATATCAACCATTTTTATGATCCGCTGCTGGAGATGCTGAACCAGGCTATCGAACAGAATTTCATGCGCCGTGAGCATGGAGCTATCTGGCATGTGGCGGAGACACCCGAAGAAGCTGTAAATTTATTGTATAATACACCGGTATGGAGCAAAGAAATTCGTAAATTTGCGGCTATATGAGTACCGTCTGCCGTATAGGTGTAAAATATATTGCCGAGAAGATGGACGAGCAGCAGCAAAGGCTCGACCTGGCTCTGCCAGCAAGCGTACAGGCAAATCCGAAAGCCGGTATGCAGGGACAGCCGTTGCCTTACCAGTTGCGATCGGATGCTTTCGTTACCGGTATTATCCTGATTTGTTTCGTCCTGCTTTCTTATTCGCTGAAAAACGGAAAGAAATATGTGCTGCAACGGATAAAGGCGCTCTTCCAGTATAAAGAGCGGTTCAGCCTGTTCGATGATGCTACTACCTCGAGCAACCGGTATGTCTTTACGCTGACAATTATCAGTTGTGTATTGTCCGGACTATATATTTATGAGTACATATCCGAAACGGATTTCATGCTGATACGCTCGGTTTCGAACGGACTGATGCTGGGAATCTATATCGGAATGTCCTTATTTTACATCAGCTTCAAATGGGTGGCTTATCAGTTTGTCAATTGGATTTTTTTTGACAAAGAAAGAAATAATTACTGGACCCAGACCTATTTTGACCTGGTGAGCGGAATTAGTTTTTTACTTTTTCCGGTCATGTTGCTTATTATTTATTTCAATTTGGGTATCCAGACAAGTAAAGTTTTAATCGTTTTTCTCCTGCTTTTTGCTAAAATATTGTTATTTTATAAGTCTATCAGGAACTTTTTCAAACATGTTTATGGTTTTCTGCATTTTATTCTGTACTTTTGTGCACTCGAAATCATTCCCTTAATACTGTTTTGGAAAGGGATCACCTATATAAACAATATTTTGGTTTTAAAAATTTAAGACATTGAAGATTAAAAAAGTTCTAGTTTCTCAGCCTAAACCCACATCAGAGAAGTCGCCTTATTTCGACATTGCTGAGAAGTACGGTGTGAAAATAGATTTTCGCCCGTTTATAAAAGTTGAGAGTTTGTCGGCAAAGGAATTTAGACAACAGAAAGTTTCTATATTGGATCATACCGCCGTTGTATTTACTTCGCGCCATGCAATTGACCACTTCTTTAGTCTTTGTTCTGAGATGCGAATCACGATACCGGAAACCATGAAGTATTTCTGTACGTCGGAAACAATCGCTCTGTACATCCAGAAATATGTTCAATACCGTAAACGTAAGGTATTCTTCGGCGCAACAGGTAAGTTTGCTGATCTGCTTCCGCTGATAGTCAAACATAACACGGAGAAGTATTTTATTCCGATGTCGGACGTACATAACGACGAAGTGAAGAACTTGCTCGACAAGAATAAGATACAGCACACTGAAGCAATCATGTATCGTACTGTAAGTAATGATTTCACTCCGGAAGAAAAGTTCGATTACGACATGCTGATTTTCTTCAGCCCGGCAGGTATACAGTCGCTGATGAAGAACTTCCCCGATTTCGAACAGAAAGATATTGCCATCGGAAGCTTCGGACCTACTACAGCTCAGGCTGTAAAGGATGCAGGACTTCGCCTGGATCTGGAAGCTCCTACGGCAGCAGCTCCGTCGATGACAGCTGCACTGGATATGTTTATCCGTAAGCATAACGCATAAAAACAATTTTAGATTCGGGCACGGACTACAGAAATATACGGATTTCACGTATGAAACAGTAATCCGTGCCTAAATTATTTTATTATGGCAGAACAAGAAAAGCATACCTTTCCGAAAACAGAACGTCTGAGCAGTGTTATCCTGATAGAAAAGCTGTTTGCAGGCGGGAGCAAGTCGCTTCCGGCTTTTCCTCTGCGTATCGTATACATGCCGGTAGAAGGTGAGGAACTTCCGGCTGTTTCTGTACTGATAAGTGTACCTAAGAAGCGCTTTAAACGTGCGGTAAAAAGAAACCGGGTAAAGCGCCAGATACGTGAAGCGTACCGTAAACACAAGTATCTGCTTATCGATCCGCTGAAGGCTGCCGGAAAAAAAGCTGCCATTGCTTTTATCTGGCTGGACAATGAACTGCATGCTTCTGACGAAATAGAAGAGAAGGTCAAGAAATTACTTCAGATTACTGCGGAGCGTATGCTATGAGAAAGTTGCTGACATACTTGCTGTTGCTTCCTATTTATTTTTACCGGAACTGTATCTCTCCCTTTACTCCTCCTTCATGCCGTTTTACTCCGACGTGTTCGCAATATGCTGTAGAGGCTCTGAAGAAACACGGACCTTTTAAGGGGCTGTATCTCACGATACGGCGATTGCTGCGTTGTCATCCGTGGGGTGGATCGGGATATGACCCTGTTCCCTGAGCTTACTGTCTTTTACTGAATGTTACTGGATATTCATACTCATCGTTTGCTTGCTGATGCTTCGGCTGCCCTGTTGAGCTGTTGCATGCGTGATGTGCCTTTGCCTGAAGGGGCGAGATTTATCTCGGCGGGTATTCATCCCTGGTATCTTACGCGTGAGGATTATCCCCGTCAGCTGGAATGGGTGGTGTCTATGCTGAACGACCGGCGGGTAATCGCACTGGGTGAAGCCGGACTGGACAAGCGGTGTGATACGCCGTTCGATCTGCAGGTGGAGGCATTTCAGGCTATTGCTTTGCTGGCAAGCCGGCACCGGCTTCCGTTACTGATACATGCCGTCAAAAGCAGTGAAAAGCTTATCGCACTGAAAAAAAGGATGAAACCTGAAAATGCCTGGATCATTCATGGCTTCCGAGGGAAAAAGGAACTGGCTGAAAGTCTTGTCCGGCAGGGTTTTTATCTGTCGTTCGGCGAAAAATATCAGGCTGAGGCTTTGCAGGCCGTGCCAGCCGACAGGTTGCTGCTGGAAACGGACGAGAGTATCTGCCCGATAGAGGAACTATACCGGCGGGCTGCCCGTCAGCGGAATATCGGGGTAGAACAGCTCGTATCGGAGATACAAGAAACAACCAGCCTTCTCTTTTTTAATCAATAAAATTGGTTATTCAGAGAAAGAGTCGTACTTTTGCCTATCAATCAAATTATTATGTTAAACTAAGAATTTCATTCGATGAATTTTGTAGAAGAATTAAGATGGCGCGGAATGGTGCACACCATGATGCCGGGCACAGAAGAATTGCTGGAAAAGGAAATGGTTACAGCTTACCTGGGTATTGACCCGACAGCTGATTCATTGCATATCGGACACTTGTGTGGTGTGATGATGTTGAGACATTTCCAGCGCTGCGGACACAAACCGCTTGCCCTGGTAGGAGGTGCAACAGGTATGATCGGCGACCCGTCGGGTAAGTCACAAGAACGTAACCTGCTGGACGAAGAAACATTGCGCCATAATCAGGAATGTATCAAAAAGCAGTTGGGCAAGTTCCTCGACTTTGAGTCGGATGCCCCGAACCGTGCAGAACTGGTAAACAACTACGACTGGATGAAAGACTTCTCTTTCCTTGACTTTGCCCGTACGGTAGGAAAGCATATCACCGTAAACTACATGATGGCAAAGGATTCTGTTCAGAAACGTCTGAACGGAGAAGCTCGCGACGGTCTTTCATTCACTGAATTTACTTATCAGCTGTTACAAGGGTACGACTTCCTGCATCTGTATGAAACCAAAAACTGCAAGCTTCAGCTGGGTGGTTCCGACCAATGGGGTAACATTACAACCGGAGCTGAACTGATCCGCCGTACAAACGGAGGAGAGGTGTTTGCCCTGACTTGTCCGCTGATTACAAAGGCTGACGGAGGTAAGTTTGGAAAAACAGAATCAGGAAATATATGGCTCGATCCTCGATATACTTCGCCTTATAAGTTCTATCAGTTCTGGCTGAATGTGAGTGATGAAGATGCAAAACGCTATATCAAGATATTTACTTCACTGCCTAAGGAAGAAATAGACGCACTGATCGCTGAACACGAACCGGCTCCTCACTTGCGTGTATTGCAGAAACGTCTGGCAAAAGAAGTTACTATCATGGTTCACTCTGAAGCTGACTACGAAGCTGCTGTGGAAGCATCGGGTATTTTGTTCGGTAACGCTACTTCGGAAGCTCTGAAGAAGCTGGACGAAGATACGCTGTTGTCTGTATTCGAAGGTGTACCGCAGTTTGAGGTATCGAAGACGGATATCGAAGCGGGTATCAAGGCTGTAGACTTGTTTACTGAAAAAGCGGCTGTATTCGCATCGAAAGGTGAAATGCGTAAGCTGGTTCAGGGTGGTGGTGTTTCACTTAATAAGGAGAAACTGACTGCATTCGACCAGGAAATTACAACAGCTGACCTGCTTGATGAAAAATACTTGCTGGTTCAGCGTGGTAAGAAGAACTATTATTTGCTGATAGCGAAATAAAAAAGCTTATAACCTTATATGTATATTCTGAATCCCTTGCCCTTACGGGTGAGGGATTTTTTTGTTTCCGTTCTTAATAGAAAAGTAACTTCTTATACATCTCTACGTAACAGCATACCAGTACTTTTAGGTAGTTTTTTAAAAGAAGTCTACTATGAATATTATCTCAGGAAAATACGCAGTTTCGTGTACACCGGAAGGGAGTTATTACGCCTATTCACTCATGCACGAACAGTGTTGCGCTTACGGGGAAAGCGAAGAAGAAGCCCTTGAAAATCTGGAAACAATGGAGTCGGAGTTTCTGGAAGAAATAAATGAACTGTATCAAGAAGCTTGGGCATAAAATTACGACTATGAAAAATCTATTATCGAACGACCGGCTGAAAGCATATGCTGTTTGCCTGATTATGGTCTGCATCTCTTCATTGTATCTGTTTTATCTAGGGTATAATCTTTATCAATACGGACATTAAATAAGTTTAGCATGGAATCACGACGCAATTATCGTACGATTGTTCTTTCTGATATTCATTTAGGAACGTCTCACTCGAAAGTAGAACAGGTATGTAATTTCCTCAGTCAGGCTAACTGTGAACGGCTGATTCTGAACGGTGACATCATAGACGGATGGAGCTTGCAAAAATTCGGTGCCGGAAAGTGGAAGCCTCAACATACAAGGTTCTTCAAAATAATCATGAAGATGATGGAAAATTACGGAACAGAAGTAATCTATATAAGAGGGAATCATGATGATTTTATCGACAGCCTGGCTCCGCTGAAATTCGCCAACCTGAGTATTGTAAAAGAATATATGCTGGAAAGTAATGGAAGACATTACTTCATCACTCACGGGGATGTATTCGATAAGGTAACTACACAGATGAAATGGCTTGCCAAACTGGGGGATATCGGCTATACACTGCTGCTCTGGCTGAACAGCCAGTATAACCGCTGGCGAATCAAACAGGGAAAGCCTTACTATTCATTGTCGCAGGAGATAAAGCAGAAGGTGAAATCGGCTGTTTCGTATATATCGGACTTCGAAAAGGTATTGGCAGAATTTGCCCGTAACCGTCAGTGCGAAGGGGTGATATGCGGACATATTCATCATCCGGAGAATAAAATGATAGGTGATGTGCATTATCTGAACTCCGGCGACTGGGTTGAAACGATGTCGGCGCTCACTGAGGATGAAGAGGGCAACTGGGATATTCTGTATTATTCCGCTGACATGGATAAAGAAAATACAAACAACGAGAATATGGTTCTTACACTTATACCTGCTGCATCATGAAAGTAATATTTATTGTTCAGGGAGAGGGAAGAGGTCATCTTACGCAGGCTATTGCCATGGAAAGGCTTCTGACAAACAACGGATATCATGTGACCG
Organism: Phocaeicola coprocola DSM 17136; assembly: GCF_000154845.1. GTDB lineage: Bacteria > Bacteroidota > Bacteroidia > Bacteroidales > Bacteroidaceae > Phocaeicola > Phocaeicola coprocola. Next base: position 22,167 of record NZ_DS981441.1, on the reverse strand, counting down.
AAGTACTGGTGGGAAAAAGCTTGTCGAAACGGCTCCCGGGATTTTTCACACGTAGCATTCAGGCTCCGATCAAACAGTTTTCAAGTCCTAACTTCCTGCCTACACGGGCTAATACACGGGCCAATATTCCATACAGCCTGATACGAAATCTGCTTAAGCTGCCCGAATATGTTGAAAGCATGCGCTTCATACACCAGCGTATCAAGAAAAGTGAAGCGGATATCGTAATCAACTTCTACGAACTGCTGACCGGATTTACTTATTTCTTATATCGCCCTGCCGCACCGCTAGTCTGTATCGGACACCAGTATCTGTTCCTGCACAAAGATTTCCACTTGCCTACAATTAACAAGACAGAGCTGTTCTTTCTGAATTTATTCAGCCGGCTTACGTCACTGGGAGCATCCCGGCGCCTTGCCTTATCTTTCCACTCGATGAACCCGGACAAGAAGCAAAATATTTATGTCGTACCGCCTCTGCTAAGACAGGATGTATTCTATCAGGAAGTCTCGCAGCATAATTATATCCATGGCTATATGGTTAATTCCGGATTTGCCGAGGATGTATACCAGTGGCATAAAGAATATCCGGACATACCTCTCCGGTTCTTCTGGGACAGATGGGAAGAAGAGCCTGTAAAGAGAATAGATGATACCTTGTCGTTCTATCAGCTGGATGATACGGTCTTTCTCCGGCAAATGGCAGGATGCAAGGCATATGCCAGCACGGCAGGATTTGAATCGATATGCGAAGCAATGTATTTCAGGAAACCTATCCTGATGGTTCCGGCACATATAGAACAAGAATGCAATGCATACGATGCGATGCAGAACGGGGCAGGAATCGTGGACGAAACATTCAATTTAAAACGCCTGCTTGACTTCAGCAAGGAGTATCAGCCGAACTTCAAATTCACTTACTGGGTACAGTCTGCCGAAAGCATTATTTTAAACGAACTGGAGAGTCTTGCTCCTACTCACTTTGAGGAACATATGTACATGGTGGAAGAATTTGTCTAAAATGTAAAAAATCTCTTCTTTTGTCATACACTTGTAACAAGAATGCATTTTCTTTACAAAAAAATATATTTTCCTATGACGCAGAAGAAAAAAGAACTTCCTTATCTGGAAAGAGATATCAGCTGGATGTACTTTAACCGCCGCATTTTACAAGAAGCGGCACGTCCTCATGTGCCTTTGCTGGAACGTATGGCATTTTTGGGAATTTATTCGAACAATCTGGATGAATTTTTCAGGGTGCGAATGGCAACTCAGAACCGTATTGCCGAATGTACGGATAAATCGACTTCACGGGAAAGTGAACATGCCAAAAAGTTGATCAAGCAAATCAGCAAACAAAATACGGAATATACCAAGATTTTTGAAGAAACAATCCGACAGACTACCGAAGATCTTAAAAAAGAAAATATATACTTGATTTCGGATACCGAAGTTTCCAGTGAACAACTGGATTTCATACGCTCATATTACAAGGAAAAGCTGAGCGGTTCGATTATCCCCATCTGGTTTTCTGCTATCAGATACTTCGACTTTGAAAATGACGAGAATATCTATCTGGCAGTGAAAGTCAGCCGTCAGCAGGGTACGAAACAGATTTCCGACTATGCCTTTCTTGAACTTCCGGTAAACATTTGTGGACGATTTATCCGTCTGCCGGATCATGAAGAGAAAAGTTATCTGATCTATCTGGATGATGTAATCCGTTGCTGCCTGCCTTTGGTTTTCGAGGGACTGGAGTATACGGATTTTCAGGCTTATGCCTTCAAGTTTACGCGTGATGCGGAAATGGAAATAGACAACGACCTGCGTACCGGTACGCTGCAAAAGATTTCGAAAGGAGTAAAAAGCCGTCGTCGTGGAGAACCGCTGCGTGTCATCTACGATGCGTGTATGCCTAAAGATATGCTCAGACGTGTCTTGAAGAAGATGGATCTGGACAAGCTGGATACGGTGATAGCCAGCGGACGTTACCAGAATCACAAGGATTTTATGAAGTTTCCCGATTGTGGAAGAAGTAATCTGAAATATCCTCAATGGCCTCCTATCCTGAAAAAAGAACTGGATGGAAACGACAGTATCCTGACCAAGATACAAAAGAAAGACCGTTTCATTCATGTTCCTTTCCACAGCTTCGACTCGTTTATCAGGGTACTTCAGGAAGCTGCTGTGAACAAACATGTGCAAAGCATTAAAATCACATTATACCGTCTTGCCAAAGAATCGAAAGTAGTAAAGGCACTGATGGCTGCCGCACGCAACGGGAAAAAAGTAACGGTAGTCATCGAACTGCTGGCACGATTTGATGAGGCCTCGAACATCAACTGGTCTAAGAAGATGCAGGATGCGGGAGTCAATGTAATATTTGGTGTTGAAGGCTTGAAAGTGCATTCAAAGATTACGCATATCAAGATGAAAAAAGGACCGGATATAGCATGTATCAGTACCGGAAACTTCCATGAGGGTAATGCTCGCATGTACACCGACTGTATGCTGATGACGGCTGCTCCACGTATCGTGAAGGATGTACATTCTGTTTTCGATTTCATCGAACGTCCTTACAATCCAGTCAAGTTCAAGGAACTGCTTGTTTCGCCAAACGAAATGAGAAACAAGTTCATTGCCCTGATCAACAACGAAATTAAAAACAAGAAGGCAGGAAAGGATGCCTATATCAAAATAAAAATAAACCATATTACCGATCCCTTTATGGTAAACAAGCTGTATGAAGCTTCTCAGGCAGGAGTCGATATTCAGCTGGTAGTACGAGGCAACTGCTCACTGATAACAGGCATAGAGGGAGTAAGTGAAAATATCCGGATAAACGGTATCATCGACCGCTATCTGGAACATTCCCGTATATTTGTATTTGCATCGGGGGGAGAAGAGAAAGTCTTCATCGGTTCGGCAGACTGGATGCCACGCAACCTGAACAACCGCATAGAAGTCATTACACCTGTATACGATCCGGTAATAAAGAAAGAAATGAAACACATCGTAGAGGATGGATTTAAAGATACCATGCAGGGACGTATTGTAGATGGAAGCGGAAAGAATCTGTTCAGGGAGGAAGAAACTCCTTTCCGTTCACAGGAAGCATTATACAATCACTACCTAAATGAAAACATATAAATATGAATGAAAACGAAACTCGAAAAACAAACTATGCTGCCATCGATATAGGTTCGAACGCGGTACGGTTGCTGATTAAGGAAATAAAGGAAGAGCAAGGCAATGCTCATTTCTCTAAAGTACTGATGTTGCGTGTTCCACTCCGTCTGGGATTTGACGTATTCGATATCGGAAAAATCTCAGAAAAAAAGGAGAAAAATATGATCCGGCTGATGAAGGCTTTCCGCCATCTGATGAAGATTTACGATGTAAAACACTGCCGTGCATGTGCTACCTCGGCTATGCGTGATGCCAAGAACGGTATGGATATCATCAAACAGATAGAAAAAAAGACCGGTGTGCATATCGATATTATCGACGGACAGGAAGAGGCTAAGATTATATATAACAATCATGTGGAGCACATGGAAGACCAGAAGGGCAACTACATGTATGTGGACGTAGGAGGAGGAAGTACGGAAATCAACCTGCTGTCGGAAGGCCAGCTGGTTTGCAGCCGGTCGTACAACATCGGTACGGTACGTATGCTGAACAATGCCGTGAAGGACAGTGAATGGGAGCGTCTGAAAAATGATCTGGCCGAACTAGCTAAGTCGTACCCGCAGACCAATATCATCGGTTCGGGAGGTAACATCAATAAGCTATACCGTCTTGCCGACAAGAAGAACAAGAAGAAAATGACCATGCAGGTTTCCGTCTTACAGGAGTTGCACACACGCCTGAAAGCGCTTTCTCTGGAAGAACGTATGGAACAGTTCGGCATGAAACCCGACCGCGCGGATGTAATCATTCCGGCTGGTGAAATTTTCCTGACCATCGCCAATATTATCGGAGCCTCTTATATCCATGTTCCGGTTATCGGCTTGTCGGACGGAATCATCGACGAACTTTACTTGCAAAACAAAAACAATCAACCTGCCTGAAGCAGACAGACATAAAAAAATGCGGTGTAATCCACCGCATTTTTTTATTGACCATAGTCTGATATCATTTCTTATCTATTTCCTTCAGCAATTCGTCTACCGCAGCCTTCAGCTGTGTATCTTCTCCCTTGACAATTGTTTCAGGGGCATTCAGCACGTAGATATCAGGATCGAGTTCTGCATTCTCCAGGTAGCTTCCATCCGGCAAACGGTAACCTACTACAGGAATACCGAACACCAGTGTCGGATCTTGCATTCTCACCCAATTGACACTAGTCATTGTTCCCGGAACAGGAGCTCCGACCAACTTGCCTAAACCGCGATGCTTATATACCCACGGAGTACCATGTGCATTCGAGTAGTTTGCCTCACACTGCACCATAATAGAAGGCTTGTTCCAGCGGCGGCTCGGCATATCGCAGGCTTCGCGTCCACGGACTACCTGAGTAAAGTATTTCTTTCCGCTGAATAATATCTCGATATCTTCGTGCAGACGTCCGCCTCCGTTAAAGCGTGTATCGATGACGATACCTTCACAATTATTGTACTTGCCCAGAATATCGGAATAAACCGTACGGAAACTTCCATCGTCCATCGATTCGATATGCACATAGCCCAAACGACCGTTTGACCACTTTTCTACATCGGCTGCACGCTGTTTTACCCAACGCTGATACAATAAATCACTGAGCACTCCCTTGCTTACAGGACGTACAACTTCATCCCAGTGTTCTTTGGTCTGTGGATCGTACAATGAAACCAAAATTTTCTTTCCGACCTTATCATTCAGCAACGATGTATAGTCCTGATCTGCCTGAATGGATTCACCGTCAATCTTCTCGATGATGGTTCCAACTTTCGCACGAGTCGTTTTACGGTCGAACGGTCCTTTTTCTATCACTTCAGCAATGCGAAGACCATCACCGGTATAATCCCAGTCGTACAACAGTCCCAGTTCGGCAGTTGCTTCCGTTTTCATATCCGGATAATATCGTCCTCCCGTATGAGAAACATTCAGTTCGCCCAGCAGTTCACTCAGCATTTCAGCATAGTCATAGTTATTGTTGATATGTGGCAGGAACCTACGGTAAGTAGCAGTCATGGCATCCCAGTCTACTCCATGCATATTTACGTTATAGAAACGTGCCTTTTCCTCACGGTATACATTGTCGAACATATATTCGCGTTCGGCAGAAGGCAACATTTTCATGCGGGCATTGAATGTAACCGGCTTCAGTCCTTCGGATGAAGCATCCATTTTCTGCATAGTACCTCCGCCCAGGATAAAGATATTCTTACCTTCCTTATCCATTTCCATGTCAGCCCAGCTGGCATTCATCTTATGCAGCAACTTGGTTTCACGCTTGCGAAGATCCATCTTCCACATATCAAACCCGTCTTCGAATGCTGACAGGTAATACAATTTCTCCCCATCTTTCGAGATAATGGTCGAAGCTAAGTCAGAAGAATTCGGAGTCAGACGGATGATACGGTCTTCGATACCTTCCGTTTCTACCACAATATCCTTCACCTTCTTTTCTTCCTTGGCATCCTTATCGTCCGATTTTTTGTCTTTCTTAGAAGCCTTATCATCCTTTTGAGCAGCTTTTTCCTGCTCCTTTTCCAGTTCCTTCTGCAATTCGTAATCCTCCTTGCTCAGGCGGAACTTATCGTATGCATCCTGATTGAGGAAAGCTATCATCACATCGTTCAGCGAACCCCATGAAGCATGATTACGCATACCGTAACGCTCGGTAATGAACAAGATGGCATTTCCACCCATCACCCAGCGTGGAGAACCACTTGTATAGCCGCTGTTTGTCAGGTTAATGATCTGTCCCTTTCCGTCGGCACTGACCAAACCTATATCCGAATACGGATCGTGCTTGTTTCCGATAAACTCAAGTGTAAACCATTTGCCGTCGGGCGACCAGGAATAATCGAATCCTCCGGAACGGGTATACCAGGTAGACCCGTCTGTCACCTGACGAACCTTCTTCGTATCCAGATTAACGACCATCAAGCGATTACGGTCCTCTATAAAGGCAACTTCCTTACCATCGGGAGAGAACTGCGGATAATCACGTTCCAGCTTCTTATCATGTATCAGTGGCTCTTCCTCTATCAGAGTAGCATTAGGGAAGTTCAGATCTTCCTTCCGGCTGATTTTGGCAATATACAAATCACGCTTACCGTTTCTTTCGCTGGAATATACCAACGAACGGTTGTCTGCTCCGAAAGAAAGTCCACGCTCTGCTTCCGGAGTATGAGTAATCTGTTTGGTAGTTCCATATTCAACAGAAGTCACAAATACCTCTCCACGTACAATAAACGCTACTTGCTTGCCATCGGGAGAAACAACCGCTTCCGAAGCTCCACGAGTGAAACTATAAGAAACAGGCAATTCCTCATCATCACGAACCAGCGAAACAGCTACCTTTTTCGGTTTTCCATCCACCGGCTGTGTATAGATTTCCCCATCGTATGTATAACAAAGCGTTCCGTCATTTCCCATCGAGAGGAATCTCACCGGATTAGTCTTAAACGAGGTGACAGGCTGTATTTCTTTCGGATTATCCAAAGGGAAACGATAGACATTAAACGATCCGCCATTACGTTCACTCAAGAAATAAACCTGTTTGCCGTCAGGACTCAATACCGGATTACGGTCCTCACCAGCTACTTCAGTCAGGTTAGTATGCTTGCCGGTCTTTGTATCGTACATCCATACATCGCGAGTAATGGACGATGTATGATGCTTACGCCATTCACTTTCTACTCCTTTCTGATCCTGATACAAGAAGAAATCGCCCGACGGAGCATAGCAAACCATTTCAGCCGGTGTACCAAGCATCTGTTGCGTACGTCCACCCGCTACCGGTACTTTATAAAGCTCAGTCATTCCCGATTTCGGGAAAAGCGCACTCGAAGCCGGGTCCTGAATAGAAGCCGAGAACACAACGTATTTTCCGTCAGGAGTAAAAGTCGACGGTATTTCAGAAGCTGAATTCATAGTCAGTCGCTTGGCTGTGCCTCCGTCGGCAGGCATTATGAACAGATCAAAATTTCCGAAGCGGTCGCTGGCAAAAGCAATCTGCTTACCATCGGGTGACCACACAGGGTTCGACTCATACGAATCTTGAGAAGTAAGGCGCACAGCTTCCCCTCCGGCGGCTTTTACTTTATAAATATCCCCCTTATAACAAAAGACAATTTCTTTACCATCGGGAGAAATATTTACATCACGCAGCCAAAGCGGAGTGATTGCAAATGCTGAAAAAGAGCTAGCTCCCAAAGCTAAAGTTACTAACAGTTTTTTCATGAACATATATTTTATGGTTTTCGCAAAGATAAGGATTAAAGCATGAAGAGAAAAAAAAGTGAAAAATAATTTGGAATATATTAGATAAATCACTTATCTTTGCAGCGTTTTCGAGAGAAAACAAAGAAAGTTTGGACTATGGTGTAATGGTAGCACAACAGGTTTTGGTTCTGTTTGTCCAGGTTCGAATCCTGGTAGTCCAACGGAAAACAGCCACGAGGAGTCCCCGGAAGATTATTCTTTCGGGGATTTTCTTTTATATACCTCCCTTAAAAATATTTACGTATCTTTGCACCGATTTTACAACGTGATTATAAACAATAACTAAGAAGAAAGGATTAACCGTGGCTAAGGACAATGACGTGGTATTAACCCCCATGATGAAACAATATTTCGACTTAAAGGCAAAACATCCCGATGCAGTTATGCTGTTCAGGTGTGGCGACTTTTATGAAACGTATTCGGAAGATGCCGTAACAGCTTCCGAAATCCTGGGAATCACGCTGACCAAACGTGCCAACGGACAGGGTAAGACGGTGGAGATGGCAGGATTTCCGCACCATGCGCTCGATACATACCTGCCGAAACTGATTCGCGCCGGCCGACGTGTAGCTATCTGCGACCAGCTGGAAGATCCGAAAACAACAAAAAAGCTGGTAAAAAGAGGTATCACCGAACTGGTCACTCCGGGTGTTGCCATCAGCGATAATGTGTTATCGTATAAGGAAAACAACTTCCTGGCTGCCGTACACTTCGGCAAGACAGCTTGCGGCGTCGCTTTCCTGGATATTTCGACGGGAGAGTTTCTTACCGCTGAAGGGCCTTTCGACTATATCGACAAGTTACTGAATAATTTTGCCCCGAAAGAAGTCTTGTTCGAACGGGGAAAGAAACCGATGTTCGAAGGTAACTTCGGCAGTAAGTTCTTTACCTTCGAGCTGGACGACTGGGTATTTACCGAAGCGTCTGCCCGTGAAAAGCTGCTGAAACATTTCGAAACCAAGAACCTGAAAGGTTTCGGAGTGGAACATCTGAAGAATGGTATCATTGCTTCCGGAGCCATTCTGCAATATCTGGATATGACGCAGCATTACCAGATCGGGCACATCACTTCACTGGCGCGCATCGAAGAAGACAAGTATGTACGCCTCGACAAGTTTACGGTACGCAGCCTGGAGCTGATAGGCAGTATGAATGAAGGCGGAACCAGCCTGCTCGACGTCATCGACCATACCATCAGTCCAATGGGAGCCCGCCTGCTGAAGCGGTGGATTGTCTTCCCGCTGAAAGACGTGAAGCCCATCAACGAACGACTGGATGTAGTGGAATATTTCTTCCGCGAACCGGATTTCAAGGATTTTATCGAAGAGAAATTACATCTGATAGGCGATTTGGAACGTATTGTTTCGAAAGCTGCCGTAGGACGTATCTCTCCGCGTGAAGTCGTTCAGTTGAAAGTAGCCTTACAGGCGATAGAGCCGATCAAGAATGCCTGTCTGAATGCCGACAACGAAAGCCTGCGAAAAATAGGAGAACAGTTGAACCTCTGCGCTTCCATCCGCGACAAGATTGCCAAAGAAATAAACAATGATCCTCCGTTGCTGGTCAACAAGGGAGGAGTGATTGCTGACGGAGTCAATCAGGAACTGGACGAACTGCGTCACATTGCTTACTCGGGCAAGGATTACCTGCTGCAAGTACAACAGCGCGAAAGCGAACTGACAGGCATCCCCAGCCTGAAAATAGCCTACAACAACGTGTTCGGCTATTACATCGAGGTAAGAAATACACATAAAGACAAGGTTCCGGCCGACTGGATACGCAAGCAGACACTGGTCAATGCAGAACGATACATCACGCAAGAACTGAAGGAATACGAAGAAAAGATTCTGGGAGCGGAAGACAAGATTCTGATTCTGGAAACCCGTCTGTACAACGAACTGGTGGCAGAGCTTGCCGATTTCATCCCCGCCATCCAGATCAATGCCACGCAAATAGCCCGTCTGGACTGCCTGCTGTCGTTTGCCAATGCAGCCCGGGCCAACAAATATATCCGTCCGGTGGTAGCCGACGACGATATCCTCGATATCAAGCAAGGACGTCACCCGGTCATCGAAAAACAGCTTCCGGCAGGAGAAAAATACATTGCCAACGATGTGTATCTCGATACGGAAACGCAGCAGATCATTATCATCACCGGACCGAACATGGCAGGTAAGTCTGCCTTGCTCCGACAGACGGCACTTATCACCCTCATGGCGCAGATAGGTTGCTTTGTTCCTGCCGAAAGTGCGCATATCGGACTGGTGGATAAGATTTTTACCCGTGTGGGAGCCAGCGACAATATCTCGGTGGGCGAATCAACCTTCATGGTAGAAATGAACGAGGCGGCAGATATCCTGAACAACCTTTCGCCACGCAGTCTGGTATTGTTCGACGAGCTGGGACGCGGTACATCTACTTACGACGGTATTTCCATCGCCTGGGCTATCGTAGAACATATACACGAGCACAAGCGCGCCCGTGCCCGTACGCTCTTTGCCACACATTATCACGAGCTGAACGATATGGAAGAGAGCTTCCCACGTATCAAGAATTACAACGTTTCGGTGAAGGAAGTAGACAACAAGGTCATCTTCCTGCGCAAGCTGGAGCGGGGAGGAAGCGAACACTCGTTCGGTATTCACGTAGCAAAGATGGCAGGTATGCCCAAGACCATCGTGAAGCGTGCCGACGAGATTCTGCACCAGCTGGAAAAAGAAAACCGACAGGAAGGCATGTCATCGCATCATAAGGTAGAACCTAAAACAGTTCATCAGGACGGAGTACAGCTGAGTTTCTTCCAGCTCGACGACCCTGTACTGTGCCAGATACGTGACGAAATACTGAATCTGGACGTAAACAACCTGACTCCACTGGAGGCGCTGAACAAGCTGAACGATATAAAGAAGATAGTAAGGGGGAAATAATACCCTCTACCTGCATATTATGATTCCCTGTGCTGCCGGAAAATGATACTCCGGCAACACTGGGAATGTTTATTTGTCACACCTGAACTTAAAAAGTAAACCCGGCTCATTACCTGTTTCTTTCTCCCTGCAATTTCCATTTCTTTATCTGGAATACAACAAACAGCAGCAAAGTCAATACACACTGCACACACAAAACAGCAGACATCCACCCTAAACTATACCCAAGTTGCATTGACAGCGCTACAGCTAAAGTCGGAACAAGCGGCAATAATATCCAATACACTACCATACAAAATCGAAGAATCTGTCTTAAACCGCGATTCATACCGCACAACGCCGGAAAATAACGTTCAATAGAATCGATGAAAAACAGTTTCTCCCATGTGTACGTCTTTCTCTTTATGAGAAAAATAAGATGTATCAGCAATACCAGTTCGACAACCCAATAAAAGAATTCAAATTCAGGATAGTAGTCGCCAATGAAAGAAGTGACATAAACTACATCCACCAACAGCAAAAGAAGTAAAGCTATAAACCACATAAATGTATAAAACATAAATTATTAACATATAACCAGGAGAATATACTTGGTGAATTCTTAGAACTCATGTTAAGACTCGCATTTACATTTCTTACTGATTATTTCCACCAAAGTATATTCATCATAACCCAAAGCATCAGGACAATTCTTACAGTCAGGAGAAATATGTCTAGCAAAAACCTTAATCATATATTCAAAACCTTCCTCCATTAGTGTCCCGTTAAAATCGGGACGAATTAAATATTAATCAAACAACCCCGGGAAAAGGGGATTTAATTGCTCTTTGACATCATTGAAATTAGTCTTATTGAACAACTCTTGTAAAGGTGTTTTATCCGTTAATGAAATGCTCAAAATCTGTAGGACCTCATAGGTCGAACGGCTTAAGTGCAAATCATGTTGGATAATAGCTACCAAACAATAAGTGATAATAGCCACACTTATCTGAATACGGACTGCGTTTTCTGTGGTGCCCCAGAACCTTTTGATTTTAAGGTGCTGCTTCAACCATTTGAAGAACAGTTCTACAAGCCATCTCTTTTTATAGAGATTAGCTACATCAAGTGCAGATATATGTTTGGCATTTGTCAGGAAGGTAAATTCACGATCATCTTCTTCATCATAGAACCTGATAATCCTGAATGATTCCGGATACTTCTTTTCAGAGGTATATCCTGATAATTTCACTTCAGCATCAGATAGTATATTCTTTGGTAGTCTGCGTTTCCATTTGCAGAACTTAAATTTAAGATTCGACTTGGCTCTTACGACAAAGAAAGAGCCAGTAAGATGAATCCGATATAGTTCCTTAAACGAATCATACGCTCTATCAAAAATATAGTATGCATTTGGTTCATAATGAATTGCAGACATTGCTGTTGAGTCATGTTTTGAAGCTGTGGTTACTGTAAAAAAAGCCGGAACCTGAGCCTCAATGTCATAAAGGACATGTGCCTTGACTCCACCTTTTTTACTTCGAAATTTAGCCCAAGGAAATGTTGCCAAACATAACGGAATGGTGGTTGAATCAAAAGCGTACTTCTTTCCTTCGATATCCAGAATATGAGTAGCTCGTTTATCACTGGCTTCTTTCATCATGAAGAATGCTAAATCTTCAAAGATTCTGTAATCCCTATTTTGGTTAGCTGATGCAAGTGTGGTTTTGGCCAAGGGTTCACGACCCAATCCCAAATGATAACACTTGGCTTGATGTGCTTCCAATGCAACAATCAGGTCGCGTAGGCTCTCACGATTGCTTAGCTGTCCGAACATCATAGCAAGAAGCTGGTTCCAGCAAGTGAAATGTTTGACGTAACGATTTCCATCGTATTTGTCCACGATTCTTCTGAATTTATTGTTGTTCAAAAACTCTACCAATTGAGCGAAAACATATTTGTCTTGATTCATTTGAAGCCATTTGATTTGGTTTCAAAGGTACAATTTCAAATCGTCGCGCTTTACAAATAGAGTATAATAAGCTATATTTCAGTTATTTCAAAGAACTATTTATCCACTTTTACGGGACAGTAATGTCCTGAAGTATATCAAACATATCAGAATATTCAGGAAAATTATTTCGATATACAGCTATAGAACTTTCCAAATCTGGACATTGTATAGCGATTTTATTTAACTGTTCCAACACATCTTGTTCTAATTGAGATGAAACTTGAAACCCTTCTTGCTCAACACTTTCAACAACTTTATCCATTATAACAGATGTAGAACTATGCAATAAATTTTCATCTTCACTTAATAAATCTGATATAATCTTATTATGCAAATATCCCACTTTATTACTTGTCAAGGAAAGAGTTCGTACTTTTTCATATACAATAGGAACAGGATTAATATCAGTAATTTCTTCACCCAAACCGCGACTATTAATTTTGGGAGTCAACTGAACCATTGGGAAAGAGGCATAAGTTTTCTGTTGATTTTCCAAATCTTCAGAAATTCTTACAAATCCTATATGTAATTCCTCACCATACGTATATTCTTCTGTACAAAGAAATTCATCACCCATAGCCGCAAAAAGCAATGAGTTTCCAATACCTACTACAACAGCACCAACTCCACCAAAAGCTGAACCCAAACAAGCGCCTGCCGCATCTGCTCCAAATATGCTAGCTAATTTACGCCAAAATCCTCCTCTTCTAGTTTCCACATATTGAGGTGGAGCATAAATATCATTATACTGTTTCAATTCATAACGTAATTTCTCATAGGAATCTTGTTGAGAAACAGAGGTCTCATTCATATCTTCATGAGTGCAAGCATATACCAAAGATGTTCCCACTACTAATACAATCGCAGATAGAAAATAAAAAATAATTTTTTTCATAATATAATTTTAAGTTAAACATAAGTTTTCTATAAACAATCACAATACAAAATCTCCGGTAATTTCATTTCCCTCTTTACTTAAGTTTCGCAAGTGAATTTTAGCCCCGTTAGGCGGCGACCGCCAGCTTGTCAAAGGCCATTTTCACTGCTTTAATTTGTTTATCGTTTGATATTACCTGTTCGGTCAGAGCCATAGCGTCACAGTTGAGAGCCTCGGCAATGACGCTTATAACTTCTACGATCAGCAGCCAGATTTTTTCTGCTACTGAAAGTTCAACAGAGTTCTTTGTAATTTCAGCAAAGAGTCCTCCGATGGTCTCGTAAGACTCATTGCGTTTGACATAACTGAGTATATTGTACTGCAAGACGCATAATGATATGCCGGCGATCTGTCCGGCAAAGTCCCTACACTGGTTTTTACCGAGCTTTAGATTTTGCTTCATTTCCTTGTGAGCGACCTCAATAACCCATCTTCTTGAGTAAAGTCTGAAGGCTTCCTTGGCGTCCAACTTAAGATCGGAGGTTAGCAGGGCATTCCAGTTACCGTTCTTGCCTTTTCTATAGAAGAACAGGTTGACCTTGATGCCTGAGATCTTTGCAGAGATGGTAGCAGTATAATAACCGATTGATCGGCTGTACTTTAAGTTCTTTGTCTTCTGAAGAACCTTGATAAGTTCAGGTGCGGTCTTGGTTCCGAGAGCTGTCTCATACTTGATCTTGCCCATCTTTATCATTCCAATAAGATGGCAACCAAAGTGCCTTGAGACTATGAACTTCAGGAGTTCGGTGCAGGTGAACCAGCTGTCGACAAGAAGATAGTCGAAGCGTACACCCTCAATGATTGAGCGCTTCAGCATACTGATAGCAGTCTCAATCTTGCTTGCAAGATACTCAGAGCTACGTTTAGCAATACGCTCATCCTCAGAACGTTCCTTGGTATAACGTGAGTTTGCCTGCTTCTTGGATAAGCCCTGTGGCTTGTCGCTGCGCTTACCCTCTTCTCCATGAAGAGAGAAGTCAAGAATAGACTGAGATATACCGTCAGTAAAGCATAGGAACATTGCTTTGAAGCCCAGTATAGGCTTCATTTGAGTATGAGAGAAGACTTTACCGATCTTCTCTGTCTTGAATCCGGTCTTAGGAAGATCTGTATCATCGATAATGACGCATTTGACATCAGATTTTGCTGTTGTCTTGCGGCTCACACGAGAATACAGCTGTCTGAAAACCGAGTAGATTATACATCGCCAATTGACGTTGCCGTCATTCATGAAACGATAGAACATATCCTTATCGCATGTAAACAACTTGCAGAGTGCAGAGGACGAATAATTGGCAGCATTTTTCACCGAGAAGAACGGGAAGAGCACGAGCAACTGCAACACCTGAAGACAGGTGAACTTGCAGTTCGGATTCTTGACTGAACCGATGACTTTGCTCTGTATCCTAATGCTGTTCATTATGGTTGATATGCTGTTTATTGCCTTGCTGGCATCATTGTTTGCAAAAAACTCTTGGAGTTCACCGATAATATGTCTATTTTTGTTCATGGCTAAAGGGTTCTATGTTTTTTGTTTGACGACTTTAATATAGTGATAATTAACGAATTATCAAACACTTTAGCCTTTTTTATTACATCATTTTAGCACTTGCGAAACTTAAATTATTTATACTTAGTAAAACAAAATACGGATATAAACATAAGTGGGTTATAATATTATTATGTTTATTTATTATTGCTGCCCATTTAGTATTAATAACCTTTATTTAGAATTGTTTGATATAGATAATATGGTCGCATTATTGTATATAATTAGGACTATATAATCACTGTGCAAGATATAAAATAACGATATTTGAAAAATATATAATCATGAAACCCAATAAATTAGAATTGAACTCGGTTGATGGAACACAACTGAATTTGGAAGCTCTCTATCAGATAGCACCATCCTGTTTTACGGAAGTAAAGGATGATAAAACCGGAGAGTTACGCCATGTGGTAAATTTCAAGACTTTGCGTCAACTGCTTGGAGATAATGCGGTTGAAGATGCGGATGAAATGTATCAGTTTACTTGGCCGGGAAAACAGGAAGCTCGTCGGGAAGCTGCTCGCCCTACTACAAAGACTTTGCGTCCGGTGGTAGAGGATAGTGTGGATTGGGATAATACACAGAATCTGTATATTGAAGGTGATAATTTGGAGGTATTGAAGTTACTTCAAAAGTCATATATGGGTAAAGTAAAGATGATTTATATTGACCCGCCTTACAATACGGGTAATGACTTTGTGTATGATGATGATTTTGCGGTTTCACAAGATGATTATGATTTGTTTTCTGGAAATGTGGATGAATTAGGTAATCGTTATCGTAAAAATACAGAATCTAATGGGCGTTTTCATTCGGATTGGTGTTCTATGATGTATCCACGATTAATGGTGGCAAAAAGTCTTCTTTCAGATAGTGGATCTATTTTTTTAACACTTGATGATCATGAAATCGTAAACGGGAGAAAATTAATGGATGAAATTTTTGGAGAGAAGTCTTTTATTTCTACTGTAATTTGGGAAAATTTTTATGGTAGAAGTAATGCGGCTGCAATTTCTCTTGCCCATAATTATATCCTGATTTATTCAAAAGCTGGTGAAGAGTGGAAAAATATCAGAAACCTATTACCAAGAGATTTAAAAAGTAGTGAGAAATATAAAAATCCTGATAATGACCCAAGAGGACCATGGAGATTAGGGCCAATTTTTGCGAGTGGAGAAAGACATGAAGGTCTTATGTATACGATAAAAACCCCAACAGGTCGTTTAATATCTCCTCCCAAAGGTAGTCATTGGAGAATGCTTGAGGATGTGTTTTGGGCAATGTATAAAGATGGCCGTATAATGTTTGGCATGAATGGAACAGGCTCTCCTGCTATAAAACTTTTTTTAAAGGATGTTCAAGATGGAATTGTTCCACGATCTATTTGGACATATGATGAAGTCGGTCATACGCAGGATGCTAAAAGAGAAATACAACAAATATTTCCTGATGAAATGCCTTTTGATACTCCTAAACCATTAAAATTAATAAAACAAATTATACAAATATCATGTAGAAATACAGATGTTATTATGGATTTCTTTTCTGGATCAGCTACTACTGCTCATGCCGTGATGCAGCAAAATGCAGAAGATGATGGTAATCGTAAATACATCATGGTTCAACTTCCAGAGGAAACTCCTGACGACAGCGCAGCTCGTAAAGCAGGCTATAACACAATTCCAGAAATAGCCAAAGAACGTATCCGTCGTGCTGGCAAGAAAATCAAGGAAGAATCCCCATTGACAACCCAAAACCTTGATACAGGTTTTCGTGTTTTCCGTTTGGCAGACAGCAATTTTGAGGAAGTAAAGAAAGCACCAAGCGAATACGACCAATCGCAGCTTGACCTTTTCCTCAATAACGTAAAGAGTGGTCGTACAGATCTCGATCTATTGTTTGGAGCTATGCTCAGTTGGGGTGTACAGCTTTCTTTACCTATGACCAGTGAAGAAGTGGATGGAAAGATGATTTATTCGGTTAATGATGGTGACCTTGTGGCTTGCTTTGCAGATGATATTACGGAAAATATTGTAAAAGCCATGGCTGACAAGCAACCGCTCCGTGTATTGTTCCGTGACAGTTGTTTTGCCCGTGACGATGCAAAAATCAATGTGTTCGAAACCCTGAAACAGTTGTTGGACTGGAGCGAGGAAGAAGCCATAAAAAATATCAAGGTTATATAAAGTGTTGAGGTATGGAAGAAAATAAGATGATTATTTATACCTCCATTGACGGTCAGATCAGGATTGATGTCAGACTGGAGGATGAAACACTTTGGCTTACTCAAGCGCAGATGTGTGAACTGTATCAGACGAGCAAGTCGAATGTGAGTGAACACATCAAACATATCTTTGAAGAAGGAGAATTGGAGGAAAATTCAGTTGTTCGGAAATTCCGAACAACTGCTTCAGATGGAAAATCATATAATACTACATACTATAATCTGGATATGATTATAGCACTTGGTTATCGTATCAAGTCTGTGATAGCCACTCGCTTTCGGCAATGGGCAACACAAAGGCTGAAAGAATACATGATAAAAGGCTTTACACTGGACGATGAGCGGTTGAAAAAGTTGGGTGGCGGTGGCTATTGGAAGGAATTGCTGGAACGCATACGTGATATCCGTGCCACAGAAAAGGTGTTCTACCGTCAGGTGTTGGAAATATATGCTACAAGTATAGATTATGATCCTCGTGCTTCCGTAAGCCAGGAGTTCTTTAAAAAAGTACAGAATAAAATTCATTATGCGGTTCACGGACATACGGCTGCTGAACTGATTGTGGAGCGTGCCGATGCCGAAAAGGATTTTATGGGTTTGCTGACGTTTAAGGGTACTCAGCCTACATTGGCAGAAGCAAAGACGGCCAAGAATTATCTGGACGAAAAAGAACTTCGCGCAATGGGACAACTGGTTTCCGGATATCTGGACTTTGCGGAGCGTCAGGCAGAGCGTGAACAACCCATGACAATGAGTGACTGGGCAAACTATCTTGACAGAATCCTGACCATGTCGGGAGAACAGTTATTGCAAGATTCCGGTAAAGTGTCGCACACAGAGGCAATGGAACATGCTACGAACGAATACCGTAAATATAAACAACGAACCATCAGTGACGTAGAACAAGATTATCTTGATTCTATCCGTATGTTGGACAACTTGAAAAAAAAGAAGAATCAGAATGAAACTGAAATATAAGCACCAACGTTTTCAGGCTGATGCAGCCAAAAGTGTGACAGATATATTTACCGGTCAGCAATATTGTGATAGTGCCGATTTTCTGATAGACCAGGGTAAGAATAAAGGAGTGTTTGATTTGACGGGTTTTGGCAATCAGAAGTTGATGCTTGACCGGGAGTCAATTACGGAGAATCTGAGACAAATTCAGATGAACTGGGGACTTAAACCTGTTGAATATTTGCAAGGTGATATTTCAAACCCGATGTTCACCATTGAAATGGAGACCGGTACCGGTAAGACTTATACATACATCAAGACGATGTATGAGCTGAACAAGTTGTATGGCTGGAATAAGTTTATCATAGTAGTGCCCAGTATTGCCATTCGTGAAGGTGTGCAGAAGAGTTTTGAAACCATGCAGGAACACTTTGCCACAGAATACGGCAAGCGTATCCAGTTCTTTGTCTATAACTCCAAACAGCTTTCCAAAATAGATAGTTTTGCAAGTGATAGCGGATTGCATGTGATGATCATCAATATGCAAGCATTCAACAGCTCCATGAATGAGGATAAAAATCAAGAAGGACGTAGTGGTGATGCTGCTGCACGTATTATATTCTCCAGACGTGATGAGTTCGGTAGCCGCAGACCTATTGATATATTGGCTCAGACAAATCCGATTATGATTATTGACGAGCCGCAAAGTGTTCTTGGTGCGAATAAGGCAAACGCCACAAGAAAAGGAATTGCGAAGTTTCATCCTCTGTTCACTTTGCTTTATAGTGCAACCCATAGGAAAGATGATGTGTACAATATGGTGTACCGGCTGGATGCGATGGATGCCTACAACCGTAAGTTGGTGAAGAAGATTGAAGTAAAAGGTATATCACAAAAAGGCTCAACGGCTACAAATGGTTTTGTCTATCTGGATGAAATTGTAATAGGAAAAGGTAATCCGCAAGCCCGTATTTCGTTTGATGTAAAAACAGCCAATGGTTTCAAGCAAGCAACGAGATTGGTGGGTGAAGGATTTAATCTTTATGAACAAAGCGGTGAATTGGCTGAATATGATAATCATTTCATTGTTGAACGCATTGATGGAATAGATGGTTCTGTCCGTTTCCTGAATGGCATAACTCTTTATGAGGGTGATGCTATTGGAAAAGTAAATGAGGATGTGCTTCGCAGGATTCAGATACGTGAAACTATTCGCACTCATATTGAGAGAGAAAGAGAATTGTTCCATAAAGGAATTAAAGTGCTTTCACTCTTCTTTATTGACCATGTAAACAGCTATCGTATTTATGACAAAGACGGTACAAGCAACGGTAAATTCGCTGATATGTTCGAAGAAGAATACAAAAATGTAATTGAGGAAATGCAGCCGCGTTTCTCTGATGAAGAATATGTACGATATCTGAATAAGTTCTCAGCAGAAAAAGTACACCAAGGATATTTTTCTCAGGATAAAAAGGGGATAGCCGTTGATTCAAAAGAAAAAGAGGGAGATAATGAAATACGTGCATACGATTTGATTATGAAGAATAAGGAGCGGCTGTTGAGTTTTGAGGAACCGGTACGCTTTATATTCTCTCACTCTGCCCTGAAAGAAGGTTGGGATAACCCGAATGTATTCCAGATTTGTACATTGAAAGATACCGGCAGCGAAATAAAGAAGCGTCAGGAAGTTGGTCGTGGTATGCGTCTTTGCGTAAATAAGAATGGTGAGCGCCAGGATCAAGATGTGTTGGGTGATGGTGTGTTCGATGTCAATATTCTGACGGTGATAGCCAGCGAAAGCTATGAGCATTTCAGTAAGCAGCTTCAGAGTGAGCTCGCTGAAGATGTGGCAGACAGGCCTGTTCAAGTAACGGCGCATTTGTTTGAAGACATTGTAATGGTATCTTCAGACGGTAAAGAGATAAAAATCAACCGTGAATTGGCGTGTGAAATTCATGAGGAGCTTATCAGTAATGGCTATGTGAAGAAAGGCAAACTTACAGAGAAGTATTTCAATGACAAGAAATCCGGAACTATTGATTTGGGAGAAGAACTGAATCCAATTAAAGCCGGAATACTTGGCAGACTTGATACCATCTTTAACCCGGATAGCATGAAACCGGACAATGCACGTAAGCCAAAAGTTGCCACATTTAGAGAAGATTTGTTCAAAGAAAAGTTCACAGAAGTCTGGAAACGTATCAATGTGAAGACTTACTATAAAGTGGATTTCAGTACAGATGAATTGATAAAGAAGGCCATAGAAAGTATTGACAAACATCTGAGTGTTACAGAAATACGAATTGTAATAGAGGGTGGTTCATTAGAAAATATCCGCGACAAGGAGTCTTTACAGGCTGGAGTAGCCATGACGGCAGGAAAGACACGCACAATCCGTGTTTCGGAAGCTGTTGGTAATAGTGTTCGCTATGATTTGGTAGGTGATTTGGTAAATGCAACCGGATTAACACGAAAAACCATAGTGGAAATATTAAAGGGCATAAAACCAGCAACTTTTGCTCAGTTTAAGATGAATCCGGAAGAATTCATTATAAAGACTGCAAATATCATTAATGATGCCAAAGCTATAGCTGTTATCCAGAAAATAGCATACGAGCGTAGTACGAACACTTATGATATGGATATTTTCACAGAAAGTACCATTAGAGGTAAACTAGGGATTAATGCATTGGAAAGTGCTAAATCTCTATATGATATTGTAGTTGTCGATAGTCTGGGTATTGAGAAAAATTTTGCAGAAGCATTGGAAAAAGAGGATGCAGTGGAAGTATATACCAAACTGCCACGTGGATTCTATATCAATACACCTATGGGACACTATAATCCGGACTGGGCTGTTGCATTTAAGGAAGGCACTGTGAAGCATATATATTTCATTGCTGAAACTAAAGGTAATGATTGGCAGGAATCACAACTTAGAGATTCTGAGGATGCAAAGATCGAATGTGCACGCCGCCATTTTGCAGCGATAAGTGATAGTAAAGTGGTTTATGGAGTAGCAAAAGATTATCAGAGTTTATATAACCTTGTGACGAAATAGTCACGAGGTTATATCCTTTTAATTGTCGATGAAATATGGAATTT
This sequence comes from Phocaeicola coprocola DSM 17136, assembly GCF_000154845.1. Lineage (GTDB taxonomy): Bacteria > Bacteroidota > Bacteroidia > Bacteroidales > Bacteroidaceae > Phocaeicola > Phocaeicola coprocola. Next base: position 1,033 of record NZ_DS981441.1, on the reverse strand, counting down.
AATTCAAAAGTGGAATATTGGGTATGGAAGAATAGTGAAAATGCTCCATATAGAGGATATTATGCTATAGATGGAGATGCATGTTTTAATTACCCTATAAATGATATCAGAGCATTAATCGAGAATAGGTATTTAATAAAGAAAGAAAAAGGGCGTTTTGACGTTAACGTAGCAATAAACTTTGCATATACTATTTTTCAATAGTTCGTTAAAAATTCGCCAAGCCTAAGCGGCTCTGGCAGTAAATAAAATGAGTTCTTTGAAAAGTTTGTCAATAACTTGCGGGTCTGGGTTAATCCCGAACACGCAAATAAATCGTTCAAGCATATAAGCATTGTGTATGAAAGACTTGCAAGAGGATATGGAATAGGCTATTCCGAGCCTCTTACATGCCGCTTTGGCCAAGTTGACAGCTGCGAGCGATGCATTGAAGTGAAAATCCAACTTCCTGAAGTCGGTTGACTGGCAGTTGGTGATTCCTGCATGCTGCTTGCCATCTCTAAAGCAAAATTCCAGTTGGAACCTGGTTCTGTAATAATCCAGCACCTCACGTCCATCCATGGAATCGTCTGTAGAGAAGTAAAGCTGCCACTTGTCTGTCCTCCCGTCCATCGGATACCAGACGGCTAAGGAAACATACCTTTTGAGAGCTTTTGCATATACCCTCAATCCGTATAGCTTTCCTTTGTTCACCTCGTATTCCTTGCACCGGGTCAAATCCAGATTGGCAAAGTCAATCCTGCCGTCAAACCACTTGGGATGACCACGTTTTCCTGTTTTCTGCTCCAATGTCGGATAGTACAGGATTACGTCATTCCGAAAGCGGCTGATGACATGGAAATCGTTCTCACACATAGGTTGTTATGAATGTTTCCTTGGAAAAGATGCGTCTGCACCACCGTTCTGGACAGGCTCTGTAGCTTGTCTTTTCTACTGATAAGATAGCTGCTGTACAGTCACGAGCTCTGTCATATTATCAGCTTACATCGGCGTCTGAATGGAACCTAAGTCAGCATTCCATGATTGGTCGAGT
>NZ_DS981442.1:2111-3280 GCF_000154845.1 Phocaeicola coprocola DSM 17136 | reverse complement strand
CTGGACACACTGCAGGAGGCTGTGGGTCGATGCCTTGCCATCAGACAGAACTGCGATGGATATAATAGACCCTATCGGTGATATGTTCAGAAATGAAGACTTGTTCCGCACAATGAAACTCAGCGGTGAGCAGATTAAGGAAAAAAGACTTAAGCTTACGAGACCTATTCTTGAACGTATCCATCATAAGGTGGTCATGATGATGCAGGATACCAAACTCATGGCAAACGAACTGATGAGAAAGGCTGTGAACTATACGATAAACCAGTGGAAATCCCTGAAAAATATCCTCAAGGACGGTTCTGCGGAAATATCGAACAACCTCTGTGAGCAAAGGATGAAACCTGTAAAGCTGCTGCTCAAGAACTGTATGAACATAGGCAGTGAGGATGCAGCAGGAAACTCGGCATTCATCTTTTCTCTGATAGAAAGCTGCAAGCTTAATGATATAGCCCCTCAGGATTACCTGAAGCACTTGTTTGAATGTATTCTTCATGGTAAGGACTGCGACAAGAAGGTCCTTCTGCCATGTTTTTATAAATCGGAATGTTAAAACTAAACTATTTTCTTGCGGACATTTTTATTTTATCGGCTGAAAAACAGCCGATAAAATTGTCGTGGCGGAAAATAGAATGGTTACCGAATATTAAATACACCTCCCGAATTTTCTTATGAAGAATTTGTTCGTTAATTTGACAATCTCTCTCTTTAATAAAAAACCGAGGTCGTTTCGAAGTTGAAACGACCTCGGTTTTTTATTAGAGGATACATACCTTTTGTTAAACTTTTAAAATTTCACATTTTTATTACTATTACAATTGCTATTAAGACAAAATTAAGAGTGAATTAATAGGATAAACCTATATTTGTGCTAAAAATCAATATAATTGTTAAACCTTTAATATTCAATCACTATGACAAATTCCACTTAATTATTTCTGAATTTTCTTTGTTTAATCAGATTCTAATAATGAATAAAACTAATTCCACTAATATTATGATCATAGTTCGTTAAAAATTCGCCAAGCCTAAGCGGCTCTGGCAGTAAATAAAATGAGTTCTTTGAAAGTTTGTCAATAACTTGCGGGTCTGGGCTATCGCAACACGAGATAATCGTTCAGCATATATCATTGTGTATGATGACTTGCAAGAACGAATAGTATAACGTA
>NZ_DS981442.1:0-2011 GCF_000154845.1 Phocaeicola coprocola DSM 17136 | reverse complement strand
TTCCAACAATTCACCGTCCCTAATAGTTATGCTGCGAATATAATCCGGGAAAGAAGTGACTATACAGACAGCAATTACATGGATTACCCTAGCTGTAACAAGCCATCGTGGTTGCTCGGCTTTTAACTAAGCCCTCATCAAGACAACAATCTATCTCCTGTCATCAACTATAGCTATGATCATGAAATTATAAAACCATATTATTATGAGGTTTTACTTGATGAAGAGCAAATAAATATAAAATATGCCCCTTCACATCAATCTGCCATTTACCAAATTGAATATCAACAGGCAGACCGTCCTGCATACATAATGATTAACTCCCGAAATGGAGGAATAAAAATTGATAATGGTACAGTAAGTGGATACCAACAACTAGAAAATAACACGCGCATATACCTATATATGAAACCTGACATCACTCCTCTACAAGAAGGAATTTTAGAGAATAAGCAGATAAATTCCTTTATAAAAGAGGCCAAGGGAAATGATGCATGTGCCGTACTCCACTTCCCTAAAGGAACTAAGACCGTTAATTTATATTATGGTATTTCTTTTATAAGTGTAGAACAGGCCCGTAAAAATATGGAGCGTGAACTAACAGAAGCAGATCTGAATACAATATTAAAAAAAGGACGGGAGATCTGGAACAAAGCATTGAGAACAATTCAAGTTGAAGATAACAATGAAGAAAACAAAAGAGTCCTATATACCTCATTTTATCGTGTATTCGAACGTCCTGTTTGCATCAGTGAAGATGGACGTTATTTTAGTGCATTTGATGGTAAAATTCATGAAGATAAAGGTAAACCATTCTATACGGACGATTGGATCTGGGATACTTACAGGGCTGCACATCCACTACGATTGTTAATTGACGAAAAAACTGAAACTAATATAATTGATTCATATTTACGTATGGCTGAACAAATGGGAAATATGTGGATGCCCACCTTCCCTGAAATCACAGGTGATTCCCGCCGTATGAATTCCAACCATGCTGTTGCAACAATTGCAGATGCTGCAACTAAAGGTCTGAATTTTAATCTAGAAAAAGCTTATGAAGCATGTCGTAAAGGCATAGAAGAAAAAACTTTAGCTCCATGGTCTGATGCTAAAGCCGGTTGGATTGATGAATTTTATAAAATTAATGGATACATACCAGCTTTACAAGAAGGAGAACAAGAAATAGATAAAAATGTACATCCATTCGAAAAACGTCAAGCCATAGCAGTTACGTTAGGAACAGCTTACGACCAATGGTGTTTATCTCAAATTGCTCGTATTTTAGGTAAAAATAAAGAAGCTGACTATTACTCAAAATGTGCTTACAATTACCGTAACGTATATAATAGCCAGACAGGCTTTTTCCATCCCAAAGATCAAAAGGGGAAATGGATAACCCCATTTGATTATCGTTATTCTGGAGGGCAAGGAGCACGCAATTACTATGGAGAGAACAATGGATGGATATATCGCTGGGATGTACCTCATAATATTGAAGATTTAATTTCTTTAATGGGAGGAAAAGAAAAATTTATTTCCAACCTAGATCAGATGTTCCTTGAACCATTAGGAAAAAGCAAATTTGAGTTTTATGCACAATTACCAGATCATACAGGAAATGTAGGGCAGTTTTCAATGGCTAATGAACCTAGTTTACATATTCCATATTTATATAATTACGCCGGACAGCCTTGGAAAACTCAAAAACTTATTCGCACATTATTAAAAACTTGGTTCCGTAATGACTTGATGGGAATACCAGGAGATGAAGATGGAGGAGGCATGTCAGCATTTGTTGTTTTTTCTTCATTGGGATTCTATCCTGTAACTCCAGGGTTTCCCGCTTATAATATAGGAAGCCCTCTGTTTTCCAAGACAAAAGTAAAGCTTAGTAATGGAAAGATATTTGAAATTGAGGCGCAAGGAGTATCGGAAGAGAATAAGTATATCCAATCTGCTAATCTGAATGGTCAAAAATGGAACAAGCCTTGGTTCAGTCATGATG
>NZ_DS981443.1:1425-2765 GCF_000154845.1 Phocaeicola coprocola DSM 17136 | reverse complement strand
TGGGGCTAAGTCGTAACAAGGTAGCCGTACCGGAAGGTGCGGCTGGAACACCTCCTTTCTGGAGCGTGACCTGAATAAGGGTTTTGTCCCTTGTGCTGCATGGGAGTTTGTTTAACGATATAGAAGAGAGAAAGATGAAGCCGAGTCGGTAACAGACTAGGTTGAACTGAATCACAAAAGCTAGTCCTATAGCTCAGTTGGTTAGAGCGCTACACTGATAATGTAGAGGTCGGCAGTTCAACTCTGCCTGGGACTACCCGAAAAAAAAGGAAGAAAAAACTTCCTTAAAAATTTGCAGTAACGAAGGAAAACGCTTACCTTTGCAGCCGCAAAAAACGGGGGATTAGCTCAGCTGGCTAGAGCACCTGCTTTGCACGCAGGGGGTCAACGGTTCGAATCCGTTATTCTCCACCATAAAGATAGGTCTATGACATGATGTAACAAGCAAAAAGTAATTTTAGTACGAAAGCTAAAAGTATATATCATCCCGCACTATAATATATAGTGTGCACGTGATAAGGAAAGTAGGAAAGGGCGCATGGCGGATGCCTTGGCTCTCGGAGGCGATGAAGGACGTGATAAGCTGCGATAAGTCACGGGGAGGTGCAAATAACCCTTGATCCGTGAATCTCCGAATGGGACAACCCGTTACCTTGAAGAGGTAACATCCATCAATGATGGAGGCTAACGCAGGGAACTGAAACATCTTAGTACCTGCAGGAAAAGAAAATAACAATGATTCCCCCAGTAGTGGCGAGCGAACGGGGAAGAGCCCAAACCGTTCATGTTACGGCATGGACGGGGTTGTAGGACCGCGTTGTTGCAAGAAATTTTGCGAGAAGAACGATTTGGAAAGTTCGGCCGAAGACGGTGACAGCCCGGTATTCTAAGCAAGACGAAGCATAGCGGTATCCTGAGTAGCGCGGAACACGAGGAATTCTGCGTGAATCTGCCGGGACCATCCGGTAAGGCTAAATACTCCCGAGAGACCGATAGTGGACCAGTACCGTGAGGGAAAGGTGAAAAGCACTTCGAACAGAAGAGTGAAATAGTACCTGAAACCGTGCGCCTACAAGCGGTCGGAGCACGAAAGTGTGACGGCGTGCCTTTTGCATAATGAACCTACGAGTTGCCGTCTTTGGCAAGGTTAAAGGACATGAGTCCCGCAGCCGAAGCGAAAGCGAGTCTGATCAGGCGTCAAGTCAGCGGCGGCAGACGCGAACCGAGTGATCTACCCTTGGTCATGATGACGTCTGGGTACACCAGATGGAGTCGCACGATATCGTTGATAGCTCTGATGACTGAGGGTAGGGTGAAAGCTATCAACTTGGAGATAGCTC
>NZ_DS981443.1:0-1325 GCF_000154845.1 Phocaeicola coprocola DSM 17136 | reverse complement strand
GTTCTAGTCGGGATCGGATAAGTCTGAAAGCATCTAAGTACGAAGCCGGCCACAAGATTAGATTTCTCAGGGTCGTCAAAGACGATGACGTTGATAGGATGCAGGTGTAAAGGTAGAGATACCAAAGCCGAGCATTACTAATTGCCCGTATGCTTTCCTGTCAGGAAGGATGGGTGATATATACTTTCAGCTTCTTGAGAAGTGCTTGAATTACCTGCTTGTTAGTCATGAATACATAAAGGATATTCAGGTGACTATTGCACGAAGGGTTCCACCTCTTCCCATTCCGAACAGAGAAGTTAAGCTTCGTCACGCCGATGGTACTGCGCAAGTGGGAGAGTAGGTAGTCGCCGTCTTAGGAGAAGCCCTGCAGCATCACAAGTGCCGCGGGGCTTTCTTTTTTTGCATGAGGGCAGAAAAAACGCCGCCGGCTCCGGGAGTACGGCGGCGGAAACGTTTCAATGTACCAGGGTGTTCATACCTTCCACGATCCTGCCGCAGGAGAAGACGCACCTGATGCTGATGTCCTTGTCTATGATGAGGATGTCCGCATCCTTGCCCTTCTGGAGAGTGCCCTTCGACGAGTCGATGCCGATAAGCTTTGACAATCCTTTTTCTAATTTTATGTTGAAGAACATGTTGCTTATTCGATATATTACATTCTTATTATTCTTTATTTAAAATCTTTGCTTATTGGTGGAAATATTTCTTTCGAAATAGTAGGTGATTAAGGCTTATTTAGTATATTTGACTCAGAAATTGTAATAATTACAATTGATAAAATTGTAAGTCTTATAACTAAGTTAAAGTTTAATAATCATTATGGAAAACAAGATTCAGGAGCTCACTGATAAGATTTATCGTGAAGGGGTGGAAAAGGGTAATGAAGAAGCACAACGACTTATCGATGAAGCTCAGAAAAAGGCTCAAAAGTTGATTGCAGATGCCCAGAAAGAGGCGGAAGGAATTATAGCCAATGCCCGTAAATCGGCAGATGAATTAACTGAAAATACGAAATCTGAGTTGAAGTTGTTTGCTGGACAGGCCCTGAATGCTCTGAAAACCGAAATTACTAACCTACTGACAAATGAAACAGTTTCGGATGCTGTAAAAGGATTTATCGCTGACAAGGATTTTTTCAACAAGTTTATTGTAACATTGGCTACTCAATGGTCGGCAAACGAATCGATTGTTATTTCTGTGAAGGATGCAGAGTCTCTGAAAAAATATTTTGCCTCAAATACGAAAAATCTTTTAGATAAAGGTGTAAAGATAGAGGAAGTAAACGGAGCTAAGGCTCTTTTCTCTGTTTCACCTGCTGATGG
>NZ_DS981444.1:1382-2579 GCF_000154845.1 Phocaeicola coprocola DSM 17136 | reverse complement strand
GTCTCGCCTGTGGTGGATTCTATCTCTTTAGCATTGATCGTTGTTCTGACGGTATGGGCTGGATTTATTATATGGCAGTCGTAGAGGAAGTGAACGATGAGGTAGATGATACGCTTGAAGATTATTCGGAAGGACTTATAATTCGTGCTCTGTCTGGAGAGGATATGCCAACAGCCAGTAACGGTTCGAATAATCAATATTATTTATATGAAGTGAGCGAATCATATGCAGCTTCTCATCCTCAGATTACGTATCGTGATGAGATGGTATTTATCACAGAAAAGAGTGAAACAGAGCCGGCTCGCGTTTTGATAACAATTTTCCGAACGGAAGATGAACGCTATATGGAGTTGGTCGTTTATACGCCAACTATTGAAAAGCTTGATTTGCTTAGAGCTATCTTAGGCTGGATTATCTTTTTATATGTTTTGTTGTTGCTGATTATTCTATCAATTAATATATGGGTATTCCGTAAAAATATGAAGCCATTGTACGTATTGCTCAAATGGCTGGATACTAGTCAGCTGGGAAAGAAAAATGAGCCATTGGAGAATACTACTAAAATTACGGAGTTTCGTAAGCTGAATGCGGCAACCATGGCATTTGCCGAGCGAGGTGAGAAACTTTTTGAGCAGCAAAAGACATTTATAGGTAACGCTTCCCACGAGATGCAGACTCCTCTTGCCATTTGTCGTAATCGATTGGAAATGCTGATGGAGGATGAGACTTTGACTGAACATCAACTGAATGAATTGATAAAGACTCATCAGACACTGGAAAATCTGACTCGTATGAATCGTTCTTTGTTACTGCTGTGTAAAATAGAGAACGGGCAGTTTGTAGATACACGTTCTGTTTGTCTGAATGATATTCTTGCTCATTATTTGGACGACTATAAGGAGGTATATGCTTATCGTAACATTACGGTTACAGTAACAACAGACTCTTCATTTTGTGTTGAGATGAATGATTCATTGGTTTCTGTATTAGTGACAAATCTGCTGAAAAATTCTTTTGTACATAATATAGATGGTGGGTTTATATATATAAAAAATCACTGCAAATACTTTTGAAATAAGCAATACTGGAGAAAAGCCATTGGATAGGGAGCGTATTTTTGAGCGCTTTTATCAAGGTCAGAAAATGACGATCACAGGGCTTGCACTGGCTTTAGTGGAATCTATCTGTAAAGCAATC
>NZ_DS981444.1:0-1282 GCF_000154845.1 Phocaeicola coprocola DSM 17136 | reverse complement strand
ACCGAAAGATTAAAAGTTAAACAACAGAACCGGCAAAAGCTGGTTCGGAAACACTAAAGAGGTCATTGAAATGTTGTCAAAAACGAATGGTTAAGCATGAAGAAATGTGCTGAAAAAAGAGAGCTAACCTGCTGATAATAAAGGAGGAAAGTATTGCATAATTCGTTATTTCTTAGTAAATTAGAAGTCTCTGAACTCTTCTGATTATGACTAAAGAAACACTCCTTATGCAATACCAATCCGAGTGCCTGTCGGCTCTCAAATCAGTAGCGAATATACACAAACCTTTTGAAAAAGCATTCATGGACACCATGAAATTATTCATGGCCATCCCGGATCGTATAAATTTCCTTCAATTGGGCAGATATGGCTGTTTCTCAGAACAGACTTATCGCAACCTTTTTGAGCATGAAACTTTCGACTGGTTTGCGTTCAACGGATCTATCATCAGCAAGTATCTCACAGGCAAAAGAAAAGCCATCGCCATCGATCCTTCCTATATTCCCAAATCAGGCAAGAAGACACCTTGGATAGGTTACTTCTGGTCCGGTTGTGCAGGAGAATACAAGCGTGGACTGGAAATCATGGGCATCGGTGTCATTGACATCGACAACCATGAATGCATGACTTTAGGTTCCATTCAGACGCCGGATTGTAAGACCTTGGATAATATGGACAAGAACCTTGTTGACTGGTACAGCTGCTATCTTATCAGCAGAAAAGACAAGCTGCAAAGCATATCCAAAACGGTGGTTGCAGACGCATTCTTTTCCAAGGAAACTTTCGTAACACCTATGTGTGAGAACGATTTCCATGTCATCAGCCGCTTTCGGAATGACGTAATCCTGTACTATCCGACATTGGAACAGAAAACAGGAAAACGTGGCCATCCCAAGTGGTTTGACGGCAGGATTGACTTTGCCAATCTGGATTTGACCCGGTGCAAGGAATACGAGGTGAACAAGGGAAAGCTATACGGATTGAGGGTATATGCAAAAGCTCTCAAAAGGTATGTTTCCTTAGCCATCTGGTATCCGATGGACGGGAGGACAGACAAGTGGCAGCTTTACTTCTCTACAGACGATTCCATGGATGGACGTGAGGTGCTGGATTATTACAGAACCAGGTTCCAACTGGAATTTTGCTTTAGAGATGGCAAGCAGCATGCAGGAATCACCAGCTGCCAGTCTACCGACTTCAGGAAATTGGATTTTCACTTCAATGCATCGCTTGCTGCTGTCAACTTGGCCAAAGCGGCATGTAAGAGGCTCGGAATAACCTA
>NZ_DS981445.1:2792-4590 GCF_000154845.1 Phocaeicola coprocola DSM 17136 | reverse complement strand
GCTCGCACTGTGGTGGATTCAGATAACTATACAGAATTTATTGCTTCATTCATGCAGAATATGTCAAGTGGGAAGTAATGTGTAATGATATTGCCCTGGGAGTCTACTTTCATTTGAAGAACATTTTAACAAGCTAAAAGAATTGGTATCAAAAATCTTTTTGACTTACTGCACTTCTCGAGAACGCAAGTATGGCAGACCTACTACTATATCTTATGGCAATGAAGGGTCGTATGAATATGATGTTAATGAAAATAAAATTACCGATATTGCATAAGAAGGGAAAAATATAATTGCTGTTCACACATATAGGGAAGTGCCTTTACGACAAAAGAAGCAATATATATTCTTGTATTCAAAAGGCAAATGGCTTTTAGACTCTAATAAAACATATTCTGTATTGAGCAAAATGGTTATCTGATTCCCTCTAAATAATAATTGGTAACCAGCCAAGTTAGCTGCTGAACGCAGCTCCTTGTCAAACCATTATTGCTAACTTAATTAAGGAAGTATGGAATTTACATTAAATATAGTATATGGTGGAGAACTTAATGCATCTAAAGCCTTAAGTCCCTTTGTGCGCCAATATGAGGAAAATTATAAAAGATACATTTACTTCATTTGAAAATGAAGCTGTTACCATGTTTAAGGTAACATTATTTTTTGATGGTGATATTTCATCCTATTATAACGGAACAGGAATATATCAACCAAGATATTACAATGTTAAAAAAGAATATGTGGTTAGTTTTTGCATTGACAGGACACAATGGACTGGGAATAAGGAAAAAGATTTAAACTATTTCATTTTTACAATAACAAGTTTGATGATTAAAAATGGAGATTTGATTTTGAATAAATTGGCTAAATATAAGTACGCATTTGATATTAATTCATACAAGCATTGTGTTGATATTTGCAGCAAAAAGATGAATGATATAGTGAATGAAATATAGCAATAACAAGCACCTGTTCCGCCTAACGGCGGCAAGCTGCAACCCATTAACATCAAAAAGCAGTGTACCATAATGGAAACAAGAGATAAACTTTTTACAGAAGAACAGTATTTGAAGCAACTGAAAATGTATGATGAAGATATTAGTTATTATGAACAAATGCATCTTTCAGGAAAACATATAGGTTACGATTCTTTGTTCAATTATAGGCTTCGTTATTTATTAGTACAGTATTCTATGGGACAGGATATTGATAAGCTGAAAAACAATTATGTGAAAGCCCTCAAAACAATGCCGAGATTTTGGACGGACAACGGATTTTATATTGAAATGTTGTGGCTTCTGTCAATAGGCATTATGTTGGATTACGAAGACGACCTTATACATGGTCTGGTGCAACTGATAAAAGACAGAGAAGCTAAAGACTATATTTATGATACATTGATTAGATACAGATTTCCTGATTGGGAAAGGACAACAAACCAAGTATTATATCCGTCACCCTATCGAATTGCTATCACTGTTACAGAGTTGGCTGAGCAAGACAAAGCAGAAGCGGTGAAACGATTGGAAAAATACCTCAAAAAAGAATGGTATCGAGGACATTCTGATTTATCTTGGCATGACGACCATAAATATGGTATCAACCATGACGGTTATTGTGTTTTGAAAGCGGTGCATTGGTCAAGTCTTGGGGCTGGATGATAGCAGCCTGAAAGGGTTGCCCTACTATCCATACGACATGTACACTGATGACATATAAATGAGAAGTATGGAGTACTCTGTTTGTGCATATTTGACGAAGCCGATAAGTAAGTCTGTTTATGGGACTTTGGATATTA
>NZ_DS981445.1:1691-2692 GCF_000154845.1 Phocaeicola coprocola DSM 17136 | reverse complement strand
AGGAAATTCTTCTGTCATTTCATCTTTCGGGATAGTCTCCTTCTGCACTGTTTATAACACAGATGAACTGGGAGAATTGGGGAGGCAATATCAATCACAGGATTAAAATTTACCTGTGCAGTTATACCAAAATAAATCAATGATACCAAGCCAAGTTAGTTGTTAAACGCAGCTCCTGGTCAAGCCATTATAAACAGTAATGCAAAATATGAAACAGAAAATATACCATATCATTATCTTTTTACTCTTTTGGTTTTGTGGAGTAGCCTATTCACAAAATCCCAAAGCAGATATTTTGCAGCAAGACCTTTCGGGCTTGTTTGACAATTTAAGCATGATTGGCATATTAGGAGAAGATTGTAGCCGAATTGATATTCATATTACCGAAGTTCGGAAAATGGATAGTAGAGAATATGAGATAAAGGGTATCAGTCGTACCCGATTATCCGTAATCTGTCCGTTTAAGGGAAAGGTTTGTGTAGATAGCATTCTTCCTGTTCCCAAATGATAAAAAGTGAATATACGGAATTGGACGGTTTCATATACGGGTATTACTCGTTTGAGGAATTCGGAGATAAACGATATAGCGTTACATTTCTCCGGTTCTTTCAAGCAGGGGTATCGGATGAGCGGCCAGCAAATAGAGAAAGGACGGAATGAAATAGCAGAACTGAAATTGAACTTATCTGAATATCGGGGTAAGTGGAAATCCGCAAAGGGACTGACAAAAGTCTGTTCTTGGGCAGATGAGATTATACCCGATACTCCTGCAAACTTCTGCCGGTTTAATGATGCAGGCGAATGGATTGTATCACCGAAATTTGTTAAGAATGGTTGGGAAAATCTATATAATGCCTATCACAATGAAAATCTGACAACGGACGAGATACAAAAGGCTCGTGAGGTGGAAGAACAGGAATGGTGGGTAAATAAAAGCCAATCATGCAAAGTAATTTGAGTTTATAACAAAGCGTGATAACGCCTAACAGCGTTCCCCGCTT
>NZ_DS981445.1:0-1591 GCF_000154845.1 Phocaeicola coprocola DSM 17136 | reverse complement strand
TATCACAATGAAAATTTGACAACGGACGAGATACAAAAGGCTCGTGAGGTGGAAGAACAGGAATGGTGGGTAAATAAAAGCCAATCATGCAAAGTAATTGAGTTATAACAAAGCGTGATAACGCCTAACAGCGTTCCCCGCTTAGCCATTACTAACAATACGAATAACTCTTTATGATAAAATTCATTTTAGATGCGATGTATTATCAGATATTCATATTTAATAGGGATAAATTTATATTGGAAAATCCACATGAGCGGACGATACAGATAATATGTGGAATATTATTTCTTCCTGTTATAGTATTGGCATATCTACTGATAGAGGAGAATTTCAATTATAAAACCCCTTTTGTGTTTTTCATCATAATCTATGTTTTATTATACAAGACATTCTGTTCGTATTATATCAAAAGGAAAAAAGGTATGGAAATTATAAGGAGTAAACCTCTGATATTTAATAGCCAAAAGGTTTCTTCCTTCATATCATGGATGATTTATCCCATTTTGGTTGTATTACTTTATTTTATAATAACACATCGTCATTGGCTAAAAATTATACAATAAAGATTTAATAAGTTAGTAACAACGAAAGATAGCATCTGACGATGCTCCTTTCTAATCATTAGATATAAAGACATGAGAATATTTGTATTGTATTGTTTGTTCCTTTTCCCACTTAGCTATGTTATAGCGAAAAACGGCTATGTGGAACAAAATTCAGTAAAGTATCATTTTTTGACTGAACAAGATACCCTTTATATAGAAACAGAAAAAACAGAATTTGAAACTCTATATAGGCTGTGTTTTAATCAGCACGATGAAAAGAAGGTCATTTTTGAGTTGAAAGCGGTAGATGATAGCAATATTGACTTCGTGCAAAGCTATACAATCAATGGAGTGAGAAAGTTTGATTGCTTTGCTGTGTATGATAATGTGGCAGACGGAAACCGTTTCCTGTTCTTTGATTATGAAAATCAAGCAGCTTACATAACGCCTACTTGTTTTTCCGGTTTCTATCCGATATGCAGTTCTGTGGACTTTTCAAAAACGGAAGTTTTATTACAAAATGAGCACTCCCATTTGAAACAGCTAAACGACACATTAAGTATTGATAGTAAAAGTGGGCTTATGTACCATTTTAACTGTAATAATCGAAATTATAAAGGCAACTTTTAGTTCCATATCCTCAAGCGAGAAAGGGCAATAGATATCTAATAACGAAAGATAGCATCTAACGATGCTCCTTTCTAAGCATTCAAGGCATTAGCTGTAATTATATGACATGAAAATCTATGAGAATAAAATATTGAGAATACTTGGATTTATTTTTATTTGGATTTATGTATTCGGTGTGGGCATTTGTTTTGCCGGAAGGTGGTATGCCATTGGAATACCGGGAGTGGTTTTATTGCTTGTATGGTTAAATCACAATCTTATAGGTGCTGCTATTCGTAGATATAGAGCAAGGCAGGCAATCAAACAGATAAAAAAGCATGGAACACGATTATCGGTTGATTTAAGCCAATGTAAAGTCAGTGCGCAGAAATGGAGTAGCAAGAAGTCAAGGATGCAAGAGCCAGTCTTTTTGG
>NZ_DS981446.1:8812-9784 GCF_000154845.1 Phocaeicola coprocola DSM 17136 | reverse complement strand
CGAAAACGGTGGGTGATTTTCCCGTTGATGTCGTGAAAGGATAACGCACGTTCTTTTTGTCATCGGGATTGGAACGGTTGAGCAGGAAGAATGCCGGAGCTGTGAAAAGATCTGCCCAACTTCTTCGCATGGCTATGTTGAACGAGGTCTTGTCTTTTATGATCGGGCCTTCAAACTGGACTCTGCCATCGAGCAGCCCCAAGGAGAAAGTCCCGTGAAACTCCTTCATGTTCCCCTCTTTGGTGCGTACATCCACTACGGAAGAAAGTCTGCCGCCGTAACGTGCCGGGAAACCGCTTTTATAGAAATCCACGTTTTTGATAATATCCGTATTGAAAGCGGAGAACAGCCCGCCCAAATGGTTGATCTGGTAAAGCGGTGTTCCGTCCAGCAGAAAAAGGTTCTCATCGTTCTTGCCTCCGTGTACATACATGCCGGAAAGCAGCTCCGTTCCGGAAGCCACACCGGGAATATTCTGGAGGGTCTTTACCAAGTCCGGTGAACTAAGCAGCGAAAACTCCGTATTCAACTGTTCCGAGGTCAGCGACACTTTGCCGGTCTGTGTCGTGCGGAGGGAAGCGTTCAAGTCTGCAACCACTACTACTTCTTTCAGCGAAGTATTGCTTTCTTTCAGGTAGATGACACCGTTGTAATTGGATGTCAAATCCACCTCCTTCACCACATCCTGATAACCTATATAAGAGAAACGAAGTTTGTGTTTCCCCTCCGGCAGCGTAATGCTGAAAAATCCCTGTTCGTTACTCAGTGTTCCCGTTTGGGTATTCAAATCGAAAATGGTCACGTTGATCAGCGTTTCTCCCTTATCCTCGCATATGTGGCCGGAAAAAGTATAGTTGTTCTGGCGGAACAGCAGGACATATTCTCCCTGAATCTCCCATCGGATGCCGGTTCCGCTGAAATCCTTTTTATGTTCTAAGGTAATGAACTGCTCCGCTGGCAAAAAACCTTAGG
>NZ_DS981446.1:0-8712 GCF_000154845.1 Phocaeicola coprocola DSM 17136 | reverse complement strand
GAGAGACACACAATATAATCGCAATGATTGTTAACTTCATTGTTTTACTTTTTCTATCTTTACATTCAACACTTTCTCTATAAACCTGATTATTTCATCAAGGCTTTTGTTCTTGAAGCTGGCCGTCAGGCGTTTATTCTCATTGCTTGCGGATAGTTTGACTTTATAATATCGGGACAATTCCTCAAGTACCTTTGGAAGTGGGGCGTTGTCGAAAATAAAGCTGCCCGCTTTCCGTTCTTTGATTACCTGTACGTCCGGTTGTTCTTCCGTCACTTGCGCTGCCATGCCTCCGGTCAGTATCACAACGTCCGGTTGCCCGATTGCTGAGAACTGCACCTTTCCCGATGTGACTTGCACGATAGCTGTGTCTGCACGGCTCTCATCGACGGTAAAGACAGTACCCAATACCCTGACTTGGGACAGTTTCCCTTCTACCGTAAACGGGTGGGCATTGTCATGCTTGACAGAAAACGCGACTTTTCCTTCCATGTGAACTTTGCGGCTGGATTTCCGGTAATCTTTTGCGTGGAAACGGACGGAAGAATGCGGGAACAGGGTTATGGAGGAACTGTCCGGAAGCATATAATCCACGGGGTGCGAGTAAGCCGTTACCTCCTTCCATGCTCCGTTTTCCCGGAAGCGGGGATAAATAAGGACTGCGACCAGAATGGCTGCCGCCATACCGGGAAGTATCCACCACAAGCGGAAGGATTTCCGTTCCTGTTCCGTTATCTGGTATTTCTCTTTGAAAGCCTTCAATGCTTTTTGCGTATCCAACTTGTTCTTCTGATAGTGGCGCAAGACAAAATGAAGGCATTTTTCATCCGTGGTTCTCATACTCTTTTATTTTGGTTTTCGTATTAATGACTGGGATTACAGACAAATTCACTATGCGGAATTTGTGAATATTAGTTAAATAAGAATGCGTAAACTTTCTGTGTCCCTTCCCGTATCAGTCGGAGCGCCTTGCTGATGTGGTTATCCACCGTATTTACGGAAATCTGGAACTTGGCGGCTATCTCCCTGTATTTCATGCCGTCGCGTTTGTTCAGCAGGAATATCTCCCGGCAGCGTTCGGGCAAGGCATCAATGGCAGTCCACATCCGCGCTTCCCTGACCGAACGTTCCTCCGCTTCCTCATCGCTCAACGTATCTTCAAAATCAGAAGGGGAAAGATTCGGATCATAAATCTCCTCCTTCTTCAGATAGTCCAGGCTGCGGTTGCGGGCAGTCGTATAAAGGTAGGCTTTGACATTTTCTATCTCGGCTCCACTGATACTTAATTTCTCCCACAAGGCAGAAAAACTATCTTGTACGATGTCTTCTGCAATATCCGTATCATGGACATAGTGCAGCACGTACAAGCATAACGAACGATAATGGTATTTAAATGTTTCGTCTATGTCTATTGTAAATTTATTCATACAAATAGGCTTATTATTCTGTGTGTCTACATAAAAGGACACAAAATAAGGCAAAATTCACTATTTCATATTGTTAAAGAAATATAACGTACCCCTTTCCCATATACACATGGTGGAAAACATCACGGGGTTTCCGCACTTTCCTTTCCGTTTTTCCACATTCTTTCTTTTTTTCCGTCCTATATCTATCGGAAAATAAAAAATACGTTTATGGAAGAAAAAGAAGTTGCGCAAGGTTTATTTGATGGTGGAGTTCGGAAAACCTTTTGCGGTAAAAAGGAGATGTATGTAGCCCTCATGGCAGAACCAACTTTTTCGCAGTTCTCCAAGTTCATGCCCGTATCCAAGAAAGACGAGGTATCGGCTATGAGAACGCTTATCAAGGACTGCTTCATCGAAGGTGACCACGAACTGGTAAATAATAATTTCCGGTTCCTCTTCGGCTTGATGGGACAACTCACCGACTTATTATCACCCGCTAGAGCACGCTCATAAATTAATAGAATGTTGGGCGGTACGTGACGACCAGCAACATCCGGCAACAGATGATTTACGCGCGTCACTACTTTCCCGGCGTCAACCAACATAAGGTGACGGACGAGGAGCCCGAACAACTTTCGGAAGAAGTACTCTGACTGTACGAACAGGTGATAATAAGTCAAATAAGCTAAGAAATAATAAAAATGTTAAATCTTCATCCTTTAGAATGTACAATTAAAGACAACGACCATATTCCTGACTTATTGCTTATAAAATATTGAGGAATAATTAGTTGTAAATACTCCTTATGAACCGAACATACAACGTATATTAAGAAATCTTCATAAATATGGGGATGATACTATAGATGCAATGGATAAAACCATAATCTCTCTTTGGGGTACATATTATATAAATGAAGTGAAGAAGATAGAAGGAATAAAAAATGATACTATAAGAAAAAAGAAGTAATGAAAATAAATAGAAAAAAATATATTTATACTGGGGGTATAATTTTATTAATTATTATTATCACCACACGCTATTTGGACACACTATATTACTTCAATAAAGCTAATATAAGATATACTATTGGTGTGTATTTTAAAAGTGGATATTATAAAGGTATAATACATCAGTTTAAGTATAGAGTTGCAGATTTCGATTATATTGTGGATACAAGATATGGATTACACAACAAGGAACTAAATAAATTACGAATAATAGTAAAATATTCAGAAAAATGGAATGAGCATTCGGAAATAGTTATGGATACAGTTCCTAAATGGGTATTATCCCCACCCAAAGACGGATGGAAACAGTTCCCTCCTGACATAAATTGGAAAGGTGCGGAGCTTGATACAGCCTATATGAAAAAGATGAATATAGCAATCCCCGAATAAGATAAATGAAAAACAGGACGCTTATGAGAAAGATATTGTTGTCATTACTGTTGTTTTCTCTCTGTGGAAGTATGATTTTCGCACAGGAGCCACTGGAGATTAATGATGTGGAACGGGTGCCATTGGGGAATCTTACATACCAATGGCGGAACATATATGACCGTACCCCTCTACACGGCAAATGTCGGATTATATTAAGCTTCAGCTCATATCTCATAGCCAACTTCAACAAGGACGGTATCCTTGACGGAGCATACGAGGAATATAAGGACAACCGTCTGTTCAAGAAGTTGACCTATGTAAAAGGTAGGGCGAAAGGAAAAGGATACGAGTACTATTATGATGGAAGTCTGTTGAAAGAGTATTCCTATAACGAGCAAGGCAAGCTGGACGGTATAATGGTAGAGTACGGTCATGCAAGAAGAACGGAACGAGACTACAAGAACGGGAAGATTGACGGGCAGGAACGGATATTCGACAGTAACGGAAACCTGATTACCTATGTCTCGTACAGTAACGATATGCGGCATGGTCCTTTCCGCATCTATGAGGAGGGAGGCGATGATATGCCGCCATTCATTAGAGAAGGATATACCTGGGGCTGGAACGGAAAGAAAGGGAAATACAAGGAAACATGGGCACAGAGCGGAAAGCCGAAATGTATAGAGCACTATACGGAGAATGGGGAGAAGACCGGTCTGTGGCAGGAATGGGACTATAACGGGAAACTTATCAGGGAAGAAAACTATGCGGAAATGCCATACTATACAGTGATGTTTGACAGTAACGGCTATCCGACAAAGCGTTATTACTATAAGGAAGACCTATCTACAAACAGCGTACAGTATTTCTATCCCGGAATGGACAAGGTAATGAAAGAGGAATACAACATCGACTTCAGGAACTTCAAGCGTGATTACCGCCAGTTTTATGAGGATGGTATGATACAGGAAGAAGGACACATGAAAGGAGGTGAAGTGGTGTTTTCAAAAGAGTATTACAGGAACAGGCAGCTGAAATGCGTGAAAAAGATACAAAGAATATACGGATATGATATTCTTACAGTTACAGAACTGTATGATGAAGAAGGAAAACCTCTGCCTATTCCATCAGGAACATTCTAATGGAGGGAAAAAAGATTGTGTTTGAATGTTTAAACAGTTATCCCTTCCATCAAAGATAAATTCCAATCCAGCTTTGCCAGCCGCATTTATTCCTTTTTTTCAGGAGAATTTTCTTCATGGCTTACGCCGTGAAAATTCACCTGAAAAAGAATGCGGCGGCAAACGGATTAGAATTAAAGGAAAGATTACAGGGATTAACTGCGACCGACGTGACGCATAGCCGTAAATCAAAGGCGGCTATCCTTATATCCCATATACGACCTCACAAATACAGTGAAAATCCATCTTTCCAAATAACAAAACATAGTCTGCTTATCAAATCCCGAAATAAGACAGGGATTTCAGCTCCCTCCGATCTGCATAGTTCAGTTGCTTCGCTATGACATCTGATGTAATATAATGCACTTTGATGATAGTCTCTTGTGTTCCATAGCCTTCTATTCTATTTTTGTACCAACCACTTAAACAAATGATTATGGAGATAGTGAACATAGAAGCCAGTGCATTTATGGAAATGAACGACATATTGTTCAAGATAGAAAAACAACTGAAAGGACTGAACTCTTCCAAATCTGAACTGAATGAATGGTTGGATAATCAGGATGTATGTATTCTTATGAATATATCAGACAGAAAACTGTTGTCTTTAAGACAGAAAGGGCTAATCCCCTTCAGTCGTATAGACAGAAAGATTTATTATAAAAAAGAAGATATTCTAAGCTATGTAAGGAATAACCTTAAAACATATACAAATAATGGAAATGGGACAGCAGGTATTGAATAAGGATAGTAATGAGGTCAAGAGATTTATTGAAGCCATGGAAGGTATATCCAAAATGTTGGATGCAAATTCTTTAATCTACAGACCTATATTGGACGGGAACCGCTATATAACAGAACAAGAGTTATCAAAGGCTCTCAAAATTACAAAAAGAACACTCATTGAATATAGGATGAATGGCAAATTACCATATTACAAAATAGGAGGAAAGATTCTGTATAAAGAACAGGAGATTATAGAAATATTGGAAAGAAACAAAGTTTTGGCATTTGAATGACATTTCTTAAATCACTAATAATCAAAAGCTAAACTTTATACAAATAACTTGTAACCACTTTAAATAACTATATAAATATTTGGAGGAATAGAACCGAACACTTACCTTTGTAAAGTCAAAGGATGATTAACGAGAATCTATCGAAATTTGGTGAATTTGGCATATGGCTGATTCAGTGGTTCGGGGATTTTTCCAAAGATATTAAAGTGCTGCAAATTAGGACTTTGAATTAAAACATTCGATTCCTGGTGGCACCACTTTGAAGAAAAGTAAAAGACAGTAAAATCCTGATTTCCAAGCGTAATCGGGATTTTTTGTTTTCCCCCGGCACGCAAAAAACGGCAAAATATTACCGTTCGAGGTGGAGCAAAAATCTCCACCGAATTAGAGTCTTTCTCACTGATTCAATAACTTTCTATGTCTATCTAATTTGACTCAAGCAGAATTCAGAAAACATATTGCAGACGCAGTTGTGATAGAAAAAAGTTTTTCTGATAAAAACTATTGCAGAAATTACCTACCCAAACGTAGCTTCCATTGATTTTTATTCCTAAATAACGATTCAAATAAAAATTTATTCCCAACGATAAATCTTTCTCTTCCCCTCCTAAAATACCAGAACGTTCATCATTCATATCTGTATAATTAAAACGAGCAACGAGTTCTATAGCCTGTGGAGTAACAGGACGTCCTGGAACAGCATACATAGTATCATACTCAAATTCGCGCCCTTTCAGCAAAATACCTCCTTGTATATATCCTCCATGCGCACGATAAGAGTTCTGTCCGGATGTACGATGCAAACAATCGAAAAAATATTCAGACTGTATCATAAAACGTGGAGCTGTATAAAGAAACTCTATCACCCCTTTTAGCTCACTTCCCATATCTGGGATATCAGCCTCGAGCAAAGCAGCAGGAAACATCGACGTAACTCCGTCACTGCTTACACTCCCTATAGGAGATTCCTCTACATTTACCTGACTAGTACGATATGAAACAGCTCCTCCTACATGCAAAAGCCGCCCTTTGTCGGAGAGGAACAGTAAGGGTGAAGTGATGATGCCCCGTTATAACTGTGTCACTACGCATACAGCCCGTCGTAGCGGAATCACCAATATGTACCTGACGCACAAATACACCATCTTGCAGATGATGCATGTAAGCGGACATAAGACGCAGAAGACTTTCATGGATTACATCAAGCTCTCTTCCGATGAGATTGCGGATGAGGTTGATGCTATTGCCAATGGTGCGAAAGCTGATGTGTTTTAAATAAGATTACAATATAACAAACTGAAAATCATATATTATGGATAATTTGAACCAGACAGATAGCATCGTTATATACCAAACGACAGATGGTGAAACCTGTATAGATGTTAAGTTTCAAAATGAAACCGTTTGGCTATCTCAAGCGCAAATGGCGGAATTGTTTCAGAAGGACAGAACAGTCCTCGGACGTCATATCAATAATATATTCAAGGAGGGAGAACTTGAAGAAAGCTTGGTATGTGCAAAATTTGCACATACCAAGGATTATGGTCGTAGAGAAGGGTTTACCCAGCGGACGGAAACCAGTATGTATGGAAGAATTATTCAACATCCTCAGTGAGGGTAAAGTCCATGTGAGAGTGGAAATGGATGCCGCAGACCTCAAGGCATTTTCCGATGAACTAATCCGCCGTGCCAAGGATGAGCTCGGCTCGATGGTGGAAGCCGCCCGTAAGGAGCGCATGCTATCCAAGGCAGAGGTAAAGGAACTGTTCGGTGTATGTGATGCCACCCTGTGGCATTGGGACAAGAAAGGCATCCTCAAGCCCGTCAAGACCGGCAACAAGGTGCTTTATCCCGAACATGAAGTGCGCAAGGCGCTTGGACAACGCAACCAAATCCTATGAGCTTATGGAGAATCCCATTCTTTTCCCTCTGGGTATATTTCCTGCGCCCGTAAGGTACATCGTGGAATCCCTGCAGAAGTATGAGCACTATCAGGTGGACTTTACAGCTGTTTCTTTTTTCACTGCATTTGCAGCCGCCATGGGCAATAGACAGCCTGCTCTCCAACTTCAACCGCTACAACGGTTCGGACGAAAGCTACTTTCTCAGCCTGTTCAGTGGTACTCCCTTCAAATACACCCGCAAGTCGAACAACGAGTATATCTTCCTGCCCAATCCTTACTGCTCCATTATCGGCTCCACCCAGCCCGGCATGCTCTCCTCGCTGTTTGGCGGGAAACGCTCGCAGAACGGCTTTTCCTCCCGTTTCCTGAAAGTCTATCCGGATATAGCTGCCATGCCATCCTGGAACGAGGCTTCCATGCCGGAAGAAGTCCTGGATGAATGGGAACGCATCATCCGTCAGGTGGATGCCGTTCAGCCTCCGGCAGGACAGGAGGGGAAAACAAATTCCCTTGAACTTTTCTTTTCACAGGCAGCCAAACAGTGTTTAATCAGGTGAAAGAATGAGGTGAACTGCCGTATCTATGTGGAGTCGGAAAGCGAGGCGGAGAAAGCCCTTTGCGGCAAGCTGGAAACCTACCTCATCCGCTTCTGTCTGGTCATTCCTGCCAGTTGGAACTTCCTGCCCTCAGTATTGCCGTAGGTATAGGCCAGGTCATAGCCCACCACATGGAGCGTACCGTCGAACTGCACGCCCTGCTGCGTGAGATGCTGCTTATTCGACACAATGCGGTGCATGTTGTCGTAGCCCATCTCCAGCCGGTAGGAAGCGGTCTTGCTGTCCGCTCCGGCATAGGTTCCCGTGGCACTTGCCAGGCGGTAGAGTGCGTCATACGTATAGGCATGTGCCATCTGTCCGCCCGCCTTTCCACTTTCGGGAAGAGCGGCCTTGTTGGCAACGCTGAGCACGTTGCTTACGGCATCGTAGGCATAGGCATTGTCCATAATTGACTTGCCGCCTGCGTTGACCGTCAGGTTCTGCAGCCTGCGGCGTGCGGGCTCGTAGGTGTAGAAGGTCTCCGCACCGTTGCAGTATTTCAGATAGGTGCGCTGCTCGAACTTGTCATAGCCGATGCGGTTCACGTAGTCATAGCCGTAGGACTTGTAGCCGCGTACTGTCACCAGTTTCAAACAGTGATAATAGCTTTTATTAAACGAAATGGTTCAAGATAAGTGCTTTGCCATAATCTTCAACAACAAGAAATTTGTAACCATTCTATTTTCCGCCACGACAATTTTATCGGCTGTTTTTCAGCCGATAAAATAAAAATGTCCGCAAGAAAATAGTTTAGTTTTAACATTCCGATTTATAAAAACATGGCAGAAGGACCTTCTTGTCGCAGTCCTTACCATGAAGAATACATTCAAACAAGTGCTTCAGGTAATCCTGAGGGGCTATATCATTAAGCTTGCAGCTTTCTATCAGAGAAAAGATGAATGCCGAGTTTCCTGCTGCATCCTCACTGCCTATGTTCATACAGTTCTTGAGCAGCAGCTTTACAGGTTTCATCCTTTGCTCACAGAGGTTGTTCGATATTTCCGCAGAACCGTCCTTGAGGATATTTTTCAGGGATTTCCACTGGTTTATCGTATAGTTCACAGCCTTTCTCATCAGTTCGTTTGCCATGAGTTTGGTATCCTGCATCATCATGACCACCTTATGATGGATACGTTCAAGAATAGGTCTCGTAAGCTTAAGTCTTTTTTCCTTAATCTGCTCACCGCTGAGTTTCATTGTGCGGAACAAGTCTTCATTTCT
>NZ_DS981447.1:20219-21558 GCF_000154845.1 Phocaeicola coprocola DSM 17136 | reverse complement strand
GGAAGGCCCTTTTCTTGAACATGGCAGAATAGAGACCAGAGTATGCCGTATCTTTCGTGGAAATGACCTGATTACGGACAGGAAAAAGTGGAATGGAAATCTGACGGTTGTCGAAATACGGACTGCAACGGAGAGAAAATCTGATGGTCAGAAATCTTCCGAGAGGAGGTTCTATGTCTCCAGTTTTCACGGAAGTGCCAGGCGGCTGAGTACAATAGCCAGAATGCATTGGGCAATAGAAAGCATGCACTGGGACCTTGACCGCAACCTGAGGCAGGACTTCATCAGGCGGAATAGTGCAAGGTCCGCCAGAAACCTTGACACGATACAGAGGATAGTACTGGCAATACTTTCTATATGGAAAGGTAAAAGGAAAAAGCTCTCCGACAAGGCTAAGGGAACGGCCGAACTTATTAGAGAACTTTCTTTGGACTTTACCGCAATGATACATATGCTGGATCAAAAATGAGATAATTTGTAATTTCAGAGGATTCGTAACGTTTTGGGTATCAATCATAACAAAATCCCTACTTCCCATAAGAAGTGGGTGGGGGAATTATGTGCCTTTATCTAAGCTTAAATGAAAGAGCCGTGTTTACAACCATACCCTGATAACTCTGGAACAACGCTTAAAAATAAGAAACAGAATTACATAAAACGACTTACAATTTATACCAAAGTCCAAGAACCTATCAACAGACTACATATTCCGGAGCATACCCGTTCACTTTCCGGCAGCTTATTAGGGTATAAAACCATACCTTAAAAGCGTAATTTTTATCCGTTCATCCCCTAAAAGGATGAAAAAATGGATAACCAGACATTAAAATCTCAATTTTTCCGGAGCATATCCGTTCACCTCCGAGAATTGCAGGTTGTAGCACCCTTTTTCCGGAGCATACCCGTTCACTTTAGACGTATGCTTTCAGATTTTCCGGAGTATATCCGTTCAGCCGTGCATGGAATTGTGAGCGTATATCTTCGTTTCCGGAGCATATCCGTTCATTCTTTCCCCGGTTTCAGTTTCCTTTGTGCTGGTAAGCTAACAAGAAACAGCACAGTCATGGCAGGAACAACAAAGGATATGAGTCTGATAAAACAAGTACTCCAGCTCAAGCAGGCCGGAGAATCCAACCGCGGTGTAAGCCGCAAGTTACCGATTGACAAGGAAACCGTCAACGGTTATGTGAATACAGTAAAAGCCAACGGATGGAACATCAGCGACCTCCTTGAGATTGACGATCCCGAATTGGAACGGATGTTCCATGCTGGTTCTCCGGCATATACGGACAGGAAGATGGGAAGAGTTCCTGATCCTGCTACCCAGAGTACAGGGAAC
>NZ_DS981447.1:0-20119 GCF_000154845.1 Phocaeicola coprocola DSM 17136 | reverse complement strand
GTGGGAGGCAGGAAACTGTGGCCTCCACATTATCCGCAGCATACATACGCTATACCACAGTCAGGGACATCTCGCATCCAGCTGCAGGTGATTATGAGCGTCGCAGCCTATATGTGGAGAAAGCAAAAGATATATCACCTGACTGCCATGAATATGTAAAAAGAATCTTTGACCCCAAACGTACCGCACAGCCTGAAGAGGTGTATTACAAGCTGTGCAACTCCATAGTCAGCCTCAGAAGGAAGTATGACCTTGCCACGTTTGACCTTACCTGCCGTCAGTGCATGGAGTACGGTATTTACTCCTACAGCAAGTTTGAAGCCATACTCAGACGTAACGGCATGAATGCATCCGCAGACGAGACGGTAATCTTCCATGCGCCTACACCGTCAAACCACGGGAACATGCGCGGAAAAGACTATTTTACAGGAAATGACATAAACCAACAACAATAAATGATTATGAGCAACGAAACAGAAAGAACACTGCACGAGCTGAAGCTTCCGGGAATGGCAAGCTGCTGGAGCTCTCTGGAAGAAACACATCAGTTGGACAAGCTTACCCTGCGTGAAGGCATGCAGATCATGCTCCAGTACGAACGTGACACGAGAGGGAACAACCGCATCCAGCGTCTTATAAAGAATGCCGGCTTCCGTCTGAGAGCCTCGATGGAAGAACTTGAAACGGACACGGCAAGGGGCATACAGACCTGCTCTGCAGCCGACCTTGCAACCGGAAATTACATCACGGGCGGAATGACGGTCATCATTACCGGACCGGCAGGAACCGGGAAGTCCTACTTTGCCTGTGCCCTGGGTGACAGGGCATGCAGGAACGGCCGGAAGGTACTGTACTTCACGATGAACATGCTCATCGAGAACCTGAAGCTTGCACATCTGGAAGGACGGGAAACAAACTTCTTCCGGAAGCTGAACGCACATGACCTGCTGATTATCGATGACTTTGGGATGGTCAAGCTGGACGGCCAGATACAGCATGACTTTGAACAGATCATAGATGACCGGTACAACCGGAAGGCACTCATCCTGGCCAGCCAGCTTCCCGTTGCAGACTGGTATGATGTGTTCCAAAGCGAGCTCATTGCGGAAGCCTGTCTGGACAGAATCGTGCATAAGGCAATAAAATTTGACCTTAAAGGAGAGAGCCTAAGAAAGAAGTATTAACTTTGCCAACAACACTGAATACTAACTGGGGACTGAACGGATATCACCGGAAATGCTGAACGGGTATCCGCCGGAATATGCAAACAGACACAATCCGACAAAACAATAATCCGCAACGCCATACTGTTCTTTTTCGTCTAAGCAGATGACAGAATAAAAAGACTATTTTAGCCACTTATTGTCTATATTATTTGCTAGAAGTTGTCTATCTTTGTCCGCTGTTGAATAAAAATCTTTTATAACGCAGTAAAAAATAACTATGAACACGCAAACCACTTATCTTGCATCGAAGCCTCATTACGAAATTCTTGACGGGCTTCGAGGAGTAGCTGCCATTATGGTCATTATCTTTCATTTATTTGAAACTCACTCACTAGGGAATCACTTGATACAAATTATCAATCATGGATACCTTGCTGTTGATTTTTTCTTTATGCTTTCAGGATTTGTAATAGGCTATGCCTATGACGACCGATGGGATAAAATGACATTAGGAACATTCTTTAAGCGACGCATCATCCGCCTGCACCCTATGGTCATCATGGGAAGCATCGTTGGAGCTGCACTTTTCTATTTCCAGCAATCATCTTGCTTTCCACAGATAGAACATACACCAGTAGGGGCATTATTGTTAATTATGCTACTGGGATGTACATTACTTCCACTTCCTTTGAAATGGGATGTACGAGGATGGACAGAAATGCATCCATTGAATGGCCCAGCATGGTCGTTGTATTATGAATATATAGCCAATATTCTCTATGCCCTCTTCATACGTCGTTTCAACAAAATAGCTCTTACTGTTTTAGTCGTTATTGCAGCTTGCTTTACAGTATATCGCAGTCTGACAGCCCCAATGGGTGATATGGTAGGTGGATGGGCACTAAACTGGGAACAACAATATGTAGGCTTTGTACGATTAATGTATCCTTTTTTTGGAGGATTACTCTTATCCCGACTTGGATGGTTGATACGAATTAAGAAAAGAGCCTTTTGGTATTGTGCTCTGATTATTATCGTCATATTATCAATTCCCCGTCTAGGAGGTGAAGAGCATTATTGGATGAACGGACTCTATGAATCATTCTGTATCATCTTCATATTCCCTATAATTGTTTCCATGGGAGCTGGTGGTAAAGTAACAGGCAAATACTCCAGCCGTATTTGCAAATTTTTAGGAGATATTTCATACCCCATTTATATCACTCACTACCCTCTGATATATATTTATACTGCCTGGGTATGTAATAACAATGCAACAATCACGGAAGGAATTCCTTATATGATACTTGTTTTAGTAGGAGCAATTGCCTTGGCATATGCCTCTCTGAAACTATACGACGAGCCTGTTCGTCGCCGACTTACAGAACGCTTTCTGAAAAAGACGAAATAAAAATAACGAACCGTGGCAGTAAACTTGCTAATTGCTTACTGCCACGGTTAAAATTAAAATGAGCTACTATTAATTTGCCATTTCCGAGATAAACTTGATACGAACCAGACGAATTTCTTCTTCGGTATAATCAGCTCCTAATTCATCCATCGCGTCATCTATCTTATCTGTTGTCGACTCTTTGAAGTAATCATAAATATCAAGCATATGATCTTCATCCATGACATCATTCAAGAAGTAGTCGATATTCAATTTTGTTCCTGAATAGACAATAGCTTCTATTTCATCAAGCAATTCATTAAACTCAATACCTTTTGCTACTGCTATATCATCTAAAGCAACCTTACGGTC
Source organism: Phocaeicola coprocola DSM 17136 (assembly GCF_000154845.1). Taxonomy (GTDB): domain Bacteria; phylum Bacteroidota; class Bacteroidia; order Bacteroidales; family Bacteroidaceae; genus Phocaeicola; species Phocaeicola coprocola. Next base: position 17,191 of record NZ_DS981447.1, on the reverse strand, counting down.
AATACTCTGAATAATCGAAACTTTCAGTTTTGATTTATTAGCAACAGTACGAACACGCAAGTCTTCCGGACGATCTATCTCATTTTCTTCGCAATGCTTTTTAATCAACTCGCAGAACTCCTGTCCATAACGTTTAGCTTTTCCCGCACCTACACCCGGAATGTTCTGCAATTCTTCTAATGTTACCGGATATATAGTAGCCATAGCCTCCAATGAAGGATCCTGGAAAATTACATAAGGAGGAACGTCGAGCTTTTTCGACATTTTCTTACGCAAGTCTTTCAACATAGAGAATAGAACCGGATCAACAGCACATGAAGCACCACTTCTCATCGGAACTTCTTCTACATCTTCATCATCAAAATCAGCATCTTCTACGATCTTAAATGATTTCGGCTTTTTCAAAAACTTATGGCCTTCTGGAGTAACTTTCAGTAAACCATAATTTTCAACGTCTTTACTCAAATAACCAGCTATTAAAGCCTGACGAATGACAGCATTCCAAAGACGTTCATCCTCACCCATACCAGAGCCGAAGACTTCCAGGTCTTCATGTTTATGCGCCAATACTTCCGACGTTTCCTTTCCTAAAAGGATGTCAACTATATAATCTTGTTTAAAGTTTTCTTTTACTGCAATGATTGTTTCAATCACTGCACACAACGAATCCTGAGCCTCCACTTGTTTTTTCGGATTTAAACAGTTATCACAATTACCACAATTATCTTCAGTATATTCTTCTCCGAAATAATGCAATAAAATCTTTCTACGACATAATGACGACTCAGCATATGCTGCTGTTTCCAACAACAATTGCTTTCCAATTTCTTGTTCTGAAATAGGTTTACCTTGCATAAATTTTTCCAACTTTTGCAAGTCCTTATTCGAATAGAAAGTGATACACATACCTTCTCCACCGTCACGTCCTGCACGTCCTGTTTCCTGATAATATCCCTCTAAGCTTTTCGGAATATCATAATGGATAACGAAACGTACATCTGGCTTATCGATTCCCATACCAAAAGCGATTGTTGCGACAATCACTTCAATATCCTCTTTCAGAAAAGCATCTTGATTGGCATTACGAGTAGCCGAATCCATACCTGCATGATACGGACGAGCCTTAATACCATTAGCCTGAAGGATTTCTGCCAACTCTTCCACCTTCTTACGACTCAGACAATAAATAATGCCTGATTTTTCCGGGTTCTGTTTAATAAAGCGAATAATATCCTTATCCACATTATTTGTCTTAGGACGTACTTCGTAATACAGGTTAGGACGATTAAATGAAGATTTAAACTCCGTCGCACCTACCATTCCCAAGTTCTTCTGAATATCCATCTTCACTTTAGGAGTAGCCGTCGCCGTCAAAGCAATAACCGGTGCTTTACCGATTTCATTGATAATAGGACGGATGCGACGATATTCCGGACGGAAGTCATGTCCCCATTCAGAGATACAATGTGCTTCGTCAATAGCATAAAAAGAGATCTTCACATGTTTCAGAAAATCTACATTTTCTTCTTTTGTCAGCGATTCGGGAGCAACATATAATAATTTTGTTTTCCCAGCCAGAATATCAGACTTTACCTGATCTATCGCCGATTTTGTAAGCGATGAGTTAATGAAATGCGCCACTCCATCTTCTTCGCTGAAGTTTCGCATAGCATCAACCTGATTTTTCATAAGAGCAATGAGCGGAGATATAACTATAGCCGTCCCTTCCATTAACAAAGAAGGTAACTGATAACACAACGACTTACCACCACCGGTAGGCATTAAAACAAAAGTATCCTTCCCGGCTAGTAAGTTGCTAATTATAGCTTCTTGATTTCCTTTAAATGTATCGAAACCAAAATACTTCTTCAACTGTTCCGCTAAATTAATCTTTTCCGCCATTGTCCTTTTATTTTAGTGATTTTCTAATTCTTCAAGATGTAAATCCCGCTTTACGTATGTAACAAAGTTATAAACAACTTTTGATATTATACAAATAAAAAAGAAATTATTTTAATGAAGAACTTTATTTTCTCATCACTTACCAAAATTTTCAGGCCATTTGCAAACGAGACAAATTAGCTTTATTCATTTGTTCTTTCGCATAATCCAATGTTATGACAAATGTTTCTACCTTATGCGATGGAACTTCAAACATTGCATCCATAACAATTGTTTCTACTATCGATCTTAAACCGCGAGCTCCCAATTTATATTCGACAGCTTTATCTACAATATAATCAAAGACCTCTGGCTGAAACTCTAGCTTCACGCCGTCCATCTCAAACAATTTGATATATTGTTTAATAATAGAATTCTTCGGTTCTGTCAGAATATTACGCAATGCTGTACGGTCCAGCGGATTCAAGTAAGTCAGAATAGGCAAACGTCCAATGATTTCAGGAATCAGTCCAAAAGACTTCAAATCCTGCGGAGCAATATATTGCATAAGATTTGCACGGTCTATTTTCACCTTCTCTTTTGCAGCTCCATATCCTACAACATTCGTATTCAAACGTTGGGCTATTTTACGCTCAATGCCATCGAAAGCACCTCCACAAATAAATAAAATATTTTTTGTATTGACAGGAATCAGTTTCTGTTCTGGATGCTTACGGCCTCCCTGAGGAGGAACATTTACGATAGAGCCCTCAAGAAGTTTCAACAAACCTTGCTGCACTCCTTCTCCACTTACATCACGAGTAATAGATGGATTATCTCCTTTACGGGCTATTTTATCTATCTCATCGATAAATACTATACCGCGCTCAGCTTCCTCAACATTATAATCGGCAACCTGCAACAGACGTGTCAAAATACTTTCTATATCTTCACCTACATAGCCGGCTTCAGTCAGCACTGTAGCATCAACTATGGTAAAAGGAACATGCAATAACTTTGCAATAGTACGAGCCAATAATGTTTTTCCCGTACCTGTACTTCCCACCATAATGATGTTAGATTTTTCGATTTCCACATCATCTTTCGACGAAGGTTGCAACAAACGTTTATAATGATTGTAAACAGCAACAGAGAGGTAACGTTTAGCATCATCCTGACCGATAACATACTGGTCAAGAAAATCTTTAATATCTTTGGGTTTAGGAAGTTCTGCCAGATTAAGGTCTGTACTATTTCCTTTCTGACGCATAGCTTCCTGTACAATCTCATGAGCCTGTTCCGAACAACTGTCACAGATACATCCATTAACACCTGTTATCAAGAAACCGACTTCATCTTCCGTACGTCCACAAAAGCTACAACGCCGTTTATTCTTTTTAGTTGATTTATCTTCCAAAGTTATATCGTTTTAAATTAAAAACTTATAATGCAGGCTTACGAGAAAGTACCTCATCAATCATACCATACTCTTTTGCTTCTTGAGCCGTCATCCAATAATCACGGTCAGAGTCGGCCCATACCTTGTCAAATTCTGTATGAGAGTGATCTGAGATAATAGTATAAAGCTCTTTCTTTAACTTTTGGATTTCACGAGCTGTAATTTCAATATCAGAAGCCTGTCCTTGTGCTCCTCCCATCGGCTGATGAATCATTACACGTGAATGAGTCAACGCAGAACGCTTTCCTTCTGCTCCTGCAACCAATAACACAGCTGCCATTGAAGCAGCCATACCCGTACAAATAGTAGCGACATCGCTAGATATAAACTGCATCGTATCATAAATGCCCAGTCCTGCATAAACAGAACCACCAGGAGAATTTATATAAATAGAGATATCTTTTCCAGAGTCAACAGAATCCAGATACAACAGCTGAGCTTGCAATGTATTGGCTGTATAATCATCAATCTGAGTACCGAGAAATATAATACGGTCCATCATAAGACGAGAAAAGACATCAAGCTGTGTTACATTCAATTGACGTTCTTCCAAGATATAAGGATTGAGATATCCAGCTTGTGACTTAATAACATCATCAAGCACCATACTGCTCATGCCCAAATGCTTGGTAGCATATTTTCTAAAATCGTCCATTAGTCTAATCTATTAATTGTGAATAATAAAAAGAACAAAAGAGAAGCTTTTGATGGCTTCTTCCCACAATAGAACAAAAGTACAAAAACCGCTGTTCAATCGGGCGAAAGCCAGACCAAAAGCCCCTCTTTTAGCAAGTTTTAGCAATTCGCCTTAGCTTACTGCAGGGAAATTACTGAAACATTTTATTGAATTCTTCTGCTGAAACAGCTTTATGATTCAATGTAACCTGACCTTTCAGTATTTCTGACAATTTAGCTTCAACAACACGGTTGACTAATGCTTCTACACTTTCACGTTTCTTCAACATTTCCTTAGAATAGTTTTCCAACAATTCATCAGGTACATTAATCATACCATACTGAGCAAACTGAGCACGAGTAGCTTCCTTAGCCATATTAGTAATGTCAGCTTGTTCTACCTTGATGTTGTTTGCAGCAACCAATTTTTCTTTAATCAGGTGCCATGTCAGCTCTTCAAGGCTCTTTTCATAATGTTCTGCAACGAACTCTTCACCTTTTTCCTTGTTGTTTTCCAACATGATGCGCTTCATCAGTTCGTCTGCAAATTCCAGTTTACCAATCTTATTTACAACATAGTTGCGAACGTCGATCAAGAACTTATAGTCGCTATCAGCTTCGAACTGCTTAGCAATTGTTTCTTTAATCTGTGCACGGAATTCTTCTTCGCTGTGAGCTTTTCCTTCACCCAAAACCTGATCGAACAATTCCTGATTCAAGTCACCCGGAATCATACGAGTGATTTCTTCAATCTGGAAACTGAAGTTACCTTTATAGTTTGCAACTTCTTCTTTCTTAATCTTCAGCAAAGAAGCTAATTCAGCTTCGTTGTTATCGAATGCAGTTGCAGGATTGAATACCAATACTGTATTTGTCTTAGCACCGTTGAAGATAGCTTTCTGATCGTCATTCTTCATATAAGTAGGCATCATTACAGCACCTTCTACCTGAAGACCACCTTCTTTTGTGTTGCCATTTTCATCCAGCTCAGCCAACAAACCTTTCAGCATATCATTTTCCTGATATTCCTCAACTTTATCATATTTTGCAGTACGCTGAGTGTACATCTTAACCTGCTGATCTACCATTTCATCAGTTACATTGATATCGTAGTAATCAACAGTATCATTGTTAGACAATTCAACATTGAATTCAGGAGCCAAAGCAATATCAAATGAGAATTCAAAGTTTTCATCTGCCTCAAAATTCACATTATTTTCTTTAGGCAGAGGAGTACCCAGCATATTCACATTATTTTCACGAATATATTCGCCAACTTTTTCCTGCATCAGCTTATCAACTTCTTCTACCAATACAGAAATACCATACTGCTTCTTAATCAAAGCCATAGGAACCATTCCTTTACGGAATCCGGGCATATTAACTCTCTGACGAAGAGTTTTCAACGATTTTTCTACTTTTTCCTGATAGTCAGCCTTTTCAATCTGAACAGTAAGCACTGCGCTTACCTTGTCTACGTTTTGCAATGAAATATTCATTTCCGACTTATTTATTTAATTATTACTATATTCCAGTTTATTCAAAGAGGTTGCAAAAATAGTGTTTAATCTTGCAATAACCAAAATGTCTAAGTAAAATTTATAAAAAACGCAAGTAAGCTTTTGTGATTTCATTTATATATACATACCAAAGAAGCCAGTTCTAAAAAAAGTTTCCTGCTGTATACCATTCACACTATCACTTATTCACGTATTTCTCTATTAAGTTGAAAATCTTTCCTGCGTAACACAAAACTGTTACTTAGATACTTTTCCCTTACAATCTTGTTTTCAGCAAGTTCTTCAGGTGTACCCTGGAAAAGTATTTTTCCTTCAAACAACAAATAGGCACGGTCTGTGATACTTAGTGTTTCCTGCACATTGTGGTCAGTAATCAATATACCAATATTTTTATCTTTCAGCTTCCATACAATATGCTGAATATCTTCGACCGCAATAGGGTCTACACCGGCAAACGGTTCGTCAAGCATAATAAACTTCGGGTCGATAGCCAGACAACGTGCAATTTCTGTACGGCGGCGTTCACCTCCCGACAATTGGTCACCTAAGTTTTTACGTACCTTCTGCAAACGGAATTCAGCAATCAAGCTTTCCAGTTTTTCTTTTTGATATTCCTTCGAAGTCTTTGTAAGCTCCAGAACCGAAGCAATGTTATCTTCCACACTCATTTTACGGAAAACAGAAGCCTCCTGTGCCAAATATCCGATACCATTCTGGGCACGCTTATATACGGGATAATCAGTAATATCCTGATTATTCAGATAGATATGCCCCTCATTAGGAACAATCAATCCTGTAGTCATATAAAAAGAAGTTGTCTTACCAGCACCATTCGGTCCCAGCAGTCCGACAATTTCCCCCTGTTTCACATTAATGGAAACATGGCTTACGACCGTACGCTTACCATATTTTTTGACCAGATTCTCAGTACGAAGTACCATACGTCCATCCGATGGAAGTTCAAATGTTTCTTCAGCAATATACTGTTGGTTTTCCTGCTCTGCCATAAAGTTGTTTAATAAAGATTTAAGAATGAAGGATCAATCCTTTCATTACCGCAGCAAAAGTAGTAAAAATCTTGGGTTCTGTGGTAATTCCTCCCATTTTCATCTCTGCTTTTATTATAATATAGCTAAAAAACAGTACTTTTGCACAAAATTAGACTCAAATAACAAATATGGTAAGACCAATTACTACTTTGGGTAAATACCTCATGCTAATGGGAAGAGTATTTGCCCGCCCGGAACGTTTCCGAATGTACCTCAAACAATATCGTAATGAAATGGCACAGTTAGGTATCAACTCAATTGGTATCGTATTGCTGATTTCTTTTTTCATCGGTGCTGTTATCTGCATACAAATTAAGCTAAACATTGAAAGTCCATGGATGCCACGTTTTGTTGTAGGATATACCACCCGTGAAATCTTGTTGCTAGAGTTCTCTTCTTCCATCATGTGTCTTATTCTTGCAGGTAAAGTTGGTTCAAACATAGCCTCGGAAATAGGAACCATGCGCGTCACTCAGCAAATTGATGCGCTCGATATTATGGGAGTGAATTCAGCATCATATCTGATCCTTCCCAAAATTCTAGGACTTATGACAATGATTCCGTTGCTCGTAACTTTTAGTATTTTTGCCGGAGTGATTGGAGCCTTCTGTACAGCGTGGTTTGCAGGTATCACTAATGCTACCGATTTGGAATATGGATTCCAATATAGTTTCGTAGAATGGTACGTATGGTGCAGTTTTATCAAATCACTTGTTTTCGCCTTCATAATAGCCAGCGTATCAGCTTACTTCGGATACACTGTAGAAGGAGGATCTATCGCAGTAGGAAAGGCTAGTACCGATTCTGTCGTATGCAGTAGCGTACTGATCCTGTTCTCCGATTTAATACTCACCCAATTACTTAGCTAACAATGATACAAATTAAATCACTCTATAAATCATTTGAAGATCGTACCGTATTGAATGACATCAACTTTACCTTTGAAAACGGGAAAACAAACCTGATAATTGGACAAAGTGGTTCGGGAAAAACGGTACTCATGAAATGCCTGGTAGGACTTCTCACTCCAGAAAATGGAGAAGTTTTGTACGATGGACGTAACTTGATTACCATGGGGAAAAAGGAAAAGAAAGCTTTACGTCGGGAGATGGGTATGATCTTCCAAAGTGCAGCATTATTCGACTCTCTGTCTGTATTAGAAAACGTCATGTTTCCGCTGGATATGTTTTCTAATATGACTTACAGAGAGCGTATTAAACGCGCTGAATTTTGCTTAGACCGTGTTAATCTGATAGATGCAAAAAATAAATTTCCAGGAGAAATAAGTGGTGGAATGCAGAAACGTGTAGCCATAGCACGGGCAATCGCTCTTCAGCCACAATATTTATTCTGCGACGAACCTAACTCCGGTCTAGACCCTAAGACTTCACTCGTTATTGATGAATTAATTCATGACATCACAACTGAGTATAATATGACTACCGTCATTAATACTCATGACATGAATTCGGTACTGGGAATCGGTGACAGCATATTATATATCTATCAAGGACATAAAGAGTGGGAAGGTACGAAGAATGAAGTTTTTACAGCGACTAACCAACGTCTGAACGACTTTATTTTTGCATCAGACTTACTTAAAAAGGTGAAAACTGAAGGAGAAAAAGAAAATCGATAACTCTTCATCCTTTCACAAAAACGGATACTGTGTTTCGTAATAATCAGAAAAACAGTATCCGTTTTTTATTTTAGTCTTCTTTACACGAAAGGCTAATTTTCTATTTTTGTCAATGTTTTTGTCATCTTTTGTCCCAACTTTCGACTGCTTTCTTCATGCTTCACCAGTCCTACTCCTTTAGCATACCATTCGATAACCTGACTTTCATCCGAAAACATAAAAAACTTCACTTTCATAGAGTAAGTTACCTTCACACAATCAAATTCATCAGCCGGTGTAGAAATAGTTTCTGTACCCTCATATTGCCCTTTCATTGAAACAGTCATCGTCACAGGCTTAATCCGGATAGTCATTTCACCTGATTCAATCTTTTCTCCTTTCTGCCGCTTTTCATTTAAAAGCAAACAGATTTTCCCGTTTGTATCAAACTTTGCCTTGGTCGAGGTCATGTCTTTCTTATTTAAAGCTTCTGCCATCATACCACAAATATTATCCTTCATAGACTCTCCATCCTGCAAATAAATCAGTGTATTATTATTTGCATAAGCTACTTTCTGGTAAAACAGAGTATCTTTCATCTTTTCATTCATCTTTGGCACAAAATCACCCAAAGTTATAAAAGTAGAATCATTTACTTTTTCCACATTCACTACTGAAGTATAAGTTTCAGCTTTCTTTTTTCCAGTAAGAACTTCATAATAAAGTTTCTGACCCTTCTGAATACTACAATACTGAGCAGATGCAGCTATAGCTGATAGCATACAAACAAGTAACAAAACGTAGTTTTTCATAACAGTAAAATATTAGATTCACGTCATTTTTACCAACTTAAAAAAAGCACGGCGATAGATAACAAAAATACACTTTTTTTTACAGAGCCAAGAATTTTATTCATATTCTTAAAACGACAGACATCAATATGATATTTAACAAAAAAAATCTTCTTTCTGGTCATTTAAGACCTGAAAGAAGATTTTTCCACAAACATCAGAAATACCCAATTATTTCTGACGGATAAAAATATTTATCGGAGTACCCGAAAGTTTCCAACGTTCACGTATCTGATTTTCAAGGAAACGCTTGTACGGTTCTTTCACATACTGAGGTAAGTTTGCAAAGAATACAAACGAAGGCACCTGAGTATTGGGTAACTGAGTAATATATTTAATCTTAATATATTTACCTTTATTTGAAGGAGGTGGATAAGCCTCTATCATAGGAAGTAACTCCTCATTCAAACGAGCTGTCGGAATTCTAGTTGTACGAGCCTGATAAACTTCCTTTGCAGCTTCCAACACTTTAAAAATTCTTTGTTTTGTCAATGCAGAAGCAAAAATTATCGGGAAATCGGTAAACGGTGCAAAACGATTACGAATAGCTTCCTCGTAATTCTTCATCACCTTTGCGGTCTTTTCTTCTACCAAATCCCACTTATTCACTACAACGACAAGTCCTTTCTGATTTCGCTGAATAAGTGAAAAGATATTCAAATCCTGCCCTTCTATACCTCTCGTTGCATCCAGCATCAGAATACACACATCCGAATTCTCTATAGAACGAATAGAACGGACCACAGAATAATATTCCAAATCCTCACTTACTTTATTCTTTTTGCGAATACCAGCTGTGTCGACCAAGTAAAAATCGAAACCAAACTTATCATAACGTGTATAGATAGAGTCACGAGTAGTCCCCGCAATTTCAGTTACGATATTTCGTTCTTCTCCGATAAAAGCATTTACAATAGAAGATTTTCCAGCATTAGGACGACCGACAACAGCAAAACGAGGAATATCTTCATCTAAAATTTCGTCTGATTCCTTTTTAAATTTGCTTACGATCAAATCCAGCAAGTCACCTGTTCCACTTCCACTCAAAGCAGAAATACAATACGGATCTCCTAATCCCAAAGAGTAAAACTCAGCTGCATTATATTGCAAATCATTGTTATCAGTCTTATTGGCAACAACGATAACCGGAGTTTTGGCACGACGCAAAATAGAAGCTACCTGCATATCCAAATCCGTTACTCCATTTGTAACATCGACAACAAACAATACAACATCCGCTTCGTCTATAGCCAAAACGACTTGTTTACGAATCTCTTCTTCAAAAATATCTTCCGAATTAACTACCCAGCCTCCAGTATCTACTACTGAGAACTCCTTTCCCAACCATTCCGATTTACCATACTGGCGGTCGCGGGTTGTTCCGGCCTGTTCATTTACAATTGCCTGACGCGTCTTAGTCAGACGATTAAACAGTGTCGACTTTCCCACATTGGGACGTCCTACGATTGCTACTAAATTTCCCATACTTTTTTATTGATTGACGGCTGTCACAGCCGATGAAATGTTAATCTAATTGATAACCAAAATTCTTTAGCTCTTTGTCAGAACTTCTCCAATCTTTATCCACTTTCACAAACGTTTCCAGATAGATAGATTTTTGGAAAAAATGTTCCAATGTTTTACGTGCTTCGGTAGCAACTTTTTTCAAAGCTTTTCCCTGATGTCCGATAATTATACCTTTTTGAGATTCACGCTCCACATAAATAACAGCATTAATATGAATACTCTTGGCATCTTCTTTAAACTGTTCAACTACGACCTCTACCGCATAAGGTATTTCTTTGTCATAATATAACAAAATCTTTTCACGAATAATTTCAGTTACAAAGAAACGAGCAGGCTTATCGGTCAACTGGTCTTTGCCAAAATAAGGAGGAGAATCGGGTATCAGCTCCTTAATACGCTTCATCACCACATCGACATTAAATTTTGCCTTTGCAGAGATAGGTATAATTTCTGCTTCAGGCAACATTTCATGCCATTCTTCAACCAACTTAACCAGTTCTTCCTGGTTAGTTAAATCAATTTTATTAATCAACAGCAAAACCGGAACTTTAACACGACGCACCTTCTCCATAAAGTCTGCATTCTTATCCGGCTTCTCTATCGTATCAGTCACATACAGCAAAACATCTGCATCTACCAATGCCGATTCAGAGAAGTTCAACATAGACTCCTGAAGTTTGTAATTAGGCTTCAAAACCCCTGGAGTATCAGAGAAGACAATCTGCATATCATCCGTATTCAATATACCCATAATACGATGACGAGTTGTCTGCGCCTTGAATGTAGCAATAGAAATGCGTTCTCCTACCAACAAGTTCATCAATGTAGATTTTCCGACATTTGGATTACCTACAATATTTACAAATCCGGCTTTGTGCATAATTATTTTTTAGTAACATACAAAAAAACGCACCGTATTGGGATGCGTTCTTTTGTATGTGTTAATTAATATTGTTCATTACTTGTTACCATCATAACCCCACTTCACATACGCAGCACCCCAAGTAAATCCGGCTCCGAATGCAGTGAAAATTATATTGTCACCTTTCTTCAACTGTTTTTCATAATCCCATAAACAAAGTGGCAATGTTCCGGCACTTGTATTGCCATAACGTTGGATGTTAATCATTACTTTATCCAATGGAACCTCTAAACGAGAAGCAACAGCATCAATAATACGCAAATTCGCCTGATGTGGGACGATCCAGCTGATATTATCTTTATTCAAACCGTTTCTTTCAGCTATTTGAGCAGTAACATCCGACATATTAGAAACTGCATATTTAAATACAGTTCTACCCTCCTGATACAAATAATGCATCTTGTTGTCTACAGTAAAATAAGAAGGAGGACATACAGAACCACCCGCTTTCATATGTAAGAAAGGCAATCCCTTGCCATCTGTTCTCAATATTGAGTCCATGATACCATAATCTTCAGTTGTTGCTTCTACCATGCAAGCAGCAGCGCCGTCACCAAAGATAGGACATGTAGCACGATCTGAATAATTCACCATTGATGACATCTTATCAGCACCAACAATGATAATTTTTTTATGTCTGCCAGACTGAATCATACTTGCAGCTGTTTCCATAGCATAGAGAAAGCCGCTACATGCAGCCTGCAAGTCAAATGCATACGCATTCTTCAAACCCAATTTATCACACAAAATTGAGGCAGTAGAAGGGAAATGATAGTCAGGAGTAGTAGTTGCAACAATTACGCAATCAATAGAATCAGGATCTGAATTTGTTTTTTGCATTAATTGTTTTGCAGCCTTACGTGCCAAATAAGAAGTACCTAATCCTTCTTCATTCAGTATACGTCTTTCTTTTACTCCGATACGGGTCATAATCCACTCATCGTTGGTATCGACCATTCTTGACAGTTCTTCATTGGTCAAAACATAGTCAGGTACATAGCCACCGACTCCTGTAATTACAGCATTTATTTTTTCCATCATTTCAGATTTTAGTTTGCATATTCCTATAAAAAAACAGCCGGAAGAGCCGAAAGCTCTCCGGCTTTATTCTTTCAGTGAATCACACAAACGTGTTCAACAAAGCGTTTATTAAAGAGCAGCTTCTTTTTCGATAGCTAATTTACCTCTGTAATAACCGCAAGCACCACATACAGTGTGATAAACATGCCATGCGCCGCAGTTAGGGCAGATGGCCAAAGTAGGAGCAACTGCTTTATCGTGAGTTCTTCTCTTAGCAGTTCTCGTTTTTGATTGTCTTCTTTTAGGATGTGCCATTTTTCTAAAACTTTATTTAATTATTATCTAATATTTTTTTCAAATCCTTCCAACGTGGATCGATTTCACGTTCCACATCGGGGTCTGCATCATTTTCTTCAACATCATCCATATAATCCTCATCGTCTGCAGACGAACGCAAATGCTTGCTCAAAGCTCCCATCATTGCTTTATTACATTTTCCCGGAGCATGTACATGTTTCATCGGAAGGCTCAACGCAATGAATTCATAGATAAACCATGCAACATTGATGTAACCATCTTCTTCAGGTACTACTACAATATCATTTTCATCAGAGAAAGTTGCTCCCATCTTTACCTTCAGCTCATCATCTATATCAACAGGAATTTCCATATCATCCAAACAACGGTCACACGGAACAACGACAAAACCTTCTGTATGAAAGTTTAAGACAAAAACTCCCATACTTTTTTTTACCGTCAATGCAACTCGCAGCTTTCCTTTCTGTATCTCCGGAGCATCAATGCTGATAAAAAAATCATTGTCCAAGACATATTCATAATGACATACGTCTTCAGACATATTCTTTAATTCTACCTTGTATGTACTAAGCTTTCCCAATTCGCAATACTATATAAATCGGGCGACAAAGATACAAATAATAATTCATTTTATCTAGTCTTTCTATTTTTTTATTCATAAAAATAAATACTTAACGTTTCATTTATCTTCTAATGGAAAGATTTATCAAATAAAAAAGTGTTTATGACCTTTCCGTATAATGGGTATTATATTCATATAAATCTCCTTTTTGACCAGAAAACAAATATTTTTTTTAAATAATCACTGCTATAATCATAAATAAACATATTATCTATCGGACAATTAATTAAATTTGCAGAAAATATAAAAGAAATAAAATCTTATTCCTATGTTAACTCAAATAATTAACGCACGTATTTTAACTCCTCAAGGGTGGTTAAAAGACGGTTCTGTCTTGATCAGGGACAACAAAATACTAGAAGTAACAAATTGTGACCTGGCAATTGTAGGTGCTACACTCATCGATGCAAAAGGAATGTACATTGTACCGGGAGGAGTTGAAATCCATGTACATGGAGGAGGAGGACGTGATTTTATGGAAGGCAACGAAGAGGCTTTTCGTACAGCAATCAAAGCTCACATGCAGCATGGGACAACAAGTATATACCCCACTCTATCTTCTTCAACAATACCAATGATTCGTGCTGCAGCCGAAACTACAGAAAAATTAATGAGTGAACCAGACAGTCCTGTTCTTGGACTTCATTTGGAAGGACATTATTTCAACATGAAAATGGCCGGCGGTCAAATGCCCGAAAATATAAAAGATCCAACTCCGGAAGAATATATCCCCTTACTGGAAGAAACTCATTGTATCAAACGTTGGGATGCAGCTCCCGAACTTCCTGGAGCTATGCAGTTTGGTAAATATATTACCTCTAAAGGAGTTCTGGCTGCAGTAGGTCATACACAAGCAGAATTTGAAGACATTTATACCGCATTCCAAGTAGGATATACCCACGCAACTCATTTCTATAATGCAATGCCTGGATTCCATAAACGCCGCGAATATAAATATGAAGGAACAGTAGAAAGTATTTATCTGATGGATGATATGACAGTAGAAGTTGTAGCAGACGGTATTCATGTTCCTCCTACAATTCTCCGCTTAGTCCATAAAATAAAAGGTGTAGAAAAGACTGCATTGATTACCGATGCATTAGCATGTGCAGCAAGTGACAGCAAAGAAGCTTTCGACCCACGTGTTATCATCGAAGACGGTGTATGCAAATTAGCCGACCGCTCCGCACTGGCAGGAAGTATCGCTACCATGGACCGTTTGATTCGTACAATGGTACAAAAAGCTGAAATACCACTGGAAGATGCAGTAAGAATGGCATCTGAAACTCCAGCACGCATCATGGGAGTACTTGACCGGAAAGGAACTTTGGAAAAAGGAAAAGATGCAGACATTATTGCCCTCGACCGCGATTTAAATGTACGTGCCGTATGGGCAATGGGTAAATTGGTAGAAGGAACCAATAAACTATTTTAATTACATTTTAAATAATCGATATTTATGTTGACACAAATCATAAACGGACATATCCTCACTCCGCAAGGATGGCTAAAAGACGGATCTGTCCTTATCAGCGACGGAAAAATACTAGAAGTAACCAACAGCGATCTTGCAGTCATTGGTGCAACCGTGATTGATGCTAAAGGCATGTACATCGTTCCAGGTTTTATAAGCATGCACGCACACGGAGGAGCTGGATATGATTTTACAGAGGGAAGCACTGAAGCTTTTCAAAAAGCAAGTCTGGCACATTTGAAACATGGAGCAACATCTATTTTTCCTACACTATCTTCTACCAGTTTTGAGAATATCAAGCAGGCTGTCAAAACTTGTGAAGCTCTAATGAAAGAGCCTGGAAGCACTATTCAAGGCTTACACATCGAAGGTCCTTACCTTAATAAAAAAATGGCAGGAAGCCAATGGGAAGAGTTTTTAAAAGATCCAGATTCCAATGAATATATCCCCCTCATAGAAAGTACTCAATGCATCAAACGTTGGGATATCAGCCCGGAATTACCTGGAGGACATGAATTCGGTCAGTATATGCGTTCAAAAGGAATTATGGCAGCAATCACACATACTGAAGCTGAATACCCTGAAATAAAGGCAGCCTTTGAGTCAGGATTCACCCATGCCGCACATTTCTATAATGCTATGCCCGGATTCCATAAACGCCGTGAGTACAAATACGAAGGTACCGTAGAAAGTGTATACCTCACAGACGGAATGAGTGTGGAAGTCATAGCAGATGGTATTCATCTGCCAGCAACAATATTGAAACTCGTCTATAAATTAAAAGGTGTCGAACAAACCTGCCTTGTTACAGATGCTTTAAAATATGCGGCATACGATGGTGAGCCTATTGATGACCCCAGATATATTATCGAAAATGGTGTATGCAAATTAGCAGACCATTCTTCACTGGTCGGCAGTCTGGCAACCATGGATACACTGGTACGGACAATGGTAAAAAAAGCCGCTATACCTCTTGCGGATGCTGTCCGTATGGCTTCAGAAACTCCGGCGAAGCTTATCGGCATCGACTCGTCGAAGGGCACGCTCCAGAAGGGCAAGGATGCGGACATCCTCATCATAGACAAGGACATCAGCATCAGGTGCGTCTTCTCCTGCGGCAGGACCGTGGAAGGTATGAACACCCTGGTACATTGAGACGCTTCCGCCGCCGTACTCCCGGAGCCGGCGGCGTTTTTTCTGCCCTCATGCAAAAAAGAAAGCCCCGCGGCACTTGTGATGCTGCAGGGCTTCTCCTAAGACGGCGACTACCTACTCTCCCACTTGCGCAGTACCATCGGCGTGACGAAGCTTAACTTCTCTGTTCGGAATGGGAAGAGGTGGAACCTTCGTGCAATAGTCACCTGAATATCCTTTATGTATTCATGACTAACAAGCAGGTAATTCAAGCACTTCTCAAGAAGCTGAAAGTATATATCACCCATCCTTCCTGACAAGGAAAGCATACGGGCAATTAGTAATGCTCGGCTTTGGTATCTCTACCTTTACACCTGCATCCTATCAACGTCATCGTCTTTGACGACCCTGAGAAATCTAATCTTGTGGCCGGCTTCGTACTTAGATGCTTTCAGCACTTATCCGATCCCGACTTAGATACCCGGCGATGCACCTGGCGGCACAACCGGTAAACCAGAGGTCGGTCCAACACGGTCCTCTCGTACTAGTGTCAGAGCCACGCAAATTTCATACGCCCACGATAGATAGAGACCGAACTGTCTCACGACGTTCTGAACCCAGCTCGCGTGCCACTTTAATGGGCGAACAGCCCAACCCTTGGGACCTTCTCCAGCCCCAGGATGTGACGAGCCGACATCGAGGTGCCAAACCACTCCGTCGATATGAGCTCTTGGGAGGGATCAGCCTGTTATCCCCGGAGTACCTTTTATCCTTTGAGCGATGTCCCTTCCATACGGAAACACCGGATCACTATGCTCTAGTTTCCTACCTGCTCGACTTGTCTGTCTCCCAGTCAAGCGCCCTTCTGCCATTACACTCTGCGGACGGTTACCGATCGTCCTGAGGGCACCTTTAGAAGCCTCCGTTACGCTTTTGGAGGCGACCACCCCAGTCAAACTACCCACCAAGCAATGTCCTCTTACCAAGAGTTAGAATTCAAACAAACAAAGGGTCGTATTTCAACAGCGGCTCACAACACTGCGTGCTGCTCAAGCTCGACTATCTACAATCGCGTGCCAATTCATGCTAAGCTATAGTAAAGGTTCACGGGGTCTTTTCGT
>NZ_DS981448.1:3675-6275 GCF_000154845.1 Phocaeicola coprocola DSM 17136 | reverse complement strand
CCATCTCGCCACTGTGGTGGATTCATATACTATGAAAATACCCGCATGACTCCGCTCATTCATTGATAAAGCAGAACACATTGAAGCATATCTTCTATTGTTCTCATTTCTTTGATTCTAATGTAAACAACGATAATGTTTAGCAGATAAACTGCCTTAAATGTTTCATCTGTTTGTTAGCAATCTTTTAAGAAAGCAACATGAAGTGCCATTCTTTAGGATAGTCCTTCTTTATCATATTGAACAGCAACTTTACATTATTGGAATGCTGTTTTGTCAATATGGAGTATATATATTCATGACAGGCGCAGCAGGCTCGTTCTTTATTAGAAGCAACACAATGAAAAGAATCATCTGTATTTTCCTCTACACAAAACCAGTTCCATCCATAGTGCTTTTGGATGGTGTTTCCTAACAGGGAACCTAACTCATAAGCCCTATCCGTAATTTCCTCGTCATCTGAACTTTCAAAATTATTGAGATAGTTCTTTATGCCATCAAGGATGGCAGAGGATTCAGCACTTTCCTGCAAACCTATAAGGACTAAACCTTTAGCCGCAAGCTGATCTATTTCTATTCGTTCGTCCTCATTAATTGGACGGTATTCTATAATTTCACTCATTGCTTTCTTTTTTTCGTCAATTGCTAATGTTCGGTGGATAATCATCATTAAAGGAGATTGATCCGCTTGTTATCTGCCCGCTTTATTCCTCTTCTTCGATAAAATGATTTATAAAGTAATTGAATGACTGGGCGATGTAACGAGTATTTGTTTCAAAGTTGTATTCTCTTGAAGCGTTTTCGTCCCACTCGTCAGTCAAGTAATAGTAAATCTTTTTATTCTTCAAGTTCAACGCATAATAGTTTCCACCCGAATCCATAGCAAAAGGCAACAGATTGCATGGCATTAAATTCCTACTCCATATATCTTTGGCTATGACTTCAATTGTTTCAAAAGCATTGGTGCGTTCCTTTATCGGAAAGAACGCATTTATCTCCACCCGATCCAAATCCTCGTCCTGCGGTTGATAACAATATGGTGATGGCATACCACCGTTGAACTTGAGGTAAAAGTTCTTCATGCCTGCCGGAATCTTTACATTCAACTCAACCTCAAAATTCTTTATATCTTCTTTTGTTAGCGAAGCCGAACAGTCCGAAAGTTCAGGCATTACACCTGCTGTCTCCGTTTGTCCCTCTTCGATTTCTTCTATTGCTGGAATTGCTTTGTGCCCGTCCAAAACAACGAGATTGTCAAAGAAATCATCTATTGAATTTGCAACAAGTCGTGGCTCTCCAAAATTGAAGATTACATCTTGCATCCCCACAATAGGGTAAAGATAGATCTTTCCATTAACCAAGTCTATGGTAATCCGACCTTCATCGGTAGATTCCATAGCAAAAATAAGAATGCTATCAGATATAGCTCCAGCTTTTCTTAACTCTAATGTTTCGCCTTCTGCCGTATATCTGGGGTCATTCTTAAAATCCTTGTTATATTTGAATGGGAAGAAATCTTCAATTTCCACCTCTTGATATTTATTTATGCTTGCGGTCTGTTTCGTAGAACCTCCATTATATTGTAAATAGAACTCTTTCAGTCTTTCCGGCAAGGCATAACCCAATTTACTCTCTATTTCTTCAAAATCTTTGAGAGTAAGACTTTTTTGGCAATTTTCTAATTCTATTTTCATATTCATTCTTTTTATGGGCAGATAATGGCTTGACAAGGAGCTGCGTTTAGCAGCTAACTTGGCTTGTTATCAGTGATTTATTTTGCGATACCTGCACATGTAAATTTTAATCCTGTGATTGAATATTGCTTCACAAAATCTACAAATTCATCTGTGCAATAATAATTGTTATTAAACAGACTATCCCGAAATATGATATATGAACCGATATTTCCTTTATTGAAAATACCATTATTATCTCTCATCATCTTCAAAATTTCTTCATTGCTCTTGGACTCTATATTTAAGGCATCGACTGTATTCAATACATTTATAAAATAATAGTTTGAAGTATTACCGTCTACATTGACAGGTAAAACTTCTATTTGTCTTTCAGCTTTTCAGCGAGCATAAAGATGTTCTTTTATTTACTATCAGACAACCAGAAAAATAACAAGAAGCATCAAAGTCCTCACTTCGTTTGTCTTTCTTTTTTCTTTTATCTTTAAACAATTCTAAGCTAAGCCCTTTCCACTCATTAACAAGTGATTGACCATTATAATCCCAAACATCTTTATTTGATTTATCTTCTTCCTTGAATACAAAGAACTTGTAATTATCAAAGTCTTGTCCAATTTCATATATATTCATAATGTTACACTATTTAATTACTGATAATGCTTGGTGGCTAACCGACCTTTTTAGGGGAGGCTAAGCCGCTTGTTATATGCCATTTCCAAATTATTAAAGATATTAAAACCTATATATGATTTTTTGATGGGCTTTCTCACCTATAATAGCAATTCCAATAACTAATCATTTGATTTTTAGTTCGATCAAAGAATTTTTCATTTTCCCGATAAAACGAAAGAAGCTATCCATATTACCTCCAATGCTTCTTCCCTCGTACAAAAATTATCTACTATT
>NZ_DS981448.1:2701-3575 GCF_000154845.1 Phocaeicola coprocola DSM 17136 | reverse complement strand
TATTTTCAAGTAAATCAATTATTGTTTTTACTGATGGAGCATAGCTTAGTCCGGGCAAGATCCCAAGATTGATATTGATTATTGGCGATAGGTATCCAATATGATTATGATATACTAAGCCATCATCATTGACATTGAGATTCTCTTCTTGCACCCACTTTTTCAAGTTTTTACAGGTAATCGTAATCAGTGGATATATAGCCACACTACAAGATGAATTATATACACTTGAACGAAACCATATTTCAAAAGTCAAATTTTTGTCTTTTGAAATCTTTTTCAAACATTGTCCATTTTTAGACGGCTTAAATCCCATTGCGATAAAAGGAATAGCTATCTCATTGCAGGCTTTAATAAATATATCTCTTGGTTTCATTTCTTGTTCTTTTCAGGTCGATAATGTTTGGTGGCTAACCGACCTTTTTCAGGGGAGGTTAAGCCGCTTGTTAGTCGCACAATTTGTTCTTTTTTCAACTCAACTATTAGCTGCTCATATTTTTATCATCTTTACCATAAAAGGTTATGGCAGATAGACGACCTAATCTATACCATTATAATTATCCTTCGGCTTTAAACCATTCAAGATATTTAATGCCGTTGTAATCTACTAATTCCTCAATATGTTTTTTGGGAACATCAGAATCATCGTAACTTTTTTTCTTTATATAGATGTTCTGATTTTTCTTTTTATCTTTAAATCCATTAGGAATATAGCAGACTATACAATTCGATGCTGATACATGTTCTTCCTTGACGTAGAGTTCAATTACCCAATCAGGCACAAATTGATTGTTTATCATCCTTTTTACCATTTCAAATGGATTCTCAAGATGATCCAAAATTTCCACTTTCAAAAATTCTGGGTAATAGAACG
>NZ_DS981448.1:1345-2601 GCF_000154845.1 Phocaeicola coprocola DSM 17136 | reverse complement strand
GTACTTAAATCCATAAGGAATAATGCAGACATACAATTTGAAGGCGGATACATGTTCTTCCTTGACGTAGAGTTCAATAACCCAATCAGGCACAAATTGATTGTTTATCATCCTTTTTACCATTTCAAAATGGATTCTCAAGATGATCCAAAATTTCCACTTTCAAAAATTCTGGGTAATAGAACTTAATTCCTATGTCCTTGCAGAACTGACAGCGATGGTCGGGATTTGGGCGTTTCTTTGTACGACCTTCTTCGTAATCTCGTATTTCTTTCATGTATTCATCTTGATTGAAATACTCCATAAATTCTTCCCTACTTTTATCGGTTGTGCCAATCCAAATCATATATTCTAATCCAGCATTAGACCCTTGCATTCCTTCAGGCGACAGTTCAAACTCAAACGTACCAAGATAAGTCATGGTTGTGGTATTCTCTGCCTTCTTAGGAGATATACCCTCACGACAATTATAGCAGATAACAGCATTTGCCATTGTAATATTTTTATCAGCTATCGACAGACTTATCTTTTGGGTATCAGCAGGAATAAGGTTAAGTAATCCTGCCAAGCCGTCAGATGTGAATTTCATAATAAGAAAATCCTCATCATAGCTCATTACACCAAGCTCCTTACAGAACTGGCAACGAAGTTCCTTATTGTCTTCATCATAATCTTTCCACCATTGACGGAAAGCCGATTGATCCATATATTTCTCAAAGTCAGCTTCGGAATCGAATTGACCGACCCATATCATTATCTTACTCATTTTCTTTTTTTTATTTTTCAAGCGACTAATGTCCGGCAGATAATCGACCGTTAGGGAGATTCATCCGCTTGTTATCGTCATAAATTGTACTTCATTAATAATGATTTAAATTCTTCATTTAACCTCTTTCCTCCAAATTGAGCAGCAACTTTTTGAATACTGTCTTTTTGCATTACAAATTCCAATTCAGTAGGCTTTAATTGAGAACAACACCAATCAAATACACGCAAATTGGGAATATCGGCAATGTTTTTTATATCAACTAAATTTTTACATTCCCAAATAAATAACCAATATAAACTATGTAAGTTCGATAAATTGGGGAATTTGCTAAACGGTTTTATGTTACAAATGATTAGTTCTTCTAAAGGAGAAAGATTGGCTATATAATCAAATGTTTGCTCTTCTTTTGTGGCAATCCCATTAATACATAATCTCTTTAGATGTGTCAATTTGTTTAATGCTGTATAGAATCCACCACAGTGCGAGC
>NZ_DS981448.1:0-1245 GCF_000154845.1 Phocaeicola coprocola DSM 17136 | reverse complement strand
CGTTCTGGAAATGCTATATTCAAACCTCCAAGATGACGATATAGTATCGGCTGCTATATCATCATTTTTCATCACAAAGCATATCCAATACTCTCCGTACATCTTTTGCGAGATCCGGAGGAAATGAATTTAATATTTTATCCTTTTCATACATGGCATATAATGTTCGGCGGATAAACCACCTTAAAAGTTTCATCTGTTTGTTATCGACCTATTTTATTTTTAGTTTTTGACTATATGCAAGTATTACGAAACGATTATCTAATCCACAATCAATTACTTCATTCTTTTCTAATTGAGAATAGGCTTTTACAAATCTATTTCGACATTTACTTGAATGTATGTAATGATTGAAGTAGTTCTCGGCTTGTTCCTTTTCACCATATCTCAACATATATGGCAGGGCAAGGAGAGAGTCTTTCGTGTATTGATTGAAACAACAGCCATGTTGCATAATGAAGTCAATAGCCATTTGTCTATTCTCAAATAAATCAAATATCGGACAAGCATATTTTTCAAGTAAATCAATTATTGTTTTTACTGATGGAGCATAGCTTAGTCCGGCAAGATCCCAAGATTGATATTGATTTATTGGCGATAGGTATCCAATATGATTATGATATACTAAGCCATCATCATTGACATTGAGATTCTCTTCTTGCACCCACTTTTTCAAGTTTTTACAGGTAATCGTAATCAGTGGATATATAGCCACACTACAAGATGAATTATATACACTTGAACGAAACCATATTTCAAAAGTCAAATTTTTGTCTTTTGAAATCTTTTTCAAACATTGTCCATTTTTAGACGGCTTAAATCCCATTGCGATAAAAGGAATAGCTATCTCATTGCAGGCTTTAATAAATATATCTCTTGGTTTCATTTCTTGTTCTTTTCAGGTCGATAATGTTTGGTGGCTAACCGACCTTTTTCAGGGGAGGTTAAGCCGCTTGTTAGTCGCACAATTTGTTCTTTTTTCAACTCAACTATTAGCTGCTCATATTTTTATCATCTTTACCATAAAAGGTTATGGCAGATAGACGACCTAATCTATACCATTATAATTATCCTTCGGCTTTAAACCATTCAAGATATTTAATGCCGTTGTAATCTACTAATTCCTCAATATGTTTTTTGGGAACATCAGAATCATCGTAACTTTTTTTCTTTATATAGATGTTCTGATTTTTCTTTTTATCTTTAAATCCATTAGGAATATAGCAGACTATACAATTCGTTGCT
>NZ_DS981449.1:1274-2103 GCF_000154845.1 Phocaeicola coprocola DSM 17136 | reverse complement strand
ATCGCACTGTGGTGGATTCCTACAGAGTACCTCAGTCATGGCTGAAAAACGTAGTAAAAGGACTCACAGTTTCATTCGTTGCACGTAATCCGTTTATCGTATGGAAGAATATTCCAAATATTGATCCGGATTCAAACTATAACAATACAACCGGTATGGGATTGGAATATGGTTCACTCCCATCACGCAGAAGTTACGGATTCAATGTCAATCTCAAATTCTAAAGATAGTTCATTACGTAATATATTAAAGAAGAAATACAATGAAATACCCATGAGATAAAAAATCACGCCCAAGAGAATGTAAATAGTCAAGCTGAAGTTACCTTTGTATAGTGTAACCCTAAAATGTATCAGTTATGGCAGAAGTGACATTCCCTCAGTTGATACAGCGCGCTTGCGGTATCGACGTCCACCTGAAGGTTGTGGTGGCGACAATTGACGGAGCAGGCATCCAACGCGAGACCCGCTCATTCAAAACCTTCACGAGTTCTTTGAATGAATTGAAAGAATGGCTATTGTCCAATGGTGTAACGCATGTGGGAATGGAGAGTACCGGTGTTTACTGGAAGCCGGTTTATAAGGTTCTTGAAGATTCCATTCCCAATGTCTGGATAGTCAATGCCCGTCACATTAAGAATGTTCCGGGTCACAAGACAGACAAGATGGACAGCGAATGGATCTGCAAGCTTCTTCTGGCAGGTCTTCTCAAACCGAGCTATATTCCTCCCAAGGAGCAGCGTCAGCTTCGTGACCTGACGCGTTACCGGAACAAGCTTATTCAGCAGATAGCTTCAGAGAAGAACCGTATGATGCGTATTCTTGAAGAC
>NZ_DS981449.1:0-1174 GCF_000154845.1 Phocaeicola coprocola DSM 17136 | reverse complement strand
TATTTGGCCGAAGCTTCTTTCAAGGATGGAATACAGGAAAGTAAGTTCTATAGACGAACTGTACTGAACAGGAGTACGTGCAGCTATCGATTTCCTGACAGAAAAGCTATGGATGCGACCAGGTTTCGGATGAAACATTCGAAGAATATATAAATCAAAACGGAATCGGACATACTGACGAACAGAAAAAAGAAGCCATCAATACACAGGCCTGGATTCTCCACTTCACCAATCCGGCTGAATGTTGGGCAAACATACGCCGTTCTGGTTATCCGAAATTGAAATCACCTGCTGAATACGGTTTCGGACAATATCTGACCGGCGGTACTGAAATTCCGGTGCGCCTTTGCTACCCGGTTCTGGAATCATCTTACAATAAAGTAAGTTACGAAGAAGCTCTAAACCGCATGGGAGGAACAGACAACTGGTACACTCCGGTATGGTGGGACAAAGATGCAACAAAATAACAATCATTTTTTAATTAGATTCAGATATGAAAAAGATATACCACATACTATTAATCATGCTTGCTATGAGCTTCGGACTCATCGCCTGCACGGAAGAAACTCCATTTTCTACAGCAACAGAAAATGACGATCCCCGAATCCTTGACCCTTTTATTTCCCGACCAAGTAAACGGTGAACTGCCGGTAGTTTCAAATATCAGCCGTGATGCCAACTTCTCGATGACACTGACTGTGACTCCTGCCGATTATACAACCGTTACATGGTTTATTGACGGAGAAGAAATACAGACAGGAAAAGAAATTGACCTCGCTCTGAAAGCAGGAACTTATCATTTGAAAGTGACCGCTACAACCAGCATCGGCAAATCGACTTACCGTGAAGGACTCATTCAGGTCAATCCTTTGGCAGATGATCCCTGGGCTACCGAAATCGGCTTCGAACGCATCATTACTACTGGAGCAAAAGCACAACTTTACGGCAACAACCTTGATAAAGTAAATAGCATCGTTATCGGCAGAAAAACAGCAACCGATATCGCTTACACAGAAAACGGAGAAAACAGCTACATCGAATATACCGTTCCGGAAGGACTGGCAGACGGAACCTATCGGATTATTCTTGTAGATAACGGTGGCAATGAATACGGAGGAAACAAAGTAACCGTTACCAGTGACGCACTCATCACAGCCGGCTCAGAACGTACTTC
>NZ_DS981450.1:79491-107647 GCF_000154845.1 Phocaeicola coprocola DSM 17136 | reverse complement strand
CAAGAAAACATAAGGCATAAGCTAAGAAAGAACCGAAAAATTATATTAACCCAAAATCATTAAGAGAGAGATTTATGAGTAAATTCTTATCACTGCTATGCAGCTTGCTAATCTGTGTAGCGACTTACGCACAGGAAATTACTGTGAACGGAAAAGTTACGGCCAACGGCGAAGAGATGCCGGGAGTAACAGTGGCAGTCAAAGGAGGAACACATGGTACAATTACCTCCATAGACGGTAGTTATTCACTACAAGTTGAAGCAAAAAGCACACTGGTGTTCTCATTCATCGGATATGAAACCGTAGAAATGCCGGTAAAAGGACAAAAAGTCATCAACGTTGATTTGAAGGAATCTTCTATAGCCATGGAAGAAGTAGTTATTGCCGTGCCATATGGTACTGCCAAAAAATCTACTTTTACAGGTTCTGCCAGCGTTATCGACAAGAAAATTGTAGCAGCTTCACAGGTTTCAAGTGTATCAAAAGCATTACAGGGAACAGTAGCAGGTTTACAGTCATTCTCTACAAGCGGACAGCCGGGAGAAGATGCTAACATTTACATTCGTGGTGTAGGTTCTGCCAATGCATCTCAGACACCGTTATATGTAGTCGATGGTGTTCCGTATGATGGTAAATTGTCTTCTATTTCTTCACAGGATATCGCTTCAGTTACAGTTCTGAAGGATGCCGCTGCTGCCTCTCTTTACGGTTCTCGTGCAGCAAACGGTGTTATCATGATTACAACGAAGCAAGGACAGAACGGTTCTGCTCCGACAATTCAGTTATCAGCAAAATATGGTTTCTCAAGCCGTGCCGTACGCGATTACGACCAGTTGAGTACAAACGATTATTTTATGCTGCAATGGGAAGCTTTGCGCAACAGCTATATTGACAACGGATCAGACCCTGTTGAAGCAGCACAAAAAGCTTCTTCTATCGTTGCTACTACACAAACAGGCGGTCTGGGTATCAATCCTTACGGAACAAATTATCCGCAGCCTATAGGAACAGACGGAAAAATTGTAGCCGGCGCAACTCCTCTGTGGAACGACAGTTGGGAAGATGCCCTGACACAAGACGCTCACTATACAGACTTGAATGCAAGTGTTTCAGGAGGTAGTGAAAAAACTAAATATTATTTTTCTTTAGGCTACCTGGACGATCAGGGTGCTTACATCTGTTCAGGATTCAAACGTTACAACTTGCGTTCTAACATCACAACCGATCTGCGTAAATGGTTACAGGTCGGACTGAATGTAGCAACCAGCCATTCTATACAAAATTACCCGAAGCAGAATGATACAGCTATCGGCAATATTGTATTGGCGGCACGCGACATTCCTTCTTTCTATCCTGTTTATGAACGTGATATGACAACAGGAGAATATATCCTGGATGAAAATGGAAACCGTGTTTACGATTATGGTACTTACCGTAAAGGTTCATACAACGGTTACAACTTCGCACAGTCTATGCTGTATGACAAGAAAGAGTACAAACGTGATGCAGCATCTATACGTGGTTACTTGCAAATTACTCCGATCGAAGGTTTAAGCTACAAAATGTCTTTGAACATTGACTATGACAGCAAGTTTACTCACAACTACAACAACCCAACCTACGGTAAACAACCGTTGACAGGTAGTGTAGAAAAAGGAAACGACCGTACTACCGGTATGACATACAACAACGTTATCAACTGGAACCATACTTTCAAAGAAGACCATGATGTTCGTCTGATGGCAGGTCAGGAATATTACGAATTTAACACATCAAATTTCAGCGGATCAAGAACGGGTGTCATTACTGACGGTTATTTTGAACCAGATGTAGCTTCTACATTGAGCAGCTTCGGTGGAAACAGCGACCAGTACAAATTGCTGAGTTTCTTCGGAAGTGCCGAATATTCTTATAAGAGCAAATATTTTGTATCAGCTTCAGTTCGTACCGACGGTTCTTCACGTTTCCATCCGGATCATCGCTGGGGTACTTTCTGGTCATTCGGAGGTTCATGGAAAATCTCACGTGAGAAATTCCTGGAAGAAGCAAGCAATAACTGGCTGAGCAACCTGACCCTTCGTGCAAGTTACGGTGCACAAGGTAATGACAATGTAGGTTACTATGCATATAAGGCTCTCTATTCAATCGGCAGCTCACTGGGTGAGTCTACTCTGCACGCATCACGTTTGGAAACTCCGGAATTGAGCTGGGAAACAAACTTGAACTTGAACGTAGGTCTGGACTTTGGATTCTGGAGCAACCGTTTGAACGGTACTATCGAATTCTTCCAACGTTCTTCTAAAGATTTGTTGTTTGCCCGCGACCTGGTTCCTTCAAGTGGATTCTCAAGTATCGATGCCAACATCGGTAAACTGAAGAACTATGGTTGGGAATTTACAATCAGTGGTACTCCAGTTATGACAAAAGACTGGACTTGGAAACTGAGCTTGAATGCAACTACTTATAAGAATGAAATCGTAGAACTGCCAACCGATGTTATGTGGCAGAGCTCAAAGAAATGGGTAAAAGGTGGCTCATTATATGATTTCTGGTTGTATGAATGGGCTGGTGTAAATCCGGAAAACGGTAAACCACAGTGGTATTACACCGCAGAAGATGGCAGCCGTCAGGTAACCGAAGACTACTCTAGCCTGACACCAGACGATAAGGTGAAGGTAGGCAGCTCACTGCCTAAGTTGAGTGGTGGTTTCCAGTCAGATCTTAGCTGGAAAAACCTGTCATTATCTATGCTGTTCTCTTATGCAATCGGAGGTAAGCTGTATAACAACGACAAGATTAGCATGATGAGCGTAAAAGGTGGAAACGGTAGCTCTATGAGTGAAGATATGCTGAACCGCTGGACACCGGAAAACCGATACACAGACATCCCACGTCTGTCGTACAACCAGACAAGCTATTTCACAAGCAGTTCAAGCCGCTGGTTGGTAAACCGCTCATTCCTGCGTTTGAAAACTGTTACATTAAGCTATACTTTGCCTAAAAACTGGATACATTTTGCCACACTGAAAGATGCCAGCATCTTCGTTCAGGGAGAGAACCTGTTGACATTCAGTCACCAGCAAGGTCTTGATCCTGAACAGCCTATCAGCGGTGTCGTATCATACCGCTATCCGGCAATGAAAACATTCTCATTTGGTATTAATGTAACCCTTTAATAAATAGACTAGATATGAAATTCAATTATAAAAATATATGCCTTGCCGCACTGGCTGCTTGCTCTGTAACAGCCTGTGACCTAGATACAGCTCCTACAACTTCACTTGAAGCAAATGCTGTATTCAAAAATCTGGAAAACGCTGACCGTGTAATCAGAGGATCCTGGAACTATATCTTTAATTCCGGTTCTACTTACGCATCTATCGGATATGGAGCTATCATGATCAATGATGATTTTGCAGGTTCGGATGTCGTAAGAACAACCAGCTATGGTTATTCTTCCAGTTATAATCTGACCAATGGTTACGGACGTGGAGAAATAAACGATGTAATGTGGGACATGGTTTACGACCCGATTAACAACTGTAATGCTGTTATCAAAAATATCGACGGTATTTCAGGAGATCAGACAGAAAAGAATCGCATCAAGGGACAAGCTTATGCTACTCGTGGTTTCTTGTACATGTTACTGGCAAGCCATTATTCTTTCGCTATCGATAAAGATCCGGATGCTGTTTGTGTACCTATCTATACAGAACCAACCGACTACGATATGGCGACAACCGGAAAGCCGGCTGCAAGTGTATCGGAAGTATACGAACAGGCATTAAACGATTTGAAATGGGGTTACGACCTGATTCCGGAAGATTACAATCGCGGTTCGAATGCAACAGATCAGTACAAAATCGACCATACTGTTGTAACCGGTCTGAGAGCACGTGCAAGCTTATATGCACGTAAATGGGAAGATGCATACAAATATGCAGATGAAGCTATGAAACTGAAAAATAGCTACCTGATGAGCGAAGCGGAATACAAGTCAGGTTTCAACAACGCACTGAACAAAGAATGGATGTGGGGCTACTCTTGTACGTTGGATGATAACCTTCCAGCTTATAACTTCTATTATAAAGATACAACAACTCCAGGTGGTGGTTATACAAACTTCAACACAGACCCTTACTTCAAGGAACTGTTTGATAAAAATGACTACCGTAGAGATCTGTTTAAATGGGGCTTGAATACAGGTTACGGCGAGTGTGCCATGCTTAACTATAAATTCCTGTTCGCTGATATCAATAATATGTTAGGAGATGTCATCATGATGCGTGTGGCAGAAATGTACCTGATCAAGGCAGAAGCAGCTGCACATATCAGTGGAAAAACTGGTGAAGCACAGACACTTCTGAAAGAACTTCGTGATGCCCGCATGAAAGAGGGATTCGAATCGCCAGCCGTTACCGCTACTGGTGATGAACTGTTGAAAGAAATCTGGCTGGAACGCCGTAAAGAGCTGTGGGGAGAAGGTTTCTCACTGACCGATATCATCCGCAACCAGCAATCAGTAGAACGTAAGAAATTTGAGAAGTACGCAATGGCAGATATTACACACGACAGCAAAGGCCAGGAAATAAGAACTCCAAAACTGGATGAAAACGGTGATGTAATATTAGCTCCGGAAGATGCAAGAGACGAGTATAAAGAAAAAAATCGTATGCTTATCAGCGGACATCCTACATTGAAGTTCCCTGACGGTTCTGATTTCGAAGTGAACAGCAAATATTACCTGTTCCGTATCACAGAAAAAGAAGAACTGCAAAATCAAAATCTGTACAACGATCATCCTAAATTGAGCATCTACCGATAAGTGGTAGTTCAAACAATACTTAATCCTCCCAGACGAAAGGTAATCCTTCCGGTTTGGGAGGATTTCTTTTATTTATTAATTTTGCAGCGATATTCAACAATCTGTTTATAATTGTACTCAAATTTTTACCTGCACTGCTTGCAGTGAAACCCTATAAAACATTACGATGAAAATAAGAAATATTGATCTGGGCGACAAGCCTGTATTGCTTGCTCCTATGGAGGACGTGACAGACCCCGCATTCCGCTTGCTGTGCAAAGAATTTGGAGCAGACATGGTATATACCGAATTTGTATCGAGCGATGCCTTGATTCGCTCAGTTGGAAAAACCATGTTAAAACTGAACATCAGTGATGCAGAACGTCCTGTTGCCATTCAGATATATGGGAAAGATACTGATACCATGGTAGAAGCTGCCCGTATTGTGGAACAAGCCAATCCAGATATTCTGGACTTGAATTTCGGTTGCCCGGTAAAACGTGTAGCAGGTAAAGGAGCTGGTTCCGGAATGTTGCAGAATGTTCCGAAAATGCTGGAGATAACCAAGGCTGTTGTTGATGCCGTAAAAATTCCGGTAACGGTAAAGACCCGTCTGGGATGGGATGCGGAACACAAAATCATCGTCGAACTGGCAGAACAGCTGCAAGACTGTGGTATCGAAGCTTTAACCATACACGGACGTACACGAGCACAAATGTATACAGGTGAAGCCGACTGGACACTGATCGGTGAGGTCAAGAATAATCCACGTATGCATATTCCTATTATCGGTAATGGAGATGTTACAACTCCACAGCGTGCACAAGAATGCTTCGACCGTTACGGAGTGGATGCCATTATGATAGGCCGTGCCAGCTTCGGACGCCCATGGATATTCAAAGAAGTAAAACATTACCTGAAAACTGGAGAAGAACTTCCTCCTTTGTCATTCAAATGGAAAATGGACGTCTTACGCCGTGAAGTACAAGATAGTGTCAATCTGCTCGACGAACGCCGGGGTATTCTTCATGTCCGCCGTCATCTGGCTGCATCTCCATTGTTTAAAGGCATTCCTAATTTTAAGGATACACGTATAGCCATGCTTCGCGCAGAAACATTGCCGGAGCTGAACGGAATACTCGATCATATAGAAAGCACTTTCGGAGGAGAATAATAGAACAGTTTATCCCATCAGCTTAAAAACTGGTGAGATAAACCATCTTTTATACATCAATGTAGCAAGCTGGTAAACAAAGAATGCCGATACAAAACCTACGATGGCATCTATCAGATAATGCGCCTGAATATATACAGTAGCGCAGCAAAGAAGAATATAGAAAGGAGCCAGCACATAAGCCAGTTTCTTGTTTACACGCCATGCCATTATCATTACAATAGTAGATATTCCTACATGTGAACTGGGAAAAGCTGCGGTAGGACGTTCTCCAACTTCCTGTGAAGCCTCGACAAGCTGATAGAAGAAACCGTGCTCAAAGCCCGGACCAGGTATCAGATAATCATTGGTATTAAAGTAGTCCCCAATAGCAGGGAAAATGCAGGCGTTTACCTTATCCATCCCGATAGCCGGGAAATAGAACTGAGGTCCTGCTACGGGTAACATTATATAGACAAAATAATAAATGAAAAATGAGGTAACCAGTACGAAACAAATCTTTTCGAACCATTCAAACCGGTTCAGAAAATAATATACCACTACCACCAGTATCATCGGATAATAAAAGAAGTAGCCCATATTGAAAGGTTCACTGAACCATATGGAAGGACAGAGCTTGCTGAATTCAACAGCAGGCTGACAGCCAAACAATATCTGCTCAGCATGAGCAAATAAATAATCCAGGTTAGGGAACAGACGGTTAAACTCAAACGTATCCGGATACCAGTAAGCGAGCAGACTCATCTGTACAGCCATACGGACAAAAGCCGTCAGACGACAGGGAAAAGCCTGATACAGAAATATCAGGACAAACGTCAGAATAACAATACCCAGACGCTCCAGCAGCATCATGCCCGGATGATCCATACGAGGAAAAAGCAATAAAATCAGCAAAGATGTTAAAGCATTGTATATCAAGCTAATTGTTTCTACTGCAAACAATCCCCTTCCACTATCTACACGTTCAAACAATTTTATAGCCATTTCTCCTTTTTATACCATGCAATAATCTCTTTTACACCTCTCTCTAACGGGTATTCTGCCCGATAGCCTAATTCTTTTTCCAATGGAGTAATATCACATTGCCAGTTACGCTGCTTCATTATTTTATACTTATCCAGATTCAATGTGCTCGATTTATGAAACAGTCGGGCTATGTTTTCAGCAAAGAAAGATATTACTTTAAGCAAAGCCAACGGA
Source organism: Phocaeicola coprocola DSM 17136 (assembly GCF_000154845.1). GTDB lineage: Bacteria > Bacteroidota > Bacteroidia > Bacteroidales > Bacteroidaceae > Phocaeicola > Phocaeicola coprocola. Next base: position 100,469 of record NZ_DS981450.1, on the reverse strand, counting down.
CATGTAAAACGTATCAACCACGGATTGCCTAACTCTTTTTGGATTAAATCAGAAAATGTCCGGCTATTATATACATATCCGTCACTTACAAAATAAGCTCTGCGCAGTACTTTCTTATCAATAGCGCGATATACAGCTTGAACCAGGTCCTTGACATACACAAATGTTATATCCTGCCGACGAAATCCGGCAGCAAAATCAACATGACGGGAAATCGATTCGACCATCAGGAAATAGTCTTTCTCCCGAGGACCATAAACTCCTGTCGGACGGAATATGACATACGGAAAATCCTTCAGCTTCTGCAAGTATTCTTCCGAATGCAGCTTACTTACCCCATAAGCTGTATTAGGGCAAGGCGTATCTTGTTCACAAATGGGAGAATAGTCTTTTTCCCTTATCGGTCCGAAGATACTCAACGAACTGATATAAATGAATTGTTCGGGAAGCATCTCCAAACGCATCAATGTTTCAATAAAATGACGAGTGGCCCAATAATTACCTATTTCAAAATCTGCTTTGTCACGGCACTTCGTCACCCCTGCACAATGAATGATGTAATCCCATCCACCATGCTCCAGTTTATGTTGCTTCAATTGTTCTTCCAAACGGTCGGAATCAGTAAAATCAAGCTCAGCAAAACTGATACGGCTATCTTGCAAATATTTCCTGCTACTGCTCTTACGTACACCAGCCCATACCTGCATACCGCGCTCCAGCCCTCCTTCTACCAAAAAGCTTCCGATAAAGCCGCTTGCTCCGGTTACCAATACTTTTTTCTCCATGCGGCAAAGATAATAGTTTCTCACCTTTCTACCTTAAAATATAGCGAGTTATTGCTCCTTTATTCCATTTATTTTGTTTACTTTGTGAAAGAAACAGTTGTTGTATCAGGCTGGTTATTCCAAAGGTTATAGCAGCAAATTAAAACATTACGATTATGGCAAAGAAAAAGAAAGAAAAAAAAGGCGGAAAATATATGAAGAAAAAAGAACTGGCAGAGATGCTGGTCAATTATTTCCGTATGAAGCCAATGGAAAGTTTCGGTATGAAACAGTTGTTCACCGGACTGAAACTAACTACTCATCCATTGAAAATGCTTTGTGCCGATATCGTTCAGGAAATGGCAGAAGATAATTTTCTGATAGAAACAGAAAAAGGACATTATAAACTGAATGATAAAGGTCAGATTATGACCGGAACATTCCAGCGTAAAAGCAACGGAAAAAATCTTTTTATTCCGGAAGATGGTGGAGAGCCCGTCTTTGTAGCAGAACGCAATTCTGCGCATGCCATGAATAATGACAAAGTTAAGATTATCCTTTGTGCCAAACGCCGTCGTCATGAAATAGAAGGACAAGTTATTGAAATTCTCGAGCATGCCAATACCAATTTCGTAGGAACTCTGAAAGTCAGCAAAAACTATGCATTCCTTCTTACAGAAAGCAATACACTTGCCAATGACATCTTCATTCCTAAAGAAAAGTTGAAGGGAGGGAAAAACGGAGATAAAGCTGTGGTCAAGATAACCGAATGGCCCGAAGAAGCAAAAAATCCGTTTGGAGAAGTTATAGATATTTTAGGGAAAGCAGGTGAGAACACAACAGAAATGCATGCCATTCTTGCTGAATACGGATTGCCTTATGTCTATCCGCAAGCTGTAGAGGCTGCTGCCGAAAAGATATCGGCAGAAATAACTCCTGAAGACTATGCAGAACGTGAAGACTTCCGCGATATCGTAACTTTTACCATCGACCCCAAAGATGCCAAAGACTTCGACGACGCACTTTCTATCCGTCAGTTGAAACCGGGATTATGGGAAGTAGGTGTACACATTGCTGATGTTTCACATTATGTAAAAGAAGGTAGCATCATCGATAAAGAAGCTGTAAAACGAGCTACTTCCGTGTATCTGGTAGACCGTACTATTCCGATGCTACCCGAACGTCTTTGCAATTTTATCTGTTCACTGCGTCCAGACGAAGAGAAGCTGGCTTATTCTGTTATTTTCAATATGAACGAAAAGGCAGAAATAAAAGATTACCGTATTCGTCATACAGTCATCAAATCGAATCGCCGTTTCACTTATGAAGAAGCACAAAACATCATCGAGACAGGAGAAGGAGATTATAAGGAAGAAATACTTCAACTGAATAAGCTTGCACAAATTCTCCGTGAAAAGCGAATGGCTGCCGGTGCCATTAACTTCGACCGTTGTGAAGTAAAATTTGAAATAGATGAAAAAGGAAAGCCTTTGAGTGTATACTTCAAGGTTTCCAAAGAGGCAAACAAGCTGATAGAGGAATTCATGTTGCTGGCAAATCGTACGGTAGCCGAACATATCGGAAAAGTTCCTAAGAACAAAAAGCCGAAGGTATTTCCTTACCGTATCCACGACCTGCCTGATCCGGACAAACTGGATAACCTGAGTCAGTTTATAGCACGTTTTGGCTACAAGATACGTACAGGAGGAAGTAAAACAGATGTATCTAAGTCAATCAACCGACTGCTGAGCGACATTGAAGGTAAAAAAGAACAGAATCTGATAGAAACCGTTTCATTACGTGCCATGCAGAAAGCAAGATATTCTATTTATAATATCGGGCACTATGGACTGGCATTTGATTTCTATACACATTTCACTTCTCCAATTCGCCGTTATCCAGACTTGATGGTTCACCGGTTACTTACCCGCTACCTTGCAGGAGGAAGAACTGCACAAGCTGATAAGTATGAAGAATTATGCGAACATAGCTCTGCTATGGAGCAGACTGCTGCCAGTGCCGAACGTGCATCCATCAAATACAAACAAGTAGAATTTATGAGTGAGCGTATCGGAAACGTTTATGATGGAGTTATATCAGGAGTCACTGAATGGGGACTTTATGTAGAAGTCAACGAGAATAAATGTGAAGGTATGGTTTCTATGCGTGATCTGGGTAACGACTACTATGAGTTCGACGAGAAGAACTACTGTCTTATCGGACGGCGTCATCATCGCAAATTCAGTCTTGGCGACCCGGTAAAAATTAAGGTAGCCCGTGCTAACCTGGAAAAGAAGCAGCTTGATTTCATCCTTGCTGATGAATAAAGAAACAGTGTAATATACAAAAACGGACCTGTGCAGAAAGCTCTACAGGTCCGTTTTTTTATAATGTCTTTATTAACTTTCTATTGCAGATATAAATCAATTCCTACTTATTCAGCAACCGTTTACTAAGAAAACGTACAGGATACCATACCGACAGAAAACCAATCAATAATACGGTGATAAAAATAAGAAGTACATCTGATGCATGTACACTTACCGGATAAGCATCAACTACAAAGCTTCCAGAGCTTCCCAAAGCTATCAAGCCATATTCTTGCTGCAACCAACAAAGCAGCAAACCTAATACAACTCCTGCAAACGCTCCGAAAAACGATATCATACGTCCTTCGAACAAAAAGATACGCACTATCTGCCGATCGCTCGCACCCAAATTGCGCAAGGTCACAACATCATCGCGCTTATCAATAATGAGCATCGAGAGAGAGCCTATCACATTGAAACATGCAATCATCAGGATGAAGGTAAGAAACAGGTAAGAAATAAGCTTTTCTATCTCCATTATACGATAGGTATCTGCCTGCTGCTCGTAACGGTCTTGTACCAGGAAATCATCACCTAACAAATCTTGTATATGTTTTTTTACTGCATCCGTATCTGCTCCAGCTTTCAGTTTCAGATTTATTGCACTGACCTCTGTAGTATATTGAAATAAACGTCGGGCAAAATCTATTGATGTCAGTATGTAAGAAGCATCATATTTTTCCTGGTTTACAGCAAAAACCAGTCCCGATGAAAATAAATTACCGGTAACAAAAGCTGTAGAAGGATTTGCCATATTCACCTTTGCACCACGACGGGGAGCGTATATTTCCAACGGATCCAGAAAACGGATACCTGAGCCTAATGTAGAAAGCAATTGAATACCGGGAATAGCATAATCAACAACCTCATCATGAAGCAGTAAATCACCTCTTCCAAAAAGAATACTGTCTATGGGAGTCAGCTGATCAAAGTTATCTTCAACTCCTTTCACCACCGCCATAGCCTGTCTGCCTTGATATTGCACCATTACATTGTCTTCCAAAGACTCGGAATAAACTTCTACGTCTGGCATTTTTTTGAGCTGAAGCACTCGCTTATCTTGCCCGTCAAATACCTTTCCACGAACAGCAGTAATCTTCAATTGCGAATCGAAGGCTGTAAAAAATGTAGTTACCAAATCTTGAAACCCATTGAATACAGACAACGTACATACCAGTGCCAGCGTAGCAAGTGCCACTCCACATACGGAAATAGCTGAAATCACATTGATAGCATTGTGCGATTTCTTGGAAAACAAATATCTTCGAGCTATGTAAAAGGGGAAATTCATGGTGTATTAATTTTTCACCACAGACCGCACTTCTATAACAAAAAGAAATAGAATGATGCAGCCTGTGGTGAACAAGAGAGTTTATTTCTTAAGCAGCTCATCGATATGAGCAGCATAATCCAGCGAATCGTCGACAAAGAATTTAAGTTCCGGAATAATACGCAACTGATGACGTACCCGATTTCCCAATTCAAAACGAATCGACTTCATATTGTCATTGATATTTTTTACGATTTCCTCACTACGTTCCGACGGGAACACGCTAAGATATACACGAGCGTAACTCATATCCGGGCTAATACGCACAACACTGACTGAAACCAATACACCGTGCATCGCCTTTGTTTGCAGCAAGAAAATATCACTCAGCTCTTTCTGAATGAGCCGAGCGATTTTATTTTGTCTGGTTGTTTCCATATAAATAATTACTTTTTACGTATGATGGTTAAGCCGTCACGCAAAGGCAATATAACTTTTTCTACACGTGTATCGGCCGCCACCAAATCATTAAACTTCTTAATACCGATAGTTTGCGTATCTGTATGATGAGGTTCGGGTTCAAGTACATGTCCGTCCCACAAAGTATTATCGGCTATAATATAGCCTCCTGAATTCATCTTTTTCAGAATCATCTCATAATACTCTACATAAAAACGCTTATTACCGTCAACAAAAGCAAGATCAAATGTTACGTCCATATCAGGCACAATCTTCAAGGCATCACCTATATAGAACTTTATTTTATCGGCATACAATGAATTTTCCAGCCACGGACGTGTAAAATCCTCTTGCTCATCATTTATCTCGAAAGTATGGAGCATAGCCCCTTCTTCCAGTCCTTCTGCCAGACAGAGAGCGGAATATCCGCTGTAAGTACCTATCTCAAGCACTTGTTTCGGACGTATCATCTGTACAAACATTTTCAGCATACGTCCTTGCAGATGCCCTGAAGCCATACGGGGACGCAAAAGTTTAACATGCGTCGCCCGGTATAAAGCCTTCAAGTATTCTCCTTCTTCATCTATATGCTGAAGTATATAGTCGTCCAGAGCGTCCGTTTCTTTCATATATATTATAAGTAACGGTTACGGTTGGGTAAAACATATTCATCTTCACTGTCCAACACATCGCCTACCTGATTGATTTCAAGGAATGAAGTATGAGTACCTTTCTTTCCTCCGCTCAAATAAGCCACCATGTCTTTATCTGAAAGAACTCCATCAGCAATCAATTTACGCAATGCTGTGAAATAATATTCCTGACCACTGGCTTTTTCTGGCATATAGATAGCTTCCACTCCATAAGATAATGCCAGATGACGCATAGTCTTTTCCTTATAACATACAGCCAACACAGGATATTTTCCACGGAAAGCTGCCAGGTTACGAGCAGTCAAACCACTGAAACAGTCAGTAATGATAGCACGAATCGGCATCAATGTAGCAGAACGTACAGCCTGTTTAGCAAGGAATGCAGTAACATCTGTATTTTCCGGAGTCAAAGGAATCTGGATATCATTTTCTTCCATTTTATCCTTTTCAGCCTGTGCAGCAATCTTGGCCATTGTCTTAACAGCTTCTACCGGATATTTTCCATATGCAGTTTCACCACTCAACATCAGCGCGTCTGTACGATAATAGATTGCATTTGCAATATCTGTAACCTCTGCACGAGTAGGACGTGGGTTGTTAATCATGGTATGCAGCATCTGAGTTGCTACGATAACCGGTTTCTTTGCCAGAATACATTTCTTGATAAGCTGACGCTGAATACCCGGAATACGTTCCTGAGGGACTTCAATACCTAAGTCACCACGAGCAACCATAACTCCGTCAGCTACCTCAAGTATTTCATCAATATTATCTACACCTTCCTGATTTTCAATCTTTGCAATAATCTTAATGTCGCTCTTGTGTGCATCCAATATTTCACGAATGTCAAGTACATCTTGCTTATTGCGTACAAATGAATGTGCGATGAAATCAATATCCTTTTCGATTGCATAAAGAATATTGTTTCTGTCTTTTTCAGTCAGTGAAGGAAGGTTTATACGTACACCCGGAACATTCACGCTCTTACGGCTTCCCAGTGTAGCGTCGTTACAAACCTCGCAAAACAAAGTATCTTCACTCTTTTCTACAACCTTCAGTTCCAGTTCACCGTCATCAATCAATACATCGGCACCAACCGACAAATCGTGTACAAAGCCCGGATAGGTCACAGCAATGCATTCACGAGTAGTTTCCTGTGCAGGATTGCCAACAATACGTACTTTATCTCCTGTTTTAAAATCAATAGGACCTTCTGCGCTTGCAGTAGTACGTACTTCCGGACCTTTTGTATCCATCAGGATAGCGATACGGTTTGATACCGCACGCACGTTACTGATTAATTTTTCGAATCCTTCACGACTGGCATGAGCTGTATTCATACGAACAACATTCATACCGGCATTAAAAAGGTCTCTGATAAAATCTACTTCACAACGTAAGTCCGAAATGGACGCAACGATTTTTGTTTGTTTGAGCATCATATTTTGTTCTTATTCTAAATGTATTATTTCTTTGTATATAAAAGTGCTTCCAAAGCAAGTCTGTACGAATCAAGTCCGAAGCCACATATCACTCCTTTACAAGCACAAGAGATCATAGATTTATGCCGGAACTCTTCCCGGGTATGCACATTCGAGATATGTACTTCAATGACAGGAGTTGTTACAGCACGGATAGCATCTTGCAAAGCTATAGAAGTGTGCGTATAAGCTCCTGCATTCAGCACAATTCCATCATAAGAAAACCCTATTTCATGGATTTTATTAATCAATTCCCCCTCTATATTCGACTGATAGTATTCTATCTGTACATCGGGATACTGTGCTTTCAGCGTCACCAAATAATCTTCAAAAGAAACAGCACCGTAAATTGAAGGTTCCCGTTTCCCCAATAAATTGATATTGGGACCATTGATTATTTGTATTCTCATACCTATTCAAACTAAAACTTTTTAATACCTTTGTTGAGAAATTTGGCACAAAGATACGAAAAAGAAATGAAAACTTATGTGAAAAGAGAGAAGATAATAATAAAGTATAAGCAATATCTGAAATTAGAAAAATCTCTCTCTGAAAATACAGTACAGGCTTACCTCACAGATTTGGATAAATTATTCGCATACCTGACATTAGAGAATATCGATTATACCCAAGTTACCCTACAAGACCTGGAAACATTTTCCGCCGGACTTCATGATATCGGAATTCACCCGCGGTCACAGGCGCGCATACTTTCCGGCATACGTTCTTTTTACCATTTTCTGGTACTGGATGACTATATCCAGCAAGATCCTACAGAACTACTGGAATCTCCTCAAATCGGAAAACATCTTCCCGATGTCCTAAGCGTAGAAGAGATCGATGCCCTCATCGGAAGTATAGACCGAAGTACCCGTGAAGGACAGCGAAATTGTGCGATTCTAGAAACCTTATACAGCTGCGGGCTCCGAGTTTCTGAGTTATGCAACCTGAAAATATCCGATCTGTATTTTGACGAAGGCTTTATAAAAGTCGAAGGGAAAGGGAGCAAACAACGCCTTGTACCTATATCTCCTCGTGCCATCAATGAAATCCGGAACTATTTTATCGAACGGAACCAGGGACTCATCAAACCGGAATATGAAGACTTTGTATTTATCAGCCGTTTCGGAAAAAACATTTCCCGTATTATGGTATTCCATATTATAAAGGAATTAGCCAGCCTGATCGGATTAAAAAAGAAAATAAGCCCACATACATTCCGACATTCCTTTGCTACTCATTTATTAGAAGGTGGAGCGAACTTACGTGCAATACAATGCATGTTAGGACATGAGAGCATCGGAACAACTGAAATTTATACACACATAGACAAGAACAGATTACGACAAGAAATCATCGGGCATCATCCTAGAAACATTAAGCATCAAGGTGCAGAGAAAGAGAAAATGACTTAATTTAATCTTTTTTTAATATCTCTTTAAAAAAAAGGAGGTTAAAACATCCACACCTAATAGAGTTTTTCTTATCTTTGCCCCCAAAAGAATAAAAAAACAGCTAGATTATATTTTTATAACAAACCTAATATTTAAAAAATCATGATTAAGAAGTTGTATTTGCCTTTAGTGGCATTGTTAGTCCTTGCTTTCTCTTCATGTAGCAAGATGGGCGAATTATCCGCTGACTACTTCACAACAAATCCAGAAGTGTTAGAAGCTGTCGGAGGTAAAGTTCCTGTTACTATCACAGGTAAGTTCCCCGAAAAGTACTTCAAAAAGAACGCTATCGTTGAAGTAACTCCAGTATTGAGATGGGATGGCGGTGAAGCTAAAGGCCAGCCAGCTACATTCCAGGGTGAAAAAGTACAAGGTAACGACCAGACAATCTCTTACAAGACTGGTGGTACTTATACAATGAAAGCCTCTTTCGACTATGTTCCTGAAATGGCTAAATCTGAATTGTATCTTGATTTCAAGATCAAAAAAGGTAAAAAAGAATACACTATTCCTTCTGTAAAGATTGCTGATGGTGTTATCGCTACTTCAGAACTTCCTACTGTAAACTCTGCTAACGCAGCTTTGGCTCCAGACGCATTCCAGCGTATCATCAAACAAGCTAAAGAAGCACAGATCATGTTCTTGATCCAGCAGGCTAACCTTCGCGCAAACGAATTGAAGTCTGAAGGTTTGAAAGACTTCAACAAGCAGGTTGTAACAGTTGCAGGCGATACTAAGAACTATAAGTTGAACAACATCGAAGTTTCTGCTTATGCTTCTCCTGATGGTGGTGTTAAATTGAATACTACTTTGGCTGAAAATCGTCAGAACAACACTGAAAAGTATTTGAACAAAGAATTGAAGAAAGGTAAGATCGAAACTACAGTAGACACTAAGTATACTGCTCAGGACTGGGATGGTTTCCAGGAATTGGTTTCTAAATCAAACATCCAGGATAAAGACCTGATCTTGCGTGTTCTTTCTATGTATAACGATCCAGAACAGCGTGAAACTGAAATCAAGAACATTTCTTCAGTTTACAAAACTTTGGCTGACGAAATCCTTCCTCAGTTGCGTCGTGCTCGCTTGACTGCAAACTATGACGTTATCGGTCGTAGCGATGAAGAAATCAACGAAGCATTCGATACTGATGCTAAGGTATTAAGCGCAAACGAATTGCTGTACGCTGCTACTCTGACAAACGACAAAGCTCGTCAGGAAGCTATCTACAAGAAAACTACAGAATTGTATCCTAACGATTTCCGTGCATACAACAACTTGGGTATGATGGCTTATGCTAACGGTGACTTCACTACAGCTGAAAACTACTTCAAACAAGCTGCTAGCAAAGACGCTAACGCTCCTGAAGTTAACACTAACCTTGGTTACATCGAATTGGTTAAGGGTAATGTAGCTAACGCTGAAACTTACTTAAGCAAATCAACTGGTGCTAACACAGCTAATGAAGCTCTGGGTAACTTGTATATCAAACAAGGTCAGTACGATCGCGCTGTACAGGCATTCGGTGATACTAAGACTAACTCAGCTGCTTTGGCTCAGATTCTGGCTAAAGACTACAACAAAGCTAAAAATACTTTGAATGCAGTTAAGAATCCTGATGCTTACACTGACTACTTGATGGCTATCGTAGGTGCAAGAACAAACAACGCTGATTTGGTTAAGACTAGCATGGCTAAAGTTGCTCAGAAAGATGCAACTCTGGCTGCAAAAGCTCAGATCGACCGCGAATTTGCTAAATATGCTAACGAAATCAAGTAATTGATTTTATCATATCTTTTGGAAAACCGGAATACATTCCCTTGTATTCCGGTTTTTTTATTACAAATAATTTAGTACTTTCGCAGAAAATAAATATGGAAACATGAGAAAAATAGTATTCTTCCTGACGATTGCAATCTGCTTGGCTTCATGTAAAAAGAAACCAGAGTTTGTTTTACAAGGCGAACTGCAAAATTGTAGTTCCGACGAAATTCTGGTTGTTTATGACGATCCTGTTTCCAAGCTTGATACTATTATTCTCAAGGACGGAAAGTTTACATATACTTTTTCACCCGATACATTAACATTATTCCAGCTAGTTTCGCCCGATATGTTAAAAACGATACCTGTATTTGCAGATAAGACACTGCATATGACTCTTAAGGGAAGTTTTGAAAATCCGGTTATCAGCGGTGACGGAGAGAATGGGGTATATGGAAAATTTCTGGAAAGTTTGCAAAACCTAAAAGACAGTGCGGCTATCACTCAAAAAGCAGAAGAGTTTATTGTACAACATCCGCACTCATTTGTATCAGCCTATCTCATCAACGATTATTTCGTACAAGTACCTCAGCCTGACATTGAAAAGACCAGAAGTCTGATAGAGCCACTTGGAGGAAACATAAAAGACAGCCGCATATTAAGTATGGCTTTAAAGTCAATACCTCCTAAAGACAAAACAGAGAGAAATGAAAAATACCTCACATATTTTTCATGCAAAAACCGTAGTGGCAAATATGTGACATGGAGTAGTTCAGAGAATAATTACACACTTTTGAACTTTTGGGCCAGTTGGGATAAAGCAAGTGTATCCGTACGTGATTCACTAGCCAAAATGGCAAAGGAATTTCCGGAAAAGAAATTCAGAGTGCTCAACATCTCACTCGACTACGAAAAAAAGAAATGGCTTGAAGCTTGTAAAGAAGACAGCAAACAATGGATTGAAGTCTGCGACTACAAAGGCTGGAGCAATCAGGTTGTCAAACAGAATAACATACATAAACTGCCTGCAAATATTTTAATAGACCGCAACCGAAAAGTCCTTGGTAAAGACTTAACGGAAAAAGATCTGTATACGACAGTAGAGCAGCTTATCAAAAAAGAGGAAAAGAAATAAAATAATCTCTTCATGTTAACCAAATTATTCGGAGCGGCGGTACAAGGTATCGACGCAACAATTGTGACCATTGAAGTCAACAGTTCACGCGGTATTAAATTTTTTCTAGTCGGTTTACCCGATTCTGCCGTAAAAGAGAGTCATGAACGCATCATGTCTGCACTGCAAGTCAACGGTTATAAATTTCCCACCTGCCAGATTGTTGTAAACATGGCACCTGCTGATATCCGAAAGGAAGGATCATCATACGATCTTCCCCTGGCTATCGGTATACTTGCTGCTACAGGAACTGTGTCATCCGACAAACTGAACCGTTACCTAATTATCGGAGAGCTAGGATTAGACGGTAATTTGCAGCCTATCAAAGGAGCACTTCCTATTGCTATATGCGCCCGTGAACAAGGACTGGAAGGATTAATTCTTCCCAAGCAGAATGCCCGAGAAGCTGCTGTTGTCAACAACCTGAAAGTATTTGGAGTAGAAAACATTACTGAGGTAATTGAATTCTTCAACGGGATTCGTACCTTAGAACCAACAATAGTCAATACCCGAGAAGAGTTTTATCGAAGCCAGGATAACTTCCCTTTCGATTTTGCCGACGTAAAAGGACAAGAAAATGTAAAGCGCGCACTTGAAGTTGCAGCAGCAGGCGGACACAACCTCATTATGATAGGCGCACCGGGTAGTGGAAAATCAATGATGGCGAAATGCCTTCCAAGTATTCTTCCCCCTCTGACACTGGCAGAAAGCCTGGAAACAACTAAGATACACTCAGTTGCCGGAAAGCTTGGTAAAGATTCTTCATTGATAGCTGTACGCCCTTTCCGCAGCCCTCATCACACAATCTCACAAGTTGCCATGGTAGGTGGCGGGAGCAGTCCCCAGCCTGGAGAAATCAGCCTTGCCCACAACGGTGTACTCTTTCTTGACGAGCTGCCTGAATTCAACCGGAGCGTACTCGAAGTCCTTCGTCAGCCACTTGAGGACCGTCGGATAACTATTTCACGTTCTAAATATACATTAGAATATCCTGCCAGCTTTACGCTCATAGCCTCCATGAACCCGTGTCCATGCGGCTATTATAATCACCCAACGCGTCACTGCGTATGCAGCCCCGGACAAGTTCAACGTTATCTGAACAAAATATCCGGTCCGCTACTCGACCGTATCGACATACAAATAGAAATAGTCCCTGTCCCTTTCGAAAAACTGTCTGAACAGACTAAAGGTGAGTCGAGTGCAGCTATACGCGAACGAGTTATCCGGGCAAGACAGATACAAGCCAGCCGATTTGCTCATGACGCAGGAGTCCACTGCAACGCACAAATGTCATCACGTCTGTTACACCAATATGCACTTCCAGACGAAAAAGGGCTCTCATTACTTCGCAATGCCATGGAGCGTTTTCATCTTTCAGCACGTGCCTACGACCGTATTCTGAAAGTCTCGAGAACTATCGCCGACCTGGAAAATGCCGAACACATACAGCCTCATCATTTGGCAGAAGCCATCAGTTACCGTAACCTTGACCGCGAGAATTGGGCAGGATAGTTTCTCGGTTACAACCGGCCTTCTCCTGATACATAAGTATCTTCATGAATAGAAAGCCCCCTATCAGGATACAAAAACGGCTAAAGGTTCTGAGACATGACAGTTCAGGAACAAGAATTTTATTCAGTCATCAACAATCAAAAAACATATATAAAATTTTACGTATCTATTCAGCCAATATGAAAAATATCAGTAAAAATGCAATTATCGGGTATCCCGCCGGAATTATCACCGGTATAACCTATGGATTAAATCCGTTGTTCGGAGTTCCTTTAATGAAAGAAGGTGCAGCCATCGAATCTATTCTTTTCTTCCGTTATGCCATTGCCGTATTATTCTTAGGTGGATTTCTCTTATTGAGCAGACAAAGTTTCAAGATTTCATGGAAACAAGCCGGCGTGTTGCTTATACTCGGACTACTTTACACATCAAGTAGTGTATTCTTGTTCGAGGCATACAGCTATATAGCCTCAGGACTTGCAACAACTATTATATTTCTCTATCCGGTTCTTGTAGCTATCATCATGGTCTTTTTGCGGGTTGTTCCCTCCTGGCCGGTCTGGCTTTCCATCATTCTCACCTTTGTAGGGGTAGTGATCATGACACAGAGCGATTCTACACAGACCATCAATCCGATAGGAGTCATCCTTTCGTTAGGTTCGGCTTTAGTCTATGCACTATTTATAGTCATCATCAACCGAAGCAAAATTATCAGCAATATATCAAACAGCCTGCTTACATTCTATGCACTGACAGTAGGTGCAATTATCTTCTTAGGGAAAATTACATTATCCGACATTCATATAACAACCGGACTTACAGGAAACATGGTCTGGTTGAACCTTGTCGGTCTTGCGATTCTTCCGACTGTCGTATCAACCGCTACATTGGCTATTGCGACACGAAACATCGGAGCCACCAAAGCATCCGTCCTTGGGGTATTCGAACCCGTTACTGCTATTCTCATTGGAACTGTTGTCTTTGGAGAAGCTCTCACAACCAATATCATTGTCGGAATTTTACTTTCCATAGCAGCCATAACCTTTATGATTGCCAAAACAAAAAGATAGGATCCGGCCTTTAACAGCCTGAAAATATTGTATTTATCAATAAAAGTTTCTTTTTACCCTTCACGGCTTCCACCGGGTTACTGGCATCAAGAACCGGTGAAAGCCGTGAAAGGCAAAAAAACAACACATTCCTTTTCCAAAAATATCAGCATCTTTTCACAAATTCATCGAGATATTTTTTTAAAATTCGTACAAAAAATACAGGAAACATGCTGATGTTTTTAAACTCCTATTAACCAACTATTTAAGATACTCACTAGGAGGTATTCCGAACTGCTGTTTAAAGCTCTTCGAGAAATGAGACAATGTATTGAAACCTGTCATATCAGCTATTTCAGAGATTGTATATTTACCCTCCTTCAAAAGTTCTACCGCACGATTTAATTTATACGTTTTGAAAAAGACACTCGGATTCTCTCCTGTCAGTCCTTTTACCTTATAATAAAATTTAGTTCGTGATATTTTCAGAAGCTGAGTCATTCTTGTTACATCCAGCTCAGGATTAGAAAGTTCACTCTCCATCAGATGATATAATTCCGTCATAAACATATTATCCTGCGGTGAAAGCACATTCTCGTCCATCTTGTCTGTCTGGGTAGAACGGCTAAGCAAACTACGTGTCTTTTCCCGGTTATTGAGCAATGACTTGATAAGAGCCATCAGATAATGCGGTTCAAAAGGTTTTGTCACATAAGCATCAACTCCTACATTCAACCCTTCCACCTGATTTTCTATGGTTGTCTTTGCCGTAACCAGAATGACCGGAATATGACAAAGCTGTAAACTCTCCTTTATCTCGCGGCAAAGCCAATAACCATCCTTTCCCGGCATGACCACATCACTCAGAATCAGATCGGGAACACTCTCTGTAATAGCTTCGAGTGCACTCTCTGCATTAAAACGGCAAACGACCTGATAATCGGAGCCAAGCAGCAGCTCCAGATAATAAGCAACTTCAGAATCATCATCAACAACCATGATTGTTTTTTTCTCCTTGTCAAGATCCGGATCAGGTTTTACAGGAAGCGGATTTTCCTCAAGCGGGAAAGCTTCCAGCTGATTGACTTGTTCATGCGACCGCTCTGCTTCCGAATAAGCCGACTGACCAACAGGTACAATAAGTGTAAACATTACTTTATTGTCGTCTTTCAGATTAGAGGCAGTCAAGCTCCCATGATGAAGTCGGGCAAGACTGCGGGCATAATAAAGTCCAATACCCGTTCCCCAGTTATATATTCCTCCATGCTCATCCGAAATCTGATAATAACGTTCGAAGATCTTTTCCAGTTTATCATCCGGTATCTGTCCGGTATTAATAACTTCTATCTTTACAGCTTGTACAGCATCCTCCCCCGATACAATATCAAAATTCACATTGATACGTCCACCAGCGGGAGTATATTTCAAGGCATTCGACATCAGGTTAGTAAATATCTTATCTATTTTATCTTCATCTATCCAGGCAATGAAACTTCCTTCCAAGCCGTTGGTTATCATTGTAATCGACTTACTTTCAGCATTAACACGGAATATATCTGTCAACTCTTTCAGAAACACAACAATCTCAGTAGGACGTACCTTGAGTTTCAACGTATCATTTTCCAGTTTATTAAAATCAAGCATTTGGTTTACCAGCCTCAGCATACGGTTTACACTACGCTGTACGATACGAAGCAGATTTTTATTCTCACCGGTTATATCCGAACTGCTATACAATAAAGAAATCGGACCGGAGATCATTGTCAGAGGTGTACGGAATTCATGAGAAATATTGGCAAAGAAACTCATATTCATCTTATTGATAAACTGCTCTTGCGCCTTTGCCTGTTCTGCACGAAGCACAGCCTGCTTCTCCGCGCGTATACGCCACATGGCTCTTATAAAGAAGGCCAAGATAGTAATCCCCGCTATCAGATAAAAAGTATATGCCCACCATGTAGCCCACGGAGCAGGATGTACAATAACCCGAATAGCATTTTCTCCTACGATAGTACTCTGATCATTTTGAGTAATCCGAACCCTAAAAGTATAAGTTCCAGCAGGAAGATTTGCATAATAGGCTTCTTTATTGTTATGAGCGTTAATCCAATATTGGTCGAATCCATCCAATTTATAATAATGGTGCAGACGTTCACTTTCACTATAGTCGAGTGCGGCAAAAGAGATACTGAAACCATTTTGATCGTACTTCAAATTAATATCCGGATTATAAGATAAATGACGATCTATACAGGCTCCTTTTCCCGGACGGACCAACGTATTATGTATTTTAATATCTTCAAACAGCAGAGGTATATCATGTCTGACCTGCATGTTAGTTGGCTGGAATATTGTCACCCCATGTGTACCGCCAAAAACAAGTGTACCATCATCCAGACAGCATGAAGCTCTGTCATAAAACTGATTGCCACCTAACCCGTCGGCTTCATAATAATTTATCCATTTATCAGTTTGAGGAATATATTTGCTTAAGCCGTACAATGTACTTATCCATAAATTTCCTTGTCTATCTTCCTCGATACTGGATATATCTGTACAAGTTGTCCCCGGGAACGGAGTAACTTTTCCTGATTCAGGCGAATAACACATCAGTCCGTTACTTACGGTTCCTATCCATATATTACCAGAACTGTCTTTATACAAATCGGTCGGAATAAAAACAGAACGCTGGATACAACGTTCAAAGTCTTGTATATTTACTTTAGGCTCAGATATTGTTCCATCTGCAGATACCAGTTTTAAAGGCTGGTAAAATGCTGAAGCAAGAATAGTTCCATTACCTATAGGTAAAAGCCCTGGAATAAATGTATAGCCGCTGAAAACCGGGAAACGAGAAAACGCTTTATCTCCTTTACGCAATACATATAGGAAACTACTCGCTGTGCCAATCCACAGATTCTGTTTATCATCTTCCACTATAGACATGGGAACATTCACCATATATCGCTGCTCTACCCGAAAACGTCCTTCTTCATACTTACATTTCAATACTTCATTGGATGTAGCTGTCATCCAGACAGTTCCATCTATATCGCTGACATACAACTGATTGACATAAGCAGTATTCCCTTCACCTCTGCCAAAGAGCTCATTACGGTCTATCTTTTCCAACTGCTGATTGCCAAACCGATAGACAAATACCCCATCCATCAGTGTTGCAATCCATAAGTTCTGATGTTTATCTGCCGACAAAGAAATAACAGACTTATCCTTAAAATAAGAACTCAAGTAGTTATTATTGTTAAACAGTTTCTTATAACGATAATGTACTGCATACCCCTGATCTACTGAACCAATCCATAAATTGCCTTGTGAATCATTAAACATACGGCTAATCTTAAAATTCGGGACTTCAAAAGGAAAACCATTCTCACCCTGATGAATGAGTGTCTTCGATGTTTTGTCGTAATAAAACACTCCCCTTCCCTGCGTACACAGCAAGACACCGTTTTCATAAGGATAAATATACTCAACAGGAACATGTGACAAGACCGGATGAGAAGCTATCGCCTCGGGCAATGACAAATACTTGCGCTGCCTTACATCGAATATAGATACCGACTGATTGCCTGCCATCCAGAGTTCTCCATTTTTCAGTAAATAAGAAGCACGACAATACTCTTCTCGTTTCATCGAGAATGTTCTTTTATAATTGGACAAAGAATAGCACCGCATATCCTTGGAAGTTATTACCCAGCAATTATCTTGTGCATCGACAAAGCTGTTGATAATAAACATAGATGATGTATCAAAATCATAAATAGCCGGTTCAAAACACTCTTCCGATGAATTATACAGACAAATACCTGTCAGTGTAGTAAGCAAAATATCACCTTTGGAAGATTCAGACAAACGCAATCCGTTTCTGTTATTTCCACTCAAGCGGATATTCTTAAAATTATCCTTATCGGTATACTGGCACACACCGTTTACTGTCGATATCCACAAGCGCTTTTTTGAATCAAGAAAAATATCCTGAATATGATTGTCGGGAATATCAAGAGAGTCATCCGTACAAAAATACTGATGATATTCATTTACGCTGAATTTATTCAACCCACGGAAAGTACCTATCCATATATGTCCCTTCCCGTCTTCACCGAATGCCGTAATCTGTTGATTGGATATACCATTGGTGACAAGAGGACTTTGTCTTTCTACTTCTGAAGCCAAATCTTTCCCACTGCGAGTGCATGAGAACAATAAAAAAATAAAAAACAAAAGACTTAATGTTTTCATTTTAAGTATCGCTAGTTAACAAAATTACAGACACAAATATAAGCAAAAAACAAGGCATAAAGTACCCCAAAAGCACATTTTGAACAAATGAACAAACATTTAAACAAATAAGACGGGAGGATTGAACGCTGCAACAAACATTAAAAATAAATAAAATAACTGTAGAGAAAGGAACATCGTAATATTGCAATCGGAAAACCTAAAACAATAAATTTATGATAAAACACAAATTCTCTACCTTAATCTTCATTTCACTGCTTGCATTATATACAGGAAATGCAAGTGCTGCCGGCAAGTACAATGAGCCATGCGATGAAATTTCCGCATCATCGAATATTGCCGTCACACAAACCCAATATGGTAAAGTGGGTGGTTATCTTGAAAATAATGTATTTACCTTTAAAGGTATTCCTTACGCCAAAGCTGAAAGATTTATGCCTCCTACAGCACCAGACCAATGGAAAGGCATCCGTAGTTCACGGGCATACGGACCTACTTGTCCACAAGCAGAACGTATGGGATGGCAATCAGACGAACAAGCTTTCGCATTCAACTGGGATGACGGTTTTCCAGGTGAAGATTGTCTGCGTGTAAACATTTGGACTCAAGGATTAAAAGACGGGAAAAAGCGCCCTGTAATGGTATGGCTGCACGGCGGAGGCTACGCTGCCGGTTCAGGTCAGGAACTACCTTCATATGACGGTGCTGCTCTGTCAAGAAAAGGAGATGTGGTAGTAGTAACCTTAAACCACAGATTAAACGTACTTGGTTTTCTCGATTTATCAGCTTACGGAGGTAAGTATGCCCAAAGTGTAAACGTAGGTTTGCTGGATCTGGTAGCTGCACTTCGCTGGGTAAACGAAAATATTGAAAACTTTGGAGGTGACCCATCAAATGTCACCATATTCGGACAGTCAGGTGGCGGAGGAAAAGTATCTACACTACTCGCTACTCCCTCTGCAAAAGGTCTTTTCCAAAAAGCCATCGTACAAAGTGGTTCCATGCAGCGGACAATGGAAAGCAAATACTCCCAAAGGATAGCTGCGGCTACATTAGAAGAACTGGGTATCAAAGCTGAAGAGATTGATAAACTTCAGACCATACCTTATAAAACATTACTGGCTGCAGGCGAAAAAGCAATAGCCAATGTCCGCAAAGAAGCCGAAAAAGAAGGCATCCATTCTTTTATATTCGGATGGGGACCTACCGTTGACGGAAACATCCTCCCCCAACAGCCCGAAAAGCAAGCCGAATTATCAAAAGATATTCCAATGATGATCGGTACAACCTTACATGAGTTCTGTATCAGTACATATGTTCCCGAACTGAGAAATGCAACTCTCGATCAGGCAAAAGAAATGCTGAAAGCTAAATATGGAGAGAAGACCGATAACTATATCGAAATATTCAAAAAAGTATATCCGGCTGCAACTCCTCAAGATATGATCGATTTTGACGTAACATTCCGTCCAGCAGCAATCGAACAAGGAAACTGGAAAGCTGCCCAGCACGCCGCCCCTGTTTACATGTATCAGTTTGCATGGGAATCACCCGTAATGGATGGAATTCTCCGTTCTACTCATTGCATGGAAATAGCTTTTGTTTTCGACAACATCGCTCGATGCGCCTCAATGACAGGTGGAGGTAAAGATGCACAAGCACTGGCAGACAAAATGAGCAGTGCATGGATACAGTTTGCACGTACAGGAAATCCTAATGTAGAAGGTCTTCCAACATGGAAACCGTATACAGTAGAGAAAGGTGCAACAATGATTTTCAACAACCAAAGCGAGATCAAATACAACCAAGACAAAGAACTGATGCAGTTCATTTCAAAGTTTCCAATGAGAGGATTCTAATTACTAACCCTAATTCTTAACTATATGGAAAAGACAAATGACAAACAATGGACCAGAGCGATTGCCTTTATTGTTCTGGTTATGTGGATGGGACTATCATCTGCATTGGCGCAAAGTATTACCGTAAAAGGTCAGGTTCTGGATGCAAAGAGCAAAGAACCTTTAATCGGTGTAAGTGTGCTTGAAAAAGGTACGACCAACGGTACAATTACTGACTTCGACGGAAATTATGTATTGCCTTAAATCCGCAACTCCATTCCCGAAGTGCTACCTACATAAAGAGAAATGGACTTTTGATTCGTAAGATAACCATTAAGTCCTCGCGTCCGTTTCAATGCGCATACCATCCCCTTACCCCATAAAGCGACTTGAGGCAATACGCAATCAGTGGCCATCAAGTGATGTAAATCATCCGGAAGAAGTTTTGAAGGCTTCTGCATATGCATGGTTGTCGGTGTAGATATTCAGCACACATTGCCTTGCGGTCTTAATCCACTTGGCAGGTACTGAAATGAATTTGAAGACAAACGTCTTGATACGGCTGGTTTCCTTGAGCCCGAACTTCTTCACTTCAATCCTTTGCATGATGGCCTTGTAGAAATTGCGTATCAGTGCCGTCAGGAGCAGGAACACGGTATTTTCCGCCATGAAGGATTTAGGCAGTCTGTCCCATCCAAACCCATTGTTCATGTCATCAAAGACGCGTTCCTTGCCACCGCGCATGTTATAGAACTCCACGATGTCCCTCATGGATGATTCGTAATCGTTGGTCAGGATGCAGCGGTATGTATATTCCCCCTCCAAAGGTCCGGTCCACTGCCCATGCGTCTCTGTCTCTGGATTACAAGCGATAACGGTTTGCCCTTCACCTTCTCAACGAGAAATGGAATTCAAATCAAACACGATGGCCGTT